>CAYZBK010000008.1:0-18595 GCA_964476655.1 uncultured Kangiella sp. | reverse complement strand
TGAATGATAATAGACTAGCTGAATTTTTGAAACATTATTAAAAAGTAATTAATTAACCTCAACTCGGGAACTACAGGACCTCTTATTTAATTTTATAATACTCCTTCCGTGTATAAATACGAATATACGCACCAAAACTGTGCGACGCACTTATATATAGAGTACAATGCCTATCTGTATTTATCTCCTGCATTCAACATTACTTTCATGGCAAATCTCGACATTAATCAACTTAGTACCGCAATCATTCGACTTGATAATGACAATCGTATTCAACAAATTAATCATGCTGCTGAGCAAATGCTGGGGTTTTCTAATCGCCAATTAGAAAATGAAACTTTTTTTGAGTTAGTTAAAAGTGAACTCTCTCCCGATTTATTTAAAAGTTTTCAATCGCAGGAACGCTCAGCCTTTATAGAAGATATTGAGTTAAAAGTAGCGACCGGCATTATCAGAGCCAATTTAATGATGACCACTTATCAAACGGATGTCGATGTTAGCAATGCAAAAAACGGATTAATACTTGAGCTTCAAATTAATACTCACCATCAAAATATTCGTAAAGACTTACAGTTGCAACAACAATCTCGTGTGAGTGAACATCTTATTAGAAGTCTTGCACATGAAATTAAAAATCCTTTAGGAGGTATTAAAGGAGCCGCACAATTATTAGAGAGAAAATTACCAAAAGATTTTCCGCAAAAATATTCTCAAATAATTATTCGTGAAACAAATCGTTTAGGAGCGTTAGTTGATAGATTATTAATGCCGGCGATGCCTGAACCTTCTCAACAAGTGAATCCTCACCGAATCATTGAAGACGCTTTGGAAGTTGTTCTTTTACAAAACAAAAATCCCATAAAAGTAATTAAAGATTATGATCCTAGCTTGCCTGATATCAATATTTCTCCAAACCAAATTCAGCAAGCTTTGCTTAATTTAATTAAGAATGCTGCCGAGGCAATCCAAGCACTTGAACCATCTGATAAGCATCAAGGCTGTTTAATCTTAAGCACTCGCATGATGCATCAGCATAACATTGGACAAACTCAACATCGGCAGGTTTTAAGAATTGATGTTCAGGATAATGGTATCGGAATACCTGAAGAAATTATCAACGATATATTTTTCCCGACAATTAGCGGCAAACAATCAAGTGGGTTGGGTCTAAGTATTGCGCAAAGTTTAGTACAAAGGCATCAGGGAATTATTGAAGTAGAAAGCCATTTTGGCAAAACTTGTTTTAGCTTGTATATACCTATTATTCGAGATACAGGAATTTTATGAACGAAATATTTAATCAAAAAAAAGTACTTTTAGTCGATGATGATGACAGTATTCGATGGGTACTTAACGAAACTTTAACTGACTTAGGTTTGCATGTGACTCAAGCATCAAACGCAGATGACGCATTAAAATTTTTGCAGTCAAGCCAGTTTGATTTGCTCATTAGCGATGTCAGAATGCCTGGCACATCGGGTATACAATTACTTGAACATTGCAAACAATATTTTCCTAAATTACCGGTAATCATAATGACCGCACACTCTGATTTGGATAGTGCTGTTACCGCCTACACCAAAGGTGCTTTTGAATATTTGCCAAAACCTTTTGAACTTGATGAAGTCAATGAAATTGTAGAACGGGCTCTAATGCCTAAAAAACAAGAACAAAAAACAGAACAAAAAACTATAAAAAATAAATTTTCAATTATTGGTGAAGCACCAGCGATGCAAAATTTATATCGAGCAATTGGTCGCCTTTCTACTTCTCATGTTAGTGTATTAATAAAAGGTGAATCAGGCACTGGAAAAGAATTAGTTGCTCATGCACTTCATCAGCATAGTCCCAGAAGTAACAAACCATTTATTGCATTGAATATGGCCGCCATTCCCAAAGATTTAATTGAATCAGAATTATTTGGTCATGAAAAGGGATCATTTACTGGCGCTTTTGCGAGATATTTAGGGCGATTTGAACAAGCCGATCAAGGAACTTTATTTTTAGATGAAATAGGCGATATGCCACTAGAAACACAAACGCGTTTGTTAAGAGTCTTGTCGGAGGGTACTTTTTATCGTTTGGGTTCAAATCAACCAATTTCAGTTAACGTAAGAATTATTGCAGCGACTCATCAAAATCTATTAGACAAAGTAAACAACGGTGAGTTTAGAGATGATCTTTATCATCGACTCAATGTTATTCCTCTTGAATTACCACCACTGAGAGAAAGGGCGGATGATATCCCTCTTTTAGCACATTTTTTCCTTAGTAAAATTTCTGAAGAAATTGACGAAGCAATTATTCAAATATCAGATGGTGCCATTCAACAAATGAAAAAATTTGATTGGCCAGGCAATGTACGACAACTAGAAAATACTTGTCGATGGTTATCCGTGATGGCTAATAGTCAATATATCACCCCCGCTGATTTGCCTCAGGAACTATCGAATATAAAAATGAAAGAACAGCAATGGCAAAAATCACTAACTAATCAGTTAAAAAATCGTTTTAGTGATGGCGATAAAAATATTCTTATCTCAATACAACATGAGATTGAACAACTATTAATTCAGGTAGCGCTTGAAATCTCTGCTGGAAAGAAAGCCGAAGCAGCCAGTTATTTAGGCTGGGGAAGGAATACTTTAACTAGAAAGCAAAAAATTTAGCCGTTTATTAAAGGGCGTAAATATATCTGCGAAATATCTGTAGCAACTAATTCATTTGAAAAATGTTTGGCAGTAACCCTTATTATTTCTGAAATAATCTTATCACTAATAATTCTAATCAACAAAAGTAATCTCTCCACTCGATTATTTATCCTTATAACTAAAATGCTTTTCAATTATTTATTCAGTTAAGCTAAAGTCATCTATTAACAATTCACATTATATAATTAGCTATTTTATGAACGCGTCAGTCTCCGCCGCTTATTTGTTGGTCATTATTATTTGGTCAACCACACCCCTTGGCATTATTTGGAGTAATGAGTCTGTACACCCAACAATGGCGGCGTTATTGCGTATGCTTATTGCTCTGGTGCTTGGTCTTATTATTATTTATATTGGAAAGGTGAAATTTCCTATCAGCCGTGATGCTATTCGATTGTATATATATTCTAGTTTAGGCATTTCTGTCGGTATGTTATTAACCTATTTATCTGCGAACTACCTAAGCTCAGGAGTTATTTCTTTAATGTACGGCTTTTTGCCAATTGTTTCTGGCTTGTTTGCATCACCAATTTTGGGCGAAAAGAAATTCAATTTAATTACCAAAATTGCTATGGGTATTGCACTTACTGGATTAACTTTAGTGAGTTATGATGGGCTATTGTTAGAACAAGAAAGCTGGCCAGGTTTTGTATATATATTTATTGCTGTAACAGTTTTTGCCTTAAGCAGTGTATTAGTTAAAACCGTAAAGATTAATATTAACCCACTATCTACAACTGTAGGCGCACTAATTTTTAGTATACCTGTTTTTACTTTGGCATGGATTTTCTTAGATGGAACTTTGCCAATTCATCAATGGCAGACTCGCTCGCTATTGGCAATCCTTTATCTAGGCGTGCTTGGTTCATTAGTTGGTTTTGTCGCATATTTTTATGTGCTGCAAAAATTACCCGCAAGTAAAGTCGCTTTAATCACTTTAGCGGCACCTATTTTCGCTATTTTTATTGGTTGGCTGTTTAATGATGAGCTAATAACGTTTAAATTAATTATTGGGGCAGGTTTGGTTTTGATTGGTTTAACATTATTTCTTTTTGCTGATAGCCTCATTAGATCCGTTAAAAAATTAAATGCTAGGCACTAAGGGTTAATATAGAGTTGACGAATAATTTGATTAAATTGCTCAACATAATACTCATCAAATTGTTTGCCGCTCTCTCCATTGATTAATGTTACCGCACTAAATAGACTTTTTTATACGAACGATCACTGCGCTCATTAGTGATCGCACAATAAGTATCGGCTAATGCGAGCATTACCGCGCCAGGATTAATCTCATTTTCCTTCAATCCATTAGGGTAACCCGTACCATCATATCGCTCGTGATGTTGCTCAACAATAATTGCCGCTTGCTGCCAACCATCAACGTTAATCAACAAATCTCTACCATGATTTACATGCTCATGAATAATGGTAAGTTCTTCTTTAGAAAGTTTTTGTTGTTTGTTTAGAATTACTGCCGATACAAAAGCCATACCAAAATCGTGAATATAAGCTGCCGCCGTCAACTGTTTCTCATCAACAACTTCTCGTAACTTTTCATTTAACGCCAAGCAAAGTTCTAATACTTCTTGAGTTCTTCCGTGACGATAAATACTTAAATTATCTAATTGTTTTGATAATTTTTGGAAAAAGAGTAAATTACTGTTACTTTCGACTATAGGCGCTCTATTTTGTATTGGTTTCTCAATAGCCGTCTCTGCACTTATATTATCTAGTCTCTCTGGTGGTGGGCTAACTGGTTCTTGTACTGCCATTTCAGACGGAGCTAATGGAGCTTCTTGCAATACAATTAGCTCCGACAAAACCTCCTCAGCCGCTATCAAATCATCACTTGTTGCATTGGCTTTTGCATTTCTTACCTTTTTAATCATTACATCTAGTTTTTCTAGCATCTCTCCACTGCATTCAGCCTGCTCAATAAGCTGGATGGTCATTTTTTCAATAATGGTAATAACAGAAATAAATATGCTTCCATAAAGGTGATGATAATGGCGTTGATCATCACGCATTTCTGAAACAATCTCTTCTAACTCGTGAGTAATGTAAACAAATGGTAGCAACAGTACCATTCGGCAGTTACCTTTTAACGAATGCATTGCTCTAAAAAGTTCATCAATTAAATCAGGATCTTCATTTGTATCTAATTTTGATATGCAAAATTCAATATCTTCAACATTTTCGATTAGACAATTTTTGAAATCATAAATGATTTCACGATCTAAATTAGTGAATTCTGGGCAAGTAATAATATTCATAAATTCAGTTTATTTCACACCAATGATGATATTGCATATTTTCTTCTACTACTAAAAATAGCATCTCATAATAAATTAGCTAGCAAGAATAAAATCATATTATTAATTCTATGATAAAATTAGTCACATAATTTCATCAATCTTTGACAAATCAAATGCTTAACATCGTCTTATTTGAACCTGAAATACCACCAAATACTGGAAATATTATTAGGCTTTGTGCCAATACTGGCTTCCACTTACATTTAATTGAACCTTGCGGGTTTGAATTTGATGATAAACGCTTAAGACGAGCCGGTCTTGATTATCATGAATTTGCGAATTTAAAGACCCATAAGAACTTTCAATCATTTATGGAAAAAGAATCACCGACCAATCTCTATGCTTGCTCTACCAAAGGAACACGAAAACACACCGAAGCCAGTTATCAAAAAGGGGATTACCTAATATTTGGTCCAGAAACTCGCGGGCTTCCTAGTGAAATATTAGATAGCTTACCCCATCAACACATTTTACGTTTGCCAATGGCAGAAAACAGCCGGAGTTTAAATTTGTCGAACAGCGTCGCAATATTCGTTTATGAATCATGGCGGCAGCTAGATTTTAAGTGCTAGAGATTTAATTGAGTGCTTAACTCGCTTAAGATTTACTTGCAGTGCCAGGTTTTGCCAAAATTTCAATGTAAAAAGAGCTGTGTTGCTCTTTTTCTACTTCATCAATACATTGATTAATTGTAGAAAGATGAATCACTGTAGCGGTTGATTCTGACGTTCCAAACTTGCAATCGAAATCCCAAAACGCCACACCAGCAGGTAGTGTTTTTCTTCGTTCTCTTTTCAAATATTTTTTAATTTCGTGCTTAGCGGCTTCGATTAAACGAGGCAACGTTTTTTTAGGGTGACTTAGTTCAAATGTTTTTTTCATAATCTTTTTAATATCCTGATCTTCCTAGAATTAAACTATTTTAATTCTTATGGAGCGATACATTTTACTTTAATTATTACTCTTAGGCGATTGAATAGTTTATTCTACGTTATGATGTACTCGTAGAAAGACTAAAAAACCAAAAAATACCACATTTACAGACTATTATGTCTATACTTTAGCTTAAAACACCACAACGAAAATATTCATTTAATTATTAATAAAGTAAAAATGATAAAAAAGTTCCGCTCTTTAATCATTGCCTGTTGCATCAGTCTAATTTCAATGCAGGCGCTCTCACAACCTAAATTTGATGTGAAACAAGTAAAAGCTGGATTTATTACTAATTTTATTGCTTTCACTCGCTGGCCAGAGAATCAACTGACCCCTCAGAAAAAATATTTTCTTCTTTGCGCCGCAGGCAAAGATCCTTATTCAGATATATTTAAACAATACCCTAACTCCGGCATTCATGGTCGCTCATTAGAAGTTAAATACCTCACTAGAAATGTCCTCAAAGAAGATATTAAATCCTGTGATGTATTAATCATTCTATTAGAAAATCCAAAAGCTATATCCAAGCTTTTAAATAAAGTCGCCAATTTACCCGTTCTTACTATAAGTGAAATTAATAACTATCAATCACAAAAAACAATGATTAACTTAGACAATAAAAATAACCGATTGGTTTTTAGTGTTAATCGACAGTTGGCAAAGCAGGTTGGCTTAAGCTTTAGCTCTGGCTTATTACGCTTGGCCTACAAAGTAAGTGGAGAAGAAGGATGATTTTCTCCAAAGCTATCAGTAAATTATCCCGTTCACTGCATAAGAATTTAATCTGGCGTTTATTTTCTAGTTTTTCAATAAAATCTAAACTTAAATTAATCATTATGATTGTTAGTTCTATTGGCATATTGACAGCGGGCATTAGCATGCTAATTTTTCATAAAGCAGAAATACGCAATAATATGCACGATGACTTATCTACATTAACTGAAATTATTGCAGAAAATGTTAAAACGGCAATTGCATTCGAAGACAAAATTGATACACGAAAAATCTTATCGTCTTTATCAAATAAAAAATCAATTATCTTGGCCATTATTTTTGATGCTAACGGAAAAATATTTGCCAGTTCATCCTTAATCACTCAAACAAAAAATAGTTATGCAAAATCATTACTTAATTTTGACCAATATAAATTTAATTCCGATTATCTAGAAATTAAAAAACCTATTTTGATTGGCTCTCAAAAAGTGGGTACGCTTTATGTTCGCTCAGATTATAGCTCACTTAATCATGCAATGAACCGCATGCTCTATTCACTAGCTGTCACTCTGATTATTATTGGATTAGCGGCATATTTACTAGCATCTTACATGCAGAGTGTTATTTCTTATCCATTAATACTGCTTGCCAGTGTAGCTAGAAAAATATCTAAAAATAAAGATTATTCATTAAGGGCTAAAGTTGTATCAAATGATGAGTTAGGTGATCTCGCCACAGATTTTAATAATATGCTAGTGCAAGTTGAAAAAAGAGAAAAAGCTTTAATACAGAGCGAAAAACGTTTTCAAACACTCATCGAACAAGCCGTTGATTCAGTCTATTTGTTTAACCTTAATGGAAAAATATTACAAGTTAATCCTAGCGCCTGCAATTCACTTGAATATTCATCTCAACAACTTCTTAAATTGTCTATTAGTGATATTTATGACAATGACGATAGTGATATCGAAGCGCTATGGAAAAAATTAAAAGTTGATGAGTCTATTACAATAAATACAGAATTTAAGAAAAAAAATGGTCAATTATTACCTGTTGAAATTCATTTTGGTCGTTTTGATTTAGATAATGACAGTCGAATTTTAGCTTTTGCTAGAGATATAACTCAACGACTAGTTTCCCAAAAAGCCTTAGAAGAAGCGAATGACAAATTAGAATTTAAAGTTGAAAAAAGAACAGAGCAACTTAGTAAAATTAATAAAGAATTAATTATTTCAAAAGAAAAAGCAGAAGATGCTAGTCGTGCAAAATCAGATTTTTTAGCCAATATGAGTCATGAAATTCGCACACCAATGAATGCTGTTATGGGATTTACTGAACTTTTAGTTGATAGCAAACTTGAAAATAAACAAATGGCTTATGTCACTTCAATACAATCTGGTGCCAGAGGTTTAATGACAATTATTAACGATGTATTAGATTTATCTAAAATTGAAGCTGGAAAATTATTATTAGAATATGAGTCTGTTGATACTTACTCATTCATTCTAGACATTGAAAAAATATTTTCACAATCAATTAAAAATAAAGATTTAGACTTTGAAATTATTATCGATCAAGAACTACCTAAAGCACTCATTATTGATCAAACAAGAATTCGACAAATATTGTTTAACTTAATTGGTAATGCTATTAAATTTACCCAATCAGGTTTTATTCGAGTTTTTGTTAAACAAATAAAGTTTGAAAAAAGTACTTCCGAAAATTCAGAATCAAAAAGCAGCGTTGATATTAGTTTTTCTGTACAAGATAGCGGCATTGGTATTAGTGAGGATCAAATTGAGAATATCTTTGACCAATTTGTACAACATAAAGGACAAAGCAATACTCAATTTGGAGGAACAGGTCTTGGGTTAACTATTTGCAATAATCTCGCTAAAATTATGAATGGTAGTATCTTGGTACAAAGTACATTAGGTAAGGGCTCCACATTTACTTTACAGCTAAATAATATTTTTGTATCTTCCACGAGTGTTCAATATGAATATGATAAAGAATCAAATGACATTACATTTAAACCTGCCACTATTCTTATTGTTGATGATATAAAACCTAACCGAACATTGGTTATTGAACAACTCAATAAAAGTAACTTCTCTTATTTAGAAGCGGAAAATGGTCAGCAAGCTGTTGCTATGGCAAAACAACACCAACCCGATTTAATTATCATGGACATTAGAATGCCAATTATGAACGGTATTGAAGCCACTAATTTAATAAAAAATGATAATAACTTAAAACAGATACCAATTATTGCTTTAACTGCTTCGGTTTCTAAATCAGATGAAAACATTCATAATCAAGGGCGATTTAATGACTTTCTCTATAAACCTGTTCGCAAATTTGAAATTATTGACTCGCTTAAACAATTTTTAGATTATGAAAGACAAACTAAAAATATTTTGGAAAATAAAACAGATAAAATAAAAAAAACATTACCATTTAGTCATTCAACAACCGAAGAAATACTAGCGCATATTAAGCAACTCAATATCATCAAGCTATCGAGTTATCAGCAAGCCGTATCAAGCGGTATGATTAATAAAATTGATTTTTTTATTAATGACTTAACATCCAATATAGAACTAATAAAAGATCCTTCAATTACAAAATTCGCAAGCGCACTAATTTCCGCGACACAATTATTTGATATCGAAAAAATTGAATTAATTTTGCCTCAATATCTCACGATTATTAGTGATGCAGAAATTCAATTTAGTCAAAAAGAAGATTCTCATGGATGACAAAAAAGCAAAAATTCTCATTGTCGATGATACTAGTAAAAACATTCAACTAGTTGCATCTAAACTACAAAATGTTAATTATGATATTGCTTTTGCTACATCAGGTGAAAAGGCAATTGCCGCTATTAAAGACCACGAATACGACTTAATATTGTTAGATGTAATGATGCCTGCATTAGATGGTTATCAAACTTGTCGAAAAATAAAAACACTCAAAAACGGCGAACACACACCGATTATATTTCTAACCGCAAAAACTGATAAAGAAAGTATTATTAAAGGCTTTGATAGTGGTGGTATTGATTATGTCACTAAACCATTTAATTCGCGTGAGTTATTGGCTCGTGTTGAAACACATATTAAACTAAAAGACTATGAATCAAATCTAGAAAAGAAAGTTCAATTTCTTACAGAAGAAATTGAAGCCACACAACGGGAAGTTGTTTTTACCATGGGTGCTATTGGCGAAACTCGTTCAAGAGAAACGGGTAATCATGTAAAACGAGTTGCGGAGTATTGTTATATTTTTGCCAAAAAATATGGCCTTTCAGAATCGGATGCGGCTTTATTACGCGAAGCCTCTCCAATGCACGATATTGGAAAAGTGGGCATTCCCGATTCAATTTTAAATAAACCTGGCAAGCTTAATGCGCAAGAATGGGAAGTCATGAAAACCCATGCAGAAATTGGTTATGACATGCTTAAGTTTTCTAAAAGACCTATTTTGCAAGCGGCAGCGTCAGTTGCACTTTCACATCATGAAAAATTTGACGGCAGTGGTTATCCAAAAAACTTAAAAGGTCAAAACATCCCAATTTTTGGTCGCATACTCGCTATTTGTGATGTCTTTGATGCGCTTGGAAGTGAACGCTGTTATAAAAAGGCTTGGAAAGATAATGATATTTGGAATCTACTTAAAGCACAAAGTGGGCAACATTTTGATCCGGATTTAGTAGAAATATTTTTTGAAAATATTGACTCTTTTACAGCTATTCGAGATCAATTAAAAGACTAATATTTTCCATCAAAATTTCCAACGTTAGTTTTGAAAACTCTTTTTAATAACAATACTCTCAAAATTAATTTTTGGCTCGACTCTCAAGAATTTCAACTGCAGGTAATTTTTTTCCTTCTAAAAATTCAAGAAAAGCGCCACCACCGGTAGAAATATAAGAAATTTTATCTGCAATTCCAAACTCATCAACAGCCGCTAAAGTATCGCCACCGCCAGCAATAGAAAATGCTGAGCTATTAGCAATAGCATGCGCTATTTTTTTTGTGCCCGCAGAAAACTGTTCAAACTCAAAAACACCCACAGGTCCATTCCAAACAATCGTTCCCGCTTTGCTCAAAATATCACACAAATAATCGGTGGTTTCAGGGCCAATGTCAAAAATCATATCGTCCTCAGAAACCTCAGTCACTTTTTTTAATGTTGCCGTGGTCGATTCTGAAAACTCTTTGCCTACCACAACATCAATCGTTTTAGGTATTTCACCATTATTTTTAATCGCAGCTTCAGAGAGTTCTTTTGCATCACCAATAAGTTTCATTTCAACCAAAGATTTGCCAACCGAATGACCTTCTGATGCAATAAAAGTATTAGCAATACCGCCACCAACAATTAACTGATCAACAATATTAGATAACGATTTAAGAACAGTTAATTTAGTGGAAACTTTAGAACCACCGACAATAGCAACCATTGGTCTTGCGGGTTTATCTAATGCTTTTCCCAAGGCATCTAACTCAGCCGCTAATAAAGGACCGGCACAGGCAACTGGGGCATATTTTGCAACACCGTGTGTTGAGGCTTGTGCTCTGTGTGCGGTACCAAAAGCATCCATAACAAACACATCACATAATCCCGCATAGGCTTTTGCTAGTTCATCGTCATTGGCTTTTTCGCCAAGGTTACAACGAACATTCTCAAAAATCACTACTTCACCTTGCTCAACGTCCACTCCAGATAAATAATCTTTAGCAAGAGAAACTGGCGCATCAATAAGAGGTTTTATATAGTCAACCACGGGTGCCATAGAATCTTGCTCTGTTAACTCACCTTCCGTTGGGCGGCCGCGATGAGACATCACCATCACTTTAGCACCTTTCTCTAACGCTAATTTAATGCTGGGTAAAGCGGCTTGAATTCTAGCGGCAGATGTTATTTTTCCGTCTTTAAATGGCACATTCAAATCTTCACGAATAAGAACACGTTTACCTTGTAGATCTAAATCTGACATTCTTAAAACTGACATGGATCTTTCCTCTTCAAAGCAATTAATCTTTGAGCTTTTTAAATAAAAAAGCAGTTCTCGCATAATTAAAATTATGAATAAGAACTGCCATCAATCATTAAACTAATTAACCTGACTAATAATATGTTGGGCAATTATGACAATAATTGCTGAGCTTGCTCAACAATATTTTCGACACTAAAACCAAACTTTTTAAATAACTGATCTGCTGGCGCTGACTCACCAAAAGATTCCATAGAAATCACTTTTCCATCTAAGCCAACATATTTATACCAAAGTGCACCAGTTGCCGCTTCTACTGACATTCGCTTACCACTTGAAGGTAATACTTGTGATTTGTACTCATCGTCTTGTGCATCAAACAATTCACAGCAAGGCATCGACACGACACGTACGTTGTAACCTTTTAATTGATTAGCGGCTTGCACGGCTAATTCAACTTCTGATCCGGTAGCAATAATTGTGAGTTCAGGTGAATCCGTACCGTGCAGTAAAACATAACCGCCTTTTTCGATAACGGCCAGCTGTGCTTCTGATCTTGGTTGAGTCGGTAAACCTTGGCGTGTCAAAATTAAAGCCGTTGGGCCCGTTTGGTTTTCTATCGCCATTTTCCAAGCCACTGCCGTTTCTGTTGCATCGCAAGGGCGCCAATTTGTTAAATTTGGTGTACTACGCATTGACGCAAGCTGTTCAACTGGCTGATGAGTGGGCCCATCTTCACCTAAGCCTATGGAATCATGAGTAAACACATAAACCACTTGCTGTTTCATTAAAGCCGCCATTCTTATCGCATTACGTGCATATTCCATAAACATTAAGAAAGTGCCGCCAAATGGAATAAACCCACCGTGCAACTTAAGACCATTCATAATTGCGCACATACCAAATTCGCGTACACCGTAATTAATATAATTACCACTCGCATCAGAGCTATCAATCACTTTAGATTCGCCCCACTTGGTTAAATTTGAGCCGGCTAAATCGGCTGAACCACCAATAAATTCTGGTAATTGGCCTGCATAAGCTTGAATCGCATTTTGAGAGGCTTTTCTAGTTGCTATGCCCGCATTTGCTTGCTGGGTTGCAGCAATATAACTGTTAGCTGTCGCAGTAAAATCATTGTTTAACCGACCATTCAATCGTCTGGTTAATTCTGCCGCTAATTCAGGAAAAGCTTCCGTGTAAGCAATAAACTGTTCGTTCCAGTCACTTTCAAGTGATTTACCTTTTTCACGAGCATCCCAATCATTCATAATTTCGGCTGGAATTTCAAAAGCCGCATGCGGCCAATCAAGCTTCTCTCTCACTAATGCAATTTCATCGGCCCCTAAAGGCGCACCGTGACAATCTTCTTTGCCACCCTTGTTAGGCGATCCAAAACCAATGGTTGTTTTGCAACAAATTAAACTCGGACGTTGAGTTTCTGCTTTTGCTTGTTGTATTGCGGCTTCTATCGCTGCAGGATCATGACCATCAACATTGGCAACCACATGCCATCCGTATGCTTCAAAGCGTTTTACTGTATCATCAGTAAACCAACCGTCCACTTCGCCATCAATAGAAATACCATTATCATCATAAAAAACATTTAACTTCCCTAAAGCTAAGGTTCCAGCAAGCGAACAAACTTCATGAGAGATCCCTTCCATCAAACAGCCATCTCCAACAAAAGTGTAAGTTTGATGATCAACAATTTCAAAGTTTGGTTGATTAAATTGAGCGGCTAGAGTTTTTTCTGCGATAGCCATACCAACAGCATTTGCAATCCCTTGACCCAGAGGTCCCGTGGTCGTTTCTACTCCTGGTGTGTAACCTAGTTCTGGATGACCGGGTGTTTTAGAATGCAGTTGACGAAAATCTTTAAGATCATCAATTGATAATGCATAACCTGATAAATGCAATAGTGAATAAATTAACATAGAGCCATGACCATTCGATAAAACGAAGCGGTCTCGATTAACCCAACCTGGGTTGCTTGGGTTATGCTTAAGGTGATCACCCCAAACGACTTGTGCAATATCTGCCATACCCATTGGGGCACCAGGGTGACCTGAATTAGCCTTTTGAACGGCATCCATACTTAGTGCACGTATAGCGTTAGCTAACTGAAAACGAGATGACATAAAGACTCCTGAGATTAATGTACTCTACGGTAAGTGAGTATTTTGAACGGGCGTATTTTCTCAAAACCCGCTCTATGAAGCAATCAATTTACTAATAGTTGGTAAATAAAGATCCGCAATAAACCGCTAATCTTTGATTACAGGCTGAGAGTTAGACCATTTGCTCATTCCGCCGATTAAACTGTATCCGACAAATCCTAAGCTTTGTACTAAAGCGGTAACCTGCTGAGACGAGTGGCCATGATAGCAACAAACGACAATTGGCCGTGATTTATCGGCATTTTCTACAAATGACTGAAAGTTATCATTGTCAATTCTTATTGAATCCGCAATATGACCGTTGGAATAACTGTTTAAATCACGAATATCAATTACATATGGGTTCTCTTGTTCAATCAATTTGACCAAGTCATCAACGGTTAACTGCTTTATCATTAAGATTTATCTCGTTATTCTTTTATCGTTTTAGTAAACATCAAATCCCACATTCCATGACCTAATCCTTCTCCCCTTTTTTGAAACTTGGTTGACGGTCTGTCCTCAGGCTTTGGAATATAATCATCCGTAGCAGAACAATTTAACCAACCTGTGCTGGCTTGCATCACTTTAAGTATATGTTTTGCGTAGTCTTCCCAATCCGTTGCCATATGAAATTGGCCATCGTGTTTGAGTTTTGAATATAATAATTCAACAAATTCATGATTAACAATACGCCGTTTATGATGACGACGTTTATGCCAAGGATCAGGAAAGAACAGTTGTACTAATTCAATCGAGTCATTCGCCACCATATCGCTTAATACCTCAACAGCATCATGAGAAATCACTCTAATATTGGTTAATTCATTTTCTTTCATTCTTAATAATAAAGCACCAACACCCGGACGATGCACTTCAATGCCAACAAAATTACGTTCTGGATAACGCAAAGCTTGTTGAGCCAGTGACGCCCCCATACCAAAACCAATTTCGACACTAACAGGACGACTATTAGCAAACAACCCCTCAAAATCTAAAAGCTGTTTTTGATATTCAAAGCCGTAAATCGGCATCATTGATTCGTAGGCCAAAGCCTGCCCAGCGGTCATTCGACCTTCTCTTTTGACAAAACTTCGAATTTTTCGTTTTATATGCTGCAATGTTAAACCAAATAATTATGTGACAATATTGTCGAATTATAGCAAGCTACACAATCTAGGCTAGAATTAACCAATAACTAATTTCAATAAAGCATTGATCATTTATCAAATAATGCTAGTTTATAGCCTTTGCGCTTCAAAAAGCAGTTATCTAGCGAAAGTTAAACCGACACTAAATAGAGTGAATTAATTACTTCATGTTTCCTTCCATACCTAATTACCATGCATTAGCCGTATTATTACTGACAGGTGTCGCACTCTATTTGTTTAGGCGAGATGATATTCGACTTGAATCCAGCTGCCTTGGTGTATTAATTCTTTTAGCCGTCGGTTTTGAAATTTTTCCGTTTATTTCAATTGCTGGCGAACACATTGAATCTATCGACTTTTTCTTCGGTTTTGGTCATGAAGCATTAATTGCTGTTTGCGCTTTAATGATTGCAGGGCAAGGCTTAGTTCGTACTGGCGCATTAGAACCCGTTGGTAGATTACTCGGAAAATTATGGCGAATTAGTCCCGTTTTTTCATTGTTAATCACTTTAATTATTGCTGGCGTATTGTCCGCTTTTATGAATAACACGCCAATTGTCGTATTGATGTTGCCAATTTTAATGAGTGTTGCTGTTCGCACTAAAACCTCAGCTTCTGGATTACTCATGCCAATGGGCTTTGCTACTTTAGTGGGCGGCATGTCTACCACAGTTGGCACATCTACAAATTTGTTAGTGGTTGCCGTTGCCGCAGAACAAGGTATGGCGCGTATGGGCCTGTTTGACTTTGCTGTACCGGCGTTAGTTGCGGGCAGCGTTGCCATTGTCTATTTATGGTTAATCGCCCCTAAAATGTTACCTGAACGCCAAGCTATGTTAAGCGATAAATCACCTCGTATTTTTACCGCTCATTTAACCATTGATGAAGATGGCTTTTCTGTTGGTAAAACATTAGCAGAAATTATTGAACATTCAGATGGCTTACTTAAAGTGGATAGAATACAGCGTACAGGCAATCATTCTGACATTCGAATTATGCCCATGCCCGATGTTATTTTAAGCCCAGGTGATAAAGTAAGGGTGTCGGACACGGCTGAAAACTTAAAAGATTATGAAACCATTCTTGGAGCAAAGTTATTTGTTGGTAAGCAACAAATTGATGATGAGCATCCATTAACGGCTGATGATCAACAATTAGTCGAAGTGATTGTTGCCCCAGGTTCTCCATTAGCGGGTTCTACATTAAAAAACATCCGTTTTGTTGATCAATATTCGTTAGTCGCTGTGGCTTTACACAGAGAAGGTAAAGAAGTCGACCTATTTAAAAAATTGGGCAATGTTTCATTACATGTTGGTGACATATTATTAGTACAAGGCTCTCGTGAAAAAATTGCTGAAATGAAAGTTCGCGGTGATTTTTTAATCTTAGATGCCACCACTGACTTGCCCCATACCGCAAAAGCACCAATAGCACTAACCATTATGTTAGGCATTGTTGGTGTTGCCGCCGTAGGAATTTTGCCTATCGCCATTAGTGCATTAGTTGGTGTATTACTGTTATTAATCACTCGCTGTTTAGATTGGGGCGATGCGGGTAGAGCTTTAAGTACTCAAGTAATATTAATTGTAGTGGCCAGTTTAGCCTTAGGCGAAGCATTGCTAAAAACAGGTGGTGCAGACTATTTAGCCGAAGTTTTTTTATATACCACAGACGGCTGGCATCCTGCATTCATTTTAAGCGGTCTAATGCTGTTACTTGCAATCCTCACTAATATCGTTTCGAATAACGCTGCCGCCGTTATCGGCACTCCCATAGCCATTAGCGTAGCCGCTCATTTGGGCTTACCTCCTGAACCTTTTGTGATTTCGGTATTATTTGGAGCCAACTTTAGTTATGCCACACCCATGGCTTACAAAACGAACTTATTAGTAATGAATGCCGGCGGTTACCGTTTTTCTGACTTTATGCGAATAGGTGTTCCTTTAGTAATTATTATGTGGATCACATTATCAATTTTTATTCCGTATTATTACGATATTATTTAATCCTTTTTACCACACTGATGAACAACATAACGCCCAATTAACTTGTGATAACACCTCCACTTTTTGCAAAAAAAATGCTTCAATTTTATGACTCTCAAGGTCGTAAAGATTTGCCTTGGCAAAAAAATAAAACCGCTTATCGAGTTTGGCTTTCTGAAATCATGCTACAACAAACTCAAGTGAAAACGGTTATACCTTATTACTTAAAATTTCTTCAATCCTTTAAAAGCATTGAAGCTTTAGCAAAAG
Organism: uncultured Kangiella sp.; assembly: GCA_964476655.1. Taxonomy (GTDB): domain Bacteria; phylum Pseudomonadota; class Gammaproteobacteria; order Enterobacterales; family Kangiellaceae. The sequence continues at coordinate 1,349 of CAYZBK010000008.1, read as the reverse complement.
CAAATTTAGATCATGTTCTGCTTCTTTGGGCTGGGCTTGGTTATTATTCCCGCGCAAGAAACCTTCATGCTTGTGCAAAAATAGTAGCCAATGATTATGCCGGTCAGTTTCCACAAGATTTAACATTATTAATCAAACTACCCGGTATTGGCGAATCAACTGCTGGCGCAATTTTGTCATTAGCTTATGATCAACCCGAGGCGATTTTAGATGGCAATGTTAAACGAGTATTAGCAAGAGTCTTTTTAGTGAATGGCTGGTATGGCGTTAGCAAGGTAAACAAGCAGTTATGGGAGCTCAGCCGCAAATACACACCTAAAACCCGCACCGGCAACTTTAACCAAGCGATGATGGATTTAGGAGCCAGCTTATGCTCTCGCTCAAAACCCCAATGTGAGTCTTGCCCACTACAAAAAAGCTGCTTAGCCGCTCTAGCAGGAAAAACAGCAGAGTACCCTCATCGTAAACCCAAGAAGAAACTGCCTACAAAATTTGCCACATTAAATTTAATCGTAAATAAACAATCTCAAATTCAATTAAATAAACGACCACCAACTGGAATATGGGGAGGTTTATGGAGTTTGCCCGAACAAAACCAAACAACAGAACAAACAGAACAAACAAAAATTATTCAGCAATTCAAACATACATTTAGCCATTTTCATTTACAAATTACAGTAATAAAAAACAATCAAGCCTTAACAAGCACCAGAATAGAAGATAGTTATCAACTAGCGTGGCATAATATCAATCAATTAAAAGAAGTGGCATTACCCACACCGATTAAAAAATTCTTATACCAACATTTCAATATTAAAGAGTAATCACCATGGTTTTTTGTCAAAAACTACAAAAAGAAGCCCCAGCAATGGCATTTTCACCTATTCCGGGGGAACTCGGACAAAAGATTATTGAAAATATCTCACAAGAGGCATGGCAATTATGGATGAAGCATCAAACCATGTTAATCAACGAAAAACACCTAAGTTTAGCCGATGCAAAGGCTCGAACTTACCTTAAAGGTGAAATGGAGAAGTTTTTATTTGGTGGTGATTACGACAAAGTTGAAGGATACGTGCCGGAAAAACAGTGATCACTCAAAAATATCCAACATCACGCTTGACTTTAAATCCCGATCCTAGTTTAATAGCGCGCTCTTAAAGATACAGCAACGATTAGAATCTTTAAGAATTTGTAAAACCAGTGGCCTGGTAGCTCAGTCGGTAGAGCAGAGGATTGAAAATCCTTGTGTCAACAGTTCAATTCTGTTCCGGGCCACCATTATTATGGTTGTGTATCAACCACTTAGAAAAGGTTAGTGACTTTACGGTTACTAGCCTTTTTTATTG
>CAYZBK010000007.1:43012-55135 GCA_964476655.1 uncultured Kangiella sp. | reverse complement strand
GTGCCTTGATTGATAATTGGTAAAAAATAGTACTAACTTAGTACTATACTTATTATATCTCTATTGATGCTTTAGCTTCTCTTGAAAAGAGCATACAACATAATAAGAAAATGATTCCACACCCCAATAAATTAGGCGCATGGCTCGAACGTTTGCAACAAACTTCTTTGCCTAGTTTTACTCAAAGTATTCAAAGTTTATGCAATCCTGAAAAGTTCTCTGGTACGCATTCTGTTGCGTTGTCGAAAAGTATTTTAAAGGATCCGAGCTTAACAGCCTCTGTACTCAAATTAGCTAACAGCGGCCAATTTAATCGTAGTGGTTCAGTTATTCGAACCGTAAGTCGAGGGGTCATGTTACTCGGTTACAAATCAATAAAAGAAATTTGTACCAGCTGTTTGTTATTAGATAACTTTGTAAATGATACTTCAACAAAAATATTAAAATCATTATTAGCTCGTTCTTTCCATGCGGCAATACAAGCAAAAGAATTTGCAAATATAAGAAATGATAACGATGTTGAGGAAATATTTATATCGGCACTGTTGATGAATATTGGGGAAATTTCAATCTATGCTTCTTTATCGAACAGTGACGATATAATGAATGAATTAGCACTATATTACCCATTTGTAGGGGGAAAGGAGAAAGATATTGTTGGTTGTTATTTTAATGATTTAACCTTATCTTTGTGTAAAACATGGAAGATTGCTCCAATGATAGAAGAAGTTGTAAGTGGTCAATACAATGAGACTAGTATTAGTCGTTCAATTATTTTAGCGAATAGTTTTGCTCTTTCGTGTGAGCAAAAAGGTATTAAAATAGCGATTAAAAAGCATTTAAAAACAATTTCAAGATATTGTAATCAATCAGCTGAAACAATGAGTGAAAGATTGCAGAAAGCCGCTGATACGGCAAATAGGAGCTTAAAGGGGTTCGGTTTATCGCTTGATGGTTATGTGAAGATAAAGAGAGGGCATATTTCTCACGTCTCTAACGAAATAGTTGTATCTGAATTAGAGCAGTTAGATGCGGTTTATAAATTATCGACTTTAGTACAAAAGAAATATGATATAAATCTCGCACTAAAACTACTAATTCAAGGTCTTTCAAGGGGGGCTGGTTTTGAGTGTTGTTTAGTTGGCTTATATGATCCTCAGAGAACTACTATTAAAGCTAAATATATTAGAGAACCTGAAAAATCAAACCTATGTGAACAGTTTATTTTCAAATGCGCTAATCAAATTCCCGAGATTCTACAAAAAGTATTAATTAATAAGGAAGTTATTTTATTAAGTGAACTAAGAGCAAAGGGAAAAACACGAATTCAAGTTAACAGCCAGCTACACCATTCTCACTCAATTTGGGGACCATTAATTGTAGAAAATCAGGTCATTGGTTGCTTATATGCTGACAATGGTAAATCAGATATCGCTCTTACACCGCAACAAATATCAGCATTTAAATTTTTTGTTTATCAAGCTCGTAGTAATTTACATTCGCTTAGAGATGATTAATTATCATTTTGAACGGTTGTTAAATATATTTATAGTTGATATTATTTTGTTACGTAAGTTATTACATAAAAACAATAAATAATAATAGGGTTTGTGTGAGGTTATATGAAAAATATTGCTGATCTGGGGTTGCTTGGTTTGGCGCCTCGCTTGAAGTATTTGAGCGAACAACTTTATCGTCAAATTGATGATGTTTATATAAATGAAAAAATACAATTCAACTCTCGGCATCTACCACTGTTGCAGTTGTTAAATGAAAACGAGTCGCTAGCAGTAACAGAACTTGCTAGCATGTTAAGTCAAACTCATCCTGCAATTAGTCAAATGAGTAAAAAATTAGAACAAAAAGGTTTAATCTATCATCATATTGATAAAGTGGATGAAAGACGCCGATTGTTAGGTATTACTCCTCTTGGCTTTGAATTATTGGACCAGATCTCTCCCGTTTGGAAGGATATTCAAATAGTCATTGGACGTTTGATAACAACCTCAGGCGGTAATATACTAACCAATTTGGATGTAATGGAACGTCAATTGTCTAAACAAGCTTTAACCGAAAGAATGGCAATTTTACGTAAAGAGCGCATTATTAATTCGGTAGAAATTATCAATTACAAAGATCAATATGCCGAAGAATTTTATAAGCTAAATCGTCATTGGTTAGAAAAGTATTTTTATGTTGAAGATATTGATCATCAAATACTATCGGAGCCTAGAAAATTCATTTTGGATCAAGGCGGCTTCATTTTAATGGCTCGTATAAAAAATCAGATTGTCGGTTCGGCGGCATTAATTGTAGCCGAAAATGAAAAGTTAGAATTGTCTAAAATGGCTATCGATGAAGATTTTCAGGGAATAGGGATAGGTGAAAAACTTATTAATGCGGTTATTCAGCTTTATCAAGCAACGGATTTTACAGAATTATATTTAGAGACCAACAGGCAATTAGTCGCAGCCCTAAATCTTTATGATAAAGTCGGTTTTATAGAAAAAACGTCACCTTATGAACAACCATCCTATTCTAGGGCAGATGTTTACATGGTTTATGACGAAAGCTAGTCGATTATTGAAACCTTAAAATTGTTTTGTAATATCAACAAACAGTGTTAAAGATTGTCCGGGTTGAAGGTATTTTTTGCGGCTTAAAGAGCGGTTCCATTTTTTTATTTTTTTAAGGCTGACATTAAACTTGTCAGCTATCCTTGCAAAAGAATCACCATTACGAACTTTGTAACGAATTTTTTTAGTTGTTTGTCGCGAATGTTTTATAGATGCCGTTTTTAGTGGCTGTTTACTCCATATAACTAGTTTTTGACCAATCTTTAATGTGTCTGTTGGTGCCATACTATTCCACTTAGCGAGACTTCTTAAATTAACCTTATGTTGACGCGACAACGTCCAAAACGAATCCCCAGCGGAAACAGTGATAAACTTTTTAAAACCTGCTCGTTTGACATTTTGTTTTAATAATCGACGTTGTTGACTACTTTTAGCGTATTTTTCACGTTTTTTTGAAGGAACAGGTATCAATAATGATTTCCCTGCTCTTATTCGGGTACCACGGATATTGTTATTACTTTTCAGTAGAGCAACAGAGGTTGAAAATTTACGAGCAATGCTAATTAAGCTTTCGCCTTGTTTTATAATATAACGTTTATAGGCTATGCGCTCTTTTAATGGAATTGTTTTTAAATTGGTCTCAAAAAGCACCTTTTTTTCAATGGGTATCAGAATGTGGTGAGGACCTTTAGGATCGGTAGACCAATGATTAAATGCAGGGTTAAGTTGATAGAACTCTTTCATGCTTTGCTCACTTAGGTCAGCTGCAAGGGCTATATCAATTTGAGATCCTGTGTTAACTCTTGTGAAGAATGGTTGGTTTTTTATTACCGTCCAAGGTGTATTATTCTCTTTTTGAGAACGTAAAATTTCAGCTAATGCTAATAGTTTTGGTACATAAGCTTTGGTTTCTCTTGGTAACTTTAAGGACCAAAAATCAGTAGGTTTACCTTTATTTTTGTTAAGGCGAACCGCTTTACGAACACTGCCTTGACCCGAATTGTATGCAGCAAGCGCTAAAAGCCAATCACCTTTAAAACGTTTATTTAAATAAGATAAGTAGTCTAAAGCCGCATGAGTTGATAAATAGACGTCTCTTCGCCCGTCGTACCACCAATTTTGTTTTAAACCATAACCTTTGCCTGTGTTAGGAACAAATTGCCACATGCCAGACGCTCGACCATGTGAGTAAGCAAAAGGGTCAAAAGCACTTTCAACAATAGGCAATAAAGCTAATTCAACAGGTAATTTTCTTTTTTCTAACTCACTTACTATAAAGTATAAATAGGGTTTTGCGCGCTCACTAACACGTTTTATATACGAGGGATGTTTTAGATACCATGCCTTTTGAGAATAAACACGCCTATTATCAGGCACTTTGAGAGATAGCTGCTCGCTAATTCTTTGCCAAACATCTAAATGGGACTCTGGATCAATCGGACCTTCTTTAATTGGGCAAACTGGTATAGATGATTTATTGATTGTTTTTGTGGTGTCATTAACGGATGAGCTTAGTTGATTTTCATCATTATCCGTTTTAAGCGAGAGACTGTTGCAGCCATTCAAAAAAATGATAGCTGCGATAATAAATATTCTTTTTATCAAAAGTTTTACCTTACTTAATTTATTTACATTATTCTTAGTTTAGCTATTATTTTAATAGATAACTGTTTGTATGGTGTTTTTAAAGTTTGTCTAGTCTACACCTGTTATCAATCAATATACTGGAGTTTTTAAGTTGATAAAAAACTGCATTTTGATTGATGATGAGTATATTATATAGACCTATAACAAGATAAACCATCGATTAGCATTTATATGAGTGTTCAATGAAAAGATATTTACTACATTGGTTAAATACGATTGATGAGCTAAATAGTAATGTTTTGTCTGGTAAAACTTTTGATTTAGTTCAGCTTAAGCTGCAACCCTTGCTATCAGAAATATTTGGTTACTATTCATTATTGTATACTAAGATGGCTAAAAATTTAGTCGAAGAAGCTATTGTGGTAAAAAATAGCCTGATCATAAATGATCATTTTGATGATAATCACATAATATGCCGCTTTGAAGAATTAGCTATCGCCTCCGACAGTATTGACTTAGTTGTATTACCTAATATTTTACAAAAGGCGAAATATCCTCATCAAATCTTAAGAGAAATAGAGCGTGTCTTAATTCCAGAGGGTTATGTCATATTAATCGTTGAAAACCCTTTAAATCGACACAGTCTTAAAAGAAGAATGATTGATTTATTAAATAGCAATACTCAGCAGATATTAATTGGAAAATCTAGAATTAAGGATTGGTTTAGTTTATTAGCATTAGAACCAACAGTTGAAATACCTATCAGTGTTCTAGATCATAAAGTACAAACCAGCAATTACCCTTTATGGATCAAGAAAATATCACATTTTTTTTGCAGATATTTTAATAGCTATCGTATACTTGTTGCGCAGAAAAAGAATTCAACAATGACACCAATTAGAGCCAGTTGGCGCAGTAACCGAAAGTTAGTCGGGGCAAGGTTGGCAGAACCATCGATTAAAGCCGAGGTTGAAAAATTTTTAAAACAAGTTAAATCAAGTCGCTAGTTTTTATTACAACATTAGAATAAAGAGGTCTTTTTTGAATCAAATAGAAATATATACCGACGGAGCATGCCGAGGTAATCCAGGCCCAGGCGGGTGGGGAGCGTTACTTTGTTCGGGTCAACATAAAAAAGAATTATTTGGTGGAGAACACGATACAACCAACAACCGAATGGAATTAATGGCGGCTATAGAAGCATTAAAAGCGGTGAAACAATCAAGCTCCATTATATTAACCACAGACTCTCAATATGTTAGAAAAGGCATTACAGAATGGATAAAGGGTTGGAAAAATAAAGGTTGGAAAAATTCTCAAAAAAAACCAGTAAAAAATGCCGACTTGTGGAAATTATTAGATGCTCAAAATAACCGTCATCAAATAGATTGGCAATGGGTTAAAGGTCATAGTGGTCACCCTGGAAATGAAAAAGCAGATGATTTAGCTAATCGCGGCATCGATCAATTAAAGTAGGAAGTTAAATGAGACAGATTGTTCTAGATACTGAAACGACAGGTTTAGAGCCAACTCAAGGGCATAAAATCATTGAGATTGGCTGCATAGAAATGATCGACCGAAAACTGACGGGCAATCATTATCATGTTTATTTAAACCCCCAGCGAGAAATAGACAAGGGAGCAATTGAAGTTCATGGTATCACCAATGAATTTTTACAAGACAAGCCGTTGTTTAAAGATGTAGCAAATGAATTTATAGAATTTGTAAAAAATTCAGAGCTTATTATTCATAATGCCCCCTTTGATATTGGCTTCCTTAATCACGAACTCAAACAGTTAAGTCCATCTGTAGGAATAATGAATGACTATTGTCGTGTTTTAGATACATTAGTATTAGCACGACAAATGCACCCCGGACAAAAAAACAGTTTAGATGCGCTTTGTAAACGTTACTTTGTGGTCAACAGCCACAGAGAGCTTCATGGGGCATTGCTTGATTCGGAAATTTTAGCCGAAGTATATTTGGCAATGACGGGGGGGCAAACGGATTTAGGTTTAACCCATAAGCAAGATTATTTAAAAGTTAACCGAGATGAAGGTGGAATAAGACGACTTGCTGAAAACCGAGAAGCGTTTAAAGTAATAAAAGCTTCAGCAGAAGAAAACAGTGCACACAAGGCATATTTGCAAGAGCTATCTAAATCTTCAGGAAAATTAGTTTGGAAGTGAATAAATGAAAAATATTTTCGAAGGATAAAATTCTACAGCTATATATTAGAAATTATATAACTGTAGAAAATAAAGGTATTTAAATCATATTGTTAATATCGCCAGTAACAATAGGTTCAAAAGCCGTGAGTCTATCTTGCAGTGTCGAATTGCCTAAACCATGGTTAGGAAATTGAGTGCCGAACATGTTTTGCTGATCATGCAAAGCCATGTAATTCAGTAATACCGTTTCAACTAATAAGTTAGGGTTGTTAGCTGCTGGTGATGATGCTGTTTCTACTGAAGCATCAGCCCGCATATAGCCAATTTGCTGACTTACGGCTTTTTCTTCAGGCGTTCCACCAACGAGGTTTGGGCGACCATTCGGATTGTAAACCATAAAGAACGAACTGGCGGTTGATGAGTTATCTCCCGTCCAAACGCCTTTACCACGACCATTCACTGAATCATCAACCATTCCATTACTTGCAACAGAACCGTCACTAAATACATACATCATTAATGGGACTCCAACTCGTTTAGCATATTCTAAACAAGCACCCATACAGCGGCCAGCTCTTAAATCACGTTGTTCACCTGTAGAGCGATCACCTGTGTGGTAATCAAAACCACCCATGGTGATTGTGCCAGCACCTGCATAACCATTAACGACTAATTTCATTACCGCTGCTGTTTTTCTAAATTCACTTTCACTGTCAAATTCTTCTTGAGTGAATATGCCCGTAGGTCCAAGGATATCTGGATCGGCTTCAGGGTTTAAGCTACTTGGATCACCAAAGCGATTTGCTAAATCAGCACTTTTTACATAACCACATTCAACCAGTGCTTTTATAACGGCTTCACTCTCTATATTGGAATTGGTAACTTTTCCCATTTTTGCTTTAGAAATACGATAAACTGATTCCATGACTGAAACGGCATCTTGTTGATTTAATAACCCTACTAAATCACCAATATCTACTAGACCTGTCACATCACTAGACCTGTCGACTTTTGTAGGCCTGACGGACAAATCAATCATGGAAGCGGGAGACATTGAATTACCACCTGAATCACTATTACGAGAGCCAATTAGGGTGAGTAGTGAGCCATCAGCACCAATTTTATTGATACCATACATTGGGTTGTGCGGGTTATTACCTGTGTCATTGTCTGAACGGGCAGGTATTACTGCACCAGCAGTATTCTTGGCAGTATCGGTACCTGTTTTTTCTTGAATGCCGCGTAAAAAAGCACTATCACTGTGAAAGGATAATCCATAATCATTGTTAATAAAATCAGACAGCCCTGTTTGTGCGTTAACCATTGGAGGAATCATATCGCCAGGTAAACCTAATTTGCTATAGCCCGCAGAAGATAAAAAGTCCAACTGACCACCATTTTTACCGACTAATACATTCGATCCCGAAATGTTGGCACCACCGGCTAAATCAAAACAGATAAAAGGAATTTTTCCAGCCCCTTGGCTGGCAATACCACAAGCGCTTTTTAAGGCTTCGATGTCAGTTGATAACGCCGCTTGAGCACTTTGAGAATTTCCAAAAAGTCCTAGCAATGATGGTGCGACGACGCTGGCAGAACCCGCTAACATGCCTTGAGATACAAAATCACGTCGTGTAATAGGCTTTTTGTGTGCCGCATGAAGCAACGGTGCGTCAGGGGATAAGTTTGTTGTCTTTTTACGCATTATTTTTGACTCCTATTGTACTAACATTGCAGCGTTAGCAATCGTTGCAGCACATACTGCTTTAACAATGGTTTTTGTTCTTTCAGCTGGAACGCCACAATCATCGCTACAACCCACTAACTTGTCTGTAAGATCATTAAGCTCTGTTTTAATTTCATTGTCGCTTGGTTGAGTTGAGATATTGCTTCCGATAGCTCGACTAATTAAAGCATCAAAAATAATGTCACGTTTGACGGTTGTATTAAATGCCGTAGTGGCTACATCACTGAAGTTAAAGTTGTTGGCAACAATGCTGAAATAACTATTTCTAGCGGTTGTATCTTCAACCAGTGCATGACAATACTCAATGGCTAATTGAGTAATACCCATTTGTTGCGATGAGACAAAAATATCAATATCGGTTAATGTTGGCAATTGTTGTTTTACTGCGTTGTATGTTGCCATCACGTCGGTATTAGACATACTGATACCTGTGGCTTGAGACATGGTAGCATTGATTTCTGCAAAATCTCTAATACCAATAGATGGTCTGTCTGGTAAATTCGCAGGTGTCGCAGGTGGAGAAACGGGCGGTTCTATAAACGCTTTGGTTGCACCATTTATTTTTTCAAAAGTTAGAAAAAACTCATCGGTTTGCGCGGTTTTTTCTAACGCAATAACAGTTCCAAGACGTGATAATAATTGACCTGTTTCAGCGCTGTAACTGCTGGAGTCTGCATTGACTATTAAGTTTTGATAAGCTTGTCCAGTGATAGCTTCTTTACCGTTGATTGCAATTCTAATTTTTTCAATATCAATATTGTCTGGAACGGCATTACCATCAAGATTAATAAAGGTTGGCTCAGCAAATAGATAGCTATAACTATCAAACTGGCTGACTTCATACATAATGTAGGATTCGGGTAAATCAACTAAATGTGAAATGCTGAATAACATAAAGAATTTTTCACCAACGCCGACATCAAAATTTTGAATAATTTGCTCAGGAGTTAGCGCGCGATTGTGGATCACGACCATACGAAAAGTACCGGCAAATTGTCTGTCGCCTGAAGGTTCATTTCCAAGTACAAAAGCATAGGTATCATTCCAGTCAGTTAAAGAACCGCCTGTTGTAAAATCAGCGTCATCGGCTTCTGATGCGACCAAAATGCCATTGACAAAGATTTTCCGACCTTCTGTTGGTGAAAACGTCGTTACCACATGTTGCAGAGCGGTTTGGAGTATTTCATCTGCATCGGCTGTAGAAACATCGGCTTCTCCGTTTTGATTCGTTTCTGTACTTCTGTTTAAAAAGTTATAGTTATAAAGTGTTTGCCCAAGAGTGAAGTTTCTGGCGGTTGTTCCAGCAGAATAACTGACGATCCCCGCAGGACCTTCTTGAGTGACATTGCCAGGAACAACCCAAGCTTCAACAGAGTATTCTCCTGTCGCAGTAATTAAGTCATGGAGTTTTTTACTAGCAGCGGTTGTGCCTTGCGCTTTACCTTCAACTAATTGGATCCCCCAGCCGCCAACCCATTTAAAATCGTTTGCGGTAATTTCTAGGTTTATTGCGGGCTCAACTCCACTGGTATCAAAGGCTGTGTTACCTTCACCCGTTTTAAAGTTCCAAACGGCTATTGCACTGGCATCATAACGTCCGCCACCGCTGGCGACTATTCCATCTGTTAAGAACAATGCCTTACTTTTTAATAATGCAGGGTCAACAGGGGTCGGTTGAATTCCAGCGGCAAATGCGGTTACTTGTGCCAGCATCTCATCTGCGTTTGAAGAGCAATCAGTCCAACAATTATGAAATTCGTTTCTTAATCTGATGACAAAACGAGAATTTTCAGGAGTATCTAAATCTATTTTAGCTTTAGCGGCTTCAAAAGCGGCATTAACATCACTGCCTGCAAAAAATGGTGCGATAGGTAATGCCGCTGATTCGGTATGACAACCTGCGCATCGGGCTGTTAATATTGGATGGATAGTAGCGGCAAACAATGTCGAGTCACTCGGAAAGCTTTTACTGGTTCCTGGGTCTCTAATGGTCGGTGCTTCAAGGGAAATTGAATTACTGTTTCCTGCGGTTTCGCCTGCCCAGGCTGTGATGTAACTGGTAATCGTATCTGCACAAGCGGAATCACTACTTAACCAGCAGTTATGTCCAGTAGCCACTTTAGTGACCATGCGAGAATCTTTTGGTGAACTAAGGTCAACAATAGTATTCGCTTGAGAATAAGCAATGTTAATATCAGTCAAGTTTACAAAATCAGGCGCTTGCCCATCACCATGACATTGTATGCAATTACCGTCGTTGACAAACTTATCCCAGACACTTAATTTAAATGATTGTACATCGTCTGTTGATGGGGATGGGCCCGAATAATTACTATCGGGTTCAGGTGCTTGTGTAATATTCTCTTCAACTTCAGCACCTCCTCCTGCACAAGCCGATAAAAATAATAACGCTGATGCGATTAATATTGGGGTAATTAATGGCTGAGAAAGATATGAGTTAGGTTTAAATTGTTTAATTAATTTCATTTTAATTTCCCATACAATAGATAGCTGATTCAGCAAAGGTTCGCTTTAGCTGATAACTATTGTTTGATAACGAAGTGACCATGCTATCGATTTGAGCTCGATCAGCTGCGTTGCCTGGCTTTCTTAAGCAGACATTAGTAAAAACTTTTTCAACCTGACATTGTGCAAATTTTGTACTGTGTGATAATTCTCTTCCCATACTTTTTGCGCCATTTCCTCCACCAGGTAAAGCGTTATCCCAACCAATGTTAGAATTTTGTCCTTGGCGCCAATAGTTATCCCATTTGTCATCTAATGTGATGTAACCATGGGGGAAATTTGCCATATTATTGTGATATTTAGCTTGAACTCTTGTGCCCGTCACCGGATCTGTTTCACCAGCGGCATTATAATCAAGTTGCCCATTTTCACCATCAGGGTCAGCGGTGACATCATATTGATAATTATAATAAGCAAAAGCTTGAATCATTGGGTCCATTCCTGCATGGCAACCATAACATGAGTTGTTATAGATACGGCTATCGCCACCAGGGCTTCGTGATACGTCTCTTCTGATCCTATCAGCCGCTCTTGATATGTCTTTGAGAGGCTCTAAATCACCACAGAGATGATTGAGTAGTGTAAATCTAAATTGAGCTCTATTAGTACCATCAATTAAAAAGGCTTTTGCTGAGGCGCGTGTGGTTAACACGCCAGCTGTCGCATTAGCATCTAAGCCTGTTACGCTGGATTGAGTTGATTGCTGCAAAGCGGCTTGAAGATCCACTGCACCATCTTCCATTGCTTGGTAATGGTTGTTATTTGAATTAGAGTAGGCTGGTAATCCTGGGGTGTTACCTGTGTATATAATGTCACCCCAAAGTATTTCTCTAAAATCGATGTCATCTTTAATTATACCAATAACGGTTGCGGTGTAATCATTTAATGGAGCAAAGACTGTTTGCGCTTCATTAGTCCAAGGGGTTACAAAGTTTTTTAATGTTATGGAATAAAAAGCTGAGTTATTCATTGCCTTATAAGCGGCAGTTATTTCATTGCCTGCGATAATGTCGGTTTCCATTGCATCTAAAGTACTAGCCGTAGGCGGCACACCAGCAAGTCGATCATGCATGGTTTTAGCTTGTTCTCTGGGGCCTGCGATAGAAGCTTGGGAAATAAGGGAGACTAAACTTAGTCCAATAATTACTTTTGCCACTTTAAGGGATTTTTTTGATAACGATAAATCTTTGGCCATAATAAATACTCAGCAGATTATAGTTTAACGAACATAAAACCAGACAATTTTGTACCATCAAGCTTCACGAGACTGTCCTAATATAAAAGACAGTCTAACTGAACTCAAATTAACTTTTCGTGAAGCCTCGCACAGAAATTAAAATTGGATTAATTGATAATACTTGTATCAAATTTTGTATAAGTTTCATTAAGTTATCGGCACCTTTTTAAAATGCTTGATGTTATTGATAATAATTTAAGTAATCGCTTAAATCCAATGCCAATCGACAAGCGTTGTGCTAAGTTTGACTAGTGGCGTACTAATGTATTACTTTTAGTT
>CAYZBK010000007.1:0-42912 GCA_964476655.1 uncultured Kangiella sp. | reverse complement strand
CGACAAGCGTTGTGCTAAGTTTGACTAGTGGCGTACTAATGTATTACTTTTAGTTGTTATTAAGGCTATTAAGGCTATTAAGGCTATTAAGGCTATTAAGGTTAAATAGGTTATTGAACAGTACTTTTTACTGGGTTCGTAATCTGGCAGGATTAATATGAAAATACTAAAACAACTCATTGTTATTTCTCTTTCAAGTCTCTTTGTTTTGAGTTGTACAAGCGATGATGGAAAACCCGTTGGCTCTGGGCAAGATAGTGATCCTGTGGTTGTGGATTATCCCATTGCTTATGTTAAGCGAACGCTCCCTGTTGAAATAGATAATAATGATGTGGAGCAACTTGCTGAAAAAATTCTACGTGAGCCTATCAACTTTTTTGCTGGTGCGGAATTATTCTTAAGAGATAGAGCCTCACCGAGTGGCGGAGAAACAAACCTGACAGAAGGATTGTTTGAAGCCGATGCTTTATATGATGTAAAAGATGTTGATGTTTCTTATGATGGAAATCGGTTAGTTTTTGCGGTTAGAGCTCCTGAAATTGAAGATGCCGATGATGAAGACCAACCAACTTGGAATATTTGGGAATATGATCATCTAACGAAACAGGTTAAACGAATTATTAGTTCTGATATTACAGCGGAAGAAGGCCAAGATATTTCCCCTCATTATTTACCTGATGGCCGTATTGTTTTCACATCAACAAGACAAAGGATCGCAAAAGCGGTTTTACTCGATGAAGGAAAGCCTCAATACGATGCTTTTGATGAAGATTTAAATGTAGCAACATTAGCTTTGCATGTCATGAATGCTGATGGAACCAGTATTAGACAAATCACCTTTAACCAAAGTCATGACTTGGCTCCAAGCGTTTTAACAAACGGTAAAATAGTTTTTAGCCGATGGGATAATTCAGCAAACAACGATGTCATTAGTTTGTATCAAATTAACCCTGATGGCAGTGGCTTAGAGTTTTTATATGGCTACCATTCTCAAGATACCGGCAGCGACGACTCAAGAGTTAATTTTATGCAAGCGAGGCAGGGACCTGATGGGCGGTTGTTAGTTAAATTAAGACCCGATACTTCAACTCGTTTAGGTGGAGAAATTATTTACATTGATTGGGAGAATTTTACTGAAATCAATCAAACAACAGATGCTTCCACGGGAACCGCGGGTCCAGCCCAAGTGTCAGCAACACCTTTTACTGTTCGAACAGATGATGAGCCATCCATTGGCGGACGTTTTGCTAATGTTTATCCTTTATTTGATGGTTCTGGTCGAGTATTAGTTAGTTGGACCCCTTGTAGGCTTAATGATGTTGATGCGCTTGGAGATCCTATCATTATTCCTTGTACCACAACTGAAATTGAACAGCCTGATCGAGTTGAAGCCGCTCCACTGTATGGAATCTGGAGTTATGATCCAAGTGAAGGTACCTTATTGCCCATAGTTGTTGGTGTTGAAGGTATGGTTGCCCATGAGGTTGTTGCTATGTCGCCAAGAGATTTTGGTACTGTTATTGCCGATAATAGTCTTACCGCAGATACGACATTATTGAATGAAAACGTTGGGATAGTACACCTAGAAAGTGTTTATGATTTTGATGGCTTTGATGTTAGCGGTGTCGGCATTGCTAATTTGGCTGACCCTGTACAAACCAGTGCCGCTAATAGGCCCGCTCGATTCATTAGGGTGGTTAAAGCTGTCTCATTGCCTAACCCTGATGATGTGGATTTAAATGGCACGGCTTTTGGGCGTAATCGTGGTCAATTAATGAAAGATATTTTAGGTTATGCGATGGTGGAGCCAGATGGTTCTGCAATGTTTAAAGTGCCAGCAAATGTGGCTTTTTCTTTAAGTGTTTTAGATGCAAACGGACGTCGAGTGACTCAAAGGCATCAAAACTGGATGACGGTAGCCGCCGGAGAAGTTAAGCAATGCCACGGTTGCCATACTCGTAATAGTGAATTACCGCATGGTCGGTACGATGCAGAACGACAGTCTGTGAATGTCGGAGCACCTTCAACAGGGCTTCCTTTTCCAAATACTAATCCCGTGATGTTTGCTAATCAGGGTGAAACAATGGCAGAGGTTAATAATCGAATTAACGGATACCAAGACCTTTCAGTTAATATAAACTATTCAGATTATTGGACAGATATTAATTTAAGCAGTTTAAATCCCGACCTAAACTATAATTATTCAGATCTAAATTCGCCAGTACCAACCTCTTCGAGTTGCCAAGTAAATTGGAGTGGATTATGCAGAATTTCAATTAATTATGTTGATGAAATTCAGCCTATTTGGGAGGTCGATAGAAGAGTTTTTGATAATATGGCTAATTTAGTCTCTGATAATACTTGTACCTCCTGCCATAATATTGTTGATGGCATGGGAGCTACACAAGTACCCGATGGGCAGTTATCACTTATTGCCGATGTGTCTGCGGATGAACCTGATCATATAGTTTCATATAGAGAGTTATTATTTAATGACAATGTTATTGCTTTAAATAATGGTGCTTTAACTGATGATCTTGTGCCTGTTATCGATGCCAATGGGAATCCCGTTTACGAGGTAGATCAAAATGGTGATTTGATTTTAGATGCTAATGGAGACCCGATCCCAGTAACTCAAACAGTGACTATTGCGCCCAGCATGAATTCTGCAGGGGCAAATAACAGTGGTCGATTTTTAAATCGGTTTGCTACTGGTGGGAGTCATGAAGGGCGTTTATCGGCGGCTGAATTAAAGTTAATCTCAGAATGGTTGGACATTGGAGCTCAATACTATAATAATCCTTTTGATGTACCTCAAAATTAAATAATAAATTGAATAAACAATTCAGTCTTTTAGGAATAATATTAAATTTGCTAAGCTTTAAATCTATTTTAAAAATGCCGCTTGTTTTGTGGGTTGTATTTTTCTTTTTGCCATCGAGCGCATTTGCCGATGAAGATCAAAAAGTCATTATTGATGAAGCCTTTATTGAACTTCATACTGGGCCAGGAAGAGGTTTTCCGGTCTTTTATATTGTGGAAAAAGGGCAATTAGTTAGTTTAATAAAGAAAAAAACGCAATGGTACAAAGTTCGTTCGGTTAAAGGCCATGAAGGTTGGGTTCACGAAAAAAGAATTCAGAAAACCTTATATGAAGATGGTGAAAAATTTTCTGAAGATGAAAGCGATAAGGATGATTATACCGGCCGCTCATTCGAATTAGGCGTTTTAGGTGGTGATTTTGGCGGCGCAACAAGCCTGACATTATATGCTGGTTGGAACTTTACAGAAAATCTTAGTGCAGAGATTGCGGTTGCTCAAGCGCTTGGCAATGTTTCAGATCTTCGCTACGCTAACATTAGTTTGCTGCATCAACCATTTCCAGAATGGCGATATACACCATTTTTTAAAATTGGCGCGGGTGTTATTCAAACAATTCCTTCTGTTACTTTGATACAGTCCGAAGACAGAGTTGATGAGAGTGTTAATGTAGGATTAGGACTTAAAGTTTATGTTTCTCAGCAGTTTATGCTAAGAACAGAGTATACACGATACACGATTTTAACAAGCAGAAACAACAATGATGAAGTGGAAGAATGGAAATTAGGATTCAGCGTATTTTTTTAAAAATGACAACTAAATCACTCACAATCTTTTTAGCTTGTTGCTTGGTATTTTCTGTGTCTGCAGCTGACGATGAAAATGCAGATCAAGAGCAAGCAAAAGATGATGTAAGTACTATTTTTGATCCTAAAGTTGTAAGGCGCGAAGTAAAGCGTGAAGCTATTGATAATGAGAATTGGGAGCTTGGGGTTTACTCTGGTGTGATCAGCATAGAAGATTTTGGTGTAAACCAATTAACTGGTGCTCGAGTTGCTTATCATGTCACAGAAGATTTTTTTATTGAAGCAAGCTATGCAGAATCTGAGGCTGGTTTATCAAGTTTTGAGCGTCTTAATGGGAATGTGGTATTGCTACCCGTAGGATCTGATCAAAGAAAATACTCACAATATAATATTGGTTTAGGTTTTAATATATTGCCAGGAGAAGGTTTTATTGGAGAAAACTTGGCTTTTACTAGCTCCCTCTATTTATTAACTGCTCTCGGTAGCACAGAGTTTGCTGGTGAGCATCGCTCTACGATAATGATTGGCGGTGGTTACCGAGTTTTATTAACGGATTGGTTTGCATTGCATTTGACATTAAAAGAACATTTGTATGACATAGAGCTGATTGGTAATTCTAAAACAGCCCATGATCTTGAAATCTCTTCAACGATTAGTTTTTTCTTTTAGTCTTTCATTTTTACTTGGATTAAATCGTTTAAATTATTAATTTATTAGGAATATTTAATATGAAACTAAAATCATCATTGTTGACAATTTCATTAGTGCTTTCTTTAGTCTTTTCTGTTGGAAGCGTGCACGCAAAAAAAATTCTTGCACCTAATTTCACATTAAAAAGTACTGATAATAAAAATGTTCGGCTATCAGATTTTAGAGGTAGACTCGTTTTGCTTAACTTTTGGGCGACTTGGTGTGGTCCATGCCGAGAAGAAATGCCCATTTTAGATGCTATTCATAAAAAATATGAGAAACAAGGTTTTTTAGTTTTAGCCGTTAATATAGACAAACCGTCGAAAGGTTTAGCCGGTAAAAAATCGAAGGTGGTAGAAAAATACTTGAGAGATAGACCCGTAAGTTTTCCTATTTTACTCGATCCAACAAACGAGGTTTATAAACTCTACGGTGTTAAATCGATGCCTAGTACGGTGATTATTGATAAAGACGGTCATGTGAGATACGTTCACAAAGGATATAACTCAGGTGATGAAGATAAATACGTTAAAAAAATTAAATCTTTGTTGAGAGAATAAATTAATGTTTTTTGGTCGTTGCTTAAAAATACTATCTTTGATTTTCTGCATTGGCGGTTGCTCCAGTATTGAGCCGTGGGTGCAAGCTAATGACAGACAAAATTTAGCGGATCCTATTACCTTTTTTGGTCGAGATCCTGTTGCAGATAATTATTTACATCACGTTCGTCAAGCCAGAGAAAGTGCCAGAGGGGCAGAAGGCAGTGCAGGAGGCGGTTGTGGTTGTAACTAAATTCAGTATTAATCGTTTTATTGGCGCGGTTATTTTCCTAATCTTATCTTTTAGCGCTCATTCAGCCGTATTACCTGAAGATCGTGCAGATATTTTGTATCACAAGTTTGATGGTGGTGGCGTAGTCATCGATGGCCCTTCTATTTTGGTGAGAAAATCGATTAAAGACACGGTGTCAGTTGCGGTAAATTATTATGTTGATAATGTGACCAGTGCGTCAATTGATGTGGTAACGACGGCAAGCGCTTATCTTGAGGAACGAGAAGAAAAATCAATTAGTGTTGCTTACTTGCGAAATAAGTCAATATTAACGGTGAATTATGGGCAAAGTGAAGAGAATGATTATTCAGCAAAAACAGCCAGCTTTGATTTTACTCAAGACTTTTTTGGCGATTTAACAACGATAACCGCGGGTTATTCACAAGGCTGGGATATTGTTGGCAAAAGAGGCGAGGACTTGGCGGCTGATGTTAAACGAAAACAATATCGTTTTGGTGTGACTCAAATTATCACTAAAAATAGTTTAGTTGGCATGTCTTGGGAAACGATAACGGATCAAGGTTTATTAAATAATCCCTACCGTTCAGTTCGTTATTTAGATCCAACAACTGCCGTTGGATACAGTTATCAGTCAGAACAGTATCCTGAGACTAGAACAAGTGATGCGATTGCCATTAGGGGAATGTTATATCTGCCTTATAGAGCCGCTATAAAAGCTGAAGCAAGAGTTTTTCAAGATACGTGGGGTATTAAAGCTTCAAATTATGAGCTTGGTTATACCCATCCTTACGGCGAAGATTGGGTTTTTGACCTGAAATTTAGGCATTATGAACAAACTAAGGCTGATTTTTATAGTGATCTGTTTTCAAGAATTGATGCGCAAAATTTCTTAGCAAGAGATAAAGAAATGAGTACCTTTAGTAATGATAGTGTGGGGTTTGCTGTCAGTTATGGTTTTGAGCTTCTTGATTGGGGAGAAATCGATCGCTTCAGTATTAATCTAGCGGTAGATTCTATTAAATTTAAGTTTGAAGACTTTAGAGATCTTAGAGAGGACGCGACTCCAGGAGAAGAGTCTTTATACGCATTTGATTCTTTGGTAACGCGCCTGTTTTTTTCTGTTTGGTACTAGTTTAGGTATAATGCCAGTTAATTAACACGCCAAAAGCTTACAGACGTAGCTAAATGGCAAGAGTTAATGTAGTTGAAGCTAATACGGCAGTAAGCTCTGTATTAGTTTAACTAAAATTTATTTTTGGTGGTTCCCAATCGGAATTAATATCTTGGTAATCAAACGAATTGGAAGCCATTTCATTGGTATCAGAAACCACTTCAATAAACTCATTATAAGCATATCGACATTCGGTTCGATTTTGAAATGGTCCGTAATCTACGGATTCACGAGTTTTAAAAAACCAGCTTCCTTTACTGCTGTAAAATCGACCGCTTCGCTCAAAATTACTAGATGATTTTTCGTTATTTCGATGTATAAATTGAGTGTTTTCTTGAGTCATTAAATATTCCTCCATGAGTCATGACTTAATTGTTCCATGTTTTGGACAATTAATGATAACTTATTTTTCATTCTTAATCGATAAAATAGCCATTCTTTTATTGATATGCAAGTTAAGCTATTGTCATTAGGAAGGTATTTGGTTGAATGGCTTGTTTTAGTCGATAGAGTGTTAAACTGATTTTGTCTTGTTTTCTTGATACAGTTCAGGCCAAACTCTAACACTTTTAATCATATTGCCTTTGAGTTGTAATATTTCCATTGGATAACCGGCTAATCGTAGTCCTGTTCCTGCTTGAGGGATAGATTCTAAATGTTCTAAAATAATCCCGTTTAATGTTTTAGGGCCATCAGTTGGTAAGGTCCAATTGAGAGAGCGGTTGATTTCTCTAATATTGGCACTGCCATCAATAATAATACTGCCGTTTTTTTCTATTTGGATGTCTTTGCTCATTGCGGCAAAGTCCGTAGTAAATTCTCCAACAATTTCTTCCAATATATCTTCTAATGTGACTAAGCCTTGAATATCTCCATATTCATCAACAACTAAACCAATTCGATTTTTTTTTCTTTGAAAATTCAGTAGTTGAGTGTTTAAGGGGGTTCCTTCTGGAATGAAATTAACTTCTGTCATAACTTCTTGGATTGTTTCAAGAGATAATTCATCTTCATTTTTAGCCAGTAATTTAATAATTTGTCTGGCATGTAAAAAACCGACAATATTGTCAATATCATCTTTGAATACGGGTAATCTGGTGTGAACAGCACTGCGCATTTGTTCAATAATTTTATTCAAATGATCGTTGATATTAATCCCCGTGACTTCAGCTCTAGGGATCATAATGTCTTCAACGGTGACTTTTTCTAAATCTAAAATACTTAAAAGCATATTTTGATGGCGCTTAGGAAGCAGTGGCCCGGCTTCATTAACGATAATTTTTAATTCTTCAGTATCGACACTGTCATTTCTTGCTTCATCTGGATTGACTCCAAACAGTTTTAATAAACTGTTGGTTAAACCGATAACCAGCCAAACGAGTGGAAAAAAAAGACGGTATAAAGGCGTAAGGATGTAAGCGGCAGGAAACGCTACTTTTTCAGGATGTAAGGCGGCTAACGTTTTGGGGGTAATTTCAGAAAAAACTAAGATAATAATTGTTAATGCGGCTGTTGAAATGACAACACCATAATCACCCCATATTCTTACACATATAACAGAAGCTATTGCCGCAGCTAAAAGATTTACAAAATTATTACCGATCAAAATTAGCCCTATTAATCGATCCGTCTTGTTCAATAAAGCTTGAGTGAGTTTAGCGCCATGATGATTCTTTTTGACTAAATGCTTAAGTCGATAACGATTTATAGACATTAAACTGGTTTCTGCACTGGAAAAAAAGCCAGACAAAATAATGAGTATCAGTAAAATAATTGATAAGGTGGTGGTGGTAATGTTGTCCAAATGATTAAATCTCAAAAGTCTCGAAGGTTAGAAGTGAACTTACAATATATATTCAATCGCCAATTTACTACCAAAATAGCCTAACAGTAATAGAAAAACCGCAAATAAGGTCCACTTAGCGGCAAACACACCTCGCCAGCCTCGTTTATAATGACCAAATAAAATAATGCCTAAAACACCCCAAGATAAAATGGTTAAAATTATTTTATGTAAGTATTGCTGTTGTTTTGCTTCTGAAGGTAGAAAAATGACTAAGGCGAGTGAAATAGTCAGCAATAAAAAACCACTTGATAATAGTTGTATTAAGTATCTTTCTAAGCTTTGTAAAGGGCCTAGCCATGTGAACAACGCAGATGACTTACGGCGTAATTGATGATCCATTATCAACACTAAAATAGCTTGTAACGCGGCAAGCAATAAAAAGCTCATAGCGCATATACCGAGTAAAATATGTAAAATATCTACGAATTTACCATCGAGTTGTATTGGAGAAACGCCATTAAATACAGCGACTTCTAATAAGCTTAATGCAGCGATAGGTAAAGATACGGTGAGCAAAGCATATGATTTATATTTAACAAGATTCCAAAAAACTAAAATCATCGCTAACCATGTGGTCATGTTAAAAATATTGAACAAGCCAAAATCGTGGCCGTTTTTACCATCAATGTTTAAATAAGCAACATAGCCATGCAACAAAATGGTAATAAAGATTATTACTGAGAGATTTGGGTTAATTGGGCGACTTTTTGACAAGGCGAGCCATACATAAGCTAAAATTCCGCTATATAATGAAAATCCTATGATCTCTAAAAAAAACAAATTCAACTGAAAAGTCCTTACGTTCTGTTGATTAATCTTGGATTATAACTTGTTAGAGTTTGTTAACTCGCTATAATACCCGCTTTAAGTTTATTAGATTATCATTATTTTTGATATTAAGTAACCTGCTTCTGAGAGTCGATCTATGTTTGACAATTTAACTGAACGCCTAAATAAAGCGCTGAAAAAAATTAGTGGTAAAGGGCGAATTACCGAAGATAACATTCAAACGACTTTGCGCCAGGTCCGCATGGCTTTGTTGGAAGCGGATGTTGCATTACCGGTTGTTAAAGATTTTGTGACTAAAATCAAATATAGAGCTCTTGGAAAAGAAGTTAAATCCAGCTTATCGCCTGGTCAGGCTTTTATTAAAATAGTTCAGAGTGAGATGGTTTCTGCAATGGGGGATGCCAACCAAAGCTTAAATTTAAAGGCAAAACCTCCTGCGGTTATTTTAATGGCAGGATTGCAAGGGGCAGGTAAAACAACCTCTAGCGCAAAACTAGCTAAATATTTAATTGAACGTGAAAAGAAATCTGTCATGTTAGTAAGCGCTGACGTATACCGACCTGCAGCGATAGAGCAGTTAGAGCGAGTTACAGAAGAAGTCGGTGGGATCTTTTTTCCAAGTTCAATCGATCAAAAACCAATTGATATTGTTAAAGCCGCCATTAAACAAGGCAAAAAAGAATTTGCAGATGTGTTGATTGTAGATACTGCAGGACGTTTAGCAGTTGATCAAGAAATGATGGATGAAATTAAAGCTCTCCACAAAGCTGTTACGCCTGCTGAAACGCTTTTTGTTGTGGACAGTATGACTGGGCAAGATGCGGCCAATACCGCCAAAGCTTTTGATGATGCACTTGCCTTAACTGGGATCATATTAACTAAGGCAGACGGTGATGCAAGAGGTGGTGCAGCGCTTTCAATTCGTCATATTACCGGTAAACCAATTAAGTTTATTGGTATGGGGGAAAAGTTAGATGCATTAGAACCTTTTCATCCAGAAAGGATCGCTTCAAGAAT
This sequence comes from uncultured Kangiella sp., assembly GCA_964476655.1. Classification (GTDB taxonomy): domain Bacteria; phylum Pseudomonadota; class Gammaproteobacteria; order Enterobacterales; family Kangiellaceae. The sequence goes on along the minus strand of CAYZBK010000007.1, from coordinate 32,981 downwards.
TCTTGGAATGGGAGACATGCTTTCATTAATAGAAGAAGTTGAAAGAACTGTCGATAAAGAAAAAGCGGCAAAAATTGCTAAAAAAGTTTTAAAAGGCAAAGGATTTGATTTAGAGGATTTTAGAGAACAGTTAGTGCAAATGAAAAGTATGGGAGGACTCTCCGGAATGATGGATAAATTGCCTGGCATGGGCAATGTACCCCAAGCCGCTAAAGATCAATTAAATGATAAAGTGACGATTCAAATGGAAGCAATTATTAACTCCATGACGGTTAAAGAAAAGAAATTACCAGAAATGATTAAAGGTTCAAGAAAACGAAGAATTGCAGCCGGTTCAGGGACTGATATACAAGATGTTAACCGAATGCTTAAGCAGTTTAAACAAATGCAAAAAATGATGAAAAAAATGAAAGGTAAGGGCGGCATGATGAAAATGATGCGAGGTATGAAAGGTATGATGCCTGGCGGAATGCCTCCGATGGGTTAACCCTGTTTTTCCTCCTAATGAAAACGTTAATCAAGTGATTAAATACTTATCTCGAACTTAGCTTACTTAAAGAAGCTATTCTCAGGCGAGAAGAGGTGGTTAAATCCATCAAAAATAAGGTGTTGAACAAAAAAACGTCAAAAACAGCTAAATTAAATGCAAAAAAGGTTCCCAAATGACACGTTTAGCGATAAAATGCGCGTCCTTTGTGCTCTGAGCGAAAGTTTCTAGTAGAACAGGGTCAGATTGCTTCTTAAATAAGAGAGTTAAGATTGCAATTTTTTTCAGAGATCAATATCAAATTTTAGAGGATATACAACGCATGGTTACCATTCGTTTAGCCCGTGGTGGCTCAAAAAAACGCCCATTTTATCATATGGTCGTTACTGACAAGCGAAATGCTCGTGATGGTCGCTTTATTGAACGTGTAGGTTTTTTCAACCCTGTTGCTACAGGTCAAGAAGAACGTATTCGTGTTGATAATGCAAGAGTCGACCATTGGATTGGACAAGGCGCTCAAATGAGTGACCGAGTTAAAAAGATAATAAAAGATCAGCAAGCCGCTTAATTTAAGCTGGTAAAGAATGAATATTGTTGACCCGGTAAATAAACCAATTATTGTTGGTAAAATATCGGGCATTTTTGGTGTACATGGATGGGTGAAAGTTTTTTCACATACGGAACCAAGAAATAACATTCTTCAATACGATCCTTGGTTAATAAAGAAAAAAAATGGCTGGCAGTCAGTTTCTTTAATTAAAGGTCGTAAACAAGGCAAAACAATTGTTGCTCAGTTAAAAGAGGTTGATAATTGTGATTTGGCTCAAGCGTTAATTGGATGTGATATTGCTATTAATGAAAGCCAATTAAAAAAATTAGCTGAAGACGATTTTTACTGGAGAGACCTTCAGGGTTTAAAAGTAATTGATGTTCAAGGTAATATTCTTGGCAATGTGTCTTCAATGATGGCTACGGGTGCTAACGACGTTATTGTCGTAAAACTAGATGCCGAAAAAGCTAAATTAAAAAAAATGAAAGAAATTTTGATCCCCTATATTGATGAGGTGGTCAAAAATATCAATCTTGAAGACGGATTGATAGAGGTTGATTGGGATGAAGACTTCGACTAAAAATGCAGAAACTAATTCAGTTTCTACTAAAGGAGCTAAAAAATCAGCTCTCTTTTTTAGTTCGATAACGTTATTTCCAGAAATGTTTGATGTAATACGCAATTATGGTGTTATTGGTCGAGCTGTAAAAAATAAGATTGTTCAATTGGATTGTATTAATCCAAGAGAATTTACCAGAGATAAGCACCGTACTGTTGATGATAGGCCTTATGGTGGTGGTCCTGGGATGTTGATGAAAGTAGAGCCGCTAGAAAAAGCAATTGAAGCGGCTAAAAACAAACATCCAGATTTATCAACAGAGGCAAAGGTCATTTATCTTTCGCCGCAAGGAAGAAAACTTGACTACGAACTGGTTAAGCAGCTTAGTCAGCAGAAGCATATAGTTTTATTATCGGGTCGATATGAAGGTATTGATCAACGCTTAATAGAGCAACAAGTTGATATGGAAATATCAATTGGGGATTTTGTCTTAAGTGGTGGCGAATTGCCCGCAATGATTGTTATTGATGCAATAACACGATTATTGCCAGATGTTTTAGGCCATAGTGATTCGGCCGTTGAAGATTCGTTTGAAGATGGTTTGTTAGATCATCCTCATTATACTAGGCCAGAAAGTTATTTGGATAGTGATGTTCCCGCCGTCTTATTAAGCGGCGATCATCAAGCGATTGAGAAATGGCGATTGCAACAACGATTAGGTCAAACTTGGTTAAAACGACCTGATTTATTGGCTCAAAAAAAATTATCAGATAGTGAACAAGCTTTACTTGAAGAATTTAAAGTCGCTTATCAAGCGAAAGAGGGTTGATTATTTAATGATGATTAAAATGTCATTGAATAAATCATAAAAGAGTTTAGTTAAAAAGTTTTGGTTTAAAAACCTAGGAGAGCACAATGAGTAAGTTGATCCAACAACTAGAGCAAGAGCAAATGAGCAAAGAAATCCCGGAGTTTTCTCCAGGTGATACTCTAACTGTTCAGGTAAAAGTAAAAGAAGGTGACAGAGAGCGTTTACAAGCTTTTGAAGGTGTTGTTATCGCTATTAAAAATAGAGGCATTAACTCTGCTTTTACAGTCAGAAAAATTTCTTATGGTGAAGGTGTTGAGCGTGTTTTTCAAACCTATAGCCCTATTATTGAAAGTATTACGGTTAAGCGTCGTGGTGATGTAAGACAAGCTAAACTTTATTACCTACGTGAATTAAGTGGTAAATCAGCTAGAATTAAAGAAAAACTTGATATTAAAAAATAAATAAAATTGATTTTCAGATTTTATTGTAAAAAAGGCTGGTTTTAACCAGCCTTTTTTTATGGACGGTATATTGCGTTGAAAGAGATATTTATTAGAACGAATTCTTGTGATAAATCAACCTTTTAGAATATCTCTGCTATAATTTTATTGGACATTACGGATATTGTCACCACCTTACTAAATAACATGGCGTACTTATGCTAAAACTTGATGATTTTTTTGGTTTAAAATTAGACGAGGAACGATCGGATATATCAAGTTTCTTATCTTCTGTTGGTGTTGATGAAGCAATCAATAAGACCAAAGTAGTAAAAAAAATCTCATCCTCTAATGGTTCAGACTCACCCATTGTAGGCGTTGCTAGAAGACAACAGTTCATAAAGTTAATCAAACCATTAGTTAATGATGATTTATTAGATTATGATTCTCGTTATTATACTAAAGAAGTTAATACCTCATCAGAGCATGATCGACGGTATTGTGCAGAAGAAAAATTATTGCAAATCGCATTAATTATCGCTTCAACAAAAAGTATAAAAACCTTGGAAGGTGAAACCAATATTGTGAATGCAAAGCAATTAAGAGATGCAGTTTTTTTAGAATCTCGCTTTGATAGGTTGTGGGAAATATTAAGCCAAGAAACTCATCATATTGTGACGGCATTTCGTAAGAACAAAAAAAAATCTAAATAACCTGAGCTCAGGATAAGAATAGCCAGAAATCCTCTGTAATATCTAATAATTATAGCTAAGCTAATTTGATTCCCTTTTTATTCATTGTATGATTGCGCAAAATTAATGTGTAATAAAAAAGATTTTAATTTAAAATAACTACCTACAACTATTGTATCGGAAGACCTCTCTTTAAATATGCTTAGTCAGTTCAAAATTATTCTTTCTCACACCACGCATCCGGGAAATATTGGCGCGGCGGCTAGGGCGATGAAAGTCATGGGGTTGTCCCGTTTAGCTTTGGTTAACCCATCAAAATTTCCATGCGCAGAAGCTACGGAAAGAGCATCGAAGGCGGCGGACATTCTTTCAAATGCTGAAGTCTTTGATAATATTCAAGATGCTGTTAAAGATTGTCGTCTGGTTGTGGGAGCTAGTGTCAGAACGCGTAGTTTACCTAGCCGATTAGTCACGCCTCGCGAACTTGTTAATATTATTGAAAATAATCCACAAAATGTTCCGATAGCAATATTATTTGGAACTGAAAATTCAGGTTTAACCAATGATGAATTACATTTATGCCACAACCAAGTCTATATTCCGACAAATCCTGATTATTCATCGTTAAATTTAGCTTCTGCGGTACAATTAATCAGTTATGAAATGCGATTAGCCTTTTCAACAATGAAACAATTACCGACTCAAAGAGTCACTGCTAACGAAGAGAGAATAACAAGAGAACAGTTGGATGGTTTATTGGCTCATTTTGATCAAGTGATGAGTCAAAGCGGTTACTTGAATCCTGAGCATAAAAAACAAATTGATAATAGAATGAGCCGTTTATTAAGTAAGGCTGAAATAACGGAAAGTGAAAACCGAATGCTAAGAGGTTTTCTCTCTTCGGTTGAAAGTGGCTTAGATAAATAATTGATTTTACATTTAGATAATAATTGGCAGAATAGAGAAAATGTATAAAAGACTAAAAGAAGATATTCGCAGTGTATTTGACCGCGATCCAGCCGCAAGAAATACGTGGGAAGTATTAACCTGCTATCCGGGTTTACATGCTATTTGGTGGCATCGGCTTGCTCATGTTCTGTGGAAAAATAGCTGGTTTTGGCTCGCGAGGTTTATATCAACCTTCAATCGTTGGTTAACAGGGGTGGAAATTCATCCGGGAGCAACCATTGGTCGCCGTTTTTTTATTGACCATGCAATGGGAGTGGTTATTGGTGAAACCGCTGTAATTGGAGACGATTGCACGCTTTATCATGGTGTAACTTTAGGAGGAACCTCTTGGGATGCTGGCAAACGTCATCCAACGTTAGAAGACAATGTTGTTATTGGCGCTGGTGCAAAAGTTTTAGGGCCTATCACGTTGTCTAAAGGATGCCGAGTTGGTTCAAATGCCGTTGTTACCAAAGATGCACCTCCAGGCTCAACGGTTATTGGTATTCCTGGGCATATTATTGAGCCAAACAGCCCGAAACGAAATTCTCATAGAGAAAGAGTAGAGCAATTGATTGGTTTTGAAGCTTATGGTGAAAGTGATAAAAGCTATGATCCTGTTTCTCAGGTTATTAGCAGTATTTTGGAGCATTCTAGAGCCGTAGATAACCAGCTTAACTTGTTATTAAAAGCATTGTCTGAGCAAGGGATCAACATTGAAAAACTGGATCTACCGGGTATTCATGTGAATGATTTTTTGAGTGAGTTAACTCCAAATAGCGCAGAAGAAAACAATTATAATGAAAAATAATTTTAGGCTTAAAGGTTGATTTAATAGAAATGAAACAACCTATATATTTAGATTATGCCGCAACGACTCCTGTTGATCCTAAAGTTGCAGAGCAAATGATGAATTGTTTAACGATGGAAGGGGTTTTTGGAAACCCTGCATCACGTTCTCATCGGTTTGGTTGGCAGGCTGAGGAGTTAGTCGATATTGCTCGGCATCAAGTTGCTGACTTATTAAATGCTGACGCTAGAGAAATCATATGGACTTCTGGAGCAACAGAAGCCAACAATTTAGTGATTAAAGGTTTTGTTGAAGGGCACAAACAGGGACATATTATTACCAGTGCTTTTGAACATAAAGCCGTTTTAGATTGTTGTCAGTATTTGGAGAATAAAGGTTTTAAGGTGACTTATATTTTACCTGATCGTTACGGGCATATTGCGCCTAAAAAAATCGCTCAAGCAATCACCTCAGAAACACTATTAATTTCTATTATGCATGTTAATAATGAAATAGGGACCATTCAAGATATTGAAGCGATTGCTGAGATTGCATCAACTCACAAAATTGCATTTCATGTTGATGCAGCTCAAAGCGTTGGCAAAATATCAATAGATTTATCTAAGCTTAAAATTGATTACTTGTCATTTTCGGCACATAAAATTTACGGACCAAAAGGAATTGGTGGATTATTTGCTCGAAAAAACCAACAACAAAAGCTAACCGCGCAGATCCACGGTGGAGGTCATGAACGAGGTTTACGCTCTGGCACTCTAGCGACTCATCAGATTGTTGGGATCGGAGCCGCTTTTGAACTAGCGAATCAAGAGTTAATGAGTAATAGTGAAGATATATTATCTTTAAAAAAACAATTTACAGCTCAAATCTCTCAATTAGAAGGGGTTCAAGTAAATGGCGAGTTGAAAAATAGTATTGCTGGTATTGTGAACTTGAGTTTTGATAATGTGGATAGCGAAACATTGATCATGGCATTTAAAGATATTGCCGTTTCATCGGGTTCAGCTTGTACTTCAGCAAGTGTTGAACCTTCTTACGTGTTGAAATCACTAGGTTTAACTGATCAACAGGCACATAGTTCGCTACGTTTTTCATTTGGCAGATTCACCACTAAAGAGCAAATTGATAAAGCGATTAGTATCATTAAACGAGGCTTACAACGCTTAAGAACTTTATAGCTTAAACTGTCGAAATAGCTCTCACAGTTGGTATATTTATACTAATCTTTAAAAGCGCATAAAAAACTTAATTTTTTTACACAATATCTTCAATTAAGGCTTGTATTTTTTTTTAAATAACGGATAATGCGCTCCGCATCGGGTCGTTAGCTCAGCCGGTAGAGCAGTTGACTTTTAATCAATTGGTCGGGCGTTCGAATCGCCCACGACCCACCATCTCGATGAAAAAGCCTCCTTATTTAGGAGGCTTTTTTTTTGCCTAAAACTAATCCTAGCAAATTTCAGTTAATCCTGTTTCAATATTACTTGCAGTTATCATCTTAAATGGTGGTGGATATATGGTGTTGTTTGATTTTAATTTCGGTTTTATAAATATAAAAGTGAGTTGGCTGTGAAAGAGAGCTTTACCATGCTTACCGCTGTAGGGCGGGTAAAAATACAGATAGAAAATCACTTCTTGAAACAAGTTGAATTAAATAGTGCATCTCACATTAGTGTGCCTCAATCTTGTTTTGCTGAGCAGGTCTTCCAGCAAATCAACCAATATTTTAATGAGGCTGATTTTGTTTTTGATTTACCTATTTTACAGCAAGGCTCTCAACACCAATTAAAAGTGTGGTCAGTATTATCGAATATTTTGTCTGGCGATGTATTAACTTACGGACAACTTGCAAATTCTGTTGGCAGCTGCGCCCAAGCCGTTGGAACTGCTTGTCGTAATAATCCTTTACCAATCATAGTTCCTTGTCATCGAGTTGTTGCTGCAACGGGTATTGGTGGCTATTCAGGGGAAAAATCAGGCTTGTTATTATCAATTAAAGAAAAGCTATTAAAACATGAAGGCATTACCTTTTGATTTTCGAATGCCCGACTCAAACTGTTATTTATTAGGATGGTATTGAATCATGTTGTCTGATATTTCACCATGTGATGAGCAACAAATAGACTTATTTTCTGATCATTTATGGATGCATGATGGATTAAGTCAAAACACCTTAAGCAGTTATCAAGCGGACCTTAAACAGCTCGCACAGTGGCTAAGCACTCAACAGCTAACATTGTTGATGGTTGATGAAGAAGTCCTTAAAAACTACCTCTCATGGCGTTTTAAGAAAAATTATTCAAAACGTTCTGCTGCAAGATTAATTTCAACGATGAGACGGTTCTATTCTTATGCCATAGAAGCAAATTTGATGTCGTATGATCCAACGGCAAAAATTTCAGCACCTAAACTGAGCCAACCATTACCTAAAGTTTTATCAGAGAGTGATATTGAGCAATTATTGGATGCACCTGATTTAACCACGGACATCGGTATTAGAGACATAGCGATGATCGAATTAATGTATGCCAGTGGTTTGCGTGTGAGTGAATTGATTAGTATTCAAATGTCTCATTTAAGCCTACAGCAAGGAGTTGTTCGTGTTTTAGGTAAAGGAAGTAAGGAGCGGTTAGTGCCTTTTGGTGATATTGCATTAGCCTCGATTGAAAACTATCTTAAAACGACAAGAGCGCTTTATCTTGGCCAAAAAACGAGTGATTATTTATTTGTTTCTAGCCGAGGACAAAAAATGACGCGTCAAACTTTTTGGTATCGACTAAAGTACTATGCTCAATTTTTAAGTATTAAAAGCAGTTTTTCACCTCACACATTAAGGCATGCATTTGCGACGCATTTGTTAGCTCATGGTGCGGATTTAAGAACTTTGCAATTGTTATTGGGGCATAGTGACTTATCTACTACGCAAATATACACTCATATAGCCAAAGAGCGATTACAATTATTACATGCAACTCATCACCCTAGAGGCTAGTGTTTAAGATACTTTGTGATTGGTCTACTCGTTTAAGCCGTTTGTCTAAGGCAATGTGAACCTGTTATGGTTAAATTGGTCAAATCAGTTCATAATGCGGCTATTACATGCTACTAACCTTACATTCTATATTAATTGATGCTTTTTTAAAGGAGCACCCTCAATGAAATCATTCCGCCTAGCTCAGCTGAGTCTTGTTGTTTTATTGTCTTTTGCCTTTTCGGCTCAAGCCTTTCTATTTTTTGGAGCTGAAGATGATGAGCTAAAAATAAAAAATGAGATCGTCTCAACAAAAACCGAGCTAACTCCAGAAGCGATTAAACATTTATTAGAAACAAAACTAGAAGGGATCAAAATATCCAGTGTTGAAATGAGTCCAAAAGAAGGTGTTTATCAAGCTTTTTATGGTGGTAAAGTGCTTTATATCTCGAGTGATGGAAAATTCATGTTTACCGGAATTTTATTGGGGCTATCCGAAGATCAACCCGTCAATTACACTGAGATTGCTCTTCAATCTAAAGCATCAGAATTAAACCCTGAAAGGGCGGAGGCTATTGCATCTATTAGTGAAAGCGATATGGTTGTTTTTAAGGCGCCAGAAGAAAAGCATTCTATTACCGTTTTTACCGATGTTGATTGTGGTTTTTGTAGAAAGCTACATAAGGAAGTGCCTAAGCTTAATGAGTTAGGGGTTACTGTAAGGTATATTGCATTTCCTCGTGCGGGAGTTGGTTCTTCTGCTTACGATAAGTTGGTATCAATTTGGTGTGCAGATGATCGTCAGTTAGCCATGAATAATGCAAAATTAAGACGACAATTCAGTCCAAAAAGCTGCACAAACCCCATCGCATCACAATATCAAATGACACGTCAATTGGGTTTAACTGGGACGCCTGCTTTAATTTTATCGGATGGTGAGTTGCTTTCGGGTTACATGCCCTATAACGATCTTCATCATTATCTGAAAAATAAAAAAATTCAACAACAAAGTACAAGCAAATAATTAGCGTAATGTTTCTGAGTCGAAAGTGAATATTCAGTGATCCAGTAACAAGGCAATTAGCTAGCAACTAGGCAAAAATTAAAGCGTGTACTGTTCTTTGTTCGTAGGCTAAAACTTGGTAGGTATGGCATGCTTGTCTGCTTGCCATCGCTTCAACGGCAATACCTAGATTGTTTATTTTTTGAGTCATTGCTGGAGAAAGCATTTGATGTTTTTCTCCGGTTCCAATAATTAAAATTTCAGGTTTATCCTTCAAATATTCCGTTAAGTGCTCGAAGGAAAGGCGTTCGAAGTTTTCGGCAGCGTTAAACTCTTTTTTTTCCCCATTGATTAGCAATATGGATTGTTTAAACTCGCCAATATTAAGGCTAATACATCCCGGCTTATAAGCTTTGATAATGACTTTTACGTCAGCGTCTTCTTTTTGAAGTAACATATTTTTTTCGACTCTTTGAATGATGATCGAATTATAACGCTAAAGTTCTATTTAACAAAAATTAAGGTAGAATGTTGCTTTACAATTATATGTTTCAGTCATCTTTAGGTTTTAATAATGAGTTCCGAATCAACTCTTAGCTTTTTCTTCCCTGATTATACTAGCCAACAACTTTTATCAAATGAAGCAATGGTTGAATTTAAGGACATTTTAAGTGCACGCGCATTAATAAACGATTGGCAATATGAATTTTGCCAACAAATCGGCTTTTCGGAAAATATAATTCCTTGGGATAGGTTGAGAGCTAATCAATTTAATATCGATAAAAAAATTAACACCGTGGTTTGTTGCGACCCCGTTATGATGCAAATGACACATCGTGGAGCATACTTATGGGGACAACAACAACTTAATTTTACCAAAGATGAAGTCATAAAAATCATTGCTCAAATTAACCAAAAATTAATGGGCGACGATGAGTGTTTTTATCTGTTAGATAATAACAAGTGGTTATATAGCAATAAAAAAGAACTTTATTTAAATCAAACAAGTTTTGAAGAATATATTGGCAAAGATCGATTCGGATTTTCATATGATGGTAAAAATGGAGTGTTTTGGGATAAATTAGCCACTGAAATACAAATGCTAATTAAACAAATGATGGATTATCAAGGTTTATCTTCTTGTGCGGCTGAAATGATTGTTAATGTTCATTTTTGGGGAGATACATCGAACAAATTGAATTTAAGAGAGCAAAAACTTAGCCGTAAAAACCTATTGGTTTTTTGCTCCGATCCTTTGTTAGATGATTTTTGTCAGCAGCTAGGATTATCATGCGAAGATTTTATGAAGCATCATTATAAAATTAATGCACAAGAAAATAATAATACACTTTTAATATTAACTGAAAAAGAATGTTCCAATGAAAATTTAATTATAAAATATGCCATTGCTCAAGCTAAAAAAAATAAAGTTAAAAATATTCAATTTATTTGTCAAGATAAGTTAATGGTGATTAATCAAACAAATTACTTATATACTAAAATCAAACATTTAGTCTTAATGCTATTAGGTAAAAACTCTTGATAGAAAAAACTATAAAACATAGAGATAAACATTCAAAAACATTCAAAAATATTGATGGGTTTGATGAAAATAAATATCCAATAAAATTACAGCATATTTTTCTATCAAGAGGTATTCAGAGTGAAAAAGATCTTGATTACCGATTGTCCGAATTATTATCACCACATTTATTACTTAATACTGATATAGCCAGTGAAATAATATTTACCGCTTTGCGGGGCAATAAAAAAATATTAATTGTCGGTGACTTTGATGCGGATGGTGCAACGAGTACCGCGCTAATGATCAAAGCCTTAACAGCTCTCGGCGCAAAGCACGTCAGTTTTTTAGTGCCCGATCGGTTTCAATATGGTTACGGATTATCTGTTAAGTTGGTTGAACATGCAGCATTAACAAAACCTGATTTAATTATTACTGTTGATAATGGTATTGCAAATCACGAAGGTGTTGATAAAGCCAATGAGTTAGGGATGGCGGTTCTTATTACGGATCATCATTTACCGGCTGAAACTTTGCCTTCTGCTGTTTCTATAGTGAATCCCAATCAATCCGAGGATGACTTTCCGAGTAAAAACTTAGCAGGCGTTGGTGTAGCATTTTATTTAATGCTGGCATTACGAAGTTTAATGAGAAGTCAAAATTGGTTTATAGAACATGATATTGCAGAACCTAATTTGTCGGAGCTTTTAGATTTGGTTGCTTTAGGAACCGTTGCTGATGTAGTAGCTCTTGATAAAAACAATCGTATTTTAGTTGAGCAAGGTTTAAAACGAATTCGTTCAGGGCAGTCTTGTTTTGGCATTAAAGCTTTATTAAAAGTAGCAAGAAAAAATATTAATCAATGCCAAGCTTCGGATCTCGGTTTTGCTATTGGCCCTCGATTAAACGCCGCAGGACGCTTAGAAGATATGTCGATAGGTATCAATTGTTTATTAGCTAGTAGTGAAATAGAAGCGGAAAAAATTGCACAGCAACTCGACTCATTAAATCGTAAAAGACGTGAAATAGAACAAGGTATGTCAGAGCAAGCCAACCAAGTCTTAAATCAATTGTTTTCACACGACAATGAAAAAAACATTGAAAAAAATAGGCCCAATGCTTTGTGTTTATACCAGCCTAATTGGCATCAAGGTGTTATAGGCATATTGGCGTCTCGAGTGAAAGAAAAAATAAATCGCCCTGTAATTGTTTTTGCTAAAGATGAAGGTGATGGTCTTGCTAAAATAAAAGGATCTGCACGATCCGTTGCCGGTGTGCATGTTAGAGATGTGCTTGCATTAGTGGATAGCAAAAATCCAGATTTAATAGAAAAATTTGGCGGTCATGCTATGGCTGCAGGTTTAACCTTAAAAGAAAAAGATTTACAATTTTTTGAGCAACAATTTTCTGAATGTACTACTGCGATTTTAGCGGGCGCTGAAATTGTTGATGAAATTATGACAGATGCTGGAATAGATGAGGAAAATTTAACTATAAACTTTGCACGGCAAATAAGGTCAAATGGTCCTTGGGGGCAAGGTTTTCCTGAACCTAGTTTTGACGATGAGTTTCAAATTGTTAACCATAGAATTGTTGGCGAAAAGCATTTAAAACTCGTACTTAAAAAAGGCGATCTAATGTTAGATGCCATTTGTTTTTTCTTCGACCAAAAATTGCAAGTTCAAGAAGATGATTATATTCATGCCGTATTTAAATTAGATATTAACGAGTTTAGAAATATCGAAACGTTGCAACTAATTATTGAGCAATTGACTATTAATAAAAATAGTTCGTCATAAAATCATTTAATGATGATGGGTATAAAAACAGGTTAGATGCTTTTGAAAGAACTTAGTGTTATAAATTTTAAAGACGTCCCTCGTGGCATGGATGATGAAACCGTACATATCCGTAATGTTTATACGGATTATTTTAGAAAGCAAAATGGCTACTTTGCTCGTAATACTAACGCTTAAAATGAATTAGTTTCATCCTCAGAAATTAATACTTGCTCACCTGCAATAGCATGACTTTCATTAGCCCATTCACCGAGATCAATTAATTGACAACGTTTTGAGCAAAAAGGTTTGTGCTCGTCACAGTCATTCCAGCGCTGACTTTTTTTACAGGTTGGACAAGAGATAATAAGGTCTTCTTTCAATGATTTAACTCAACTACATTAGCACTAATTAGGAATGTTTATTATTGTTGATGTTTTTATCTATGTCTAGCTTAAAAGAAACCAAGCTTAAAATAAACCAACTAGGTGAAATATTTAAGCAATGCATATTGAGATGGAACGGGTATAATATGCCCAAATGAGATTAATAATTTTTGGAGAATAATTATGGCTACTGCCACAGCGCGACACATTTTGGTTGATACTGAAGAAAAATGTAACGAATTAAAAGATCAAATTAATAACGGAAGCGATTTTGCTGACGTTGCTAAGCAACATTCTTCTTGTCCATCGGGGAGTAGTGGTGGAGATCTTGGATCATTTGGACCTGGTGCCATGGTTCCTGAGTTTGATTCCGTTTGTTTTAATGAAGAAGTGGGCGTTGTCCATGGTCCCGTTAAAACTCAATTTGGTTACCATTTATTAGAAGTTACTGAACGCAGTTAACTATTGAGAAGCAATTTTTTGTAGCAATCAGCTAAAAACTTCGTTTAACGGCTAGTTCCGCTAATTCATATAATGCACGGGTATATGAATTAGCTGGCATATTCACCAGATGTTGTTTTGCTAACTCAACATGTTGTTGTGCTTTTTCTAACGTATATTCAATTGATTGAGTTTCTTTTATGATTGATTGCACTTTATCTAAATGATCTAAACCACCTTCTTTTATGCATGTTTTGATTAATTGAGCATCTTTTGCCGATGCATTTCTCATTGCGTGCAAAAGTGGCAGTGTTGGTTTTCCTTCAGCAAGATCATCACCAACATTTTTGCCCAGCTCATCACTATCTGCGGTGTAATCTAAAGCATCATCCATTAATTGAAAAGCTAAACCTAAATGCAATCCGTAATGATGCATAGATTCGGATAAGGATTGTTTGTCCGCAATAATGGCTCCTAATTGGCAGGCGGCAGCAAATAATATGGCGGTTTTGTGTTTGATAACTTTAAAATAACTTTCTTCAGTGGCATCGGGGTCATTACAATTCATTAATTGTAATACTTCACCTTCAGCTATTTGGTTGGTGGTATCAGACAAAATGTCCATAATCGTCATTTTATCGATAGCGACCATCATTTGAAATGAGCGAGAATAAAGAAAATCACCAACGAGCACACTCGCCGCGTTGCCAAAAAGTGCATTGGCAGTTTCACGTCCTCGACGACGGTCACTTTCATCAACAACATCGTCATGTAATAAGGTGGCTGTATGAATAAATTCAACAATAGCCGCTGTTTGGTGGTGTTTTGTACCTTTATAGCCAAAAGCATTGGCGACCATTAATACCAGCAAGGGGCGAAGTCTTTTACCACCAGCAGCAACAATGTAATGGCCCAATTGATTGACCAAAGCAACATCAGAGCGCAATTGCTCAATAATCACTTGGTTGGTGGCAGAAAAATCATTTTCAACCAGTTTTGTAATTGTATTTATATCAGACAAGAGAAATAACTCGGTAAAAAAATATTACTTCATAAATTGTTTTTTAGACATTATTATCAAGCAATCATATAATTCCAGAATGCTATTGTTTGAGGCGCTTTGGGTCAAGAGAAAACTCGATTATTTACCCTTGAAATTAATTAGTTGAAGAAAAAGTGCTTTTTAAAGCATTTATGCTTGCTAGCTGAGAGGGAATGGCTTAAAATGCGCGCCCTAAATTACAGGATTACGAGCAATTTTGCTGGGGTCTTGAATAGATTAAAAAACCAATTCGTTGTTGATTATATCAACGAATATTGACGGAGAGAGTGTCGCTATGTACGCGGTGATTCAAAGTGGTGGTAAACAACACCGAGTAAAAGAAGGGCAAGTTGTTCGCCTAGAGAAAATTGACCTAGAAAAAGGTGCAACAGTTGATTTTGATAAAATCTTAATGGTTGGTGAAGGTGAAGAATTAGCTTTAGGTGCTCCTTATCTTGACAAAGCAAAGGTTTCTGGCGAAATCGTTGAGCAAGGTCGTGGTAAAAAAATTAAGATCATCAAATTCCAACGTCGTAAACATAGCCGTAAGCAAATGGGCCATCGTCAATGGTTTACAGAAGTTAAAATCACAAGTATTAGTCAATAATAATAGATTGACTTGGTAACTCTTTAGTTACAAGTTTTTGGAGAGATAAAATGGCACATAAGAAAGCTGGCGGTAGTACTCGTAACGGACGCGATTCAGAAAGTAAACGTTTAGGCGTTAAACGTTTTGGTGGCGAATCTGTTTCTGCAGGTAGCATTATTGTTCGTCAACGTGGCACTCGTTTTCATCCAGGTACTAATGTTGGGATCGGACGTGATCACACATTATTTGCAAAAGCGGATGGTGAAGTGAAATTTGAAGTAAAAGGTCAAGCCAATCGTAAAACAGTGAGCATTTTAGTTCACTAAGATTGCTGTGAGTGTTATTTGTGCGGTTATAAACCGATATTAATAACCCGACTGGTCTAAGAATAAAAAGCTCCGATAATCATCGGGGCTTTTTTTGTTTAAAGGTTTTTATATGAAGTTTGTCGATGAAGTCAAAATTAAAGTTAAAGGTGGTAATGGCGGTAGCGGCATGTGTAGTTTTCGTCGGGAAAAATATGTGCCCAAAGGTGGACCCGATGGCGGTGATGGCGGTGATGGTGGCTGTGTTTATTTAGTTGCAGACTCAGAACTTAATACGCTGGTTGATTTTCGTTTTGTACGTTTTTATGGCGCAGAGAATGGAACTAAAGGCACGCCTCGCAATTGTACTGGGGCAAGGGGTAAAGATTTAGAGTTACGGGTTCCTGTTGGTACAAAAATAGTCAATGTTGAAACTAATGAAGTGATTGGTGATTTAGAAAAAATCGGTGAAAGAGTTTTAGTGGCAAAAGGCGGCTTTCACGGTTTAGGTAATGCGCGCTTTAAAAGTAGTGTTAATCGTGCGCCAAGACAGACCTCTCACGGCAGTGATGGAGACTTTAGAGAGCTTAAGCTAGAATTGAATGTTTTAGCCGATGTGGGCTTGTTAGGGCTGCCAAATGCAGGAAAATCGACCTTTATTCGAAGTGTTTCTTCCGCAAAGCCAAAAGTTGCAGATTATCCGTTCACAACGTTAATCCCTAATTTGGGGGTTGTTGCACCATTACCGTATAAAAGTTTTGTTATTGCTGATATACCCGGTGTTATTGAAGGTGCTGCAGAAGGTGCAGGTTTAGGGATTAGGTTTTTAAAGCATTTAAGTCGAACTAAATTATTATTGCATTTAGTTGATCTTAATCCTTTTGACGAATCAGATCCGCTTGAAAATATCAAAACAATTACTCATGAATTACAAAAGTATTCTGATGAATATGAAAAACCATTAGCTAATAAAGAAGTTTGGTTAGTTTTTAATAAGTGTGATTTGTTAACTGCCGATGAAATGACGGCAAAAAAAGAAGCCATACTTGAAGCTTTAGATTGGCAAGGCCCGCATTACGTTATATCTGGAATGGATGGCACAGGTACTAAACAATTGTGTTTTGATATTTTAGAAAGCATAGAAAGAGCAAGTGATGATAATGAAATAATTCAAGAAGATAACGGAGCGAATTAAAGCCAACTACGGAATAAATATAAATAGAGCTTAATTATTTTAATTAAGCGTCCATAAAAAAACCGCAACGAATGCGGTTTTTTTATGAACTGTGAAATAAGAAAGTGAGTTTCTTATGCCATAGCCTTAATTTGTGCATTTAAACGGCTTTTATGACGAGCGGCTTTGTTGCTATGAATTAAGCCTTTTTGTGCAGCAACATCAAGAATAGGAACAGCATCATTATAAGCAGCAACTGCTGACTCTTTATTGCCCGAAGCAATTGCAGCAATAACTTTCTTCATAAATGTGCGCATCATTGAACGACGACTTGCATTATGCTGACGACGGCCTTCAGCCTGACGAGCACGCTTTTTTGCGGATTTGATATTAGCCAAGGCTTTACTCCAAAATGATTAGTTAAATATAAGTCTGAATACAGCTCTAAAATTAGGTGCGAGAATATACATCCTTTTATCTTTGATATCAAGGGTTAGCTTGTTATTTCTCATTTTATAGAGAATTATTTTTTGGCGTTAAACCAGTTATTGCTATTAGTGCGAACAATAAAGTGCTTTTTAGGCAAACTCTAATTGACGCAACATCATGAAATAGCTAACCTACGGGGTCTTTTTCTAAAACGTTTTTTCACCTTGAATAGTTGATAAATTTAAAACAAGGTAAAGCTTTAAACGAGGGTTTAATGAGCAAACAGTTACTAAAGTCGGGCATTATTGTTAGCAGTATGACTTTTATTTCGCGCATTTTGGGTTTGGCACGAGATATTATTATGGCAGATTTGCTGGGTGCTACTTGGGTTTCAGACGTTTTTATTGTCGCTCAAAAAATACCTAATTTTTTAAGACGATTATTCGCAGAAGGTGCTTTTTCACAAGCCTTTGTCCCCGTACTATCAGAATACCAAACCAATAAAACACTCAATGATGTCAAAAGACTGATAGCCGAAACCTCAGGCACTTTAGGATTAATTTTATTACTTGTTACTTTTGTTGGAGTATTAGGTTCTCCCGTTTTAGTCTCCATATTTGGCCCAGGTTTTGATGAAGGTTCTAGAAAATTTGAACTTGCTTCTTGGCTGCTTAAAATCACATTTCCTTATATTCTATTTATTTCACTAACGGCTTTTAGCGGCTCTGTTTTAAACAGTGTTGGGCGTTTTGCCGCTCCGGCCTTTACACCAGTCTTTTTAAACATCTCTATGATTACTGCCGCAATTATTGTTTCACCTAATTTACCTGAAACAATTGCTACAGCCTTTGCTTGGGGGATTTTTATAGCGGGTATTATTCAATTGGCTTTTCAACTTCCTTTTTTGTGGCGGGAGGGGTTGTTAGTTAAACCAAGTTGGGCCTGGAACTCTCCGGGAGTGAGACGTATTTTAGTTTTAATGGGCCCCGCGATGTTTGGTGTTTCTGTTGCGCAAATTAACTTGTTGTTAGATACGGTTATTGCTTCGTTTTTAGCTGAAGATGGAAGCATTACTTGGCTTTATTATTCAGATCGAATGCTTGAGTTTCCGTTAGGTATTTTTGCCATAGCTATTGCGACAGTCATTTTACCCTCACTGTCTCGCCAACATGCAAAAAATGAAACTGCCGACTTTAACAAAACCTTAAATTGGGGATTAAGGCTTGTTTTTTTGATAGGAATACCTGCCGCTGTAGGATTATTTGTTATGGCAGAACCTATTTTACTGACGGTTTTTCAACGAGGCGAGTTTGATTTGAATGATGCCTACCAAGCTTCATTAAGTTTAAAAGCTTATATCATAGGATTGATTGGTTTTATGTTAGTAAAAGTTCTAGCTCCTGGTTTTTTCGCGCGACAAGATACTAAAACACCGGTAAAAATAGGTATTATTGCGATGGTTGTAAACATCATTTTTAATATTATTTTATTTTTCCCACTGGCGCACGTTGGTTTGGCATTAGCGACAACAATTTCTGCCTTACTGAATGCCAGTCTTTTATTTTTTGCCTTATATCGTAATCATATCTTTAAGCCTGATGGACGTTGGAAATTATGGTTTTTACAATTATTTGTAGGCAATGTTGCTTTGTTTAGCTTTATTGGATTTCAAATGGCTGAAATTAAGCTGTGGCAAGATTGGCAAACTTGGGAACGAATACAAAATATGCTTGTTTTAGTCGTTGGCTCTATTGTGGTTTATGTTCTTGCGATGTTTCTGGTAGGAGTAAGGGGAAAGGATTTAAAGCATGGTTAGTTGGCAATCATTTTTATTTTCTAATCGTAAAATGGGTTCCGTAGCGAGCTGAAAATATTCGATTATTCTTCTGCTAGATAGCCCTATCATCATTAGCTCCGCTAAGCTATAATTCGGCGCTTTCGGGTTCATTCATTTAGGATATATAAGGGCATCTATGCAGCTGATCCGTGGGCTGATCAACCTTAACAAGCAAATATCTAATTGTGTGGCGACAATTGGCAATTTTGATGGTGTGCATTTAGGTCATCAAGCGATTATTAGGCGAGTTATTGAGCAAGCAAAAGAGTCAGGTTTTCAATCCTGTGTAATTTTGTTTGAACCACATCCTAAAGAAGTTTTTATGGGTGATAATTGCCCTGTTCGTATTACTCGTTTTGCAGAAAAATATCGTCAACTCAAAAAATTGGGTATCGATAAACTATTAGTCTTGAAATTTAATCATTCTTTTTCTCAAATGAAAGCGGAAGACTTTATTCAACAAGTACTTATCAAAAAATTGAAAGTTAAGCATTTGGTGGTTGGAGATGATTTTCACTTTGGCTATCAACGACAAGGTAACTACCAGTTATTAAGCATTAAAGGCAAAGGGTATTATACTGTTGAGCCAACATCGAGTGTGGTTGTAAATACCGATGAATTAGCGCATGCCGTTCATAGAGTTAGTAGCACATTGGTGCGAAATGCGCTGTTTGAGAATAATTTTGACTTAGTTGAAAAATTATTAGCTCGAAAATACTCAATGGAAGGTAAAGTGGGTTATGGAAAACAGCTTGGTCGTACCTTAGGCTTTGCCACCGCTAATTTGCTTTTGAATCATAAAAAATTACCTTTGTCGGGAGTCTATTTGGTAAAAGCTTCTTGGGATGATAAAGCAGATGATAAACAAGGCGACAATCCTCAACAGGATAACTGGAGTCAACAGTGTCGCCAAAAGGACAGCTGGGGCGTAGCTAATTGCGGTTTGAGACCTACGGTTGGTGGCGGTTATTTTAATTTAGAAACACACTTGTTGAATGTTAGCCCTGACTTGTATGGTAAAAAGTTAACTATCACGTTTTATGCCTTTTTACGAGATGAAAAAAAGTTTAGTAATATTGAATTATTAACTCAGCAAATTAAGCAAGATATTAAACAGGCTGAAAAATTGATAGAAGAGCTTTCAACAAAATAAATAGAACATTAAAATTATTGAATCATAATGAAATACAGAAACAATGAGAATATTACAAAATGACTGATTATAAACCGACTTTAAATTTACCAGAAACGTTGTTTCCAATGCGTGGCAATTTGGCACAAAACGAACCTAAAATGTTAGCCAAATGGGTTAAAGATGGTTTGTATCAACAAATTCGTGATAATTGTGCAGGCCGACCAAAATTTGTTTTACATGATGGCCCTCCTTATGCCAATGGAGACATTCATATTGGACATGCAATTAATAAAATATTAAAAGATATTGTAATTAAAAGTAAAACGCTATCGGGCTTTGATGCTCCTTATGTTCCTGGCTGGGATTGCCATGGTTTACCCATTGAGCACCGGGTAGAAAAGAAAATTGGTAAAGCGGGCGCTAAAGTTCCATTTGATGAATTTCGACAAAAATGCCGTGAATATGCAAGTAAACAAGTTGAAGGACAAAAGAAAGATTTTGTTCGTTTAGGTGTTTTTGCAGAATGGGATAAACCTTACCTTTCAATGGATTTTCAATTTGAAGCGGATATTATTCGTTCGTTATCAAAAATTGTTGACAACGGTCACCTTCACAAAGGTTTCAAACCTGTTTATTGGAGCGTTGTCGGAGGCTCTGCACTCGCTGAAGCAGAAGTTGAGTATCAAGATAAAACGTCTATTTCTATCGATGTTCGTTATTCACCTGCAAATGAAAATGATTTATTAGAAAAGTTCAAAGCGACAGCCGGTGATTTAGGGAACGGAAATGTTTCTTTGGTTATTTGGACAACAACACCTTGGACAATTCCTGCCTCTCAAGCAATTTCAGTGAGTGGTGATTTGGAATATGCTTTAGTTGAAATTGATGCGGCGACAGAACATGACGAACGTTTTGGTGTAGGTAAAGAAAGAATCGTTTTGGCTGCTGAAATGGTTAATCAAGTGATGAGCCGTTATGGCATTGAAGATTATAAAGTGGTTGGTTTATGTCAAGGGCAACAGTTAGAAAACCTTATTTGTCGGCATCCTTATTTGGCTAAAGATGTGCCAGTATTATTGGGTGAGCATGTGACCACCGATGCCGGTACTGGATTAGTGCATACGGCACCAGATCATGGCGTAGAAGATTTTACAGTGGCAAGACAGTACGGTATTGAAACCTTAAATTTGGTTAATGCGGGTGGGGTTTATTCTGAAAAAACGGAACACTTTGCCGGTCAGCATGTTTATAAAGTTGATGAGCCAGTCTGCGAATTATTAGCTAATGCTGGACGTTTATTAAGAAAAGAAAAATTTAAGCACAGTTTTCCACATTGCTGGCGTACCAAAACACCGCTAATTTATAGAGCGACGCCTCAGTGGTTTATTTCAATGGATAAAAATGGCTTACGCGAACAAGCTCTCAATACGATTAAGGATGTCAAATGGATACCCGATTGGGGCCAAGCGCGAATTGAAGGTATGGTTGATGGCAGGCCTGATTGGTGTATCTCTCGTCAGCGAACGTGGGGGGTTCCATTGTGTTTGTTGGTGCATAAAGATAATGACGAATTACATCCTGAGACAACAACTCTAATGGAAAAAGTTGCTGTACTGGTTGAAAAAAAGGGTATTCAAGCTTGGTTTGATTTAGATTTGGCAGAGTTAATTGGTGAGCAAGCTGAAAATTATATTAAAGTGAATGATACTTTAGATGTTTGGTTTGATTCTGGCGTTACTCATCAGTGCGTATTAAATCGTAGAGAAGAATTGGTTGAACCTGCGGATCTTTATTTAGAAGGTTCTGATCAACATCGAGGTTGGTTTCAATCGTCTTTATTAACCGGCTTAGCAATTAATGGACATGCGCCTTATAAAGAAGTTTTGACTCATGGTTTTGTGGTTGATGCTAAAGGTAAAAAGATGTCTAAGTCAGAAGGTAATGTGGTTGCCCCCATGACCGTGATTAATAAATATGGTGCAGATATTTTGCGCCTTTGGGTTGGCTCAACGGATTACCGCTCAGAAATCACAGCATCTGATGAAATACTAAAAAGAACCGCAGATACTTATCGACGGCTTCGAAATACAGCGCGTTTTTTATTATCTAATTTAAATGGTTTTGATCCTAAAACGGATATTGTTGATGCCAAAGATATGTTGCCATTAGATCGTTGGGCAGTGGATTGCGCATTTAAAACGCAACAGGATTTAGTCACAGCATATACTGATTATAATTTCCTTATTGCCACTCAAACAATGCATCACTTTTGTGCAATGGACATGGGGAGTTTTTATTTAGACATTATTAAAGATCGTCAATATACCGCTAAAGCGGGTTCTCTCGCTCACAAATCATGTCAAACAGCGATTTATCACATTATGCAAGCCGTGGTTCGTTGGTTTATGCCTGTGATGTCATTCACCGCTCAAGAGTTATGGCCACATATTCCAGGCAATGATGATAACAGTATCTTTTGGCAAACGTGGTATGACGGTTTGTTTGCAAATGATGTCGATGCAAAAATTTCGCAATCGGACTGGCAACTTATTGCAAAAGTTAAAAACGAAGTAAACCGTCAAATTGAAGCCATGCGAAAATCTAGCGGGATTGGCTCTTCCCTTGAAGCTGAAGTGGTTTTATATGCCAACGATGAAATTGCAGAATGCTTAGAAAAGCTAGCCGATGAATTACGTTTTGTGTTAATTACATCACAAGCAAAAGTGGTTAAAGGAGACGGTGGTGAGAGTTCCGAGATAGATGGACTTGGATTAACCGTTAGCGCTTCAGCGCAAAAAAAATGTGATCGATGCTGGCATCGCCGAGCAGATGTAGGTATTGAGCAAAAGCACCCAGAGCTTTGTGGTCGTTGTGTGGAAAATGTTGATGGTCAAGGAGAGTTACGTCATTATGCCTAACATTTCTTTTAAAACACCTTGGAGACAAACCGGTCTGCGATGGTTATGGATCATGGTCATCTTTTTTATTTTTGATCAGTGGACAAAACAATACGCAGTATCACATTTGTTTTTGGGAGAACGTTTTGAAGTGATGCCTTTTTTCAATTTTATCTTGGTTTACAATAAAGGTGCGGCATTTTCATTGTTTGCTAACCAACCGGGTTGGCAAGTCTATTTTTTTGCTACCATTTCAACCGTTGTTAGCTTAGGTTTATTGTATTGGTTGTATACACTACCAGCAAAAAATAAATGGCTTAGTATTGCACTTTGTTTGATTTTAGCTGGCGCGATGGGAAATTTGTATGATCGAGTGACCTTGGAAAAAGTTGTCGACTTTATCGATTGGTATTATGGCGGTTATCATTTTCCAGCGTTCAATATTGCAGATTCAGTGATTTTGTTAGGAGCCTTAATGATGTTGTTTGATAACTTTTTTAATCCTCAGGAAAATGAGACCAATAAAAAGCAAGTTTCCAATAAAAAAGAAAAAAGCAATGAATGACGTTTTGATTAACCAGCATAGCCGAGTCCTCGCAGACATTACGATTAAATTAAAAGACGGTAGCATTGCCGATAGTACAAAGGTCGGCGGTAAACCGAGTTGGTTGGTGATGGGGGATGGGAGTTTTAGCTCGGCTTTTGAGGACTATTTATTTGATAAACAATCGGGTGAAAATTTGGTTTTTGAACTACCAGCGCCAGATGCTTTTGGAATAAGTGACCCTGACCAAATTCATTTTATGGATGTGAGTCAATTTCCCCAAGATATTGAATTAAAACAAGGTGCAATTATTGCTTTTGACCAGCCAGATGGCGGGCAAGTGCCAGGTGTTATAAGAAGTGTAGAAGGCGCATCAGTTAAAGTCGATTTTAATCACCCATTAGCGGGTGAAACTATTATTTTCGAAATTGAAATCAAAGACGTTAAAAACTAAGTTTTTTAAATGGGTGGAAACAGATTATTATGAAAATTGTTTTAGCAAACCCTAGAGGTTTTTGCGCCGGCGTTGATAGAGCGATTGAAATAGTGAATCGAGCGTTAGAAATTTTTGGAGCGCCGATATATGTTAAGCATGAAGTCGTACATAATAAATTTGTGGTGGATGATCTAAAAGAAAAAGGCGCTATTTTTATTGAAGACTTATCTCAAGTTCCCGTTGGTAGTACTTTAATTTACAGTGCTCACGGAGTTTCACAAGCCGTTAAAAATGAAGCAAAACAAAGAGATTTTAAGGTATTTGATGCGACTTGCCCGTTGGTAACAAAAGTCCATATGGAAGTGAATAGACGAAGTCGTCGTGATGAAGAGTGTATTTTAATTGGTCACAAAGGGCATCCAGAAGTTGAAGGCACTATGGGACAATATTCCAGTGTTAAAGGAGGAATGTATTTAATTGAGTCAGAGCTTGATATAAATAAATTACAAGTTAAAGATCCCAATAAGCTTCATTATATGACTCAAACAACACTTTCAGTTGATGATACCGTTCGATTAATCGCCTCGTTAAAACAAAAATTCCCTAATATCCAAGGTCCTAAAAAAGATGACATTTGTTATGCCACCCAAAATCGTCAAGATGCGGTTAAGCAATTGGCAACATCATCATCACTCATTTTAGTTGTTGGTAGTCAAAATAGCTCAAACTCTAACCGATTAAAAGAGTTGGCAGAAAAACAAGGTAGTCGCGCTTTTTTAATTGATAATGCAAAAGAAATACAACTGGACTGGTTGGCAGGTGTTCAAAGTGTGGGTGTAACCGCTGGCGCATCTGCACCACAAATACTTGTTGATGAAGTGCTTGATTGTTTAAAACAAGCCGGAGGAGAAATGCATGATTTTCCGACAGAAAATACAGAAAATATGGTTTTTGCTGTTCCTATAGAGCTACGTTAAAGTAGAGTTGCGTTAAAGCCTCTATTTTCGAATAAGATTTAAAACCAGAATGAATTTTTACAGGTAACAGCCTCAATAAGGCTCTATTATCATTGTGATGGATGTCACAATTATTTTGTAAACACTTCCATTTATCACCTAAAATCACGCTGTTATCGGGCATTGATTGCAACTTTTTGTGATTTGTAAGATATTACACTCCAAGCGGTAGATCGTTTTCATTATGTTTTGATTTAAAAACTGCCATTTTTGACCAACTAATGATTGGTTTATTCAATCCTTTAAAAGAGAAACTTATAAAATGATTAAAGGTAGTAAAGGCGTTACTTTACTTGAATTAATTGTTGCTATTGCAATTATTGGAATATTAGCTGGGTTAGCTTTACCAGCGTTTGATAATCAAATAAAAGATGCACGGCTTGTTTCTAACACCAATCTAGTTGTAGGCGCTTACAATTTCGCACGATCAGAAGCGATTAACCGAGGCACTCAAATTAAAGTAATTGATACCGCCAATGGTTGGGCGGTTACTACCATCGCCTCAGCAGGGCCTCCAGCAGTCGCACAGCAAATTTTAAAAGAATTTGCGCCTGAGCAAACGGGCATTACTTGGGCTCCAGCGGCTTTTCCAGATGTCATCTATAACTCTTCCGGTTTTCGCCCCTTTGGCTCAGCGGCCGTGGTTCTTAGCTTGACGGATAGCCGTGGAACTGGGCGTACGATTACTATTTCCCCTGTGGGTTCAACCAGCGTGGTGAAAATTCCATGAGTATTTTTTTTACAAAATATCAAAAAGGTGTTTCTTTACTCGAAATATTAGTCACTACGCTAATATTGGGTATTGGTTTATTAGGGGTTGCATCTTTGCAGGTCGCTAGTGTAACCAGCAATCAAGAAGGTTTTTTTCACTCTCAAGCCACCTCTATTGCAGAAGATTTAGCATCAAGAATGCGTTCTGGAAAAGCCGCTGAAATGGTGCCTTGGAACCCAATGAATCATGCCGTTTTTTTAGCTAATTATATTAGCAATGTCCCTTATGGTTGTGCTCCTCCTCCTGCTCTTGCTCCTGCCCTTTGTCGTAACAACTCTGGTGCAGCGCCTCACCTTGATTGTTCTGATGGTGTTAATGACCTGGCCGATTTATCGAGCTTTGACAAATGGGATCTTTGTGAAATTGCCCAAGTAACACTGCCAGATGGAAAAGTGAGAATGCTCAATTCAGCGAATATGCGAGTGTCTATTGTGGTTGATTGGGATGCTTCAAAAGCACGAAGCGATTTAGGCCAAAAAACTAACGTTAATAGTAATTGTGATGCCATTATTGGCGATAATACCAGAAACTGTATTGTGATGGAGTTGATTCCATGAAAAACCTAGACGGCAAGTTGTTATCAATCAAACAAAAAGGTTTTACGATTGTTGAACTGATGATCGCTGGTACCTTAGGGATTATCTTAATTGCTGGAGTTATTCAATTATTCACAGGTTCAAACCGCTCATTTTCTATGCAAGAAGAATTAGCAAAAATTCAAGAAAATGGTCGTTTTGCATTAATACTTTTAGAAAATGAAATTCAAAAAGGTGGTTGGGTTGATAATTTTAACCTTGACCCGCCAAATGCCATTAATTTAACTAATTCATCCGATGGTCTTACAGACTCCATTGCTATTGCTTACGCCACAGTTATTGATGGAGTCGCTAACAGGGATTGTAACGGAGCGCTCGTTGCTGATGGCCGTATAGAAAACCGGTTTTATGTCGGTGGGGCTAATGGTGATGAATTATTATGCCAAGGTAACGGTGGTGGCGCTGCTCAACCTTTAATTAGTGGAGTCACTAACTTTCAAGTTTTATACGGGGTTGAAACGAACACCGCCTGTCCAGATGCCGTAGTTAATCAATATATTACAAAAACGGATGCAGTTGCCGCTGGAAATAGTGTGATTTTAGTTTCAGTGAGAGTGTCGTTGTTATTATCGAGTGATAAAAATGTTCGTCCAGCGGTTAAAGTAGATACGCATCAATTATTGGATACCGCTTGGCCAACTGCTGATCGCTTGGCTCACCGACTTTTTCAACAGACTATTAGTATGCCTAATTCTATTTATAATACGATTGGAAATCCTCAAATGGCGATTGATTGTTTAAGAAGAGGCCTTTAATGATTATTGTTCAAAAAAGATCACTGGATAGTTTTTCTCACAAACAATCAGGTGCGGCTTTATTTGTTAGCTTAATTCTATTAATGGCGCTGACTTTAATTGGTTTGTCTGCCGCAAAGCGCAGTAATATGCAAGAGCGTATGGCGGCTAACATTCATATTCAAAATTTAGCTTTTAATGCTTCAGAAAGTGCCATTGGCGCATTTATTGTTGAGTCGTTTACTGGAGATAAAATATTGCCTGGGCATCTTCTTTTTAACTTAAGGGCAGCGCCTTTAATAAATGCTTGTTATGATCAAGTGGGAGCCAGAGTGGTTTGTGGCGGTATTTTCTTGGATGGTGACCGTTCAGGTGTTATTCAATCTAGACTTGACGCTAGAGTTGTTCAAAACTGCAGTCGAGTGGCTTGTGGAGGTTTCTCTTTAGATAATATTGGCGGCGGAGTTGGTTGTCGAGTTTTTCAAATTGATGCAACGGGTGTTGTTGGAAACAAAACAGAATCAAGCAGTTTATGGGCTTATGAATTAACATCTTGTGTCAATTAAGTATTTTATTTGAGTGTTTATCTACTATAAAGTTTTAAAGAGATTACTTGAAGATTAATAGACGCTAATTAATACAGTCAGAATATTTTTTTAATGAAAGTTATATCGTTTTTAGCCGTTAAATAAACGCCTGTTTATTTAACCGAGCAAGAGGTTTTTATTATGAATAAAGCAAAACGTTTTTTATCGGTCATAGTTCTTTTTAGCATGTATTTTTTTGCCACACTGCAAACCGTGTTTGCCGATGATACTGAAATTTTCTTTGCTCCACCCACCTCTGCGGCTCCGACAAAGGCGAATATTCTTTTTATTATTGATAGCTCGGGCAGTATGAATTGGGATCTTAATGGTATCAGTGGTGTGCCTTTTGCGAATAGACGAATGACCATTGTTAAAGACGTTATGGATGATGTATTGCAAAACCTAAGTAACGTTAATGTCGGCTTAATGCGTTTTAATAATGGTCATCCTGGTTCGATACTCCACCCTGTTTTAGATATTGATTTACCAGCTACTCCGGTGGTTAGTAATGAAGTCACGGTTGGAAATAATGATGCTTCGGAAGATGGATCGGGAACTGTTTCTTTAGTCAGTAATACCCTCGATCTTAATTCGAGTGATGTCATCGGGCTTAGGTTTGAAAATTTAAATATTCCACAAGGTGCAAGTATATTATCTGCCAGTGTTGTTTTTACCGCAGATGGTGATTCATCAGGGGTGGGTGATGTGATTATTTATGGAGAAAATGTTGATTCTTCAAGTGTGTTAACGAGTACCTTAAACGATCTAAAAAATAGGGGAATTAATCGAGTAATGCCATCAACCGTGTGGACTATGTCACCTTGGCTAGATGGAGGGCAATATGCTTCTCCAGATATATCATCTATAGTCCAATCAATTGCGAACAGACCGGCTTGGTGTGGAAACAATGATATAACTATATTAATGTCAAAATTGTCCGGTTCACCAAGAGTCGCTTATAGCTCTGAAGGCGTTGCAGCAAGTGGGGCCGAAGGTATTTTTGCTCCACGTATTAAAATTCAATATTCACAAACGGCTTTTCTCCCCGGCGCTTCAAAGTGTATTGCCACTGAAACGGTTGCTCAAATCGCCAGTAACAATCATGATTTTATTGTTAATCCAAATAATTCTACAAGTGGCTCAACACCACGATTATGGTTGTACAAACGTTGGTCTGGAAATAACTATAGAAAAAAGGTGGGTATGACTTTTTCTAATGTGAACGTACCTCGTAACGCTAATATTAGTTACGCTTATTTATCTGTGACGGCAGAGCGTAATTCCCAAGGTACAGCGCTAACAAATATTAGAGGCGTTAAATTGCCAAATATTTGGGCACCAACTAATTATACGGGATTAATTGCAGCTCCTAAAACCTCTATAGTACCTTGGAATATACCGAATAATTGGGTGACCAATGGGGTTTATCAAGTTGATGTAAGCGCTATTGTGCAAGAAATTGTTAATCAAGGGGGATGGAGCGCGCAAAATAAATTGGCACTTATTCTAAGTGGACAAAATGGTCGGCATATTATTAGAGCTCGTGAAAATTTGAGTAATGGTACAAGTTTGCGTATTGGTTATTCTGGGGTTTATACACCGGGTTTAGTGACTATTCGAGATGACTTAAGAGCCGCAGTTCAAGGTTTAGTGGCGAGTGGCGGAACCCCAATTAGTGGAACCTATGAAGAAGCTGGACATTATTTTCGAGGTGAGGCGGTGGCTCATGGTTTAACCCGTCTTGGTAATCGAAGAAATCGGCTTAGTCACCCTTTGTCTTATGATAGCAGCGGAACGGTGGTAAGGCCGAATTCAAATTGTACTGATGCTAATTTGGATGCTTCAGAATGTGCCTCTGAGTATATTACAGGAAGTCCAAAATATATTTCACCTATTACCGATTCCTGTCAAAAAAGTCATATTGTCTTTTTAACAGATGGTGCGCTGAATTCTCATACCACGGCAACGGAAACAGCATATAGCAATTGGAGCACAAGTGTAGCAGGTCTCGATACTTGTTCTGGCGGTGATGAGTGTGCGGTTAAAATGGCAACGTTTATGCATGAAAATGATCATTCGTCATTAACGAGTGAGCAATCGGTAACAACGCATATGATTGGTTTTGGTGCTGGAGCTGATCCTGTTTTAATGCAAAATATGGCTAGCAATGGTGGCGGTGGGCATTATAGTCCTCAAGATAAGCAAACACTGATTGATGACCTCAATACCATTGTTAATTCAATTGCCAATGTTAATACTACTTTTGTTACCTCGGGTGTTACGATAAACCAATATAATCAGTTGACTCATAACGAAGAGAGGTATTTTTCATTATTTACTCCGGATTCCAAAGAATCATGGCCTGGAAATGTTAAACGTTATAAGTTTAGTGGCGGTCAAATTAAAGATGCAAATAATATTCGTGCGACCGATAGTTTGAATGCTGAATTTAAAGACACCGCACAAAGTTTTTGGACTTCAATTGTTGACGGTAATGATGTATCAAAAGGTGGCACAGCTGAACAATTAACTAATAATCGTTTGGTCTATTCTAATTTAGTCAGTAATGATCTTGCGGCTAATTCTGGTAATATTTTAACTCAATCTAATTCTGTGGTGACCGCCGCTATGTTGGGTGGTGTTACACCTCAACGCCGAGATGACTTAATGTACTGGACTAAAGGTTATGATATTAATGATAGTAGCTATGATCCTACCAATGTTGCTTCGTTAAGCTCTACCCCAACTCGAAAAGACATGGGTGATCCGCTTCACTCGCAACCAACGGTTTTGCAATATAACGATGCGGTAGGAGCACTTAAAACAACCCGAATATATGTGGGAAGTAATCATGGCTTTTTACATTCGTTTGATAGTAGTGATGGCTCAGAAAGCTGGGCATTTGTTCCTAAAGATTTATTACCACGATTAAATTCGATGGCGACTAACTCGGCATCTGCGACGCACAGTTATGGTTTAGATGGCGCTGCAACCATATATTTAGATGACGCTAATGGTAATGGTGCGGTTGACCCTGGTGATAAAGCCTATCTTTATATTGGTCAGCGTCGAGGCGGCTATAGTTATTATGCACTTGATATTACTAATCCAGATTCGCCAAAGTTGATGTTTCAAATTAGTAATGCTCTTCCAGCGACTCTGGTTTTACCAAACTTAGGTCAAACTTGGTCTACACCATCGATTAAAAAAATGAATTTGAGTGGTGTTAATGCTAAAAAATTAGTGATGATTTTTGGTGGTGGTTATGACGATACTCAAGATAGTGCAGGAACAAGTGCTAATACTGATACGGTTGGTAATAATTTATACATTGTTGATGCTTTAACGGGGGCTTTATTATGGGACGCTCAAAATGATGCGTTAGCTCATGGCGGCTCTGCGGGGGCTATTTCAACAATGAATTCGGTTCCTTCGAAGGTCTCATCTTTTGATATGAACGAAGATAAATTAATTGATCATATTTATGTTACGGATACGAAGGCGCAAGTTTTTCGTTTTGATGTAGATAATACTACTGGAACGATTAAAGGTGGACGAATTGCTCATTTACAAGATGTTAATGATGTGGCAAATAACCGACGTTTTTATTATTCTGCAGATATTGCTTTAATTAGGCAGGTGGGAAATACCTTTGTTTCAGTTGCAATGGGATCCGGTTATAGAGCACATCCATTAAATAAACAAGTGAGTGATTATTTTTATGTGTTGAAAGATAAAGGGGTATTATCGGGGACTTATGATATGGACGCGTCTGTTTTAGATTTGCAAAATGTTACTCCATTAACGGATGGTGATAGCAATGGAGTTTCTGATGCGGTTGACATTCTAAATGATAATACCGCGAATAAAAAAGGTTGGTATTTAAAAATGCGCGCATCAATCGGTGAAAAAATTATTGAGCGTTCAATTACTTTTAACAACGCACTTATATTTACAAGTTATATTCCCCCAGGTTCTAATACTGTTTGTACAGCTGCTGCAGGTGGTTCAAGGATATATCCGGTTAATATTTTAAATGGAAATCCTTATATTGATACTAATGGTGATGGGCTTTTAACAGAAGATGATCGTTATATTGATCTTGTTAGTGCAGGGATTGCACCTGCACCTCAAGTGATTATAGAAGATCCAAGTGCTCCTACTTTATGCGTTGGTACAGAGTGTGGTTTTGGTGTTTTACCGCCACAAACTAAGGGAATAATGGGAATTAAATGGAAAAAAAATAACTAATGGTTCAATTTAAAGGAAAAGAATGATGAAAATTAAATCTATGTTAATGGAGAGAAAAACCATTAGAATGAAAGCGTTTACATTAATTGAGTTAATGATTGTTGTGGCAATCATTGGCATCATTACGGCTATAGCTTACCCTGCTTATGATGAGCAAGTTACTAAAGCTAAACGGGCTGATGCCATGGCTGCTTTAATGAGTGCTTCTCAATCTTATGAACGTTATAGAGCTAATAATTTTGATTACAACGTAGCTCTTGCGACTATTTTTTCAGCTCAAGTGCCCGTTGATGGTGGTACCGCTTATTATACTTTGTCGAATACTGCTCCAGCGACAGGTAGTTATACTTTGTTAGCTACACCCATTGGAAGCATGGCAGGAAAAAAATCGCTTACATTAACCAATACCGGGGCTAGAACTTGGGGAGCTTATGCTTGTTGGCCTGAATCCGCGAGTAGTTGCCCTTAGTAAAAAATATCATTTTGGTGTAAATTTTTAACTCGGAACTTTATTCCGAGTTAAAAAAAGATCATTATTGAAAGCGATTAGTGTTTAATAACGAATAAATTTTTTGCCATTCCATGCGTATATTATACTATCTGCCGTTAAATCATTGACTAGCAAAACATATTTACCTACCTTTTGGTTTCTATTTTTATTTTTTATTCTCGCCACTGATTGCCTAGTAATGTAACTGTTTTTTGGTGGCTGACTAGAGCTGGAAATGACTTGTAATAAATAATTACGCGTATTTGATGTATAGGCAACTAACTGATACTGATCTGCCAATTTTAAATAGCCAACCCAATCATTTTTTTTGTCACCATTAAAATCGAGTTGTAATCCCCACGGACACATTAATTCCCCACTTGCTGCATAAGCTAAAAGCTTGCCAGAAGGTTTTATTTTTAATGGCTGATGAGCTGTTTTCTCAACTAGTTTTAACCGTTTTACAAGCTCGGTTCTACAATATTTTCCTGATTTAATTTCTGCCGACAAAATGTCTGCAGAGCAAAATGAAGATACGGCGCTCAAAAAAATCCCCAATGGGATATACGCGAAATAATGTTGAAACTTTAACATTTTAAAAACCTTTTATACGTTGATGAGTTCCTATTATAGTACCACTTATGGTTTATTAATTTTTAGACTGGGGGAACAAAAATTGTAAGTGAGACTAACTCATTGCAATTTTTAGAGGAAATTAATTGTATTTACCTCAACTCGGGATAAGGAAATC
>CAYZBK010000006.1:58385-61907 GCA_964476655.1 uncultured Kangiella sp. | reverse complement strand
AGAATTTAGCTACTAGCGTTTAGAGAAAAGCAAACGGCCGTGTAGTTTCTCCAACGTGATTTGCCTATGATTCATTACAGGCATGATTAATGTTAAAGCTATCTCTTATTTAGTTTGAAATATGATATTTTTGTCGTCAATTTCTTTATACTCTAGTGGCGTTTCAGTTAATGTAGCCCCCTTACCTATTTTAAACTCTCCTTTTTTATTGATTTTAAAAGGTTCGTCATTATTAGATGTTTGGTGTTTAGCATTCCAAAGCATTACTGCCTGCATTGCACTATCTAATTGCTTTTGAGTTAACTTATCGCCATTTTCCCAACGACCTGTTTCTACCGCTGTTGATAAATTATTAATCGTCTTTTGATCAAGATTGTTGATGAAAGGTTGATAATCCATAATATTATTTGGTGAAAGAATGTATGAGCTTATTTTAGCGTTATATCACCTGTTGAAACAACATTGAGGCAAAAATAGCGCTAAATTGTTTTGTTAATCAAACATTGATACGAAAAAATAGCTTAAATCCATGTTTTATCGATATTAAATTGATGTCAAATTGTATAATTGCTATAGTGCGTTAGCTGGAAGCAAGTTAAGTATAACTTGTCCTCGGATTAAGCGGTTGAAGAAACAAAAGACTCTATTTGTAATGAGTACCCCCTTAATCACATGGAACCAGAAGAGCGCCCCTTTCCTTTTTACTGAATAATAGTGATAAGTTTGGGAAATAATCTTACAGAGTATTGCGCCACTATAAGCAAACAATTTTAGTTTGTTAAACAGAATTCAACTTTGTCAGTTCATTTGAACGACATTATTTTATTAAGTGCAGATCTAGTTAATACCTATAAACGTACCAGATTT
Organism: uncultured Kangiella sp.; assembly: GCA_964476655.1. Taxonomy (GTDB): domain Bacteria; phylum Pseudomonadota; class Gammaproteobacteria; order Enterobacterales; family Kangiellaceae. The sequence continues at coordinate 61,040 of CAYZBK010000006.1, read as the reverse complement.
GTGAAAATACAACGTCGATGAAAGACGTTTAGAGAATAGACTGAATATTAATGAGGCTATAAATTTCTCATTAACTATATAGAAAGAATACGAATTATTACAATGAGTTACTAATTAGTAACGATATAAATCTAATCCTTAAGTATCATGTGGATTTAAAGTTTAACTGACAGAAATTAAACGTTTTTTTATTTTACATGACTTAATCATCGCGCAAATACTATACGCGTTGAACGTTGTAACTGATTGATTTAAAAAGTTTTAACGTCTTTTGAATCAATGAATAATATAATTAGATTTTATAGTTAATAACCCTTCTTCCCTTTCTACTCTCTCGACTTTCGTCATTTAGCAATTTGATCCAATTGTGATCAAAAGAGAGAAAAAATGAAAAGAATGTTAATCAACGCAACTCAACCTGAAGAGGTTCGAGTTGCATTAGTCGATGGTCAAAACCTTTTTGACCTTGATATTGAATTAGTTGGTCGTGAGCAAAAAAAGGCCAATATCCACAAGGGTAAAATCACCCGAGTAGAACCCAGTTTAGAAGCCGCATTTGTTGATTATGGTGCAGATCGTCATGGTTTCCTTCCTTTAAAAGAAATTTCACGTGAGTATTTTACTGACAAAAATTTCCGTGGTCGTCCCAACATAAGAGAAGTGATTAAAGAAGGGCAAGAAGTTATTGTTCAAATTGACAAAGAAGAACGTGGCAATAAAGGCGCCGCATTAACAACCTTTATTAGTTTAGCGGGTTGTTACTTAGTATTGATGCCAAATAACCCTCGTGCTGGTGGAATTTCTCGTCGCATTGAAGGTGAAGAACGTGAACATTTACGTCAAGCAATGCGTGATGTAGAAACACCTAAAGGTATGGGCTGCATTGTAAGAACCGCAGGTGTTGGCAGAAGTGCAGAAGAATTAGAATGGGATATGAAAGTCCTTAAAAATTTATGGGGCGCGATTGTAACTGCCTCAGAATCACGCCCTGCCCCTTTCTTAATTCATCAAGAAAGTGATGTTATTATCCGTTCGTTACGCGATTATTTGCGTGCTGATATTGGTGAAATTGTTGTTGATAAAAAAGAAGTTTTTGAAAAAGTAAAACGACAAATAGAATCTATTCGTCCTGAATTTCTTAATCGAGTAAAATTAAACGAAGATCGAGATGTACCGCTTTTCACACGTTTTCAAATTGAAAATCAAATTGAATCCGCATTTTTGCGCGAAGTCAGATTACCTTCTGGTGGTTCTATTGTTATTGATCCTACAGAGGCTTTAGTTTCAATTGACATTAACTCATCTAAAGCAACAAAAGGTGCGGATATTGAAGAAACTGCATTTCATACCAACAAAGAAGCCGCAGTTGAAATAGCAAGACAACTTCGTTTAAGAGATATGGGCGGATTAGTAGTTATTGATTTTATTGATATGTCGCCAGCAAAAAATCAACGTGAAGTAGAAAATGTTTTACGCAGAGCTTTAACTCATGATCGTGCAAGAGTACAAGTAGGAAAAATCTCGCGATTCGGTTTGTTAGAAATGTCACGTCAACGATTAAAACCGTCGCTAGGAGAATCGGCACATGGTGTTTGCCCTCGTTGCTCAGGAACTGGTACGGTACGAGGTGTTCAATCTTTGGCATTATCCATTTTACGTTTAGTTGAAGAAGAAGCAACTAAAGACTCAACGTCAATGGTGCAAGCGATATTACCCGTTCCAGTAGCGACCTTTTTATTAAATGAAAAACGAAAAATAATTGCAGCAATTGAGAAAAGACAAAAAACGGCTTTAATCATTATCCCTAACCCCTACATGGAAACGCCTAATTACGAAATTAAACGATTACGTAAATCAGAATCTCTTGAAACTGAAAGCTATAACGTACCTTCGCAACCTGAACTTGAAATAGTGACTACGAGTGCAGAATCTGCAGTTAAAAAACCTGCTGAGCAAGCTGCTGTATCTTCTTATCAAACACCTGCAGCTCCAAAGCATGTTGCTAAAGCTGCAGCAAAAAAGCCAGGGTTAATTGCGAGATTATGGGCAAAATTATTTGCTGAAGATGATAGCAAAAAGCAAAATAACCGTCGTCCTCAACATCGTAACAATAGAAACAGAAATAACCGTAATCAAAATAATCGTAATCGCAACAATCGTAATAAAAATAATCGCAGTCGTAATCAAGATGATCGCAATCAAGACAATCGTAGTCCGAACGATGAGTCTCGTTCACAGAATTCTAAAACGGATCCTAAAACCGATCGCCATTCAAATGAAAATAGAAAACCTCGATCTAATAACGACAATCCAAACCGTGGAAATCGTTCTCCTAGAGGTAATAGAAATAATAGAAACGATAGGAATAAAAATGAGAATTCAAATACTCAAGATAATGTGAATAGAGCTCCTAGGCCTGAGCGTCAATCAAGAGAAAATAGGCAACAAAATCAAGTTAATAGTAATCCTGCCGTCAATAAAAAAGAGGAAGCGACTAAACCTGTTTCACAGAGCAATGATAGCCAAGTAAATCAACATGCTAGTACCTCTGCTAAGACAAATGATACAAACTCAGTAAATACTCATTCAACAAATACTAATCTGTCTAACATTAAGTCGACTGATACTAATCCGTCTAATATTAAGCCGACTGAT
>CAYZBK010000006.1:0-58285 GCA_964476655.1 uncultured Kangiella sp. | reverse complement strand
TCTGTCTAACATTAAGTCGACTGATACTAATCCGTCTAATATTAAGCCGACTGATATTAAGCCGACTGATGTTAAGCCATCAAATACTAGTGCATCGTTGGTTGAAAGTTCAAAGCCTGTAATTGAAAAAACGGTTATTGAAAAATCAATCGTCGAAAAGTCACAAGTACCTCAACAAGTGACTAAGGAAACGGTTGCGACTGCAGTTCAACAGCCAAAGGCTAATGAAGTACAAGCTTCTACTAAAGCCGTTGCTAATGAAAAAGAAATTGCAAAAGTGATGCCTTCAGTTCCCCAAAAATCTTACTCTGCAATGGCTAAAGCGGCTAATCCTGAACCGTTAGTTGTCAATGATTTTGGTTTTAAAGCTAGAAGCTATAAAGAGGGAGAAATGGTCACTACGAAATGGATTGAGCCTGCAAATGTTAAAAAAAGTTATAGCCCAATGGCAAAACCTGAAGCTATAAACTAGAAATAAAATAAAAAGCTCTAAAATACTTTAACAATCTCTTCATTTGGAGAGATTGTTAATTAAATGTGAAATTAGCCCTCTACTCGCATCTTCAATTAAATCAATCACATCATTAAAACCATTTGCACCTCCGTAATAAGGATCGGGTACATATTTTGTTGCTAACGATGAATAATTTAAAAACAAACAAATTTTATTTGTGACTAATTCATTCTGCTTTGAATTTTTTATATATTGCTTAGTTAATTGAGATAAATTTGAAATATTTTCATTATCCATAGCTAAGATATAATCGTAATAATCTAAGTCATGGTGAACTATTTTTCTTGACCGAATATTCGTTAAATCATACCCTCTTTTTTCTGCCGCAGATATTGAACGGGGATCAGCGGGTTCGCCTTCATGAAAACCAATAGTGCCGCACGAATCTATTTCTAAAGATTGAAGTTCAGGATGTTTTAAAGCAAGCTGTCTAAAGATACCTTCGGCACTTGGTGACCGACAAATATTACCCATGCAGACAAAAAGAATTTTTTTATGACTTTTCATTTTTACATCCCTTGTTTTAGAATTAAAACTAATGATCAAGTTAGAATGATTATTTAGAAATGCTTTGAAAATATATATTTGCTTGTATTAAATCTTCTGGTGTATCTATTCCTGCGGGCGGTGTTTCTTTCAACTGATCTAAATAAATTTCACCACCATTCTCTAGCACCCTTAATTGCTCTAGTTTTTCAGTTGATTCTAAAAAAGATTCTGGCCAAGCAACAAATTGAGCTAAGAACGATTTTTTATAAGCATAAATGCCAATATGTCGAAAGTAATTTGAGATTGATAAATTTTCTTGTTTAGTTTTCGATCGATTAAAAGGGATTGCTGAACGTGAAAAATAAATGGCTTTATTATTGTTGTCAAAAATAACCTTAACACTGTTAGCATCATTAACTTCATTTCTATTTTTAATCGGGCAACATAATGTTGTCATTTTTGCTTTATGTCGTTCAATTAATTTTGCCACTAGACGAATGTTTTTACTTGGAATAAATGGCTCATCGCCTTGAACGTTGACAATAATATCTTCGTCATTTAACTTGATTTTATTAGCCGCTTCAAAAATTCTATCACTGCCTGAGACATGGTCCTCTCTTGTTAGAACGGCTTTAAAACCGGCTTGTTCTACCTTTGATTTTATGGCTAAATGATCCGTTGCTACGGTAACGGACAAGGCGCCACTTTCTATCGCTCGCTGGCACACGTGTTCTATCATTGTTAAATGACCAATCATTTTTAATGGCTTTCCAGGCAAGCGACTAGACTCAAAGCGTGCTGGTATAATGACATGAAAACTCATAATAGTTTTTCTAATTGCTCTGCTGTTAATTGCTCTGCTTTGTCTGCTATTAAAACAGGTATGCCATCATCAATGGGATAGACTAGCCGATCAAATTTACAAACTAATTGAGATTTTTGATTAAGGTAATCTAATTTTCCATGACATACAGGACAAATAATTATTTCTAGTAGTGATTTATTCATTGTTAAAAACCTTTAGTATTTTATATGCTCAATTTTTTAAATCAATAACCGCTATTATTTTTGAAATGATTTTTTCAATTAAATTTTTATCCAGACTCATTTCTACTTTTAAATAATACCAATGCTCTTTTGCAAACGAAAAACATTTTGTTGCATCTTTTTCTGTCATTACAACAATGTCATCATTAAAACTTTCAAAATCATTTAATTTAAATGCATAATGATCTAAAAAAGTAGTTTCACTTTCTATTTTGCATAGCTTGCTGATTGCATTAAAGAAGCGGTTTGGATTTCCAATAGCGGCAACACAGTGCGCTGACTTGCCAGAGAACTCTTTTAAAGATGTTTCTTTTAAGCTTTTTAAATTGATTAGAGAGACTGGGTTTAGCTTTACAACATAGTTAGAGAAAGAATTGCTTTGTTCTCCATTTTGAATAACTAAGTCAACACTGTTCAGCCGTCTGACTGGTTCTCTTAATGGCCCTAACGGCAAGATCATTTGGTTTCCAAATTTTCTTTGTCCGTCGAACATAACAAACTCAAGGTCTCTGGACATCTTATAATGTTGTAAACCATCATCACTAATGACAAGATCGATGTCATTATTTTCAATAAGATAATTAACTGCCCTTGAACGATTTGGATCAATAACAATTGGAATGTTTAGATTTGAAAACTGCATAAAGGCTTCATCCCCTACTTCATCGACTGTGTTCAATTTTGTTACTTGATGAGGAACCGTTGTTATGTTCGAACAATAACCTCGACTAACTATGCCGACTTTAATTTTTCTTTTGTTTAATTCTTGAACTAATTGGTTAATAAATGGTGTTTTACCTGTACCACCAACGGAGATATTACCTATAACTAAAACTGCTTTAGAAAATTTATTAGAAGATAAAAAACCTATTTTATACAAAAGATATTTTAACTGTACAATAATTAGAAAAATAAAATGTAATGGCCAAACTAAATAAGTAAGTTTGGATTGAGAGTACCAAAAAGCTTCTATTCGAAAATGATTATTCATGGTTAAAATAATTACTCTGAAAATTGCATGTTATAAAGCTTTGAATAATAACTATCAATTGCCATTAGTTCTTTGTGTGTACCTTGTTCAACTATCTCACCATCATCCATTACCACAATTAAATCGGCTTTTTCAACGGTTGACAATCTGTGCGCTATAATTAAGGTTGTTTTATCGCTGATTAAATTTTCGAAAGCTGATTGAATATAACGTTCTGACTCTGTATCTAATGCAGAAGTGGCTTCATCAAGGATGACAATCTTCGCATCTTTATAAAGCGCTCTGGCAATGGCTAAGCGTTGTCTTTGTCCTCCTGAGAGGGTTAAACCATTCTCACCAATTTTTTCATCTAATCCATTAGGTAGTTTTTGTATAAAATCCCAAGCATTAGCCTGAACGGCTGCTTGTTTTACTTTTTCAAGGTTAATATTTTCGCCAAAACCGTAGGCAATGTTTTCTGCAACACTAGTATTAAATAAGGTTACGTTTTGAGAAACCAAACTAATATTTCGTCTTAAATCTGCAAGCTTTAATTGATTAATATTAATATTGTCTAATAGAATATTACCTCTACTATTTTCGTAAAATCTTAAAAGCAAGTTGGTGATAGTTGATTTCCCACTGCCTGAACGCCCAACTAATGCGACGGTTTTTCCTGCCTCAATGGTTAACGAGAAATTTTTAACAACATTGCCTGATTCTTTAGAATAAGAAAAATCAACATTTGAAAAAACCAACTGACCGTTAACTTTTTTGATGCTTTTTTCACCGTTATCTGTTTCGGATTTTTCATCTAATAAATTAAAAATACTTGTGGCGGCTGCGATACCTTTTTGCAAAACACTATTTAGGTTAGAAATAATTTTTAATGGTTTTAACATCATTATCATCATGCCTAACATTGAGACAAAATCACCTGGCGTTAACTCCCCTTTTGAAAGCGCCTTTCCTGCAAAATAAATAACAAGCGATAATGATAGCCCTGCAACAAACTGAATGAGTGGAGTGCTAAAAGCTTTAGTTGCAACCATTTTAATATTTTGTCTTCGATTCTGTTGCGCTTCTTTAGTGAATCTTTCTAATTCGTATTGTTCTCCACCAAACGTTTTAATGACTTTATATCCATCAACTATTTCTTGAGTATTTTGTGTAACTCCACCCATGGCATTTTGAATGTTACGACTAATATTTTTAAAGCGCTTACTTGCGTAACTAACAATCAGCCCCACAAAAGGTGCTGAAATTAAAAATATTAATGCGAGTTGCCAGCTTGTATAAAAGATATAAAGTAGTATAAATAAAATCAAACCACCTTCGCGCAATAATTTTGTCACTGTATCCGTTGTAGCACTGGCAATTTGTTGTGTATCAAATGTCATTTTTGATACCAATTTGCCAGAATTATTTTGGTCAAAAAAAACATTCGGTAGATTTAAATATTTTTTAGCCATTTGGATCTGAATCTTTTGAACAACATTTTGACCGACCCACGACATACAATAAGTTGATATAAAACTAGCGACGCCTCTTAGTAATAATAAAACAATAATAAAAATTGGCGCGGCTTGCATGGTTGACATATTATTATTAACCAAGGCTTCATCTGTTAATGGTTTTAATGACCAGACAAACAAAAAATCCATAGCCGCATAAATTAGATTGGCTAAAATAGCTAATAAAAAAGCTAACTTGTACTCCTTTAAGTAGCTCAGTAAACGGGTAAAAGTAGGCCAAGATCCACTGTTGTCTTTGTGATCCATTACTCTTCCCTTTGGGTAGCCATTTTGAGATTGCTAATGCCAAGTTGTGATGCGGCATCCATTGCAGTAACTACTGATTGGTATGGGGTTTTAGCGTCTGCACTGATAATTACCGATATTTCCTTATCAGATTTCATGGTAAGTGAAATACCTTTTTTTAATGTTTCAAGTGATCGATTAACTAAAGCTTTACCATTAATAAAATAGCGCCCTTCTTGATCAATACTGATTTCTAATGATTCTTTTTTTGTTTCTAATGGTTCAATATCGGCTTTTGGCAAATCCAATGGGATTTGTGTTTCGCGGGTAAAACTTGTTGTAACCATAAAAAAGATTAACAACAAAAATACGACATCAATCAGTGGTGTTAAGTTGACAGCTATTTCTTGTTTTTTTTGTCGAGTGAACATTTAATTAACCTCTGAGCGTTTCACGTTCACCATTAAGAACCTCTACCATTTTTAGAGCCTCTTGTTCCATTTCGATGACAAGTTCATCGACTTTTCTTTCAAAGTGACGATGAAAAATAAGTGCCGGAATAGCGATTATTAAACCAGTGGCTGTTGTTATTAATGCCTCAGAGATCCCGTGAGCCAAGGCTCCAGAATCGCCAGTACCTTGTACCGTGATCACGGTGAATACTCGTATCATACCAATGACGGTACCAAGTAAACCAAGAAGTGGTGTTATTTGTGCAATAGTACCCAAGGTATTAAGGTATTTTTCTAGTTTGATCATCGCTTGTCGACCAGCATCTTGAATACTTTCTTTCATTGTCTCTCGACCATGAGAATGGTTAACCAAACCTGCGGCTAAAATTTCTCCTAAAGGAGAACTATCTTTTAATTTTTTTAGTCGCGTTTTGTCAAGTTGATTGTTTTTTATCCAACTCCAAACCTGAGCAACTAAGTGTTTTGGTGTAATTTGAGTCCGTCTTAAAGTCCAACTTCTTTCAATACAAATCACTAATGCTGCTAATGAGCATAGAACAATGGGATACATGATGTACCCGCCCGCTTTTAATAAATCGATCATTACTTTGAGTAATCCTATGTGCTTAGTTTAAAATCAAGTCTTGTTATATGAATTTGGCATAATAGCTAATTATAGCAATTTCATTCATTTTAGTCACTGAGCTTATATTGCTTTAATTGCCAAAAATGTTTGTTTTTGTTGCGTTGTGTTTGGCTGTTGAAGTTGCCTTTTGGATCTTGTTGTATCGTGATAGCGCCATCTTGGTGTGTAATGTATATTTCAGCACCATGGTCACTATAACGTTGTACGACTTTGGCTTTAGGAAATTCCCATTGGTTGGCATAGCCTGTAGAAAAAATAACTGTTTTTGCTGATGTATGTGAAACAAAATCTTCCGTTGAACTGGTTAAACTGCCATGATGAGGCGCGATTAACAGGTTAATTTTTCCCAGCTTGTTTTTTATAAGCTCTCGCTCGGCTCTTTTTTCAATATCTCCTGTAATGAGGATGGTTTTATTGACACTTTTAATTTTAAGTACGCATGAAGCATTGTTACCTTTTATGTCAGATGAAATATTTTCTTTCAGTGTTATTAGATGCGGTAAAAAAGAAAATTCCACCCCTTCCCATAGCCACTTCTTTTTATAATGACAAATTTGTTGAAATTGTTTGATCCGCTTATTGTTAATTTTCTCACCGACTAATAATTGTTCGATTTTTATCGTTTCATTAATAGCTTTATATCCGCCTGAATGATCCGCATCTGCATGGCTCAATATCAACATATCAAGTGTTTCAATTCCTTCTCTTTTGAAATAAGGTAAGATCTCTTTTTTAGCCATTGAAAATTGTTTATTGCCATAACCTGTATCGTACAAAATATTTTTGTTATTGATTGCTAAATGAATTGCTAAACCTTGGCCTATGTCAAAAACGAGTATTTTTAATTTGGGATTGTTTGTTTGATTTAATACAAACCAAAACAGAGCTGTTATAGGTAACAGTAGATATTTTCCTGGCGTTTTTGATGGCGTTATTATTAACAAGACTGAAATAGCTAAAAGAAAAAATAGAAGAAGCGGTAATGATTTTACCGATACTGCTTGATTAATATCAAAGAAAAAATATTGTATTTGATAAGTCAAAGCAATAAGAAATTCGACCAACTGAAAAGTAATTGCTGCTAGTACTTGGCTTAAGGACAATAAAATCAAACCAATATAAACTAAAGGTGTTGTTATAAAAGAGGTTAAAGGAATTAATATAAGGTTAGCCCCATAACTAACCATTGAAATGCTATCGAACACAACCCAAGTGATAGGAATAAGTCCTAAGAATAAATACCAGTTGATTCTTAGCCAGTATTTAAAACGCTTTAAAAAATTCTTCTGTAATTCCTCTGGATCATTTGTTGAATGATAACTGAGCAAAAATACGATGATTGCAACGGCGATTACCGAAAGCCAAAAACTGATGGTTAAAATGGCAAATGGTTGGATTAAAGTTATAACAATAACTGATAAACTAAGAATATTAGCTAAAGATAAATGCCGTGCTGTATGACGCGAGTAGACAAAAATAACTAACATAATTAAAGCTCTTTGAGCGGGATAATTAAATCCGCTTATTAATGCAATAGCCAGTGCGCCAACTAATGACATTATTTGTGCAATTTTTTGAGCGGGAATTATATCTGTTAACTTTTTTATTCGACGGCAAAAAAACAAGGTAATTAAATAGGTCCAAAATGCGGCTATTCCGATATGTAAGCCTGAAATGGCAAGCAAATGCGAAGTGCCAGAATCCTTAATCACTTGCCATTGCTGCTGCGTGATAGAACTACGCTCACCTATAGCTAAGGCTAATATCATTCCTTTATTCGGACTATCTTTAATAACGTGATTGAGTTGATTAAAAATCTTTTGCCGTACAGCGTGATAATAAGACTTAAAGCTAAATGATTTTTCTCCTGCTTTAGATTGTTTAATATAACCAGTACCAATAAATCCTTCGCTTATAAGCCACTTTTCATAATCAAAACCTCCCGGATTGAGTCTTCCATGAATCGGCTTTATTTTGGCGGTTAAATTCCAATAACTGCCGGCTTGCATAGTTTTCACTTGCAGGGCTGAAGGATGATAAACCGACAATTTAATTTTGTTATTTTGATAAAAACTGATTTTTTGCTGTGATAATTTGGTTAAGCAAAAATCAAAAGACAATCTCTTTGAATTTTGAGGTTTATTTGTCTGTATTTTATCAATAGAAAGAACTGAGGGTGTTGTTAGGCTACATATGTAACCTTGCATAGTTGTTACTTTAGGCTCTGTTAATAACTTGGATGTATTATAGGTCCAAATAATGACCGATAAACTAGCCCACAAAAAACCAAAAAATACGGCTCGAGAAAATACAGGCGTTTGATATCGAAGTTTTTTAATAAAGAAAAGCAGTAAAAGAGAAAAAAATGAGAATGCCAATAAAACGACTGATTGTTGGCTGCTTTGTAACCAAAAGAGACTACTTAAGCCTATTAAAAAACCGATTGCATTATTAATCAAAAACAAGTCCCTTGTTAAATTGTTAATATTTATGTAATAAGTAAATAAACCTGTTTAATCAATTAATCTAAAGCTACAATCATGATAACAGAAAATCATTGACTCATGCTTGTATGCCTAGAAAAATAATTAAGAAGTTTCTTCCTAATCCAGACAGTATAAAAAACAACCGTTTTTTGGCGATATTTGGCCCTGTAATCCATGAGCCACAGCTTTGGCATTTAACCCGCCATTCCGTTGCAAAAGCATTTATGGTCGGTTTATTTTTTGCTTTTTGGCCAGTCCCCTTTCAAATGGTTTTAGCGGCTGGAGGAGCAATATTAGTTCGATCAAATTTGCCTTTATCTATCGCACTTGTTTGGATAACCAACCCAATTAGTATGCCGTTTCTTTTTGGCTTAGCTTATTACGTTGGTATATCAACCTTAGGTTATCAATCAACCGAATTTGAATTTGAATTAAGTTGGCAATGGTTGGAAGGTAATTTAGAAAACTTATGGCAACCCTTTTTATTAGGTTGTGGAATTTGTGCTATTTTTTCCGCAATTATTGGCTATTTTGGGATCAGTATGTTTTGGCGTTTTCATATTGTGAGAGCCTGGAATAAGAGAAAAACAAGAAGTCGTTCAGTCACTCAATAAAATAACTTTAGACCGCAGTAATATGGACAACAATATGAACGCTCAGTCACTAGATGCTGGTAACAAATCATCCGTTAAAGCGAATTTTGAGCATGCAAAAATTGCAACAAAACAGTTAAAAGCATTAGCAAATGTTAACCGTTTAACCATTTTGTGTGTATTATGCAAAGGCGAATTATCGGTATCTGAATTAAATGAATTGGTTGATATTTCTCAATCTGCACTTTCTCAACATCTTGCAAAATTAAGAGAAGACAAAATAGTAACCTCTCGGCGTTCATCACAAACCATTTATTACTCAATTTCTGATGGCGTAGCAAAAGATATCATTCAAGTTTTGCATCATTATTATTGCATTTAATTCTCTTGAATAATTAATGCCCCGTGAATTTAAAAAGTCACAATCACTTTATTGTCTGTTCAATAACCGCAAAGTATTAGTAATTATTTGTTAAATTATTGATAATTGTCATTATATATATTATTTAGAGAAAAATTATGTCGAAAAATACTGAAATTACTAGAGATCTATTTGATCAGGTTATGGTTCCTAATTATTCACCTTCACCGATAATACCTGTGCGAGGTCAAGGCTCTAGAGTTTGGGATCAGCAAGATAATGAATACATTGATTTTGCCGGCGGTATTGCGGTTAGTTGCCTTGGGCATTGTCACCCAACAATGGTGAAGGCACTCACGGAACAAGGACAAAAACTGTGGCATGTTTCTAACATATTAACTAATGAACCTGCCTTAACCTTAGCTTCTAAATTGGTTGATGCTACTTTTGCAGAAAAAGTCTATTTTGCAAACTCAGGTGGAGAATCTAATGAAGCCGCATTAAAGCTAGCTAGACGTTGGGCTCATGATAATTACAATGATGAAAAAACTCACATCATTGCATTTAAACAAGGATTTCATGGACGCACATTTTTCACGGTTACAGTCGGTGGTCAACCAGCTTATTCCAGCGGTTTTGGTCCGAAACCTGGCGATATTTACCATGCGGAATACAATAATATTGGTAGCCTTCAAGAGTTAATTTCAGATAAAACTTGCGCTGTCGTTATAGAGCCGCTTCAAGGTGAAGGTGGAATTATTGAACCAACAGATGAGTTTATTAAAGGCGTTAGACAATTATGTGATCAGTACAATGCGCTACTCATTTTTGATGAAGTTCAAACAGGTGTTGGTCGACTTGGTTACTTATATGCCTATATGGATTTAGGAGTAACCCCCGATATTTTGACAACCGCTAAAGGTTTAGGCGGTGGTTTTCCTATAGGCGCGATGCTAACAACGGCTAAAATAGCTAAACATTTAAATGTAGGAAGTCATGGTAGCACCTATGGCGGTAACCCGCTGGCGTGTGCCGTGGCAACTGCCGTTTTTGATACAATTAATAGCGATAAGGTATTAAATGGTGTCAGAGAAAAATCTCAATTATTTGCTCAATACCTTAGCCAAATCAATCAAAAATATCAGGTCTTTTCAGACATTAGAGGTAAGGGTTTACTGATTGGCGCTGAATTAAATACTCAATATCAAGGTAAAGCCAGAGATCTATTAGTGGCTTCCATGGAAGCGGGATTAATGATATTAGTTGCCGGAGCCAACGTAGTGAGGTTTGCTCCTTCTTTAGTTATTTCTGATGATGAGATAAAAGCCGGTATGGCTATTTTCGAAAAAGCCGTAGAAAATCTCGTCAATCAATAAGCTAAATATATATTAGAAATATCAAACAAGTCTATTAATCAAGGTCGTAAATCACCTTGGTTAACTGGCTTTGATCAATGTGTTCGAAGTCTTTTCCATAAATGTGTAGCATCATAGATTCAATATAATGTAATTGATTATTTTCAATGGTTAGTCGCATATGAAAGTGCTTAGTTTTAGCCTTTGCTAACATAAATGGTGATTGGATTATTCCAAATGTTTCTGCTCCGGCTTTTGCCTCTACCTCAAAGACTGTTTTTCCTTGATGTTGTTTAACATCTCCACCAGCTAAAACACAAACGCCTCTGGGAATAGTTAATGAGTGCATAATCAGCCCTGTATTTGGCTGGTAAATCCAATGACCTATTTGGTCATGAAAAATCTGCCCATTTTCATTTTTTGTGACCACCTGATGATACTTTAGTGAGACTAGCTGTTGCTCTTCAGCATTTTCTGCAGGACCAGACGGAGTAAAAATTAATTCATCGGTATAACTGCTTTTATCTTTATGGGCATTCGCATCAGGAGCAATATCTAAACCTTTTTTTCCTACCCATTTTCCAATTAATGGAAATAAAAGACCATAATCAATACCATCAATTATTGTGTTCATTTAACTCGTCCTTTTTATAAAAAATTAATATATTTTATATTCTAATTTAAATTCTACCAAAAAGTTATTAATATAGACCTTCGAAAGATCATTAAACCTATTTTTGAGTCTACTTGTAATGAATAAAATAACAATACATTTACTAGCATTTTTCTTAGCATTCTTCATAAACCATGTTGTTGCTTTAGAATTGAATGAAGATTGGCATACTCAGTCCAATTATCAACAAATTAAAACAACTCATGTAAAATTAAATTTAACCGTCGACTTTGGATCCAAACAATTAAAAGGTTCGATTGAGCACGCTATAACTAGAGTGAACAAAAATACAAATCAATTAATGCTCGATACCCGTGATCTTGAGATACATAAAATAGAGTATTATAACGGTAAGTATTGGTCTCGCACTGAGTACAAGCTTGCAGAAAAGGATGAGATAAGAGGAAGCCAGCTAATCATTGAGCTACCTAAACTGATTAAAACGAACAGTCATCATGAACGCGTTAGAATATTTTACAATAGTCAGCCAAACTCAACTGGATTACAGTGGTTAAAACCCGCTCAAACCGCCGGAAAACAACACCCCTTTGTATACAGTCAATCACAAGCGATCCATGCAAGGAGTTGGATGCCAATCCAAGACACGCCTTCAATGCGCGTTACTTATAACGCGACAATTAAAACACCATCTAATCTTAGAGCGGTAATGAGTGCCGTCAATAACCCGATTTGGAACCAAGAAGGTTTATATAATTTTGAAATGCCTCAGCCAATTCCAGCTTATTTAATTGCTATTGCTGCAGGCAATATTCATTATAAAAAAATGAGTCGTCAAACGGGAGTTTATGCAGAACCCTCTTTATTAAATATCGCCGCTAAAGAGTTTGACGATACACAATCAATGATTGAAGCAACTGAAGCGCTTTATGGACCTTATCTTTGGGGGAAGTATGATCTATTAATATTACCCCCCTCCTTTCCTTATGGCGGTATGGAAAATCCTCGATTGTCGTTTATCACGCCAACAATTATTGCTGGCGATAAAAGTTTAGTTAACTTAATTGCACATGAATTAGCACACTCTTGGTCTGGGAATTTGGTTACTAATGCCAGTTGGCGAGATCTTTGGCTTAATGAAGGCTTTACCAGTTATGTTGAAAATAGAATTATGGAAGCTGTTTATGGTAAAAATAGAGCAAGCATGGAGCAAACATTATCGGTACAAGCATTACAAGCTAAAATGCCTCAATTACCTGTTTTAGATACTCGTCTTCATGTTGAAATTAAAAATAGAGATCCTGACGATGCTTTTTCAATTGTGCCCTATACAAAAGGGATGCTCTTTTTAATGTCTTTAGAGCAGAAATTTGGTAGAAAAATCTTTGATAAATTTTTAAGAGGTTACTTTGCTGATTTTGCCTTTAAGAGCATTGATACACATCACTTCATTGAATATATCAATGATAATTTAGTTAAAAAATATCCTAATAAAATAACTTTAGAACAAATAAAAGAGTGGATTAATGAACCGCTTTTACCCGTCAATGCACCTAAACCAAGTTCTAATGCTTTTACGTTAGTACAAAATTTAATGGATAACTGGTTGACTGATAAAGTTCAATTGAACGAATTGCCTACTCAAAAATGGAGTACTCACGAATGGTTATATTTTATAAATAACCTTCCAAAGGATGTTTCATTAAATCAATTGAAGCTCCTTGATTCAACCTTTCAGCTTACTCAATCCACTAACAATGAGATTGCTCACGCTTGGTTGTTATTGAATATTAAAAAAAATAACCCTGCGATTAACCAACGTCTTAGAGAATACATGATGACAATAGGCCGTAGAAAATTAATCGTGCCTCTCTATAAATCATTATTAAACAGTCACACCAACAATATAACACTGGCTAAATTCACCTACAAACAAGCTAGAGCGGGCTATCATTCATTAGCTCAAAGAACAATTGATAAATTGTTTGACGAAAAGAAAATAAGCACTGAATAATAGTTAATAGCCCTAGATTTCTACTATAATTATTGGGCGAATACGCGGTTCTGCTAGGCCTTTAATGGACATGTTTTTATTGGAGGTCATTTAGCTTTAAGACACTTTATATGTTTCTTATAACCGTTATCTGATAATAATTACAACCTTGGATTAAGACTTATATAATGACAGAAAATTGCCAATCAACAGTCTTAACACTTGTTAAACAAGTTAGAGGCCTTTCGGTTGATAAAAACTTAGAAAAAAAGGTTTTTTCATTATTGTCACAGTCTTTGCCTAAAGACATTAATTCTTTAGAGCATTTAATTGTGAACGATGATACTTCGTCAAGTTCTAGTGAACGGAACTTGACGACGAAAATGATTTTCGATAAATTACATTTTTTACCAGTAGTGTTTGATGGTAACTCTCCAAGACTGTTAAAAGATTTATTTAAAAACATACCAACGTTACATTTTATTTTTACTTTTGTAGCTGATTTTTTTCATTATATCGAAAATCAAGAGTCATGGCCTATTGAAGTTAAAACGTTAATCTTGAAATTACAGCTACCACTGTTAAAAACGGCAATACTTCAGCCTAAGATGTTAATTGATCCTATACATCCCGCCTTCTTATTAATCAATGAAATTAAAGATTACTCCCGTTTTTGGCAGCATGAAAATGAAATAGGTCATCCTACATTTACAAAAATATCTCAATCTCTACAAATAGATGATCAATCTTATAAAGATATTAATTCGTATTTTCTTAATGCATTTAATCAAATGATAAGCATAAAAAACACCCAAAATAAACGAGCATCAATTTTTGAAAAAAGATTAAAAGAAACAGAGCTTAGTAAGGAGAAACTCGAAACGGCAATCGAAATTGCAACAAATGTTTGTAGCAAAATTTCACAATCGATTGAATTACCCGATGTGCTAATTAAGTTATTTAATGGGCCCTGGAAAAATCTGTTGCAGCTTGAATATGTTAGAGATGATGAGGTTGCATTCGAAAAAGCAATTAAAGATGCTTGCCGAATAATATTAAGCGTTCAACCGATACAAGATAAGGAAAGTTTAGACAAGTTATTTGTTCAACTTCCGAACATCAATAAAGCATTAAAAAAAGCATTCCAAAAAATCTCCTATAGTGATAAAAGAACATTGCAATTCTTGTCTGAAATTGAAGCTATTCATATTTCTCTAATTAAAGATTCAGAACAATCAATCAATAAAGCTGGTGAAGAAGGTATTTTAAGATTAAAACCTGTTGATGTTTTTTTAAATGCGGAGCTGTCAACCGATGAAGATGTAGCAGTTGTAAAAGAAACCAATGATAAAAACAACCAGATTTTAACGGTATTTTCTAAGCTAAATAAAACGATAAAACAACTAAACGATGAATATCATTTACTAAAATTTAATTCCAATGAAGACTGCATTCAACTCCAAGAAAATTATTCGATTAAGGAAAATCAATATTTCAGAATAAATATTAATGATGAATTTTCACTCCATAAACTAATAGCCATTTTAGATAATATCAACCATTATATTTTCGTAAATCTTAATGGTGAATTAAGTCATAAATTATCTGTAGAAGAATTATTGAAAATGTTAAATAATCAAGCCATTTTACCTCTAGATAAATATCACTGTTATAAAGAATATTGTGAAAAAAACATTTTCAAGTTAACACAAATAAGTAAAGATATTTGCAAAACATTTCAACAAAAAGAAATAAAAGAGATTAAGATACAAACGGATAATAATAAAAGTAAAATTACCGTAAAGATAGATTCAAAAAACACTTTAGTCAATTCTGCATCCAATGAAAATAATGATAATTTAGTAACCGCCAATACTATTAAGACAACGCCTAAAAATCTGCACTCTAAATTAGATACATCAACTATCAATGTTGGGACATGGCTAGAAATCTCAATAGATAATATAAAAAAACGATGCAAACTTGCAGCAAAAATCGCTTCTAAAAGTACATATATTTTTGTTGACCGTCAAGGGAAAAAGATATTCGAATTAACTGAGGGTGAATTAAGCAACATGATTGAACAACAACAAATAGAAATAATGAACGCTGTAAACGAAGACAGTAATTCATTAGAAGCCATTATTTCAACCAATCGAAATATGAAAAATAGCTAGAATGATGAGATTTTAATTTGTGGTTCTTTGCATAATTGTACAATGTCCTTTAATGGTATATCGTAACCAACTATATTTATTTGTATCATAAATAACGTTTTTTCCACAAAGTTTTTTTTCAGTAAGAATTTTTTTAACTCTCTTAAATGCCTCCTCCTCCATTTCAAAAGCGATAGAAATAGGTACTGAAGCACTTGAACGTTTGTTTTTTGGTGGTTTATTATTATTACTGGTATTTTTGGTATTTAATATATAAGTAAAATGATATTCATTATTAGAATCTTTATTGCTAAAGTAAGAATCACTGTATTTAATTACAGGTTGTGTGCTACAACTAACCAATAGAGCAAGTAATAATATAGAACGCTGATAATAGCTAGATATGAAACTCATTTTATGTAAGTCCTAATATGACCTGTAAAGTCTTTATTTATACATCTTTATCAAAATTATGCAACTTGTTATAATGCTTTTCTCACTTTATAAAAAATATATTTATGTCATACAAACGATTTGAATTTTTAGATTTTACTCGAGGCATTGCAATTGTTTTAATGCTTATGTATCACTTTGCATTTGGTTTAGTCCAATTAGGACTGTTTAATGTTAATTTCTCCGCTGATATTTTTTGGGTGGCTTTTAGAATAATTATTGTGTTCCTGTTTTTATCACTGGTAGGTATTGGCCTGTTCCTATCAACTATGAATGGCTTAAACTATAAGCGATACTTCAAAAGATTAATGTTGCTGCTTAGTTATTTATTGTTAATCAGTTGGTTGAGTTATATTGTTAGACCTGAATATTATGTATTTTTTGGAATACTGCATCTAATTTTTGTTAGCAGTATTTTTGCAATGTTTTTTGTTCGATTTTATTGGCTAAATATCTTTCTTGTAGCAATAATGATGACGTTACCATTCTTACTTAAAAACTATAATGTTATTTTTAACCAACCTTATTTACTCTGGTTAGGCTTGAATGATTCCTTATTTACGACAGATGATTATGCACCAATATTACCTTGGTTTAGTTTTGTACTAATGGGGATTTTTATTGCGAGGTATTTCTTTGAGAAAAATACGTTAGAAGAAGGACAAATTAATAAGATAAAACAATGGAAAGCAAAGCATTGGCTTACTAAAATAATTTGTTGGGGTGGACGCTATAGCATCCACATCTACTTTATACATTTCCAGACATTTTATCTGTTAATCTATTTGTTTGCTTAAGAACTTGGTTCTGATTTTGTTAATAATGCTACTTTAGATTGTTTTTTTAACTCGATCAGATCTGCAAGGATTTTAGCTGTCTCATTTAATTTTATGTCTTTAACTTCAACTAATTCAGTGTCATCAGTTATTTCTTTAATTTCTTTTTTATTCGAATTAACCCGCCTTAAATTTTCCCTGATTAAACGTTTCTGTTTATCTTGTAGACGCTCTTTTTTTCTAATAGTGATATTTAAACTTACAGAGGCTTCAGAACGACGCTGATTTAATAGATTGATATCACTAATAAGATATTGAAACTCCTTATTTTTTACAACGCGTTTTTTATGTTGTGCGGTTAAAGAAGCAATAAAAGAACGGACTCTATTTTTACTTCTATAGCGAGCAGCTGGAATGGTATCCCAGGGTAATGCTGAATCGTAACTTGCTTCACCAAAGTGCTTGCGTGATGCAGGATCAGGGAAAGCGATATCAGGCATAACACCTTTTAATTGTGTGCTTTCACCTGAGATTCTGTAGAATTTATCAATGGTTAATTTAAGAACGCCTGCTGATTTGTCGTCATATCTTAAAGCATTATTTAAGTCGATAATATTTTGCACGGTACCTTTGCCAAAGGTTTGTTCGCCAACAATTAGCCCTCGGTCATAATCTTGTATTGCGCCTGCAAAAATCTCTGACGCTGACGCACTTGATGCATTAACTAAAACAGCCAAAGGTCCATCCCAAGCAACACCAGCATCTTGATCTGATAACAATTGAACTTTGCCGTGGAGTTGTTTTTCTTGAACCACTGGTCCCTTATCTATAAATAAACCGGTTAAACCTATCGCCTCACTTAGTGAGCCTCCACCATTATTTCTTAGATCAATAATTAATGCACCAATATTATTTTCTTCTTTCATTGTTTCTATTAATTTTCTAATGTCTCTTGTTGTGCTTTTATAGTTTTCATCACCAGCCCCTTTAGCCGCAAAATCAATATAAAATTTTGGCAAATCGATAATTCCGACATTCAGTTTTTTACCTGGTTGATCAATTTCAATGATTTCAGATTTAGCCGCCTGCTCCTCGAGTTTTACTTTTTCTCGAATAATAGAAATTATTTTAGTTTTTCCTTGAACGCTACTATTAGCAGACTCAATTTCTAAACGTACTTGGCTACCAGCACTGCCACGAATTAAATCAACGACATCATCTAATCGCCAGCCAACTACATCCGTCAATTCATCATCACCCTGTCCTACAGCAATTATTTTATCATCAACATCAATCTGTTTGGATTTATCTGCTGGACCACCAGTTACTAAACTAACCACTTGAGTATAAACATCATCAGTACGTAAAACGGCTCCAATACCCTCTAATGATAGTTTCATATCAATATCAAAATTTTCAGCTGTTCTAGGTGAAAAATAGGAAGTATGAGGATCAAGACTTGTCGCATAGGCATTCATAAAATAACTAAATACGTCTTCACTATTTATCTGAGAAACTCTTCTCATTGCCGCGTTGTATCTTTTTTCTAATAGCTCTTTCACTTCATCTAATTTTTTATCTGCTAGTACTAAATTTAAAGCGTCACTTTTTACTCTTGCAGTCCAATAAATATCAAGCTCTTTTAAGTTTTTTGCCCAAGGTGATTTTTCACGGTCGTAAAAAAAACGCTCATTAGACGAAAAATCGATATCTTGTTTTAAAAGTGATAAAGCAAAATTGTTTCGCTCAATCCAGCGTTGTTGAAATACTTCATAAATGTAATAAGCCGGTTGCACCAAACCAGTCCAAATTGCATCATCTAACTTATAACGATACTGCTCAAAACTTTTAATATCAGATTCTAAAAAATAGGCTTTATTTGAATCAAGCGTTTTAACAAAATTATCCAATATTTTGGAAGATTGTTCATTATTAAGCGCCGTTTTATTGTAATGACCTGTTTTTAGGAAATAAGCAATATAACGACTTGAACGAAAGTGTTTAGGTAAAGGTGATAGTTTTGTTAGCTCTGGAGTTTCCTCGTTATCAACCTTTGTTTCTTTATCACTATTATTTGAAGCTTGTAATAGAAATGAAAAACTGATAATAAATACGAGAAATATTTTTGATGAGCGAGATTGGGACAACGTCATTAAACATACCTTATAATTGAAAGCTTAATTTAATAAATACTTGAGGCTTAGTCAATGTATACTAAGTGAATTAAGACATAATTCTTTGAACAATGTTCACACTTTATTTAAATAAAGCAGCATCTATTTGTAAAAAGATATTTCAGACTTAATAATCAAGTAAAACGGGTTACAATTGAATTAACAATAGTCTAGCCAAAAAGGTGTTAATAAACCAGCAATAAAGCGAATTTATTGGTCTTTCCTTTATAGCCTAAGGTTGTTATTAACCACTAAATAAACTATATATTGTACTAAGAACCTTGAGCAAAGAAACTTGTTTTAACGCCACTTGTATTAAGAGATTGCATATTTCTTGTATTAAAGGATATTTAATGTCATTACGTAAAAAAATTGAACAATGGTTAAATTATGAGACCCCTCCTTCAACATTCCCTATTTGTGATTTTGAAAAGTTAAGCCATGGAATACGCCCTGGCGACGTGGTGTTAGTTGAAGGCAGGAGTCGTGTTTCAGACGTTATTCGTTTGATAACTCAAAGTCGGTGGTCTCATTCAGCTATCTACATTGGGCGCTTACATGATATTCAAGATACACAACACAGAGATATTTTACTCTCACACTATTCGGCATCACCGGATACTCAGCTATTAGTCGAGGGCATATTAGGCAAAGGAATGATCGTAACGCCATTAATGGATTACATTAAAGATAATTTAAGAGTCTGTAGAGCCTCAACTATTTCAGCAAAAGATGCGCAAAATGTTGTTAATTACAGTATAGAGCAATTGGGTATTGGTTATAACGTTAGGCAATTGTTCGATTTAGCCCGATTTATTTTTCCTTGGCGAATATTACCCCGCAAATGGCGCTCCACTTTATTTACAAGATTACCTGACGAAACGACTAAAACAGTATGCTCAGCAATGATTGCAGAAGCCTTTAATTCAGTTCATTATCCTATTTTACCTTTATTTAGGCGGGACAGTGAAAAAGGAGTTGAACTAATTCCGAGAAATACACGTTTATACACACCAGCAGATTTTGACTATTCACCTTATTTTGATATAAAAAAATATCCCTTTATGGGGGCAACAGATTCTACCCCTTACCGAGATTTGCCTTGGAATAAAGATGGGGTTATTAGTCACGGTGAAAAAGATTTTGATACTTATGAGAATGGTTAGTTGATGCGTAATTTTTCTTGAGTGATTTTATATAACTTCAAACTCTGCAATATAATGGCTTCCCTTAATTTTAACAATAATTCGCACTCTCTGAGGCTCTCGAGTTGCCTCATGGTATGCACGTAATGATGTGTCAACATGCCAATAATATTTTGTTTGAGCTTTTAGCATGGCGTATTGAGTCATATTTTTCTTCTCATCAACAATAAATAAGTGAACTGAGTCTAATGGAAAAGTGGAATTAATCGTTGTTTTTCCAGCCTTATCAAATAAATTCACCTTAAAATCGCCCGATGTAAAAATGCATTTATTTGAAAATATGTCGCATTGACCTTCTGCATTAAGCTTAAATACTCTTTCTGCACCAGCATCAGATTCAATATAGAAATCCGAAACGATGTAACCTAATATAATTAAAACTGGGGCTATTAAAATAGCCATTTTCAAATGTTTATTCACACAATATACCTCATTAACAATAAGCTAACTAAAACGAAAAAGGCTCCGTTATAGGAGCCTTTTTTTTTACAATACTGCAACTAGTGTTCGTGTGCAGATCCAGCTCCCTTTGGAATACGGAAATTTTCAACCAATTGTTGAATATGCTCTGGGGCAGGCCCAACAAATTTGTTAACAGAAAATGCGACAGCAAAGTTAACCAAAGCACCAACAGCTCCAAATGCGTTTGGTGAAATCCCAAAGAACCAATTTGCATTTAAACCACCTAAGAAACTGGTGCCAGGAATAAACATAATCCCTTTGTGTTGGAACACATATAACATTGTGATCCCAATACCTGAAATCATTCCAGCAACCGCTGCTTTGCCGCTCATTTTCTTAGAAAAAATACCCATCATCAATGCCGGAAATATGGACGATGCCGCCAGCCCAAAGGCCAGGGCGACCGTCCCTGCGGCAAAGCCAGGCGGATTAAGCCCCAAATATCCTGCAACAAAAATGGACAACGTCATAACAATTCGGCTAGCTAGTAGCTCATCTTTCTCTGTCAAATCAGGCTTCAGCACCCCTTTCATTAAATCATGAGATATCGATGATGAAATTGCTAACAACAAACCTGCTGCAGTTGACAATGCAGCCGCTAAACCTCCAGCAGCAACTAAAGCAATAACCCAATTAGGCAAATTTGCAATTGCAGGATTTGCCAATACCATAATATCACGGTCAACTTTAACCATTTCATTAGTATCAGTATCAGCTACATATTGAATTTTACCATCACCATTTTTGTCTTCAAATTTAAGTAAACCCGTTTTTTCCCAATCTTTAAACCACTGTGGTCGCTCTGAATATTCTAAATTTTCGCCTGATTCAGGAACAATCGTATTCAGTAAATTAAACCGAGCCATTGCACCTACAGCAGGGGCAACCGTATATAATAAACTAATAAAAACAAGAGCATATCCAGCTGAAGCTCGGGCAGCTTGCACACTTGGTACGGTGAAAAAACGCATAATAACATGCGGTAATCCTGCAGTACCAATCATTAGTGACAGTGTATAGGCAAACATATTTAAAGTTCCGCCAAGATTATCTGTTGTGTATTCCTTAAAACCTAAATCAGTTACCACTAAGTCCAATTTATCGAGTAGATACACTCCACTTCCATCGGCTAAAGTACTACCAAGTCCTAACTGTGGAATTGGGTTTCCTGTTAACTGTAATGAAATAAAGACAGCAGGAATTGTGTAAGCAAAAATAAGAACACAATATTGTGCTATTTGAGTATAAGTAATCCCCTTCATCCCTCCAAGTACCGCATAGACCCAAACAACGCCCATACCGATATAGATACCAACATCATATTGAACTTCTAAAAATCGAGAAAAAGCAACGCCTACTCCCTTCATTTGACCAATAATATAAGTCAATGAGGCGATAATCAAACAAACAACCGCAACAATTCTAGCTGTTTTTGAGTAATAGCGATCATAAATAAATTCCGGAACAGTAAATTTACCATGTTTACGCATATAAGGAGCTAACAACATAGCAAGTAATACATAACCACCTGTCCACCCCATTAAAAAGACAGAGCCTCCATAACCTAAAAATGCAATTAGACCAGCCATTGAAATGAATGAGGCAGCACTCATCCAATCAGCACCAATTGCCATACCATTTTGGATAGGTGTAATACCACCGCCAGCAACATAAAAATCACTAGTTGATTTCGCTCTAGCTAGCCACGCAATTGCAAAATACAGGGCGAAAGAGCCGAATACAGCAATATACGTATAAAGTTTTAACTCATCCATTACGACTCCTCCACATTGTATTTTTTATCGAGTTTATTCATTTGAGATGTGTACCAAAAGATGAGACCAACAAAAGCGTAGATTGAGCCTTGTTGAGCAAACCAAAAGCCAAGTTTGTATCCACCAATTCGAATTGCATTTAACTGTTCAACTAATAGCAAACCAAATCCATAGGAAACGACAAACCAAATGGCTAAGCAAATAAATATTAAGCGCAAATTTTCACGCCAATAACCAGCATTATTTTCCATTTTATCCTCCCGGAGTTTGTATTTAGAAAATTCAACAATGAATTTTCTATTTTTTATTATAATGATATGAATAAGCTTTAAGTTAATAGGTTTAACTTGGATGCATATCACAAAGCAGGGCAAGTTATTGATGTTTTAACCATTAAAAAGAAACATCAATAGCTACACACACGATAACAATCTTTAAACAGACAACCAATTAAACTTTAGTCTATATTTTTAATACAATAGGCACGTTATCATATATCACTACAGCATTTAACTTTCTACTCATCCCATATCTGTAGTTTGTGGAGGATGTTTCTTCATTTGACTAAATCATAAATAACCAATATCTTAATCCATTGTTTCAATTTCAGAATTTAAGGAGGTTTGTTAATGATATCTACGTTACAAATAATTATTATCGCATTTGCATATATATCTCTACTTTTTCTTATCGCTTACATAAGCGATAAGAAAAAATCAAAGACAATTAACCCCAAAAGAAAAGCTCTTATTTATAGCTTTTCCTTAGCAATATATTGCACATCATGGACCTTTTATGGTGCTGTCGGTAGTGCTGCGGAGTCTGGCTGGGGTTATTTACCTGTGTTTCTCGGTCCTATTCTTGTTTACACTTTAGGCTGGCCATTAATTAAACGTTTTGTAAAAGTTGGTTATAAACAAAATAGTACTTCTATTTCAGATTTTATTGCTTCTCGCTTTGGAAAATCACAAACGATTGCTGCCATTGTTACCATCATCGCCGTAATTGCAATAATTCCCTATATTGCTCTTCAGCTAAAAGCTATAACCATGAGTTTAGAAGTTTTTGATGCGCAGCATAATTTGCTCAATAATCATTATCTAAATTCTTTTTTTATAACTTTTTTATTGATTATTTTTTCTATTTTATTCGGAACTAGGAACCTAGATGTTACTGAACATCAATACGGAATAATGAATGCAATTGCATTTGAATCAGTCATTAAATTAGTTGCATTTTGTTCAATTGGAATGTTTGCTCTTTTTTCAATTTATTCGGGCCCTGAGTCTCTATTTAAAGATATTATTGAAAATGATTATTTAAATGATTTATGGTTCAAAAATACGAATTGGGAGAATTTTTTTACTCAAACAATCTTAGCAGCAGCTGCCATATTTTGTTTACCTAGGCAATTTCATGTATCTGTTGTTGAGTACGCTCAAATTAATGATTTAAAACTCTCACGCTGGGTCTTTCCTTTTTACCTTGCACTTATATCAATATTTGTTATTCCAATAGCGATTGCTGGTAGTCAATATTTTATTAATCAAGATATTAATGCAGACACTTATATCTTGGCTTTACCTCTTGCAGAAAAGCAAAATTTTTTAAGCGCACTTGCTTTTATTGGTGGACTCTCTGCAGCAACAGGTATGGTCATTGTTGCAACAGTCTCGTTAAGCATTATGATTAGCAATGACTTAGTTCTGCCTGTATTGTTATTCAAGTCAAGAAATCAACAGTTTAGAGATCAAAAATTTAACAATAAAATGCTATCAATTAGAAGAGTCGCTATTGCTGTTTGTTTAATGATGTCTTACGCTTTTTACCGGTTATTTGATGATAGTCAATCTTTAGCATCAATAGGTTATCTTTCATTTACGGCTGTCTTGCAATTTATGCCTGCTATTTTATATGCTCTATTTTGGGATATGGCGACTAAAAAGGGTGTTATTGTCGGACTAATTAGTGGCATTGGGATTTGGTTTGTTTTAGCATTAATTCCTTCATTAAAAGGTGAGGATTTATTATCTCATTCAAATGATTTTTTTGGACTTTCACTATTAACGCAATCACTCTTTATTTCATTACTTGTTAATTCATTTTTAATCTATTTATTCTCAAAAACAACCAAGCAATCATTTACAGAAAAAGTACAAGCATTTACTTTCACAAGAACCACTCCAAAAGATTCTAAATACAATATAAAAACAATGGATGAAAAACACGTTTTCGTTAAAGATTTAAAGTTATTAGCATCAACCATTGTCGGTACAAAAAGGATGCTTATTTCTTTTGAAACATTTTCTTCCCAATATAATGATCAAGATGTTGCGGATAAACAACTTATCGATCATACCGAATCTCTACTTTCAGGTTCAATAGGCTCGTCTTCTGCTCGAGTTGTTATTTTATCTGCTCTTCGAGAAAAAAGTTCCAATGTAGATGATGTTATTAATCTTTTAAGTTCAACTTCTAGAGCCCTAAAATTCAATCGAAATCTTATAGAAACTACAATGGATAATATTACTCAAGGCATCAGTGTCAGTGATATTGATAACAATATTATCGCATGGAATTTTAGCTATGAGCAGCTAATGGATTACCCTGTTGGTTTATTACAAATAGGTACACCTATTTCAAAACTTATTCGTTTTAATGCCGAAAGAGGATTTTGTGGTCCAGGTGAAGTTGATAAACATGTAGCCAAAAGGTTACATCATTTAAATTCAGGTGTTAGTTATCGTTTTGAAAGAAAAAGAACTGATAATGTGGTTTTAGAAATAGTCGGTAGTCCATTACCTCTTGGAGGATATGTCACAACCTATACGGATATTTCTGAATATAAACGGATCCAGGAAACATTAAAAAGAAATGAGCGTCGAATAGCCCTATACACTGACAACTCCCCGGCTTTATTAGCCTATATTGATACACAATTAACTTTTCAATTTGTTAACAAGGCTTTTGCAAGAAAAATCAATTCTAGTAAAGAAAAAATACTTGGAAAATCAGTTAGTGAAATTTTTTCTGAAAGTGAATATGTTTTCATACACCCTTATTTAATAAAAGCACTCAAAAATATACAACAACAATTTGAATACCCAGGAGCAACGATTGATACAGGCTATTATTTATTAACTTATATTCCAGATCTTGATACGAGTAATAATGTTATTGGAATTTATACAATCTCCCAAGATATTAGTAACCGTAGAAAAGCTGAGCTAGCTCTTCAAGAAATAAACACCACACTCGAACAACGAGTTGCCATGCGAACAGATGAATTGCATGCAACTGTAAAAGCATTAGAAATTGCTAAAGAAGAGGCGGAGAAAGCCACTAAATATAAATCCCGTTTTTTAGCTGCGGCAAGCCATGACTTATTACAACCTTTTAATGCAGCAAGATTATTTAGCGAAATGCTCTTAGTTGAATCAGAATCAATGACTAAGGAGCAAGCCCAATTAGTTGAAAAAAGTGATCAAAGTTTAAAAACAGCCGAAAATATTATTCGTTCCTTAATTGATATATCTAAATTAGATAGCGGCACTGTAAACCCCTCTATTAAAACTATTGATATTCATCCTACACTCGAACTATTGCAACTTCAATTTGCAGAAATTGCTATGAAAAAAAATATTCGATTAAAGGTAATCAACTCTCATTGCAATATTTTAAGTGATAGTGACTTGCTATACCGAATACTGCAAAACTTAATTAGTAATGCAATAAAATACACTCCTAACGGAGGTAAAATATTAATTGCCACTCGTCACCAATCTGAAAACTTGCGAATTTCCATATGGGATACCGGGATCGGAATAAAAGATGAAAATAAAAAATTAATGTTTGCCGAATTTAAGCAACTTTTAGATCCTATGCTCCAATCAGTCGAAACTGGAATAGGATTAGGCTTGTCAATTAGCGAACGTATTTCATCGATATTAGGGCATGTTATTTCATTCAATTCAGTGCACACAAAAGGAAGCGTATTTCACCTATCAGTAAGAAAAAGTGATCATTTATTAGAAATAGATAACGAATCAAATATAATTATTCCTCAAGAAGAACCTATATATCCAGGAAAAAGAGTTCTTTGTGTTGATAATGAAAAACCAAATACAGAAGCTATGACTATGCTATTTCAGCGGTGGGGTTTTGAAGCACAAGAAGCTTATTCTCAAAACCAAATTGAAGATATAATAATATCTGGTTTCATCCCTGACATTTTAGTTGTAGATTATCAATTAGATCATAATAAAACGGGGTTAGAATTTATAGAGTTAATGAGAAATCAATTAGGTGCCAATATCCCTGCAATTGTTGTCACCGCAGATCATTCCAATATTACTAAAGAAAAAATCAAACAGAGCGGATTGAAACTATTATATAAACCTGTAAAACCTGCTATTTTGAGAGCCACGATTAATCATGAATTACGATGAGTGAGTGTACTATTATTAACAACTAATAGTTTAAGTTACATCAGAACAAAAATTATTATAAACCTTCACTTTATTAGCGATTAAAATAATTTTTGTTCTATTCGTTACATCAAGTTTACGCATTATAGCCGTCACATGAGCTTTTACCGTGGCTTCAGTTACATTTTGTTCATAAGCAATTTGTTTATTGAGTAAGCCTTCCGATAAAAGATTAAAGACTTCTAGTTGCTTAGGGGTTAATTCAGCAATTAATTTAATTAATTTGTCTTCAATATTTTCTGAATTTAAACACCGTTCATCGAGTCCTTCTGGAAAATAGATATCTCCTAACAAAACAGCCTCTATTGCTTTATAGATTTGGCCCACACTTGCGGATTTTGGAATAAAACCTAGTGCACCAAACCGCTTAGTACTAGCAACTATATTTAACTCTTCATTTGCAGATATTACCATTACTGGCAGTTGTGGATTATTGCTAATGATATGAGCTAAACCAACAAAACCATTCGCTCCTGGCATATGAAGATCCATTAAAAGCAAATCAACATTATCATTATCCATCAATATATTTTCTAACTCAGAAATGCTCGAAGCTTCTAAGAACTTCACTCTGGGCATAGATGCTAATAAAGTTTGAACCAATGCATTTCTAAATAAAGGGTGATCATCTGCAATAACAATCTTACTAATAGATGAAGTTTTCATTTATTCCCTTTACCTTTAACAAGTTTTAAGTGATTTATAGCTAACATTCTATTTTTTCAACATGAAATATGTACTTGTAGTAATATTTGAACATGTTCGACTTATTATTTCAGCTAAGTGTTTTTTTAAATTCTACGATAGTTGAATGTATATAGCTGCTACGAGTAAACCAATTTGGTTTTACTATCTACGATTTGCTGAGTTTACACTAGTTACACCTTTCACTTTCTCACTTTAACATTATTTTATAGGTTAAAAGAGACTCTTAATGACTACCTCCTGACGCAGGAGTAAAATAAACGGTGCAACTTTATACCGACTAATAAGGCATCGAAATATTAACAATAATCAAGATGATAATGTCGCTTAACTAACTTAGCAACATCTAAAGAGCTAAACTCAGATTTATTATTTTTTTAAATACTTTTTAACCTTAAGTCTAGAGAAAAATGCTACTCTATAAGGCTTGTATCTAATATATAGCTAATCATATTTTAATTACCTTCCGTTGACCACTTCTATTTCATTAGACTTTAGTCTATAAAATCATTTCATTAGACTAATGGATAATAGTCAAATCTTTTTCACAGGTTCAAAATCGGAATTTCAAAAAATAAATTATGGCGGAACCGTATGAATTATAAAAAAATAAAATTAACTCAACTAATTAAAACATCACTTATCACTCTTCCAATAGTCCTCACTTCCAGTGCTTTTGCAAGCAACGATGCTTTAGATGACCGAATTCAAAAACTAGAAAACCTAGTTATTGAATTAAAAAATACGAATGAAAAAGCAAAAGAATCTAAGTCTAAACATACATATAAATTTGGTGGTTTTATCAAAGCGACGGCAAGCTTTAGTGATTATAGTGATGGTGATATTGGTGCAGGAAGCGCTTTAAGAGATTTTTATATTCCTGCAGGCATTCCTGTTGGTGGTACTAGTGAAAGTCAAGATTTTGACTTTAGTGCAAAAGAGACCCGTATTAATTTTAAATCAAAGCATAAACTTGATAACGGCTCTGTGCTGACAACCACTATTGAAATGGATTTTTTGCTACCTCCTGGTGGAAACGAACGGGTTAGTAATTCGTATAACCCTAGATTAAGACATGCTTTTTTCACTTATGATAACTGGTTATTTGGGCAAACATGGTCAACTTTTCAAGATGTTGGAGCGCTTCCTGAATCAGTTGATTTTTTAGCCGCTTCTGATGGTATTGTTTTTGAGAGACAACCAATGGTACGTTATACTTCGGGCGCCTGGCAACTTGCGATGGAAAATCCAGAAACAACAGTGACGCCATACCAAGGTGGGGGGCGAATAGTCGCAGATGATAACAGCACGCCAGATTTTATATTAAGATACAATCATAAAGCTGACTGGGGGCACATATCAGTAGCCGCTTTAGCGAGACAATTGTCGTATAATAATGGTAGCAATAGTGAAACGACTTCATCAACAGGTATTAGTTTGACAGGAAAATTTAAAGCTGGCGAGAAAGATGATTTTAAATTTAATATTGCTAGTGGATCAGGTATGGGGCGTTATGTAGGTTTAAACACGGCTAATGGAGCTGTCGTAAATGCTAGCGGTGGATTAGATGCCATTGATTCAGTTTTATCGGCTATTGCTTATCGCCACTTTTGGAGTAATAGCATTCGATCAAGTTTTATTCTATCTTCAATGGATATAGACAACGACACAAACTTAACTGGATCAAGTGTCACATCATCAGTTAATAGCTTTCAAATTAATTTAATGTATAGTCCAGTACCTAAAATGACAATTGGAGCCGGTTACTTAAGTGCTAATCGAGAACTTGAAAATGGTAATGACGGTGATTTAAATCGACTTATTTTTAGCGCGAAATATGCTTTTTAAACATTAATATAATTAAAGCTAGCGTTCTAATGCGCTAGTTTTAATTCAATCAAAAAAACGACATTTTTAATGTGTTTCCTAGAATAGAAGAAAAATATGGAAATTGAAAAGCTCGAAATATTTCAATACTTACAATCTTGTGAGCCAATATCTAAGCTTAATAACCAACTTCAAAGAGAAATAGCACTAAACATTGTTATCGTATATTTCAAACGAGATCAGATAATTTTGCATCCAGGCAGTAAAAACAAATGGTTGTATCTAATACGGGCTGGTGCTGTTCAACGCACGGAGCATAATGGTGCGGTCGCGGCACAACTTTCGGAAAAAGATTTTTTTGGGCAGGCTTCCTTAAAACGAAAAGGCGTTATTAATAGAGAAGTTAAAGCGATTGAAGACACCCTGCTCTATAAAATCCCCAAACGTCTCTTTTTTGAACTTCTTAAGTCAAATTCTCATTTTAAATATTATTTTGAAAGAAACACAAAAGAGCTACAAAATATAGTTCAATCCTCCACCTTTCCTAAAACACCTGTCTCATCATTTATCAAGGACAGCCCTTTATTAATAGACCACAAAATGCCTGTTATAGAATGTGCAAAAATAATGAAAAAAACGGGGCTGACATCTTTACTAGTAACGCAACATAATCGAGTAAAAGGAATTATTACTGACCGGGTTTTTTGCTCTAAAATTGTTGCCGAAAATTTATCTCACAAAACACCGGTAGGATTAGTAATGAGTGATCAATTAATTACAATTGATCAAGATAGTACAGCATCTGAAGCTCTATTACTTATGACAAGAAATAATATCCGTCATCTACCTATTAAAGCTGAAGGTGAGTTTGTTGGAACCTTAACGGCAACAGATTTAATACACAGGCAAAGCAACAATCCTATATATTTAGTTAATCAGGTATTTAAATCAACCAGTATTGATCAAGTCGAGAACTGTGCTAAAGAAATACCAAAAATGCTATGTCATCTAGTTAAAAATTCGCATAATGCAAAAGACATTGCATATTCTATTAGCTCTATTGGTAGAGCAATCAATGTTCAAATACTAAAAATATCTGAAAAAAAATTAGGAATACCGCCAATAAAATATGCGTGGATAATAGCAGGCTCTCTTGCTAGGAACGATCAAACGGGATGTACAGATCAAGATAATGGCATTATTCTTAGTGACGCTTATGATCCAGAATTACACAGTGAGTACTTTGTTCAGCTCTCTCAATTAGTATGTGATTCATTAAATAGATGTGGATATGTTTATTGCCCAGGTGATGTCATGGCTACTAATATTAAATGGAGGCAACCTTTAAATAATTGGAAAAATTATTTCAAACAATGGATCACTGTTCCCAAGCCTAAAGCGTTAATGTACGCAAGTATATTTTTCGATTTACGTTGCATTTATGGTACTAGTGAATTGTTATTAGAGCTCAATAAACATGTCAAAAATTTAATCATGAACAATTCCCGTTTTTTGAATTTTATGGCTCTTAATGCCTTAAAAAATACACCACCAATTGGGTTGTTCAGAAGTTTTGTTTTAGAAGAAAATGGCTCCAAAGAAAAAACACTGAACCTAAAAAAACGAGGACTTACGCCAATAACAGATTTAGCTAGAGTCTACGCTCTAAGTTGTGATTTGCATGTTATCAATACACAGGAGCGATTAAGAAAATCATGTCAAAAACAAGCCTTAAGTAAAGAGGGCTTAAATGATTTAAATGATGTGTTTGAATTTTTAAGTTTCATTCGCTTAACAAATCAAGTAAATCAGATAGAGAAAGGTCTCTTAGCGAATAACAATTTATCACCAGGTACGTTATCATCATTAGAGCGACGTCATTTAAAAGATTCTTTCGAACTTATAAAAACGTATCAATCCGCTATGACAAATAGCTATCAATCTGGAATTTTAGGTTAATATTTGTGTTATTTCTAAGGTGGCTAAAAAAACAGAATAAGGTTGATTGTCAGCTTGGATCTGAAGAAATACAATCTTTATATAAAGATTATATTTCAGTAGTAGAAAAACCAACTTCCAAAGAGATTTCTAATAATATAAACTTTATTGCAGTAGATTTTGAAACAACAGGCTTGCATTCAAAAAAGCATGAAATCCTAAGTATGGGCTTTTGTCCAATAAAAGATAATTCAATCCAATTAGGTGATTGTTTACATATAACCATCAAACCAACGATAGAACTTAAAAATGATAATGTTATAATACACAAACTAACTGACGACATCTTAAATAGAGGTGTTTCAGCTGAAAGGGCTTTACAAATATTTCTTAAACAAACTAAAAACAAAGTAATTATTGCACACCATCATAGAATCGAAAAAACATTTATTCAAGAGCTATCTAAAAAAATATTAGGCAAAGTAATACCTGTTGTTTTCATTGATACACTGATGCTCGCTGAAAAATTGATGGTGCATAACCATCCCCCCCCCCTTCCCAACTCTTTTAGACTTTTTAATCTTCGAAAACAATATGGATTACCAAACTATAATGCTCATAACGCTCTTGAAGATGCCATATCAACAGCTGAATTATTTTTAGCTCAGATATCTGATTTAAAAGACATTGATTCAAGCTCTAAGAAAAATTAAAATTTTATCATTAATGAACTTACAAATTTATTACTACGTCACTAAAATAATTAACTCAAT
The DNA here is from genome assembly GCA_964476655.1 of uncultured Kangiella sp. Taxonomy (GTDB): domain Bacteria; phylum Pseudomonadota; class Gammaproteobacteria; order Enterobacterales; family Kangiellaceae. The sequence goes on along the minus strand of CAYZBK010000006.1, from coordinate 26,257 downwards.
TTTCAAATCTAATTAACTTTTCCAAAAGTGCGGACCAATAATCACAAGTAATGTCAAAAACTCTAGTCGTCCCAATAACATTGTTATCGACAGGATCCAAATTCCAAAATCACTGACCGATTGAAAATTACTACTTAGTTGACCAAATGCTGGTCCAGAAACATTAATGCAGGCACTCACAGCACTAAAGGCACTCCAAAAATCCAACCCTGTAACCATTAAAAGCAAGGCAATAAAAATACTAATAAATATCGATATGGTTAAAAATACGGTAGTCGATGATACCACGCTAGGTCTTACTTTTAATCCATTGTAATGAATTGAAAACAGCCCTCTTGGATGAATTAATTGTTTAATTTGTTTAGCGACTAACTTAAATGAGATGACATTACGAATGATTTTATTGCCGCCCGCAGTGCTACCTGAGCAACCACCTAAATAGGCTGCAAAAACTAAAATTAAGCTAGTTACAGGTGGCCAGTTAGTAAAATCACCCTCACCGAATCCTGTACTGGTAATAAAAGAAATTAAGATAAAAATAGAAGATGTAATATTTTCTGAAAATAAATCAAATTGTTTATTAGTTATTAAAATAAGGGCTAACAGGAAACTTAAAATAAATATTAAAAAAATAAAACTTCGCGTCTCTTCATCCTTGGTGTAAGTATCAATTGATAAGGAGTTAAAGAATCGAAAGTGAAGACTAAATGATATGGCACCCAATAGCATAAAAATTTCAGAATTAACTTCGACCCATTGATTACTAAAATAACCAATACTTGCATCATGTGTTGAAAAACCGCCAGTAGAAACCGTTGTAAAACTATGAGCAATTGCATCAAACCAACTCATTCCTGCGAGTAGATATCCAATGCAACATAATATAGTTATGGCTAGATAGATATACCAAAAGTATTGTGCCGAATTTGCGATCCGTGGTGCTAACTTATCATCCTTAATAGGTCCAGGAGTTTCCGCTCGTAAAATTTTCATACCACCAATATTCAACATTGGAAGAATTGCGACAACAAAAATAATGACCCCTAAACCACCAATCCATTGTAAAAACTGACGATACATAAGAAGTGTTTTAGGTTGTTCATCCAAATGACTTAAAATAGTCGCTCCGGTTGTAGTAAGAGCAGAAATCGATTCAAAAACAGAATCAGTAAAACTGATGTGTTCAACAAGTTGAATAGGAATGGCTCCCAAAATACCACAAAGAAACCACGTGTAACTAACATAAAATATTGAGCCTCTAATGCTAATTTGATCGAGACCTCCGCGTTTCGATTTTAAAAACATTAGCATTGAAATGCTAATAAATATTAAAGCTGGAAAAATAAATAAATGAGCAATATTGTCATTAAATACAACCACAGATAACAAACCAAATATAATTTGAATAGCGCCCATAAGTAACCCTGGGAATGCTAACAGCTTTAGTGGCGGTAGAGTGTCATACATAATATATTTCTCGAAATCTAGAATGCTTTATGTTTAGTTTTTAATAGCAAAAATGAAAACAGTAAATGTAATAATCCACTAACAGCTAAACCCCAAACAATCATAGCACCTGAAGGTAAATCAAATAATGCTGATACAATTAATCCAAATAAATAACCTATAACACCAACAGAAAAAGCATAAATTAGCTTATGACTATTAAGCATCTTTTGCTGAGTCGTTAAAGCTGGAATAATTAAACTAGCAAAAACCAAATAAACACCTATAAGCTGAACAGAAACGGTAACTACTATTGCAAAAAACAAATAAAAAGCTCCTGGAATTTTATTACTAATATTAAACCCAAACCATAAAAAGAGTAACAACGCATATACCATCGCAACAGGAATGAGTTGTTCATATGATACCCAAAGAATTTGACCAACTAATAAGTTTTTTAAATGTTCACCACCGTGTGGGTTATTAGATATTAGTAACAGAGAGAGAGTTGCGGCTAACACAAACAATACACCAATTAATGCTTCTTGATTTTTTGCAAATTTTTTATCTGTCCATCGGAGTAGAAATGCGCCCATTATTGCCATGGTTATTGCAGAGGCTTGTACCTGCCAAGGTTCATCATTCCAACCAAATTGATCTGCGGCAATAACACCAAGCCCCGCAATTTGAGCGACAGCTAAATCAATAAATATAATCCCCCTCTTTAGTACCAAATGACCGAACGGAACATGAGTAGAGAGTACAATTAAGCCAGCCAAAAAGGCGGGTGCTAAAATAGACAAATCAAGTGCTTGCCAGTTCATATTGACAATACCTCTTTTCGTTGATTTAGGATAGCGTTTACAAGCAGCGTAAATGTTTGATCATATAAACTAAATAGGTCTACCACTTGTTTATTACCTCCAATAGTAAAAGGAAGAATAACCACTTTCAAACTTGTATGGCTTGATAACCATTGAGATGCCCGTTGGTCTTGATAAGCTGCAACAATAATAATTTTGGCAGAATTCATTTTTAATTGTTTGATTAATGCCGATAAATGTCCACTAGTTGCGGGAATACCTGGTTTTTCTTCAATAGTTGCTACTTGATTTAATTTTGAAAAGTCAAAAAGATAGTCCCAGTTTGAGTGCTGGACAATAACATTTTCACCTTTAATCTGTTCAATTTTTAACTGCCATTTTTTTAAAGCTTGCTTCCATTTTTGTAAAAACAAGTTTGCTCTATTTTGATAAAATTGAGCATTGGCAGGATCGATTTTTTTCATGTTTTTTAACAAGGCTTTCGCAATACGTAGTATGTTTTTAGGGTTGGTTTGTACATGAGGATTACCTGCAGCATGTACATCCCCCTGGTTCCTATCAATTATTTTTGGTATACCAAGAAGCCTGACGTGATCAGCTGCAAAAAAATGCCCTACTTTATTAGGCTGTAATTTTTGATTACCGGCTCTTCGAAGCAGTAATGGTAGCCAGCCAATTTCTAGATCAGCGCCAGAACAAATTAGTAAATCGGCATTACGAATTTTACTGATTAAGCTAGGGCGAGCCTGCACTTGATGTGGATCTTGCATACCACTTGTAGCGGAAAAGCTTGATATTTTATCACCACCTAACTCAATAGCCAGAGCTTGCCATTCAGGTTCACAAGTAAATACTTGAATATCTGCTGAACAACTTGTAGATAACAAAAAAAGACAGAACAAATTAATTAATATTATATTATTTAAACATTTCATAAAAGATATCCTAAAAACTATGTGCACCATGTACACCAAAAGACGCAATATATTGTAGTCCCCAAATATTCTCATTCTTATTTTCATTGCTTAAACGATTCTGATCATATTGAAAGCGAATGCGGCTGAATTCGCTATGACTCCAATCAAACATTAAAGAATATTGTAAAGGTGAATAACCATGAGCATTCAAAAAGCTGTTATTAAAAATTGAAGATAATTTATCCGATGAAAGGGCCGATGCTCTTAAACCCATCCTCCACTGTTGGCTAATACGATAAACGCTCTCCACATACCATCCATGTTGAACATAATTGATCCCTACGTCATTGAGAACACTATCATTGTAAGAGCCATTTTTAGTGCTTGAAATATATTCACCTTGCAATTTGAATTCTTGTATTTTACGGTTGCCATTTGGTGCCCACTTGTAGATAAAATCAGCTATCACTAGCTTAGTTTTTCCAGAAAAGTATCCTTCGTAAAAATTAGCTCCGGCGTCATTATTAAGCTGAACGGAATCTGCTTGTAAATAGGAAAGCCCTAATCGCCAGCTTTGACTGTCACCAATATCGTTGCCTATATGTGAAAATACTGTCAATGTACCCATTCCAGAACTTCCAGCACCGGCCGCTGGAAAACTATCACCTCTGAACAATTCAACACCAGACTCCCAATACAGATCTGTAGATGCTAACCAAGTGGTTTGTAATCCATCATCTCCAAATTGGCCAGCTAAAAAAGTATCATAAACTAGGGGTCTATTGCTAAAATCGTCGGTATGCATATGTTTACTGGCTAAATAACCAATACCAGAAAAGAACCTTCCTAATTTAATATTAAATCCATTACCTAAATTTAACGTTTGTAAATACGCCTCTTCAACCTCCGCGCTATCTCCAAAAGCAATCGTAACGCTAGCATAAAATTGATCATCAACATTAGCACTTATACTTAATTCTGATTCACCTAATTGGAAGCCTTGTTTATCCGATATAACATCTTCTGCTAAAAAATAACCCGGCAAGACAATATTAGAATTATCATCGTGATTAACTAAACGACTATTTAATATTACACCTATGCTTGGATTAAAAGAATTTGCCGCCTTTTGATTACTTTTTTGAGATACTTCAATCGCAAGTTCTTCTAAATCATCTTCAATTACTTCCCCTGCGCCTTCAATTTTATAAAGGCGATCTTTTAAAAATCTAATTTCATTTAAATATTCTAATTTTAGTTGTTGTAACTCAATATTTAATTGCCTAATTGTTTTACCTTTATCAGCAGAGAATGCCGAATTGCTAAAAAATACAAAAAAAGAAACAAGAACACTTAATGGAGTGTTACACCATTTTTTAACTCTATTCATTTTTACTAACTCATATATTATGTTAAAAATATAATCAAAGATGACATCTAAAATAACGGTAATTATTAATTACATTGTTATAAATATATCTATAAGACTTTCAGTAAAACTGAACGACTGATGGGATGTTCAAACTGATTAAATTATATGCTAATTAAATTAATTCAAGAGTTAAAAATAGGAGGGTCACGATTAGAGACGGTAAGAGGTTGACTACTTTGATGGTAATACGTAACAAGTTTTACCTTAAAATAAACTGTATTGTAAGATAAAAAAGGAACATCATCAGAGATGATAAATGGTGTATGTTTAAAGTTAGAAATGCAAAGTTGGCATTCAGAATCATCTAAAAAAATATGTTCCTGAAGGTGATGCGTTGATATTCCGACACTCGCTAACCAAATACATAATGCAACTAACCAAACAAAATAAGTTTGCCTGCGCTTGATTAAAGTATAGGAGCCTGTATCGAACATGGGCACAATCATAAAAGAGCATTGAAAACAAAGCAAATTATTTATCACAAAAATACATCAACTTTATGTGTTGACTGAAATATTGAAATTGACTACATCTGCTTTGGCAGATATAGTGGCGGCTATGATAAATATTCAACAACTTGCAAATCAATTCAAGGTTTTTTCTGAACCTGTGAGATTAAGAATTCTCCATCTTCTACTGGAAAGTGGTGAGCTTTGTGTCTGCGACTTAATGCAATCATTGCAATTAACTCAAAGTGTAGTTTCTCGGCATTTGGCGTATTTAAAAAAACAGCAATTCATTAACGATCGACGAGATGGCTTATGGGTATTCTATAAAATAAACCCCACACAGCCATCTATTATTAAGCAACTTTTAGAAAATTATCAAACCTATGCATCTAACTCTATCGAGTTAAAAAGAGATTTAGAGCAGTTATCGGTTAAAAAAAACGTTTGTTCTTAATCAAAATTAAGCATTTAAATAAATTAAAACTGTCCACAAAATAAGGAAGGAATTTAATGACGATTCGTATCGGAATTAATGGCTTTGGCCGAATGGGTCGTTTAGCGATGCGTGCAGCCTGGGGCTGGCCTGAAATAGAAATAGTGCATGTCAATGAAGTCGCAGGAAATGCAGAAAGTTCTGCTCATCTACTCAACTTTGATTCCATTCATGGTCTTTGGAAATTTGAGGCAAGCTCAAGTGATGCTGCACTCATTATTAATAATCAAACCGTGTCATATAGCCAAAATAATAACATTGATGAAACGCCTTGGGCAAAGATGCAACTCGATTTAGTGATCGATTGTAGCGGAAAATTTAAAACTACGTTGGCATTACAGCCTTACCTTAAACAAGGTATTCCACGCGTGCTGGTGTCTGCCCCCGTTAACGACGGCCCTTTAAATGTGGTCATGGGGGTTAATGATCATCTATACGATCCAAATAAGCATCGCATTATCACAGCAGCCTCTTGCACAACCAATTGTATTGCTCCTGTTGTAAAAGTACTTCATGAAAAAATAGGGATAAAACATGGCACAATAACAACAATTCACAATATAACGAATACTCAAAGCATTTTAGATCAACAAAACAAAGATTTACGCCGTGCTCGATCGAGTAGTCTATCGCTTATCCCTACCTCGACAGGATCTGCAACAGCAATTACTCATATTTTTCCTGAGCTTAAAGGTAAATTAAATGGTCTTGCAGTACGAGTCCCATTAGCTAACGCATCATTAACTGACTGCGTTTTTGAAATGAAAAAAAATACTAGCGTCACTGAGGTTAACCAATTATTAAAAAATGCCGCTGATGGAAGTTTACAAGGTATTTTGGGTTTTGAAGAACGTCCGCTAGTTTCCGTTGATTACACCAACGACAAACGTTCAAGTATTATTGATGCATTATCAACGTTAGTAATCAATCAAACACAAGTTAAAATTTTAGCTTGGTATGATAATGAAATTGGTTATGTTCATCGAATGATGGAATTAGCCATGAAAATTGGCAAACTTGATAAATCTTAATTACACCTTTATGCCTCATCATCTGTATCAATACCTAATCATTACCATTAACTATTGGATCTTCACTGTCACCGATGGTGCATTACGCATGTTAATTGTTTTGTACTTTCATTCACTTGGTTATAACGCTTTAGCTATTGCGATGCTCTTTTTGTTTTACGAGTTGTTTGGTGTCATAACTAATCTTGTTGGTGGATGGTTGGCCGCACTTATTGGATTAAATCGCACGATGCAAATTGGTACATTTCTACAAGTTATTGCGCTAATAATGTTAACGGTTGATCCAAACTGGTTATCTACAGGCTACGTTATGGCCGCTCAGGCACTGTCTGGAATTGCCAAAGATTTAAACAAAATGAGTGCTAAAAGTAGTATTAAATTATTAACCGATAAGAGAGGCTCTAACAAGCTATACCAATGGGTTACTGTTTTAACGGGATCAAAAAATGCGTTAAAAGGGATAGGTTTTTTTGTCGGTTCATTATTACTCGCTTGGTTTGGTTTTCAACAAGCGCTATTGATGCTAGCGGCTAGTATTTTTATTACCTTTATAGCCACCTTGATACTATTAAAGAAGAATCTGGGCAAGCCATCTATTAAGCCAAAATTTCATCATATATTTTCAAAAAGTAAATCGATTAATTTACTCTCTGCGGCTCGATTATTTTTATTTGGTGCTAGGGATATCTGGTTTGTAATAGCTCTTCCTGTATTTATGCAAGCTTCTCTTCACTGGAGTCATACTGAAGTAGGAAGTTTTATGGCGTTCTGGATAATTGGCTATGGTGTCGTGCAATCTATATCGCCTTTGATTACCCGCAACAAACATGACAATCCGCCAGATCGAACTACTGCGGTTAATTGGGCGTTATTATTAACCTTTATTCCGTTGATGATTGTTTGGGGAATGAATTTATTTCCTGAAGCATACATTCAGATTATTTTACTGATTGGTTTATTATTATTTGGTGTCGTTTTTGCAATTAATTCAGCGGTTCATTCATTTTTAATCTTAGAGTTTTCCAAGCATGACAGGGTTTCTCTTGACGTTGGTTTTTATTACATGGCTAATGCTTTAGGGCGTCTGATTGGTACAGTTTTATCAGGAGTGATTTTTCAATATTACGGTTTACTTTATTGCTTAATTATCTCAAGTGTTTTTATTTTAACCGCATCAATTATTTCAATGTGGCTACCCCCCAAAAAACTTTAACTGTTTTTTGCTTTTAATTAAGATTTGAAGTATCAACAAATTCAACAAAACAAAATTCATTTTACTTTAAGATAATGCTATAACTCTATGAAATATAAATAAATGTAATATTGCCGATTAGTTTTTATATTTTTAAATAAAAAAAGCGCATAAATTACTGGCTATATTTCAAATATCAACTAACTTTATAGTATTGAGTTAAGTTTTCCAATACTCAGATTATTGCCTCGCTAGCATTAATAAATGAACATACTTCCCCTATCCCAAGACCTCGAAAGAGCTTGGGATTTTTTTTGCATAAAATAGAAAAAAGTAGACTTAGCTGTTATTGATTTTAAATAATCTAAAATAGTTTTCAGTAGTCATACGACAAAAATCATCGTAGTTTTGATTTCTAAGTTCGGCTAATAATTTAGCGACTTGAGTGACATACATTGGCGAGTTAGGTTTACCGCGAAAAGGTTTTGGCGTTAAATAAGGGCTATCTGTTTCAACTAAAATTCGATCATTTGGGATGATTTTGGCAACTTCTCTAAGTTCATCGGCATTATTAAAGGTGACAATCCCAGAAAAAGAAACATAAAATCCCATTTTCATTGCTTCTTCTGCCATTTCCAATGATTCAGTAAAGCAATGTAATACACCTCCCACTTTTTCTGCACCTTCTTCTTTTAAAACTCTCAAAGTATCTTCACGTGCATCACGTGTATGAATAATCAAAGGCAAACCAACATCAACCGCCGCTTGAACATGTGTTCTGAACAGTAATAATTGTTGTTGCTTACTGTCAGCATCATAAAAATAATCTAATCCAGTTTCACCAATAGCTACAACTTTTGGGTGAGCCGCAACTTTCGCTAACGATTTAACGCTTGTAGACTCCCCTTTTGTGTACAACGGATGTATTCCGACAGAGGCATAAATATTGGGGTGACTTTCAGCAATATTTATAACCGCTTTTTGATTTTCACTGTTGATCGCAACACATAAAAAATGCTTAACACCTTCTTTGTTTGCCGCTTTAATGGCATTGGATAATTGATTGTTAAATGAACTAAGATCTATTCGATCTAAATGACAGTGTGAATCAGCTAGCATATTGGGTTTCTGTAGTCTGTATTGCGGATTATTAAATAAGTTTATTTATTAGAATAAACGGAGAAGTTACTTTGTATAAGATTGTTACATGGCTTTGACGGCGTTCTTGTTTTAACTAACTGCCGATTTAACGACATTACATGGTATGAGTAATCCGATCCGATTCTAAAACACCGACTAAATGTGTTTCTATTTTTCCTCGAGTAACACCTTTATCTTGATCACTAAATTGAACGCCAATACCACTGGCTTTATTACCTTGGGCGCCTTTTGGTGTAATCCAGATGATTTTTCCGGCAACGGGTAATCTTTCACTATCTTCCATTAATGTTAGCAACATGAAAACTTCATCACCTAACGCATATTGTTTATTGGTTGGAATGAATAAACCACCATTTTCAATAAAAGGCATATACGCAGCATAAAGCGCACCTTTATCTTTAATAGTCAGCTGTAGAATACCGTGTTTTGGGGCGACTGCTGGTCCTGCCATAAAATTATCTTCTATGTTGATATTTTAATTTGATTGCTTATCTTGAATAATGGACTATTTTTCGCCCTAATTCAAACCATTGAATTAATATCGCTTCAAGTTGCAACTTAGCTTGTAAATTACTGCCCGCGCATTGTCCTCTATTGTAGTCTAATAATTCAAAATAGAGTTTAGCAATAAATGTTGAAGGTACTTTTGAATATTGGTCCGTTTTTGACTGTAGTTGACTAAGTTGAACATTTTTAAAGTATAGCGCTATTTGTTGCCACAGTTGTTCTTCAAGTTCGGTATATGTTGTTAAAAAATCTGCTGCTGAAATTTCAGTGGTAAAAACTTTATCAAGATCTTTGTGTAGTTTTTTATAGACTTGTGCTTGCTCCTGTTTAATATATTTTAAGGCTGCAAAAGGAGCGTTATGACATTCTTTAAGTGATTCAATCGCGGTTTCTTCACTGCATTTTGATAAAGAAATAAGCCAAGGAACCAGTGTTTGCTCTAACAATTTAAAACTTAATAACTGACATCGACTTTTTATTGTGGCTGGTACTTGTTGTAAACTGTTAGCCAATAATAACAATAAGGTTTTATCTCCAGGTTCTTCTAAGGTTTTTAACAGCGCATTAAAAGATCCTCGGGTCATTTTTTCAACCGATGAAATAATTGCTATACGCCAACCGTTAAATTGAGATGTCTCTACTAGTTTTTGGTTAGCCTGTCTTATTTGCTCAATACCGATAGACTTTTTTTGTTTACCTTTGTTATCGATAAGACAATCAATAACAGACAAGTCAGGGTGGCTTTCTGCATTCACCAATAAACAGTTTTTACATTTGCCACAAGCAACCATTAATTGTTGCGTGGACAATTCACATAAAATTGATTGTGCTAATTCTTTGGAAAATAGCATTTTTCCAGAATCTTGTGGTGCCGTTATTAACAATGCATGAGGAAGTTTTTCTGCATCGTATGACTTTTTGATTTGTTGGAAGCTTTGCTCAAGCCAACTGTACTGATTAAATATAGACATGTTATTTAATACATCGACTTTGGAGAACGGCTTTTAATGACTGTTGCACAAGTTCTTGCTCTGGAGCCGCATCAATGATTTGAATACGTGTAGGTTCTTGTTTTGCGCGTTTTAAATAAGCTTGTCTAATCTTTTCATAAAATTCAATTTTTTCTGTTTCAAAACGATCCGCTTTTCCGCGTTTTTTTGTTCGAGCGATACCTTCTTTAACAGACATATCTAATAATATTGTTAGCTCAGGTTTAAATGTTTTGAGTGCCCATTGCTCTAGTTCAGCAATACGGTCAAAACCAAGCCCTCTAGCACCACCTTGATAAGCATAACTAGCATCAACAAATCGATCACAAATAACCCACGTGCCTTGACTTAACGCTGGTTTTATCACTTGCTCAACATGCTGACAACGTGCCGCAAACATTAATAATAACTCAGTGTCAGTGTTAACAGTCTCATCTCGCTCTGCAAGCAATACATTTCTAATTTCTTCGGCTAAAGGAGTGCCTCCAGGCTCTCTGGTTACTAAAACTTTATGGCCTAAAGATTCAACAAAACCTTTTACAAAATTTAAACTGGTTGTTTTACCAACACCTTCACTGCCTTCTAATGTTATAAACATAGCTTTGTTATTTGTCATAAAGAAATTTGCACTTGAAAAGTATAATTGATGAGTTCTGATTCTATCGTGTCGATAGTTATTGGTTCAACTGATTCTTCTTTTTATTTCGTCGTAACATTCTGTTTACGGCTTGTTGATGTTCTTTTAATGTTTCACTAAAGTAATGACCACCAGTGCCATCAGCGACAAAATAGAGAGTCTTACTAGCATCTGGGTGTAATGCCGCGTAAATAGCTTCTTTGCTAGGCATAGCGATAGGTGTGGGCGGCAAACCTCTGATCGTATAAGTATTATAAGGAGTCGGTGTTTTTAAATCTTTTCTGGTAATATCGCCATTAAACTCAGGACCAATGCCGTAGATAACGGTTGGATCTGTTTGCAAACGCATTCTTTTTTGTAAACGTCTAACAAAGACTCCACTAATTTGGCTCATTTCTGATTTTATGCCCGTTTCTTTTTCAATAATAGAAGCCATAATTAATGCTTGATAGGCATTTTTATAAGGTAAATTCTTGTCTTTATCACGCCATTGTTTTTGCAATTCTAACTGCATATCCGTTATAGAGCGCTTTAATAAAGAATAGGCGCTTTCACCTTGTGTAAAAAAGTAGGTTTCGGGAAACAACCATCCCTCTAAATGATTGGGTTTAGCCGTTATACCATTTAAAAGTAATTGGATTTCTTCATTTTTTAATGGCGCTAATCGAGGTTCTTGATTTAAAAGTAAAGCAATTTGGTGAAATGTTTGTCCTTCAATAATGGTAAATGAATAGTGTATCACTTGACCTTGAGTCAATATTTTTAATAACTTCTTCGGTTTTATAAGACCTGATAGTTTATATTCACCGGCTTTTAATTGTTTATATTCAGGCGTAAGCCAAGCTAATAGTTTTAAATAATGGGTTGAATCGATGTAGCCGCCTTTTTGCAGTTGATTGGCTAAGCGGTTAACACCACTGCCTTTAGCTAGAACAAAAGGTTGCTGCAGCTGATTAAAATCAATCGGTTTTTTTATGAAACTTCGGTAATCTAACCAGATCCAATAACTCAGTAAATAGCTGAACAATAAGAACAGTCCAATTAATAATCGTCGATTCTTTTGATTAAGAATTTTACAAATAAATTGAGTGCTGGTTTTAAAAATATTCATGTTCTTTGGATCAGGTGCTTTATTTCATTGCAATAAATTAGATCGAGCTGTCGTTGATTAATTTTTGATACTGGCCAAACACCAATGAGACTATTTGTCATAAATGCGGAACTAACATGATTAAGCTCTGCTCTATTAATTGTTCTAATTTCATGTTCAATATTGTTATTAGCAAATGCTTTAAGCACCCTATTACGAGTAATTCCATGTATACCACAAAATGTTAAATCAGGGGTTACCCATTTATTGTTTAATTTAACAAATAAATTACTTTTACTTCCGCAAATAACCGTATCATTATGAAACATCAAAGCTTCTTGATATTGATTAGTAATTTCAGTTGCCGCAAGTACAGAATCAAGACGGTTATTATGTTTAATTCCCGCCAGGCTAGGATTGTAGGAAACCGCTGTATTGGCTTCAACCAGTTCACACGATTGTTTTGGTGGTGAAGCTAACTCAGATAAAATAATCCGACAGTGAAACTCACCCTCTTCAGCAATCGCATAACCTCTTTGCTTTTGACGACGAGAAAAGCTAATTCGAATTGTGGCGTTTGCAACTTTAGTACAAACTGCTTTTAGCTTGTTTTCCAAAAGGCTGAAATCAATTTTGGCAAATTGAAGTATTTTGGCCGATTTTTTTAATCTCTCAATATGCTGTTGTTGATAACAGAGTTGATGCTGTTTGATAATTCCTGTAGTAAAAAAACCATCTCCAAATAGCTCCCCTCTATCGAGTAACGGAAGCTCTTTGGTTGATACAGCGATTTGATCAATAACGTCAATTAACATATGCGTTTGTATTAATTAACCGTTGTATTTAGAGAATAATAATGAACCATTGGTTCCACCAAACCCAAATGAATTACATAATGCGTGGTCCATAACCGTTTCTTGGGCAGTATTTGGAACATAATTTAGATCGCAATTTTCACTGGGGTTTTCTAAGTTAATTGTTGCTGGAGCCACTTGATCTTGTAATGCTAAAACGGTAAAGATTGCTTCAACACTACCCGCAGCACCTAATAAATGCCCAGTCATTGATTTTGTGGAACTCATTTTAATACGGTTAACATGGCTTCCAAAAATAGTTTTTGCCGCATGAGTTTCAGCTAAATCACCTGCAGGTGTTGATGTTCCATGAGCATTTACATACGCGATTTGGTCTGGGTTAACTTGTGCATCGTTTAAAGCATTTTTCATAGCTGCGGCGGCACCCCGACCATCTTCAGGTGGTGAGGTCATGTGATAAGCATCTCCAGACATGCCAAAGCCGGACAATTCAGCATATATTTTTGCCCCACGAGCTTGAGCATTTTCAAGTGACTCTAGCACCATAACGCCTGCCCCTTCTCCCATGACAAAACCATCTCGATCTTTATCCCACGGACGGCTAGCCGTTTCTGGTGAATCGTTTCTAGTGGATAAAGCTTTTGCTGAAGCAAAACCTGCCATGGTGAGAGGTGTTGAAGTCATTTCTGCTCCGCCTGCTACCATCACATCGGCGTCACCATAAGCAATAATTCGAGCAGCATGACCTAAATTGTGAACCCCTGTAGTACATGCCGTTACAATACCAATATTTGGACCTCTAAGGCCGTACATAATGGATAATTGTCCGGCAGCCATGTTGATAATAGAACCGGGTATATAAAAAGGAGATACTCGTTTTGGCCCTTTAGCCAATAATTTCTTATGATTGTCTTCAACGGTATTCATACCGCCAATGCCAGCAGCTAAACAAACACCAACTCGATCAGCATTCGATTCATTAATTGTTATTCCAGAGTCTTTAATCGCTTGTGAGGCTGCAGCAATACCGTACTGAATGAATGAATCAAATTTACGAGCATCTTTTGAAGCCATGTAAAGGCTAACATCAAAATCTTTAACTGTAGCTGCAAAATGAACTGATAAACCAATCTCTTTAAAAGCATCAACTGTAACGACTCCACTCTTACCGGCCAAAATACCTTGCCATGAGCTATTTACATCATTTCCTAAAGGGCTAAGCATACCTAAGCCAGTGACTACCACTCTATTTTTCATTAATTTATCCTAACTTGATTTAATCGTTATAAGCTAAAATTTGATTTTCATTATAATCAACTACAAAAAAAGCCGCATCAGATAACTCTGCTGCAGCTTTTTAAAATGCTATTGTGCAAGTTGACGTTGGCTAAGGAAGAGCTCCTTAACAACGGCCATTCTTGACTAAGCGCCTTCGACGTTGCCTTTTACATAATCAACGGCTGCTTGTACAGTATTGATTTTTTCAGCTTCATCATCAGGGATCTCAGTGTCGAACTCTTCTTCTAGAAGCATTACTAATTCAACGGTATCTAAAGAATCTGCTCCGAGATCATCTACAAAAGAAGCTTCCAATGTTACTTCATCTTCTTTAACACCTAACTGCTCTACAACGATCTTTTTAACGCGGTCTTCAATGGTACTCATGATTTAAATAATCCTCTTAAATTATCACAGCATATTACTGTGGCGTGTAGTTTATTGATTTTACGTAAAGTTGCAAGTGGCAATGCCAAAATCTTACATGGTCTGACCAGTCTCAGACCTTCATCCTTTCTATAATGTGATGGATTATACATTAAAATCAACGTCTAATGCCATTTGTTGATAATTTATCTCTAAAATAATCATGGATATTTTATACAAAATAAAAAGCATGATTAATCAAAGAGTTAAATCATTCAACTTAACCCATGTACATACCGCCATTAACGTGGAGAGTTTCACCTGTTATATAACCAGCACCTGAAGATGCTAAAAATCCCACAGCTGCAGCTACCTCAGATGGCTGACCTAATCGATTTAACGGTATGCTTGACGAAATTGTTGCACGTTGATTATCATCTAAAGCTTTTGTCATATCCGTATCAATAAAACCTGGAGCTACAACGTTAACTGTGATCCCCCTTGCACCAATTTCTTTAGCCAGTGATTTTGAAAAACCAATAACACCGGCTTTAGCTGCGCAGTAGTTAGTTTGTCCTGGGTTACCACTTGAGCCAACGACAGAACCAATATTAATAATTCTTCCCCATTTTGCCTTCATCATGCCTCTTAAACAGGCTTTTGATAAGCGAAATATTGAGGTTAAATTGGTTTGTATAATTGATTCCCATTCATCATCTTTCATTCGCATTAATAAATTGTCACGGGTGATACCTGCGTTGTTAACTAATATTTCAGGTGTTTTTCCAAATCCTTCTTTAATATCGGCTAACAACAAATTAATAGATTCTGCATCAGAGACATTAACCACTAAGCCTTTACCATTAATCCCATTATCTTTTAAATAATTAGTTATATTATCAGCTCCCGATTGAGAGGTAGCTGTTCCAACGACAGTGAAACCAGCCGCGCCAAAATTTTCAGCAATTGCTCGACCTATTCCTCTTGATGCCCCAGTAATTAAGGCTAATCGATTTGTACTCATGATTTCTCCAGTTTGTTCTGTATTCTTATTTGGTTTTAATAATATTTTAAATTAACTAAGTTCTTCAACCGCTTGATTTAACGAGCTTAATTGGTTTGTTTGGTAAGAGCTTAAAGTTTTATCTATACGTCTATTTAATCCACTTAAAACTTTACCTGGACCACATTCCACAAAATGTTGAATATTTTGTTGTGCCATTAAATTAATCGTTTCTGACCAGCGAACGGGGCAATAAAGTTGTCGTACCAAAGCATTCTTAATTTTATCTTGATCTTTTTCTATTGCAACGTCAACATTGTTAACCACTTGTATACTTGATTGCTGCAAAGTAATTGACTCAAGAGTTAATGCTAATTGTTCAGATGCAGGCTTCATTAATAAACAATGTGATGGAACACTAACAGCAAGTGGGATTACTTTTTTAGCGCCATTTTCTTTACACAAAATCATTGCTTTTTCAACCGCATCAACGTTACCCGCAATAACAACTTGTCCTGGTGAATTATAATTCACTGGTGAAACAATTTGATCTCCAGCAGCCTGCTCACAGGATGATTTAATTTTATCATCATCAAGTCCAATAATTGCCGCCATTTTTCCTATACCAGCGGGAACCGCTTGTTGCATAAATACTCCGCGCTGCTCAACAAGTTTTACTCCTTCCTCAAAATCCAAAATTCCAGCACAAACTAATGCTGAATATTCACCAAGACTATGGCCCGCTAATAATTGAGGTAATGGGGCTTTCGATGCCCATAACTTCCACAAAGCAACACTTGCCGTTAATAGTGCCGGTTGTGTTTTATCTGTTTGATTGAGCGTTTCAGCGGGTCCTTGTTGACATAATGCCCACAAATTATAACCAAGAGCATCAGATGCTTGTTCAAATGTTTGAACCACTTCAGCAGTATCGGCATAATCATTTAACATTTCGATTGATTGAGAACCTTGACCAGGAAAAATAAACGCTGTTTGTTTTAATTCTGTTTGTTGATTGTTTGACATTATTTAATACCTTAAATTTCAGTAGGTTATAACGTGTAGTGAAAGTACATTCTACTTTTGTTTAGACTGGTTATTACTAGCCAGCTGTAAGCTTTGAGTGATACGGCTTGGCAGTTTTTGTTTTGATTGTAAGACGGCCTCTTCTATTGCACAAACAGTCGCATCAATATTTGCACTGCCATGGCTTTTAATTACAATACCTCTAAGGCCAATTAAACAAGCCCCATTATACCTTTCGGGATTAATCTCATCTTTAAATAAATTGAGTACTGGTTTTGCTAATAAGCCAATAAAACGAGTCCAAATATTTTTTTGAAAAACCTGCTTTATTTTGAATAGTAAAAAATGACTTAAACCTTCCGAGGCTTTTAAAACACTATTACCAGTAAAGCCATCGGTTACTATAACTTGATGATTTCCACTAAAAATTTGATTCGCCTCAACAAAACCACAATAGTTAATAACATCAAGCTGCTCAAATCGCTGAGAAACTCGTCGTAGTAGCTCAGAACCTTTAAATTCTTCTTCTCCGACATTCAATAAACCAACTTTAGGTGATGTAATACCATCAATACTTTTACATAGCTCACTACCCATTATGGCAAACTGCGTTAACCGATCTTCATCACATTCTACATTTGCACCTAAATCAAGTAAATACACAGGTCCATTCTCAATGGTTGGTAAAGCAGAAATAATTGCAGGTCGATCAATGCCTGGAAGCATTTTAAGAATAAAACGAGAAATAGCCATTAGAGCCCCTGTGTTACCGGCACTAACACAAGCATTAGCTCTTCCATCTCTAACAGCCTCTAAGGCTAAACGCATAGATGAATGCTTTTTATTTTTTAACGCTAAAGAAGGTTTATCCGTCATTAAAACATCATCTTTTGAAAAGATAAGCTCTAAATTTGAATGTTCGTATAATTTGTATTGTTGTAATGACTTATTTAATGCTTGTTGCTCACCAAAAAGCAAAAATTTGAGTGTTTCTTTTGGGGTACTTTGATGGGAGGAAGCCTTTATCTGACGAGATAATAAAACTTTTTTTATCGCTGGGATAATAACTGAGGGGCCAAAATCGCCCCCCATACAATCGATTGCTATTGTTACATTAGTCATAGAGACAAAATTCTAACGAATTTTTGCACCAATTGTAACTATACGATTTTACGTCCACGGTAATATCCATCTTCAGTCATATTATGACGAAGATGTAATTCACCTGTTGTTTGATCTTCAGATAATGCTGAAGTATTCGAAACAAGCGCATCATGTGAACGACGCATGCCGCGACGAGCGCGTGATTTTTTACTTTTTTGAACTGCCATTGGATTAACTCCTCAATATGAAATCAGTAATTTATTTAAATTCAACTATTTCCGCTAGTCATTTTCTAGCTTCAAATTCTGTAGTACTAAAAACGGATTTTTTTCTTCTTCCGTTTGTTCTGGAATATTGCCATAAGACATTTTAATTCCAAGTTCTTCACTTGCTTTGTTTGCAACAACTGGAATTGATAAAATCAATTCGTCTTCAATGACTTCTTTTATATCAACTTGTCCATCTTCAATGAAGAGAGCTTCGTATTCATCGTCTAACTCAGTAATTTGTTCTTCACTAATTACCGTACAATAAAGAACAGTATTATCAATTTGATAATCAATCGCCTCAAAAGTCGTTTGACATTCAAGTTGAATATTAGCCGTAATATGAGCTTCGACTAAACAACGCTGACGATCATCATATTTACCTGTCAGCTTAACCTTAATTATACCTTCATTTGAGTATAATAAACCGGCCAATCGGTCAAAATCCTTAATCGGCCATTGGTATTGTAGTTCACCATGCTTATTGGCTAATTTACGAGGCTGAATAAAGGTTTTGTTCTGCAATATTTGCTGAGTATGCGTCATAGGCGCGCGATTCTACCCAATAACTTTACAAAAGGCAAAGTTAAATAGCTATATTTATCTTTTTTACTGATTTTACAATCTATATTAACTTTTAATACTTATTAGTTGCTGATTATCCCTTTATTCATCACCTTTATGAAAGGGCTTTTTCCTGAGGTTTAGACAACATAATCCTAAGTTCACCAAGGCTATCATTAGCAAATTCGATAATTCTAGGACTTGGCGTTCTATTCTTACTGATAGTGTCTAAATAGAAATCAATACTTCCTATTGCGTCAGCAAAAAACTGCATCGTATTTTGATAATCCTTGAAGGGGTTTTCTATGGTTGCGAGTAACTCTAAAAAATCAACACAATCATTACAAACCAAAATTAAAGGTTTAAGTTTTAAAGCTTGCATTCCTTGAATTGAGTTAATCAATAGTTTAATCACATTTGATAGATTAGCATTTTCATCTGCTACTTTTACATAACGATCAAATTGATTGATAGCGTCTTTGATATGCTGCTGTGAAAGATGACATGCCGCTTGTAGTTCATCACTAAGATCTTTTCTTCCTATTTTAGTTGGTAATGAATAGCTACGATCCTCAAATAGCTCTTTTAATTGATTAATTATTTCTAAAATAATTATAAGATCTGCTTCATTAATTTTAACAACCTTTTTAATCGCTGATTCTAAAATTGGTTTTATGATAGACAGCTTTTGAGATTCATTTTCTAGTTGTACCGCTACAAATAATCTAGATAGTTTTTCAACTAAATCTAAAAGGTTGGCATTAGCTGAAACAGCATCATCAACGGGTATTCTGAATAACGCCTCTAATTGCGCTAGCTCTTGCAAGATTTCTTCATTGAGAGACTGTATGTCTTTAGACGTCGGGTTACTTAGAACGCTCGACTGATGCTGAAAATTGATGTCATCCACACGATTATTGAACAGTTTATATTTATTCTTTAATTTTGTTGTTAATGGATCATTAGCAAGAGAAAGTCCCACTAAATATAACATTTCGCCTAAAACATTAGGTTCAAATGCTCTTTCATCTGCAGATTTTAGAGATATTTCTATTTGTCTATATTGCAAATCCAATAACGATAATACTTTAATTCGTTCAAAATTAATTAATAAGCCGCCTGTTAGGTATCCCTCAATCATTGTTAGAGCAATTGCCCATAAATCGTTTAAGCCATACCCCGAATATTGTTCATTAGCCCTCATGATTGAACGTTTCATCATCCGATAACCACCGGAAACATTCGAGCGTCCAATGACTTCAATTAAGCCTATTTGATACATTTTACGTAAATGCCGTATTGATTTTGTATCAACTTCTAATAATGAATCACCAAAATCACTGTCTACTTTGTGTTCGTTTTTTTCTGAAGCTTCTAATAAGTTTTCTGGTAGCACGAAAAATATAGACTCTTTCAACTTAGGCAAACGACTAATTTGTCTAAGCGCATTAATTGAAGCAATTAATAGATCAGGAGAAGAGGTGGTTTTTTGTGAAATATATTCAATATAACGAGAGAGAGTTGCAAAAGCATCACTAATAACAGAAAGTTTACTCGTTGCTTTCTTTTTACTCTTTTCAGTAAAAAGCTGTTCTATAACAGAGTTAGACTCATTGATTAACAGTAACGAACCAGGCATATTTAACAATGTAAAAATACCTTTTAAGTCATTCAACGGTTTAATTGTTTGACTTAACTGTTTGTTATCGGTCACTGGTATAACCATATCATCGAGAATTAGCATAATAGATCGTATCATTGAAGTAATATCATCAACAATCGGTTCTAATTCTATAAGAGTATTTGTGGCACGCATTCCCTAACCTAACTAAAAAAACTCATCCCACTACCTTACCTTTTTAAATTAATAAAAGCGAATATCTCTCTTTAAAATAATTGATTATTTTGATAGAAGTCTCATTCTTCATCTAACAAATCATCAATTAGAATTACTGGATCAATTTCAGCGCCTTCTAATTCGGCATTCCAGTTTAAGCCAACATAGACCTCATCTTCTGCCATACCGTGCAACCATGCATCAATAAAATCATCAATTCTAATCGGGTTTGGTTTGTATCCTTTCCAATCATCAATACATGCTTTATTAGCCAAAGACTCTATGGACCAAAAAGGCATAACCTCTGCCCCCTCAAACTCGGAAGATTCACAAACAGCAAAACCATCCTCAGATTGTAAATTCCAGACCACTTCCAATTCTAACGCTTGATCAATAAAACGCTCATAATTCACTCTAAAATCATCGGTCATACTGACTTCCTATTATTTACCCATCACCAATCAAGCTGTAGGCTTTTACCCGTTGAAAGAATTATTTATCATACCGTTGTTATCATCAATATGGCTAATCCATAATGTGTAGAAACATGCATAATATATGAACGCTATTCTATACCTATCATCAATCAAGGTGCAGTTTTTTATCGGTTTAAAAATACAACCATTTTGATGATGGGTATATCAAAAAATATTCCGTATAATAGTTGCCATTGCTTAAACTAACGGGTCATAAATTCTAATGCGACAACAGCCCTCTCCAGATACCGATCAAATTGAAAATTGGAAGGTATTAAAAAACTTATTACCTTACCTGTCAGAATTTAAATCTCGTGTAATCTTTGCACTACTGTTTTTAATTGCTGCAAAATTAGCCAATACCGCTCTCCCTTTCATTCTTAAAGAAATCATTGATCAACTATCATTAGATAAATCAAATTCGTTTATTACCAGTATTACATCCACGGGCACTTGGATACTGGTGCCAATAATCCTTGTTATTGCTTATGGGCTATTGAGATTTACCAGTGTGTTATTTGGAGAGATTAGAGATACACTTTTTGGTCGTGTAACTGAACGAGCGATGCGCCGTATAGGACACCGTGTGTTTATACATTTGCATCAACTCGATCTTGATTATCACTTAAACAGAAAAACAGGAGGCCTCTCAAGAGATATTGAACGTGGCACCAGTGGAATAAACTTTTTGATGCGCTTTATGGTATTTAATATAGTCCCTACTCTATTTGAGATTTTATTAGTCATTGGTATTTTGTTGTTTAATTACGGCATTATTTTTGCTCTAACGACAATTGTTTCTATTGTTGCATACATTACATTTTCTGTTGTAGTCACTGAGTGGCGTAATCGTTTTTTACGAGCGGCAAACAAAGCCGATTCTGATAGCAGTTCACGCGCCATTGATAGTTTATTAAATTATGAAACGGTTAAATATTATACCAACGAAAAATTTGAAGCAGATAGATATGACCAAGAGCTTTCTATATGGGAGCAAGCTAAAAGAAAAAATCGTTTATCTCTATTCGCATTAAACGGTGGTCAAGCATTAATTATTAGCATTTCCATGACAACAATGATGTACTTTGCAATGCGAGGCGTACAATCAGGTGATATGACAATTGGTGATTTTGTGCTTATTAACGCTTTTATGATGCAACTGTTTATTCCGTTGAATTTTTTGGGCTTTGTTTACCGCGAAATAAAAATGTCACTCATCAATATTGAGCAAATGTTTAAACTATTAGAAATACCTCCTAAAATAACCGATGATAAAAATGCAAGTTCCTTAGAAATTACAGAAGGTGAAATTCAATTTAAAAATCTTAGTTTTGATTATCAAGCTGATCGAAAAATATTAAAAAACATCAGTTTTAGTATTAAAGCTGGCCAAACAATTGCAATTGTAGGTTCAAGTGGTTCAGGAAAATCGACCTTAGTTAAATTGTTGTTTCGATTTTATGACCCAACAAAAGGTTCTATCCTCATTGATAATCAAAACATCAAGAACGTTAGCCAACATTCACTACGAAAAATGATTGGTATTGTCCCTCAAGATACCGTGTTATTTAACGATACTATTTTTGAAAATATACGTTATGGAAAACCATCCGCGACTAAACAAGATGTTGAGTTAGCTATTTCCATGGCAAATTTAGATCATTTTATTAAACAGTTACCTCTAGGCACAGATACAATTGTGGGAGAGCGAGGGCTTAAACTTTCCGGTGGTGAAAAACAGAGAGTCGCCATTGCGCGCACAATATTAAAAAACCCTCCCATCCTAGTGTTTGATGAAGCAACTTCATCGTTAGATAGTCATTCAGAACAGAGCATTTTAAAATCAATCGGAGAACTTTCTGTCAACCATACCAGCTTGGTCATAGCTCATCGACTTTCTACCGTTATTAATGCGGACAAAATTATCGTATTAGATCAGGGCGAAATTGTTGAACAAGGTAATCATGAACAATTGCTCGCTAATAAAAAAGACTATTTTAAATTGTGGCATGCGCAGCAGCAAAACAAACAACTCAATCAATCAATCAATGAAATAATAAACTTAATGAGACAATAAACTAATAATGACTAAAACAAACAATAAGTTTAAGGGAGTCATTCTAGCCTCCTCGTCAAAATACCGACAAGCATTATTGGCAAGGTTAAAGTTTTCCTTTGCCGCCATATCTCCCGAGATCAATGAACAGCCGTTAGTTAATGAATCAGCTAAAGATTTAGTTAAGCGGCTGTCGATAAAAAAAGCGAATGCCATTTCAAATAAATATCCTTCACATTTAATTATTGGTTCTGATCAGGTTGCCGTATTTAATCAAAAAATTATTGGAAAACCAGAGACTCATGAGAATGCCGTAAAACAATTGCAAACTTTTTCTGGTCAAGAGATTAAATTTTTAACGGGTCTTTGTGTCGTGTGCAAGGAATCAAATACAGAGCACTATAAACATTCAAAAGTCACTGTAAAATTTCTAGAGTTAACCGAACAGCAAATAGAAAATTATTTATTAAACGATAAACCTTACGATTGTGCCGGTAGTTTTAAAGTTGAATCATTAGGTATTAGTTTGTTTGAAAAAGTTGAAAGTGATGATCCAACAAGTTTAGAGGGATTACCGCTTATTACTCTTTGCCAGTTATTAAATAAATGTGATAATAACATCCTTCAAAACAGCTAACGTTTTCATTGGAGACATAATGGATAAACAAATCAGCAGCCGCAGTACTAGAGACAAAGCTCTTCGACTTAATCTAGACGAAAAGAAATACGGCACCATTGTTGAAATCGGTGCAGGACAAGAAGTTGCAAGAAATTTTTTTGTTGCTGGCGCTGCTGCTGGCACTATCGCAAAAACTATGTCGGCTTATGACATGAAATTTTCTGATGCTATTTACGGTGTTCAGGAAAATAGGCGTT
This sequence comes from uncultured Kangiella sp., assembly GCA_964476655.1. GTDB lineage: Bacteria > Pseudomonadota > Gammaproteobacteria > Enterobacterales > Kangiellaceae. Next base: position 2,422 of record CAYZBK010000006.1, on the reverse strand, counting down.
ATGTCAGTAAATCGAGAGTACTTGCCATGATGGAGCAAGAATTTTCTTTGGTATTAGAGAGAGTTGGTGAAGTTAGATCTAAATCGACACGCTTTTTCTCGTACGCTGCAACAGTTGCCGCTAAAAGTTTTAATAGCGACAATGAGTGCCATGCTTGGTGCGGTGTTAGAGCGCAAATGTATCCTGGCGCTGAGCCATCAAACATTGTTGTTCATGTCCGAATGTTTGACGACAGCGCAGAGGCACAACAACAAGCATTAGGCATTTTGGGCGTCAATCTTATCTATGCCGCTTATTATTATTTCGAAAATCCTAAACAGTTTATTGATTCGTTAACCGACAATATGAAAACTAACCGCATTGAAATTGATTCTATTGAATTTCAAGGCCCTTATTTTGAAGATATTGATAATCGAGCAAAAAACATCCATCTGATCCGCAGTTGGAAAACCCGCGCAGTCATGTTCACACCCGATGGTAGCGTTGCAATACCAGCTGAGCTCTTGTATAAAAAAAATGTATTAACAACCCGAGGTTCATTTAAACCCGTAACCAAACTCAATGTCGACATGATTGAGCAAGGGCAAAATGCCTTTAGTCAAATGGAAGGCGTAGATAAAAACAATACCGTAGTAATTGCAGAGATTTCAATTAATGATGTTCACGGGCACGATGCTAATATGTCTGAAGAAGACATCATTGAGCGAGTAAAACTGCTTAACCTACTTGGTTATAATGTAATGGTATCGGATTACACTCGATATTTTTCTCTACGCGCATATTTCCGACAATTCACTGAATTACAAATTGGCATTGTGATTGGAATGATCAATATTAAACAGATCTTTAATGAAGACATTTACCAAGGACTAGAAGGTGGGATACTTGAGGGGTTTGGCAAACTATTTCCAGATCACACTCGACTATTTGTTTATCCAGAAATTGATCATCAAGGCGAATTAAATGACTTCACAAAAGTTAGCGTGCCAGAAAACTTGCGCCATTTGTATCGTCACCTGTTAGACAATGGATTTATTCAAGGTATTGATTGTAGCAACCATCATTTGTTTGAAGTTTACTCCAGAGAAATATTAAAACAAATCACCAGAGGTCAAGAGGAATGGCAAGGCTCCCTGCCAGAAGGTGTGGCAGAAGAGATAGTTAAAAGTAAGCTTTTTGGCTATAGGGGCTGATAGAACACACCCTCTTTTTTTCTATTGTAAATCGACCATGTTAAATTAAACGTTTATCATGGCGTTTCTTTATCGAGCAATTCCATTAGCCCTGCCAGTGCAACAAAAAGGATAGAACCCACTGGCCAAATAATCCAAGTGACTCCCCAACCCATAGTCCAAAAACTCCAAGCAAGATATATTGCTGTTAATAAAGGCCAGTAAAATGCAGCAAGTTTTCCCACTCGTTTAGTACGCATACTATAACTTGCTTCAAATTGACCCTCTTTCAAAATTCGGTTGTAGGCATCATATTTAGCAGACACAGGGCTAATGATGACTATTCCAGTTGCTATCATAAAAATCATCAGAGTGATCGTAATTAACGTAATATCTGAACCTCCAGATAGCATGATAGTAAAAATTAGAGGCGCAGAACTTAAAATAAACATAGATACACCAACTGATAATCTTAAATTATAGGTGGCGGTGAATTTTTGTAATCTTTCTTTAAAAGCGCTATGTACGCCATAGGCCAATTCAAAGGCCTCATTTTCTATTAGAAATGCATCACTTTTATAATGGTTACTTCTAATAAAAAAGCTTATCCCAATAGAGACCATAATCAATATAATAATCACACCAATCACTGATGCAGTATTAGGAGTCAGATTTAACTTATTTGTTTCTGCCAATGCTAACAAGGCAAACAGAGGTATAGCAGAACAAACTAAAAGAAATGCGCCCTTGGCATTTAACCGGGCCATACTGACCTTATTCTCAACATACTCTAATGCCTGCTCCAGGCTGATTTGTAAGGTATTTATTTCTGAGCTTCCACTGAGAGAGCTTGGAGCTTCAGTAGCATCTTTTAATAAATAGTCCGTCGAAACATTAAATATTTCGGCTAACATAATTATTTTATTTAAATCCGGTATGCTGTTAGAGGCTTCCCATTTGGAGACTGATTGTCTGGAAACATTCATTTTTTCAGCGAGTTCTTCTTGTGACCAGCCAACCTGTTTTCTCAATTTAACTATCTTTTCTGCTAAAATCATAAAGTATATTCCTTGGTTTAATGTAGACAGCAAGAATAAGAACTTGGGTGGTTGCAGACTAGCAAGTTGGGTTGTTATTTTGTCAACTGGTAGTTGCAACTTAAAATATTGAGTTAAATTTAACCATTTCTGCAAATTTTAACCACCAAATTTTGATTTCATTGTCGGATTTCCATAAGTTAATTTTTTAAT
>CAYZBK010000005.1:58481-63815 GCA_964476655.1 uncultured Kangiella sp. | reverse complement strand
TACACTTATGCTTATTTATCACTACTCTCAAAGAAAGATCAATCGTCTTAATATCCTTAGTCAAAGCACCAACGGAGATATAATCAACGCCTGTGTTAGCTATCTCTGCAATCGTTTGAAGATTAATATTGCCAGAAGCTTCTAGTTTGGGTTTATTAGTAAGAATACTTTTATCGACAATAGAGCGTGCCAATTTCAATTCTGTTAAGTTAAAATTGTCACACATAATGACTTGAGCCTTTCCTTCAATTGCTTGCTGTAGTTCATCAATGCTTTCAACTTCTATTTCTAGTAGTTTATCTGGATGATTTTTTATCGCCTGGTTTAAAGCTTGATGGATCCCGCCGCATGCCATAATGTGGTTTTCTTTAATTAAAAATGCATCAGAGAGTCCGATGCGATGGTTATAACCACCGCCACAACTTACGGCGTATTTTTGTCCAAAACGCATGCCTGGTATTGTTTTTCGGGTGTCTAATAAACGGCAATTGTTGTTATTCATTGTTTTAATGTATTGTGCTGTGCTGGTTGCTGTTGCGGATAAGGTTTGAATAAAATTTAATGCGCTTCGTTCGCCTGTTAGTAATTGTCTGGCGTTGCCTGATAGTTCGCAGAGTGTTTGACCGGCTTTCATCCAGTCGCCGTCTTTAATTTTCCATTTTATATCAACGTTGTTGCCAATTTGCTGAAAAATACCCTTCGCCCAACGGGTACCGCAAAATATCCCTTCATCACGAGTGATTAATTTTGCTTTAGCATGACAATCTTTGGCAATTAGTTCTGCTGTGATATCTTGATTGTTCTTTCCGCCTAGGTCTTCTTCTAGAGCTAATTGGCACATTTGTTGTATTTCTTGATGAAGCAATTGATTAAAAAGTATTTGATCCAATGGATATATTCCTTATTGACCGTCAATAATCATTGTAGATTGAACCGCATGTTATCAATTTTTAAGTAAATTATGAAGATTGTGATTGAATAGAGCGAAAATAAAACTAAATTAAAGAATTTGCATAACAGCCGATTAAATGATGACTATACTTGTTTTAAGTTTTTAACTAAGTTTAGTTGACCATTTATCGGAATTGTTCACTAACTTGTTTGTATTGAGCTCTAGTTCACACCCTATTACTGAGAATGGTCTATAAATAATTAATAGCTTGTTTGTTTTTGACTCTAAAGTCTGCTGTTTTAGTCAAAATTATAGCTACCTATTCAGTCTGTAATATATATTTGAGGTCAGAATTAGTGAGCACCAGAAGTCACATTGTTCATTTTTCAACAAGATCACAACAAAGTGATTTGTTGAAGGAGTATCGCCCTTTGCCTGTGTTAATTAAAAATATTCAAACGCTTTGTGTTGATGAGTTAGTCAGTAATTTGGTTAAAATGTTTGAGACCGCTGATGATCGGTTGTTTGATATGGCTGAAACAAGCTATAACAATGCACAATTTGATGCAATGCGGCTGTTGAGAATTAAACGAGATGGGCTGATTAATTGCTTTAAGCAAGAAATAATTAATAATTTTAAGCAGACTTTGGGAAAAGTAGATGGCATTGAAAGATCGACAGACAATGTAGAAGAGCTTTCTTTTGAAAACATTGCCTTAGTGAAAGATGATGAGCTTGAAGAAGATATTGCGACGGATGCAATGATTAATAAAGCTAAATCAAAAAATCAAAATGCTTTAGAACACATTCGAATAAGAATGGATACCATCATTTCAGACAAATCGATTGACCAAACTAATAATCCTTTTGAACCCGTCTATATTTGTGATGCATTTCGAACGGCATCGCAAACTCTTGATTTAGATATTGAATCGTTGTTAATTATTTACAAATTATTTGATCGTAGCGTAATCGGCGAGCTTGAATCTGTTTATTATAAAATTAATCAATTCTTTATTGAAAAAGGTATATTACCTGAATTAAAAAACGGTTCGCTTCAAAAACAACAATCAAGACAATCCTATAGCCAGTCACAATCTCATCAAGATGCTCAGAATGTGATTGAATCTTTAGCAATCAATCAAGATAATACAAATCGACCTGAAGTTTCCGGTTTTCAAGAATCAGCTGAAAGTGGTAATGTGTTGGGAGTGATTCAACAACTGTTGTCGAACCAACGAACAGCGACAACTTCGCCTGCTGGAAGCCAAATTCCCGTTCTTAATTCTGAGGTATTGCAAAACTATGCACCGGTTCCACAAAAAATAGATACCCAACAATTAGTTCACGCGTTGTCTAATATTCAACTTAATCCATTACCAGACTCCTTGGTCGCAGGGCAATTTTCTCAACAGACTCTTAGGGAATCATTAGGCTCACAGTTGCCTAATATAGAAGACTTGTCTAAGCAAGGTGCCTTAGGACAATTTAATGAAGATATGATCGATGTTATTTCGATGTTATTTGATTTTATTTTAGAAGATGAAAATTTACACTCTGATCTTAAAAGTGTCATTGCGCGTCTTCAAATTCCTATGCTAAAAGTTGGGTTAGTTGATAAAAGCTTTTTTTCAGATAGAAGACACCCTGCGCGGCAGTTGTTAAATGAATTAGCACATGCGGGTTTATCTTGGGATAAAAAAGATCCTTCGGCTCATTCAATGTTTGAAAAAATATCTGTTACAGCAGAAAGAGTGATCCAGGAATTTAATAATGACATTAGTATATTTAAAGAATTATTAGAAGACTTTTTAGCATTTAAAAAACAAAACCAGCAACGATCGAAAATTTTTGAGCGTCGAACCAAAGAAGCAGAAGAAGGTAAAGCAAAATCTGAAAGCGCTAGAGCCGAAGTGAATAAAACACTAACCGCACTTTGTCAGGGTAAGAAGACTCCAGATGTAGTTAAATCGATCTTAAAAAAAGTTTGGTCGCATATTATGTTACTGGAACGTTTAAAAAATAATGAAGAAGGTTGGAAGAAGCTAGTAAAAGTTGCGCAACTACTTATTTGGAGTGTGCAGCCCTTTGAAAATGCAGAGAGGTTAGACAAATTAACCAGCAAAGTTCCTTTGTTAGTTAAGCACTTGCATAAAGGTATGCAGGTGATTTCGTATTCGCCGATAGAAAGTAGTCATTTATTTGAGCAGCTTGAAACCTGTCACCGAGATGTTATTGAAAAAGCAAGAGTAAATATTAATCTGCAAAATGAAGAACAAATTTTGAGGTTACCTGTTCTTGATGTTTCTCAAGAAATTAATTTTTCAAATGAAAAACTAACCCAAAGCCACAAGTTAGAAACTAATAACGCTTTAGCTAAAACTGAAGCCGATGAAACTTTACTGGATGGCTCTAAAACAGAAGAGCATTTTATTGAAAAAATAGATATTGAAGAGCCCGCTATTGAAGATATAGTCATTGAAGATATTGGTTTTTCAAAAATAGAAACTGGCGAACATCAACAAGCTGCATTAGTAGAACCGGTGAACATTGATGCGAATATCAGGCAAACAATAGAACAATTGCGGGCAGGCAGTTGGATAGAATTAATGATTGATGATGAATTCAAACGGTGTAAATTAGCAGCAAGAATTTCAAGTACTGGAAAGTATATTTTTGTTAATCGAAGTGGTATGAAAATGGCTGAATTTTTTACGAATGAACTTTGCCAGCAATTACAATTAAAGAAAATGAAAGTGCTTGATGATGATGCCTTATTTGATCGCGCTTTAGAGTCAGTTATTTCTAATTTAAGAAGCTTGAAAGCGCAAGCTTAATTTTAAAGTTTCAATTAGAAAATTGTTAGAAGTCATTAGAAAATTTGACTATTTAATTAGTCGCTGTACAATTTTGTTGATGACTATCCTGATTAAATATTGTTTATGACAATTACCAATGGAATTTTATCTTCCGCTATTCAAATTCATTCGTTGCATTATGATTGCCGTCCAAATGAAGTCGATATCTCTTTATTAGTGATCCACAATATTAGTTTACCTGCGGGTAAATTTGGGGGGAGTTATGTTGAGGATTTTTTTGTTGGAAATTTAGATTGTGAAGCTGAACCATCATTTAAAGAACTTTCGGGTGTTCGAGTCTCTGCTCACTGTTTTATTAAACGAAATGGAGAGGTTATACAGTTTGTTAACTTTCAGCAGCGAGCATGGCATGCAGGGCAGTCTGAATATAAAGGCAGAGAGAATTGTAATGATTTTTCTATTGGTATTGAACTCGAAGGTACCGACACTCATGAATACACTGAAGCTCAATATAAAAATCTTGCAAAAATAACCAAAGAGATTTTGATTACCTATCCTAAAATAACCAATAAGAACATTTGTGGACACAGTGATATTGCACCCGACAGAAAAACAGATCCAGGTTTTAGCTTTGATTGGCAACGATACCTTTCAATGATAGTTTTAATTACAGAGTAAGAGTAAAATGATACTAGATTAATCTTAAGGTATTCAGGTATGATCCTTATAACGTCTTCTTTTAGTCTGGATAATTAATGATTTTAATTAGTTTATTAATCGCATTAGCGCTAGAGTTTCATTTTAAACTGGGTAGCGAATACCGAAATTTTAGTTGGTTTAATCTCTTACGCGACCGAGTGAGTGATTTTTTTGCTGACAAAGCCTATTTTTCATCTTGGGGCGGTATTGCAATAATTCTACTTTTACCTTTATTAACATTGTTCATTATAGTTAATTTGTTTGATGGCTTGATGTATTCAGTGGTTTTGTGGCTTGCGTCTATCATTATCTTATTTTTATGTTTAGGCCCAAAAACACTTGAAAATTCCTTTCAAGGATATTTTAAATCAATAAAAAATGAGGATTATGAGGGCGCTTTTTTACAGTTAAATAGCATTACGACTGAAGAGGATGAAAGCGCGGACATTCCAGAAAAAGATGAGTTAGTTCGAAGTGCCACACAAAAAATATTGACTGAAAGCCAGAGTCGTTACTTTGGTGTGATCGTATGGTTTATATTGCTAGGCCCTTTAGGCGCGCTTTTTTATCGATTATCACATATTTATTATCGCAATTGTAAACTGAAAGATTTTGACGAACATTTTCCATTAATGGCGCAACTTATTCATTGGTTGGATTGGGTGCCTGCTCGTATTACCAGTTTGTTTTTTCTATTAACGGGCGATTTTGTTAATGGTTTTTATAGAAACAAAGACTATATGAGTGATTTAGATGCGGATAATAATGAACTGATTTCAGCAACAGGCCTAGCTGCTTTAGGCCTTAAAATGGGTTTAAACAACCCAGATATTGACGAAAATTCTTTAGCCATGGATATGGTTCATCGAACGGTAATCATCTATTTAGTCGTTGCTGCGTTAATTGTAACGACAGTTTAGTTTA
>CAYZBK010000005.1:40706-58381 GCA_964476655.1 uncultured Kangiella sp. | reverse complement strand
ACGGTAATCATCTATTTAGTCGTTGCTGCGTTAATTGTAACGACAGTTTAGTTTATTTCTTTGGCAAGTTAACCAAAGGTTTGTATAAAAAAGGCATATCCTTACTAGTATAATGTTCAAGCTCTTATCGTCATTCCAGCCGTGTTTTGGCCAAAATCTATTGATTATAACGAAACATTCTAGCTAAAAGGCTGACGAAGCGACGGTTATTTTATACTGAAAAATATTCTATCAGAAATACTCTAATGCAAATCTCAGGTTACTTAGCTGTGCTTATTAATATCTGCTGGCAATCTAAAATATTATTATTCTCATTTGCTTGTTTTTTATTAATTTTTATTCACTGTTAGGAGGCTTTTATGATGGGCCTACATAACTTAGCTTGGCTAACAATTGAAGGTGCTGTGTGTGTATGTTATGGTGTTGCTGAAATATAAAATTGTAAGTCGTTAATTAAGCCTTTTGTAGATTTTAACTCTTTGTATTTAAAGTAATAAATAGTTATTCATTCAGTAAGTGGCAAGCTAGAGAGCATAACAAAAATTAACTGCTATACTATTTTAAGAATATTTAAGCCTGTTTAAGAAGATTTAAGCTAGCTTGTCACGATAAATTAACAAAAATTAATCATTACACTTATTTGATAGACGTTTTAAAGAGAGAATAGTCATGACAGAACATATTAATTCTGATGCCGATCCGATTGAAACTCAAGAATGGCTTGAAGCACTTGAAGCCGTTTTAGAAGAAGAGGGTACTGAACGAGCACATTTTTTACTAGAAAAACTGATCGGTATGGCGAGGCGCTCTGGAGCTCATTTACCTTATAAAGCAACAACCGCTTACTTAAACACTATTCCTACTTCTAAAGAAGCGAGAATTCCAGGTGATTTAGCCATGGAGCAACGGTTACGCTCTATTATTCGCTGGAATGCGATAGCATTAGTATTACAAGCCAGCAAAAAAGACAAAGAACTAGGCGGTCATTTATCCAGTTTTGCATCTTCTGCAACTTTATATGATGTTGGTTTTAACCATTTCTTTAAAGCAACCAATGCTGAGAGTGAAGGTGATTTAATTTATTTTCAGGGACATTCTTCTCCGGGTATTTATTCAAGAGCCTTTTTAGAAGGGCGTATTACTGAAGAACAAATGGGTAATTTTAGACAAGAAGTTGATGGCAAAGGTTTATCTTCTTATCCTCATCCTTGGTTAATGCCTGATTTTTGGCAGTTTCCAACAGTTTCAATGGGCTTGGGTCCAATTCAAGCGATATATCAAGCGCGTTTCTTAAAATATTTAGATGATCGAGAATTATCGAAAACCGCTGGTAGAAAAGTTTGGGCGTTTTTAGGTGATGGGGAAACTGATGAGCCTGAATCATTAGGTGCTATATCCCTTGCAGGTCGAGAAAACTTAGACAATTTAGTGTTTGTTATTAACTGTAATTTACAGCGTCTTGATGGCCCTGTACGCGGAAACGGAAAAATCATTCAAGAGCTTGAAGGGGTTTTCCGTGGAGCGGGTTGGAATGTGATTAAAGTCATTTGGGGACAATATTGGGATCCTCTCTTAGCGCGTGATGTTGACGGGAAGTTATTAAAAGTAATGGAAGAAACCGTTGATGGTGAATACCAAAATTACAAATCAAAAGGCGGTGAATATACGCGTAAAAATTTCTTTGGTAAAGATCCTGCCTTATTAGAAATGGTTGCCAATATGTCAGATGCCGATATTTGGAGACTTAATCGTGGTGGTCACGATCCAACCAAAGTTTATGCGGCCTATCATAAAGCGGTTAACCATAAAGGCCAACCAACGGTTATTTTGGCTAAAACAGTTAAAGGTTACGGTATGGGGGAAAGTGGTGAGGGTAAAAACATTTCTCATCAAGTGAAAAAAATGAATTTAGATGCGCTGAAGCATTTTAGAAATCGTTTTAATGTACCAATTGAAGATAAAGATTTAGAGAAAACACCGTTTTATCATCCTGGTGAAGACAGCCCAGAAATTAAATATATGCGCGAACGTCGAGCAGCATTAGGCGGCTATTTGCCAGCAAGACGTAAAGAGTCAGCAAGTTTAACAATCCCACCATTAAAAACATTTGAGTCGATCACCAAAGGTTCAAACGGCCGTGAAATTTCGACCACTATGGCGTTTGTTAGAATGTTAAATGTGTTGCTAAAAGATAAAGCGTTAACAAAGAATATTGTGCCAATTATTCCTGATGAAGCACGTACTTTTGGTATGGAAGGCATGTTCCGTCAAATTGGCATTTATTCGTCGCATGGTCAATTGTATGAACCAGTCGATTCTGATCAACTAATGTATTACCGTGAAGATAAAAAAGGTCAAATTTTAGAAGAAGGAATTAACGAAGCTGGAGCAATGTCTTCTTGGATTGCCGCAGCAACCAGTTATTCGAGTAATGATTTACCAATGATACCTTTTTACATTTTTTATTCTATGTTTGGTTTCCAACGTATTGGCGACTTGGCGTGGGCTGCTGGCGATATGCAAGCAAGAGGTTTCTTAATTGGGGCTACATATGGTCGAACTACATTAAATGGTGAAGGTCTTCAACATCAAGATGGTCACAGTCATGTTGTTGCTGCGACTATTCCTAACTGTGTGAGTTATGACCCAACTTATGGTTATGAAGTGGCTGTTATTGTTCGTGATGGTATGCGTCGAATGTATCAAGAGCAAGAAAATGTGTTTTATTATGTTACAACGTTAAATGAAAACTATGTACATCCTGCGATGCCTAAAGACTGTGAAGAAGGCATTATAAGTGGAATGTACTTGTTGCAAGAATCAAAAACTAAAAAGAAAGCCAATAAAGTTCAATTACTTGGTTGTGGTGCAATTCTTAACGAAGTGATTGCTGCGGCTGAACTTTTAGAAAAAGATTTTAATGTTCTTTCAGATATTTGGAGTGTGACAAGTTTTAATGAACTTGCTCGTGAAGGCGCCGATGTTGAACGTACAAATCTACTTAATCCTGAAAGTAAGGCTAAACAAAGTTATGTAGAAAGTTGCTTGTCTGGTCGTGAAGGTCCTGTGATTGCTTCAACAGATCACATTAGAGCTTATGCTGAGCAAGTGCGAGGTTATATTCCTGCAACTTACAGTGTGCTTGGAACCGATGGTTTTGGTCGAAGTGATAGCCGAGAAAATTTACGTCGATTCTTCGAAATTGACCGTTATTATGTTGCTGTGGCAGCGCTTAAAGCTTTAGCCGATGATGGAAAAATTACGGCCAAACAAGTGAGTAAAGCCATCAAGCTTTATAATATAGATATAAATAAACCTAACCCGTTATTTAGCTAAGATTGTTGGAGAATAAAAGTGACTGATTTAATTCAAGTAAATGTTCCCGATATTGGTGATGCGGATGGTGCAGACATTATCGAGGTGCTTGTTGTTGTAGGTGATGTGATAGAAAAAGAATCGCCATTAATTGTTTTAGAAACCGATAAAGCCACTATGGAAGTTCCATCGAGTCATGGCGGAAAGGTAACAAGTATTTCTGTAAAAGTCGGAGAACAAGTTTCGAATGGTGATCTAATTTTAGAACTGGAATCATCGTCTCAAGCTGTAGCAAAGAGTCCAGCTGTTGAAGAGCCTAAAGCGGAAGCAATTGCAGAGCCAACGCAAGAGCCTACTGTTGAAAAAGAGGAAGAAACGGCTGTTAAAACTGTTACAACCAATGAAGTGATTGATATTTTAGTGCCAGATATTGGTGATGCATCGGAAGTTGATGTGATTGAAGTATTAATTAGTCGCAATGACAGTATTGAAAAAGAACAAGGTTTGATTGTTTTAGAAACCGATAAAGCCACTATGGAAGTCCCTAGTTCCGTCGCTGGTAGTGTTGTTGAAGTATTGGTTAAAGTGGGTGATAAAGTTTCTCAAGGTGATGTTATTGGTAGATTGACGACTCAAGTTGTTGCCGAGACTCAGCCAAAAGGGCCAGAGAAACCAACCCATTCAGTGACTGTTACCGCTGAAGTTCCCACTAACCAAGAAAAAGCCTCGCCAGTTCCCGATCATCCATTAATGAAGAAAAAACGTTCAGATGGCGTGGTGCATGCAAGCCCATCCGTAAGACGTTTTGCACGTGAGTTAGGTGCAGATTTATCTCAAGTTACTGGAACCGGCATTAAAGCAAGAGTAATAAAAGAAGACGTTCAAAATTATATTAAATTTGAACTGTCTCGACCTAAAGCAACCGCTACGACAGGTTCTTCTATTAGTCCTAAAATGCCAAAAGTGGATCATGCTAAATGGGGTGAAGTTGAAACTCAAGCGCTAACACGTATTCAAAAAATCAGTAGTGTTAATTTACATCGTAACTGGGTGACAATTCCTCATGTTACACAGCATGAAAATGCTGACATTACAGAATTAGATGCATTCAGAAAAGCAATGAAAGACGAAGCCTTAAAAGCAGGAACACGATTAACGCCTCTTGCATTTATCATGAAAGCGGTAGTTCATAGTTTAAAAGCTTTTCCTAAATTTAATGCCAGTTTAGATAACGATGGTGAAAATTTAATTATTAAACATTATTATCATATAGGGATAGCCGTAGAAACGCCTGATGGATTAACAGTACCAGTTATTCGCGATGTTGATCAAAAAAGTATTTACCAACTAGCCGATGAACTCGGTGAAATTAGTGCTAAAGCGAGAGATAAAAAGTTAGGTGCAAATGATATGCAAGGTAGTAGCTTTACTATTTCGTCATTAGGTGGAATTGGTGGAACTTCGTTTACCCCCATTGTTAAATGGCCAGATGTGGCTATTTTAGGTTTGTCTCGAAATACCATGCAACCTGTTTGGAATGGTAAAGAATTTGAACCTCGTTTAATGTTGCCCATGTCATTATCTTACGATCATCGAGTGATTGATGGAGCTGATGCGGCAAGGTTTGTGGTGCATTTAGCGGCGACATTAAAAGATATTCGACGGGTATTATTAAACTAATTTTTATAAAACCAATTGTTAAATAAGTCGTTATTAAATACACCATTGCAAAACAAGTCACCGTTAAACAAGTTGTGGTAAAAAGAGCCTTTTTGCTAAGGCATATTTTTAATTAAGAAGCGCTTTTAGAGTAAGTACAAATTTCAGGTAAAAAACAATGAGCAATAGTATTCAAGCACAAGTCGTAGTTATTGGCGCAGGCCCTGGTGGTTACACTGCAGCATTTAGAGCCGCGGATCTAGGGTTAAACGTTGTGCTAATTGAAAAGCATGACACATTAGGTGGCGTTTGCTTAAACGTTGGTTGTATTCCATCTAAAGCGTTACTGCATTCTGCAAAAGTGATTGATGAAGCAAAAAGTATGGAGAAACATGGCGTTTCTTTTGGTGAACCTAATATTGATGTGGATAAAATCCGTGAATATAAAGATGGAGTGGTTAGTCAATTAACCAAAGGTCTTACCGGCATGGCTAAAATGCGTAAGGTTGAAGTGTTAACTGGGTCTGCTGAATTTAATTCGGCTAATTCACTTATTTTAAAAAACGGATCGGGTTCTCAAACGATTAATTTTGAACATTGCATTATTGCCGCAGGCTCTCGAGTGGTTCAATTGCCTTTTTTACCAGATGATCCTCGCATTATTGATTCAACCGGTGCCCTTGAGTTAAAAGATATTCCTGAAAAAATGTTGGTAATTGGTGGTGGTATAATTGGTTTAGAAATGGCGACGGTCTATCGTGCACTTGGATCTTCTATTACGATTGTTGAAATGTTTGACCAGTTAGTTCCTGCCGCAGACAAAGATGTTGTTAAAGTCGTGCAGCGTTATGTCAGTAAACAGTACGAAGCTATCTTACTTGAAACAAGCGTGACAAAAGTTGAAGCAAAGGATGATGGTTTATGGGTAACTTTTGAAGGTAAAAAAGCCCCTAAAGAACCGCAAAGATACGATCGAATATTATCAGCTGTAGGGCGCAGACCAAATGCCGACAAACTGAATCTTGAAGCGGCAGGAATTCAAATTAATGAGCGGGGTTTTATTCCGGTTAATGAGCAATTAAAGACTAATGTAAGCAATATTTATGCGATAGGTGATATTGTCGGTCAGCCCATGTTAGCTCACAAAGCCACCCATGAAGCGCATGTGGCAGCCGAAGTGATAGCAGGAAAAAAACACGCGTTTGAACCTAAATGTATTCCAAGTGTTGCTTACACCGATCCTGAAATTGCTTGGGTAGGTTTAACCGAAAAAGAAGCCAAAGCCAAAGGGATAGACTATGGCGTAGGCAAATTTCCATGGGCTGCCAGCGGAAGAGCTATTGGTGTTGGTCGCACAGAAGGGTTCAGTAAAACCCTCTTTGACAAAAAAACAGACCGGATTATTGGTGCCGCGGCTGTTGGTGTTAATGCGGGTGAATTGATTGCAGAAATGGGGCTAGCGATTGAAATGGGCTGTGATGCAGAGGATATCGCATTAACCATTCACGCTCATCCTACACTTTCTGAATCTTTTGCTTTTTCTGCAGAGGTTTATGAAGGGACTTGCACTGATTTACCTCCAAGCAAAGCAAAACATTAGCGTTACGTTTATATCCCTACTGAGCCATACATATTGAATGGCAATGGATATAAAAGTGATACATAAAAAAAGGTCTTCAATTGAAGACCTTTTTTATGAAAAATATTTTTAGACTGGACTAAAAATAATTATTTTACTCTTATAAGCTACAGCTCATATCTTGACCACAGCACATAGGTGATTTGATTTTTCCATGACCGTTAGGGCATTTTGAAATTTGTACTTGTCTATCATCATCAAGAGTTAAACTGTCATCAACTAATGGAGCATCACATTTTCCACAGCTTGCATTCACACTCATACCACATTTTGGACATTCATAAGTTGCCATTTGAAACTCCTTTATATTTCCGTAATTATAACGTTGTTGAGTACGTTACTATATATCCAATGTTGTTTGGAAACAACGCGTATTTTGTGTGGTCTTTAGCGTTATTTTATCCATTTTACCAAATGGGAGAGGCTAGTTTTTTAAAACCAGTACACCAGGTAACCAACTTTTTTTAAATTGCTTGGTTGCCGCTAACGATTCTTTATTTTCATCAATATATTTGAATTGAGTAAAGCCTATTTCAATTTCATCTTGATCTGATAATAAATGTTCAGAAATAGCTTGTTGGTTTACAAGGGTATGATTGGTACTTTCTAAATCAATAATAAAATAAATTAATGAGCCGTCTTTTAGTTCTTTCACTTCAATTTTTGCATGTTGTTGGCTAACCGATGCGTCATCTAAAAAAATATCATTTTTTACAGAACGACCAATGGTTAATCCAGACGGCGGGAGCGGATGCTTATTAATAATGATTTCGTTTTGTCGTTGTACAATTACAGGCATAGTATTGTTTAATTATTGTTAGTTATTAGATGGCTTTCAATTATACTATATCAAATTAACAAATATTGCTTTCAAATAGAGAGTGAATTGAAAAAACGATTTGTTTGAAGATGAATTTTAGGTTTTAGAGATTATAAAAATGAAAATAGATAACGATAAAGTGGTGCAGTTTACTTACAAGATGACTGATGATAATGAAAATGTTTTAGATGAGCCCGCAGGTGATATGCCTATGGCTTATTTACATGGTCATGGCGGAATGCTTAAAAGCTTGGAGAAAGCAATGGAAGGCCATCAGGCGAATGATGAATTTGTAGTCACATTAGCCCCTGAAGAGGCTTATGGCCATCGGCAAGAAAATAGTGAAAAAAAGATTCCTATGAAGCACTTACAAGGTGCAAAAAAATGGAAAAAAGGCATGGTTGGCATTGTGGGTACAGAACATGGCAATAAACGTGTGACTGTTGTTAAACCCGGAAAATTTATGATTTTAGTGGATTTTAATCATCCATTTGCAGGAAAAACATTAATCTTTAATGTCAAAATTGTTGATGTGAGAGAGGCGACCAATGAAGAAATAGCACATGGTCATGCTCATGGTGCTGGCGGACATCATCATTAGCCAGTTAA
Source organism: uncultured Kangiella sp. (assembly GCA_964476655.1). Taxonomy (GTDB): domain Bacteria; phylum Pseudomonadota; class Gammaproteobacteria; order Enterobacterales; family Kangiellaceae. The sequence continues at coordinate 50,339 of CAYZBK010000005.1, read as the reverse complement.
ACCCAGCTCAGGACAAGAGTCGAGGCTATCTACTTTTTAAGTAGATTATTATTATCATCTTTTGGAGCTTTCAAGCTATCTAATTCTAAAAGGTCATTATTGAGGGGGATATCTTCGGTTTTTTCGGGGTGTTTACCCTGCAAATAATAAGCAAAAGCGATAATCTTAGCGACAGCCAAATAGAGTGTTTCAGGGATTTCATCATCAAGTTCTAGATGGCCTAGCACATCAAGTAAAAGCGGATCGTAGTGAATATGAACATCATTTTCTTCAGCAAGCGATATTATCTGCTCAGCGACTAAACCTTCACCTTTTGCAGTTAATTTAGGTGTGGTTTTACCATCATACTTCAGCGCCGCCGCTTTTTTTAATGATGATGGATTTAAATAGTTCTTACCAATTTTCATACGTGAGTATCAACCAACTGATCATTGTCTTTTAATAATGTATCAGGTATTTTACCTTGACTGCCTTGAAGTTTTTTAATCTTAACGCCTGCAGAAAATAAAGATTTTTTAAGAACATGTAAATGTTGATTAATTAATGCCGCTGTCTCTTGTTCTTTTGCAAAGATATGGCTAGATATTTTTTCATTTTCTAATTCAACCTGAGCAAACATGGGGCCTAATGGTTCTAGATCAAAACGAACAATCACCTTCCACCGTTTAACCTTTTTGTTTGTCTTGTTTCCATTCTCATGTTCAAATAACATTTCGAATGAATCGATTTCATGGTTGCTCTTAATGGGTAAATCTAACAAAAATTGATGTAGATTAGGGCTATCATTTTTGACACTTAATAGTTGATTATTTTCAATTTGAGAAAGGACATTTTTGACTTCAACCAATAATTCGTTGGCTTGCTTAAAAATAAATTGTTGTTGATTAAAGGTTAGTTGGCGTTGTTGGGACTGATTAACATCACCTATTTTTTGGTTGCTAGAGTTTATTAGAATAGCTTCTCGGCTATTTTGATTCATGTTTATTTTAGCGGCAGTTTCTGAATTCACATTTGCTAGAGACTCTTTAGTTAATGCGGTTTGAGTCGTTGTAGCATTGTCAGTTTTGTGACCTACATTTAAATCAATAATTGTTTTGATAAGTGACTCTAAAGTCGAGCGTATATTTAATAAGAGTAATTTGCTATCGCTATTTGTTTGAACTGTTGAGTGGTTGAGTCGGGTGTTGGTTTCAAGCGTTTGATTGTTTATGTTGAGGTTATTGTTTGATTTTGTTGTTTGCGATGCATTGTTTGTAGTCACATTTAATGCCTGAATAGCTGTCGCAGAAGCTTTAGTTATTGAGGGTGGAATAGTTGTAGCTGAATGAGGTTTAGTGGTTGTGACTCTAAGAACGGATGTTTCTTTGGAATACGCATTTGTGCTGCTCGATATTAATGCGGTTTTATCTCTAGAGTTTGTGTTTTTAAATGTTTTGTTTTCGAAAATATGCCCACTATTTTTTATTCGACTTTTAATTTCAGAAGAACTGTAATTCGTCGGTTTTTCAATTGATTGAGCTAATTGTTTAATTTGTTGTTGCAGTTTATTAATCATCTTTGGTGGTTGTTCTAAGGTTGAAAATGATTGATTAATTTTAATTATTTTAGTGAGATAATTGGATAGAGGTAATTGCTTAGAAAAATGATTTTTCAATAATTGGGTGGCTGCACTTGCCACCGTTATTTTGTTATCAAGTAATGCTTTTCTTATTAAAGCGGTATTCGATACGCTTGCACTTGAGTTTGTTTTTATTTTGCTATGTGATCCGGAAATAACTTTATTGTTGACTGTCTGTTGAATAGTCGTGTTTGAGCTGTTTAAGTTTTTTTGACCTTTTGAATATGGGGTCGAAGATATTGATTGCTTCATTGACTTAATCGCTGCCTGCTGATTAACACTCAATGGTTTAACATCATCTAGTTTTAGTATAGATTCTGAGACTGTTTTATCCGTAAGTAACTTAGCCGATTTGAATAAAAAGGGTTGTTCTATAGGTGTTTTTACTGACTTATTTTGCGGAGTTGATAGTGTTAATTGAACTTGTTGTTTATTTAAATTGAGCAATAACGTGGGCTGACTTTGGGAGCTATTTTGAAAATAATTTGCCATTTTAATTGGCAATTGAATGCTCAAGTTTTGTTTCATATTCATTAATTGCAGCAGAATACCCTGTGATTGGCTTAATACTAGCTTTTCTATTAATAAGGGTTTGTTAGCAAGTTGCTGAACTAATTGAGTAACATTAATATCAAGTCGATTTGACGTTGTATTGTTGCTGCCAACATCGCTTGGGGTAATTTGCACAATAGAGTCCTAGATCAATGGTAAATAAGGCTTGTTTATTATAGTATAGCCGCTGTTTTCTCTGTGCGCTAAGCATTCATTGAGCAAGATTTACTTTATTGAGCATCTAATTTGCCAACTTTTAATAATAATCAATTAACGGTCAAAAATTTAGCCGTATTTCGCTCAGAGTTACCTCTTTTTGAGGCGATCAGTTTTACCTTAAATTCTGGCGAAGCTTTACAAATAAGCGGTACTAACGGCTCAGGAAAAACCTCCTTATTAAGATGTTTATCTGGTTTAAGTCAACGTTTTGAAGGGCAGGTTGATTGGAACGGGAATGCTATCAAAAACAATCATCAATTGTCATTTTTTCAGCAATTGCTTTATTTAGGTCATTCATTAGGCTTAAAACCTAAATTAACGGTTGAGCAAAACTTAAGCTTTTATCAACAACTTAGGTTTGCCAAAAATGAAAATATTATTGTAGATACATTGAAGCAACTAAAAATAGCAGGATATTTGAATGAACTAGTTGGCCATTTATCTGCGGGTCAAAAAAGACGAGTTGCGTTAGCTCGAATTATTTGTGAACCAGTTCCTCTTTGGATCTTAGATGAGCCAATGGTTGCACTTGATACTGAAGGTCAAGATTGGTTAGAAAAGTGCTGTAATCAACACTTAAAATGTGGAGGTATGATTTTGTTAACCTCTCATCAAAGGCTTTCCGGAATTGATGGTTTAAAAGAAATTGGTTTAAAAGATGTCGATTTACACGCGTATTTGAATCAGGCGAGTCAAATATGAGTTCTCAACTTTATGCGTTAATTAAAAGAGAAGTGGCAGTGGTTTTTCGCAGCCGATCAGAGTTTGTTTACCCACTGGCTTTTTTTATTATTGTCACCAGCTTATTTCCTTTAGCGGTAACGCCTGATCCGGTGCAACTCGCTTTTTTAGCGCCTGGTATTATTTGGGTTGCTGCATTATTAAGTATTCTTTTATCGTTAAATAGCTTTTACCAAGCTGATTATGAAGAAGGTGGGCTAGAACAATTATTGCTTGCTGGTGTATCAGGAAAGTTGATTGTTATTGCTAAAAGTGTCGCTAATTGGCTGGTTGTTGGCTTACCATTAGTGATTATTGCACCGGTTATAGGGGTTTTATTTCATCTTAATGATGAGGCTAATAGTATTGCCTGGTTAACGTTGTTAATAGGGACACCAAGCCTGTGTTTAATCGGATCTATTGGTATGTGTTTAACATTAGGACTAAGGAATGGAGGAGTATTGTTAACATTACTCATTTTACCCTTATTTATTCCGGTTCTTATTTTTGCCGCTTCGGCGGTACAGGCGGCTTCACTCGGGGTTGAATATACAGGGCAACTTGCTATTTTAATCGCATTATTAGTCATTAGTTTAATGCTTGCTCCATTGGCAGGCTCGGCGGCAATGAAAATTTCAATTGATTAATCATTATTCTTGCGGATGAATGATTTGTATTTAAAGGTTTAAATATTATGTGGACTTGGTTTTTTCAGTTAGCATCGCCTAAATGGTTTTATCAATTTAGCAATAAGCTGTTGCCATGGCTAAGAGCCACCAGCTTGATCCTTTTATTGGTTGGTTTAACGTTAGGACTTTTATTTTCCCCTTTGGATTATCAACAAGGCAATACAGTAAGAATCATGTATATCCATGTTCCCGCAGCATTTCTTTCAATGTTTATTTATGTTCTGATGGCGATTACTGGCGCTATTGGTTATATTTGGCGAATTAAAATGGCTCATATTGTTTCGGTATGTTGTGCATCTATCGGTGCTATTTTTACTTTATTGGCATTAGTGACCGGCGGCATTTGGGGTAAACCTACATGGGGTACTTATTGGGAATGGGATGCACGAATGACCTCTGAGTTAATTTTACTATTTTTATATTTAGGTTTTATGGCTTTACATAATGCGTTTGATGATAAAAAATCAGCGGACCGTGCCGCCGCCGTATTGGCACTTGTCGGCTTAGTTAACATTCCTATTATTCATTTTTCTGTAGAATGGTGGAATACATTACATCAAGGTGCAACGATTAGTAAATTTGAAAAACCTTCAATGGATCCAGATATGTTAATGGCTCTATTGACAATGATTGTAGCGTTTCAGTTTTATTTTGTAACGGTTTTGCTACAAAGAGTTAAAGTTGAAATTTTACGCCGGGAAAAGCTTTCTGGGTGGGTTAAAAAGTTGGTCACTAATTAACTGAATTGGTTACTAATAACTAGGTTTGTAACTAAAATCAGTTAAGCAATAATATTAACGTGGAATAAATATGTATTTTGATAGTGTTAAAGAATTTATTGAAATGGGAGGGCATGGATTTTACGTTTGGCTCTCTTATTGTATTGTTTTGTTAACGATGATTATTTATTACTTTTATACTAACTATTTAAGTGGTAAATCTGAAAAAGAATTAATTCTATTTTATCATCGAATAGAATCAAAAAAACAACCAACAAACAACACCCAACAATCATCATAAGGAATAAAATTATGGCGATGAAGCCTCATAGAAAAAAAAGATTAATCAGTATTTTAGCCACAATAATTGGCGTTTCTATCGTTATAGCTTTAGTGCTGTATGCGAGTGACAAAAAAATGGATCTTTTTATTACACCAACAGAAGTTAATGCGGGAAAAGCACCGGTTGATAGAATCTTTAGAATTGGCGGCTTAGTAAAAAAAGGCAGCGTTAAGCGTAGTACTTCATCGCTATTAACTGAATTTATTGTTACCGATATGGCTGAAGATGTTCAAGTGACTTATGATAAAATTATGCCTGATTTATTTAGAGAAGGTCAGGGGGTTGTCGCCATGGGAAAACTAAATTCTGAAGGTGTTTTTGTTGCGAGCAATATATTAGCAAAGCACGATGAAGAATATAAAGCACCTGAAGTCTTAGACGCTCTCGAACGAGCAGGGCATCCAATAAAAACCTCAGACAAAAAGCCTTTTGAACAAGGATATCAATAATTATGCATGCAGAGTTTGGTCATTACCTATTAATTTTTGCTTTTTTTGTTTCAATTAGCTTAGCAATATTTCCTATGCTCGGCTCTTTTACTAAGCAAATGGCCTTAGTTTATACAGCAAAACCGTTAGTCGTTTTATTTTTTATAGCGCTTTTTGGTAGTTTTATTTGCCTTGCTTATGCTTTTTTAGTTGATGATTTTACTATTACTTATGTTGCACAGAATTCTAACTCTTTGTTGCCAGACCGTTTTAAAATATCAGCAGTTTGGGGGGCTCATGAAGGCTCTTTTTTACTTTGGGTTTTAATTTTATCTGGCTGGATGTTAGCCGTGGCTTTAATGGGTAAAAGTTTGCCTCAGCTCAGCCATGCAAGAATTTTATCGGTGTTAGGTGTTGTTGCTTGCGGCTTTGTTTCTTTTTTATTGTTCACTTCAAATCCTTTTGAGAGAACATTGCCTTTTTATCCGATTGATGGGGCGGATTTAAATCCCTTATTGCAAGATTTTGGTTTGATTATTCACCCACCATTGCTTTATATGGGCTACGTTGGTTTTGCGGTTTCTTTTGCGTTTGCAATAACCGCATTAATAGAAGGGAAGTGGGATGCAACTTGGGCTCGTTGGGCAAGACCATGGACCATTGCCGCCTGGTCTAGTTTAACCCTAGGAATTATGCTTGGAAGTTGGTGGGCTTATTATGAACTTGGTTGGGGCGGATGGTGGATGTGGGATCCATCTGAAAATGCCTCTTTTATGCCTTGGTTAAGTGGTACTGCATTAATGCATTCTTTAGCCGTTACAGATAAAAGAAATTCATTTAAAGGTTGGACTTTAGGTTTAGCGCTATCAACTTTTTGTTTAAGTCTGTTAGGCACGTTTTTAATTCGTTCAGGGGTTTTAACTTCTGTTCATGCTTTTGCTAACGATCCATCGCGTGGGCGATTTATTTTGATTTTTTTAGCAATTGTTATAGGCTTTTCCATTATATTATTTATGTTTCGTTCTAATAAAGTAAAAACCAAAGTGGATTTTTCTGAGTTTTCGAAAGATATGTTTTTGTTGCTTAATAATGTTTTGTTTATTAGTGCAACGTTTATTGTGTTGTTTGGAACGTTATACCCATTGTTTGCTGATTACTTTGGTAAAAAAATATCTGTAGGAGCGCCTTATTTTAATAGTATTTTCCCTGTTCCTATTGTTATGATTTATCTTTTGTTAGGGGTTGGGCCTTTACTCAATTGGAAAAAACATAACGTTAGTTTATTAAAGAAACCGTTATTGAATATAGCTATTGTTTCTGTGTTATTAAGTTTGTTAGCCAGTTGGCTTTTAGGAACGTTTTATATTTGGGTTGTATCTGGATTGATTTTGGCTTGTTGGGTCAGTCTCACCAGTGCTTATAATTTGTCTTTGATAACAAAGCATAAAAAAAGTTTATACAATAAATTAAAAAGTTTAAAGCGTTCTACTATTGGAATGACTATAGCGCATTTAGGTGCTGTTGTTTTATTGATGGGTGTGGTTTTGACCTCTTATTATAGTGTTGAAAAAGACTTAAGGATGGCGGTAGGTGATGAAAAACGTATAGCCGATCTTAATTTTAAAATGGAAAAAGTTGAACAGCAAGAAAAAGAAAATTATCTTGCGACGATTGTCACTTTTAGTGTGTCTAAAAATGAAAATCATTTAATTTATTTAAAACCTGAAAAAAGAACTTATTTTGCACGTCGCCAAGTAATGACAGAAGCGGATATTAATGCTTCTTTATCAAAAGACATTTATATTGCATTAGGAGAGCCTTTAGATAAACAATCACAAGTTTGGTCAGTCAGAATTTATGTCAAAGTATTTATTCGACTGATTTGGCTCGGCGCTATATTTATGGCTTTAGGTGGAATTATTTCATTGCTTGATAAACGTTATGTAAAACGTCAAGAAAAGATAAATTCTAATCAAACTATTTCAGATGAGTCATAAAATGAATAATGTTATTAAGGCATTTTTATCACTAACTGTCTTTATTATTTTTGTCGTCGTATTCTATAATTTGATCGGTAAGGATAAAACAGAATTACCTTCGCAACTGATTAATCAATCGGTCCCTGTCTTTTCAGTTAAAGACATCTATAAACAAGAGAAATTTCATACAGAAAAGGAATTTTTGGGAAAAATTACATTATTAAATGTTTGGGCTAGTTGGTGTCCTTCTTGTTATTCAGAACATCCTTTTTGGAAAAAATATGCTGAAAATAAAGACATTATTATAGTGGGATTAAATTATCGAGATAAGAGAAAAAAAGCATTAAGGTTTTTGCGAGAACAAGGTGATCACTACCAATGGAATATTTTTGATAGCTCTGGGAGACTTGGAATTGATTTTGGTGTTTATGGTGCGCCTGAAACTTTTATTATTGATCCTGCTGGCGTGATTCGATACAGACATGTTGGTGTAGTAAGTCCGGATGTTTATCAACGTGTTTTTTTACCACTGATAGAAAAAATAAAGAAAGGTTTTTAAATCATGTTTAAATCAACGGTTTTTCTTGTATTGATTATAATAACACCTATCGCTTTTTCAGCAATTGATGTTTATGATTTTGACAATATTCATAATGAAGAACGTTTTAAAAAATTAACTTATGAATTAAGATGTCCTAAATGTCAAAATCAGAGTATTGCTGATTCAGGTTCGGATTTATCTTTAGATCTTAAACAAATCGTTTATGAAAAAATTAAATTAGGTGAGAGTGATCAAGCGATTTTAAATTTTATGAAGCAACGCTATGGAGAATTTATTTTATTTAATCCAGAATTGAACCAAAGTAACTTATTTTTATGGTTGGCGCCTTTTGTTTTTATCGTGTTATTTGTTGTGATTTTTTTAATTTGGTACAAAAATAATAGAGCAAAAAATAATGATTAATTTTTGGTTGGCAATGACGATTAGTTTAGTTTTAGCGATAGTTTATATCGGCTTTAGTGTTTTCGCGGATATGAAACAGCTTAGTCAAAATAAAGAGAACTCTACTTTTAATGGCCAATTGTCAAAAAAATATTTAGTGTTACCTTTATTATTTATTTTAGCCGTTCCATTGGCTTATTATCATTGGGGTAATAGTGAGAAACAAGCTAACTGGTTGATAGCTAATCAAAATTTTTCAGAAATTCAATCAGGTGTGGATATCTCTCTTGATACGATTGAAGTCAAAAATTTATTATTAGCTTTGAGAACGTCAATAGATAATGAACCAAAAAATGGTCAATTATGGTTTTTACTCGCTGAAAGCTATTTTCAATTAGGCAATGTTGATTTAGCCAATTTAGCCATTAAAAAAGCAATTAAAATTGAATCTAATCCTCAATGGTTGGTGGCTAACGCACAAATTTTGTCTGCTCGTTCTACCGAATCAGATTTAAAGGAATCGACACAACTACTAAGGACGGCATTAATGATCCAACCGAATCATCAAAGCGCGTTATTGACTCTTGGTTTTGTTTATTTTAGGCAGCATCAGTATCAACAATCTTTAGATGTGTGGCAACGTTTAAAACTTTTGTTAGAAAAATCGGGTAATAAGACAGAGGTATTAATAAAGCAGATTGATTATGTTAAACAATTAATTAAGGATGCTCCACAGTCTAACTAACTAGTTTTTTTTGATATTAACTTTAATATTGCTAATCGTTAAAATTGTTTGGTTACAAATGTGACAATGAACACATTTTTAAGTTGCATTAAATAATCAGCTAGTGCATCTTTGAAGTTGTGGTGGATCGGTTTATTAATTTTGATCTGTCACAGGCTGAACTATTGGTGATTTAAGTTTAACTAATAGTTCGATTAGGTTTTATTACTGAATGTTTTAATTTATCTGAGATGTAACAAATTTAATATTCAGCAGTCATTAAGGCAACCTAATGTATTTTGGGTTTCACACTTAAATTAAAGAAATGGAGAAAAATACTTATGAAACAAATTACAAAAATTGCAGCATTAGTTGGCTCATTATTGTTCGCTATGATGTACATTAATTCAGCATCTGCAAATAATAATCCTTTTGCACAAACTAATGAAATTCAATCATTGTCTGGCGACCACAGCAAATGCGGTGATATGAAGGCAGACAAAAAATGTGGTGAATCTAAAGACAAAAAATGTGGTGAATCTAAAGACAAAAAATGTGGTGAGTCTAAAGATAAAAAATGTGGCGAGTCTAAAGATAAAAAATGTGGCGAGTCTAAAGATAAAAAATGTGGTGAGTCTAAAGATAAAAAATGTGGTGATAAAGGCGCAAAAAAAGCAGGTAAGTGCGGCGACAGTAAGT
>CAYZBK010000005.1:0-40606 GCA_964476655.1 uncultured Kangiella sp. | reverse complement strand
AAAAAATGTGGTGATAAAGGCGCAAAAAAAGCAGGTAAGTGCGGCGACAGTAAGTGTGGTGGTTAGTCTGTAGCTTTACTTTACTGTTTTAATTAAATCAGGTGTTGATGATGACACCTGATTTTTTTTGCCTAAAATTAAGTTTTAACCTACTAATTATATTAGTGATGGATTTAGTTATTTGATAAAATAGCTTATTATTAAGAACGTTTGTTTAGCTAGGGAGTTTGTTTTGCGAGGTTTTAGGTTATTAGGTTTTATTTTATTTATATTAGTTTCTGCGTGCACATCAACCACTTCAAAAAATAGTGATCCTTGGGAAAATTGGAATCGTAAAGTATTTAAGTTCAATAAAGTGATGGATGAATCAATCGCTAGGCCAATTACTTCAGGTTATAAAGCCGTTACACCTGATTTTATTGAAACAGGTGTCTCTAACGCATTTAATAATTTAAGGGATATACCAACCTCTTTTAATAATTTATTACAAGGAAAACCGCTTGATTTTTTGTCAGATTTGTCCCGTTTTATTGTTAATACAACGCTTGGTATTGGTGGTTTATGGGATCCTGCGTCGAGTATGAATTTAGAAAAACATGATGAAGACTTTGGGCAAACTTTAGCTAAGTGGGGCGTCGCTGATGGGCCTTACATGATGATACCTTTTTTGGGGCCTTCAACGTTACGCGATATTTCAGCTTACCCAGTCGATTCAAAAGTTGATTTAATTAACCAAATTGAACATCAACTAACTCGCTATGAATTTGTTGCGTTAGAGTTAATCGATAAACGGTCAGCCTTAATGCAATATGAAGAGCAATTAGAGTCTGTGAGTGATGAATATTCGTTTATTAGAGATATATACCTACAGAATAGAACCTATAAAGTTTTTGATGGTGAAATTCCTCTAGATGATAATTTTGACTGCGAGGATGATGATGAGGATTGCGATTTTTAGATAATTATTGAAATATGGCATGTTAGACAAAATTAATTACAGGCACCAGTCACTTGATATGATTGTTTCAAATGACTGGTTACCTTGAATAAACCGTAGAACGGTTATTTTACGTCTAACATTGTACCGGCAACGCGATACTGGCCATCTTCGGTTTTGTCAACTCGGATGACTTCAAAAACAGCGGTTAAAGAGGCTGTTTTACTTTGTTCTGAGCTAATATCAACATTAAGTTTTTGATTTATAGTGAATTTTTCTGATGTTACAAACATCGCTCCATCGCCACTTAAATTCTCTCCTTTACCACTAAATGTTTTGCCAGTTGCAGGATCAGTTATATTGACCTCTGCATTTACAAACATTCGTATGAAATTTCTTTTCTCGTTATAGTCAGTATCGCTTGACAGCATGAGGAGCCCCTTTAAAGTAATGATAGAAATTCAGTTCTTATTATGAACGTTTGAACTAGATTGTTTAAACTAGCCTGAATACTTCAATTCTAGAAAATAAATGCAAATTGGTCAATGAATATTCAAACAAACAGTTGCCTAATTTTTATTCAGTAGTATCCTATGTGGCTAATAAGATAGCACCCTAGAATAATAAAACTAAATTTTTGGGAAATGCACAATAATGAATAGCTCTTTCACCACCTTAGATAGCGAATTACAATTAAAAACTATCTTAGTGATTGATGATGAAACTCTGGTAAGAGAAAGTATTGCGATCTATCTTGAAGATAGTGGTTTTAATGTCATTCAAGCGGTTGATGGTAAACAAGGCTTAGCCTTGTTCTGTGAGTTTCAACCTAACTTAGTGCTTTGTGATTTAAGAATGCCAGAGATGGATGGTATGGCGGTTTTGGCTGAAATAAGCCGTATGACCCCTGAGGTACCAATTATTATTATATCGGGTGCTGGACAAATCCACGACGTGGTTGAAGCATTACGGTTAGGCGCGTTAGACTATTTAGTTAAACCGATAACAGATATGGCTGTACTAGAAAATGCGGTACAAAATGCATTGCGTCGAACTTATCTCGAAGTCGAAAATCAGTCTTATAAAGATGAACTAGAAGTTGCAAACCGAGAATTACGCAAGAATCTTGATCTCTTACAAAAAGATCAAGAAGCTGGGCGACAAGCACAAGTTCAACTTTTACCTCCTATTGATAGTCATATTCAAGATTATCATTTTCAACATAGCATTATACCGTCGCTCAATTTAAGCGGTGATTTTGTTGACTATTTTGAGATCTCATCAAAGTACATTGGTTTCTATTTTGCGGATGTTTCTGGACATGGTTCTGCGGCCGCTTTTGTAACAATGATGCTTAAAAGTCTCATTAATCAACCTTTACGACAGTTTAAATCGGGCGAAAATAATCGGATTATTGATCCAGCGGCTTTAATGGCATATTTGAATGAGGAGTTTATAAATGCTAATTTAGGCAAGCATATAACGCTGTTTTATGCGGTAATTGATTGTGACACTCAGAGCTTAACGTTTAGCGTCGCTGGGCAGTATCCAGCACCTGTTCTGATTAGAGGGGATAAAATAGATTTGTTAAAAGATGATGGCTTTCCATTAGGTTTATTTGAATGGGCCAATTTTAGCAACAAAACAATTAGTATTAAAAATCAATTTAAATTACTGATGGTTTCCGATGGATGGCTTGAATTAATTCCTATCGAGAATAAATCCAATAGTGAAGAATATTTATTAGATTTTGTAAAAAACAACCCAATAAACCTCGCTCAATTAATGAAACCTGTTGAGCAATTTAAAGATAAAAGTGCGCCTGATGATATTACCGTATTTATTGTTGAAAAGGATAAATTATAATGCAAGGAACTATCTTAACTGCAAAAGTCAATTCAATTGAATATATCCGATTTGTAGGTGTCGTTCGTTATTCTCATTGCGCCGGTTTAGAAGAGTATATTAATCAACTTTTTAAAAAAACGGACTTTACTGAGATTGCTATAGACTTAGAGCAAGCTGAAATGCTTGATAGTACGGCGTTAGGTTTGCTTGCAAGAATATCAATAGAATTTAAAAAAGTATCCAACAAGAAACCCGTTATTTTTATCGAAAAAGGTGAGCTTGCTCATATTCTAAAAAGGGTTTGTTTCGATCAAGTTTTTCGAATTGTTTCTAAACCTAACTCGCCAGATAATTTAAACTTTGTTGAATTAAAAACGTTTGAAAAAGATGAAGAGGAAGTCTTAGAATCAGTTGTGGAAGCTCATAGAAGTTTGGCTGAGATCTCTGAGAGTAATGAACATTATTTTACAGATATTACCCAAGCATTAGATTAAAACATATTGTAGAAATTCTAAATTACCATTTCTTTTTTGGACCAAAAATTTGGTCACTATCTTCCTCACTTTTATGCGGACTATTTTCTTCACCTTCTGCATCAATACTTAAACTTGTTTTAGCCGCTTCAGACGGCGTTGAATTTACCAACTCTTTTAATTCAGAATCTAACGATTCCAACCGCGAATTTTTATTAGGGAACCTATCGAGCATTTGTTGTGCAATTTGAAAATCTCGTTGAGCTTGAACATAATTATGTTCCGTTAATGAACTTTTTGCTTGCTGAATATAAGCACATATTTTCGCTTCTGAAATTAATAACATGATTCTTTGCACTGCTGGTGTAATAATCGGGCGGTTCATTGCGGCAACATTTTTAAACTGCATGATATAATTACCCAACTTTGATAGGTTTTTTATTAATATGTTGAGCTGTTGAACGTCTGTTGGAATATTTAACCTTTGTTGATCTATTTTTGATTTGGTATTTTTTAATTGTAAACTGATATTGGTTAAACTTGTTGATAATGTTGGATCGTTAGGGGCTATCTTTTTTGCTGCAAGCAAGTTGAGCTGAATATATTGAAGTAATAATTTTCGAGCATTTTCTCCGATAGGAATAGCTGAAAAATTATCTAAAATACTCGCTGTTTCATTAGCGCGATAGCGGTATTTAGCAACCTGCTGCCTAATCCGAGCTTTTGCTTGTTCGCGTTGTTGAATAACTGCAATACCCAACACGCTTGCAATAAGAATGATAATGATTGTTAACAATGTAAATTATTACTCCAAATAGTTTGTTTTTGTAAAGGGACTCTATTTTTTGTATAACACTGTCTAAAGTATAGTCTATAAATGAACGCTTATTAATATTTAGTAAAAATGATTTTATCGTTATTTTAGTTTTTGAAATATTTTGGTTATATACCATCATATCTCTTGATTGGTTATGAGGTTCTTACTCAACTTTTTGGAGCATTAACTGATTAAGTCTTAATAGTTCGGAATACCTTGGGTAGCGTTCATCAGTAAGAGGGAGGCGAGTGATATCACCTAATACTGTTTCTGCTTTATATAAATAGTCTGAATCTTTATTACCGGCTTGATAAAATTTTAACAATGCTTGTGCGTGGTTTAATCCAATATTTACATTGTTAGCTGCAATTTTTTCAGCTTCTTGAAAATAATGAATAGCTTGTTTAAAATCACTAGATTTGAACAGCTTAACTGCTTTATTATTTAAATTATTAGCTTTATTTGCATTTTCAATCAGATGTTTGTTATTGGTTAATTTGCTTGCTTGTTTAATAAATTCAGGATTGTCAAAATATTGTTCAACGGCTTCCTCAATAACGCATTCGGCAAGTTGATTTAAACCTAATGCTCTTAGAGTGCGCGAAATTTCTATACTCTCATTTGCACCAATGTGCTCTTCAATTTTATCAAAAATATAACTTGCATTATTTAGATGTTTTTCAATGGATTTTTTATCCTGAACGATTGAGCTAAAATCGGCATGAGCAACTGCGCCTCGAAACTGTGTACAGGTATCAAATTTAAAGTCGCTTTCTATTTTTTTAAAAACAGATTCCGCTTCATTAATTAATTTACTTCTTTCCTCATTACTATTATTTTTTAATTGATAACCAAGAGATTTTGTTAGTTTTACATGTTCATCGGCTTGTGAAAAAGCAGAGTGCTTTCCATATTTTACTGCTTGACGATAAGCTTGAGTCATTGTGTCATAATCATTGTTTTGTTCAGCAAGCTCACCTAAATATTTTTGACGTTTTAAAAGTTTTGGAGAGCGCTCAACGGCTTTCTGCAAGGTATGTTGAGCTTCAACAGGTTTGTTTAATTGATGTTGAATTTTTGTTAACCAGTCATATCCTTCTAATGCCATAGGAAATTCTTTAGTCATTTGAATAAATATCATTTCGGCTTTTTCAATTTTACCTAGTTCGTAGTAAATAGAGCCGACACCTGTTAACGCCCATGGCGTAGTACGTTCGTCAATTATTGTTTCCACTAAAGCTAATGCTTTGTCATATCGTTTGCTATTTTTTAAACAATCAAATTTGTATTTAATGCAGCTTGAACGATACTTTGGAGAATCTTTTATAACTTTGTCACACAATTTGTAAGCTTCAGACCATTTCTTTTGTAATATTTTTATCTTAATTGGATTTAGAACTTGTTTTTCTTTGATTGATTTATCTAATCGTGATTTTAGTAATAAGTTATTAAAGGGTTTAGTTAAATAGCTATCAGGTTGCAGTTCAAGAGCACCCATGACCATTGCAGCTGTTTTTTCAGCAGTAATCATAATAAAAGTGCAGTCTGACTTAATGAGATTAAAATTAACTAATTCTTCTAAGACTTGTTGTCCATCTTTTTGTGGGCCAAGATTATAGTCAGACAATATGATATCGTATTTTTTTTCTCGACAAGCTTGAATTGCCGCCTCTCCAGATACGACGGTATCAGTGTACATTATTCCCATATTTCTCAACATGGTGCCAATTGAACTAGCAAACTCTGCGAAATCTTCGATGATGAGTGCTTTTTTTTCGGTATATTTAATCATATTAATTGGTATTAGTTTTTGAGAGATTATGGCAAGCTAATTTCAAATACTCCTCCACCTAAATCTCCGCCATTACTGAGTTTTATTTTTCCACATTGATTTTTATGATTATGCATTTCAGCAATTTTTTGAGCAAAGAATAAACCTAAGCCTGTACTTCCTGTACTTTGATTAATTCCACTAATGTAATTTCCTGCAAGCTCAATCATTTGGACTGGATAACCAGGACCATCATCAGAAACTTCGATGGTTAATTGTTTTTTTTGAACACAACGGATTAATATTTTTGATTGAGTATACCTAATGGCGTTACCTATGATATTTTCTAGCACTGTTGCTAACAAGCACTCGTCAAAAACCGCCTCAAGAGCTTCATCAACGTCAATCTCACACTTAATGCTTTTTGCTTCTAGCAATGGTGTATGTACAAGCCTTTGCTCATCTAGAAAATCATAAACGTTATAATAATTTGGGTTGAAGGGGAGCTGTTCATTTTCTAGTTTATAGAGAGCAAGTAATTGCATCAGTGAATTATTAACACGAGAGGCCTCATATTGAACAACGCCATATAAATCGGTTGTTTTTTCATCCATAATCTGTGGTGAAAGATGTTCAAATACGGATTTTAATGATTCACCCAACATGCCTAATGAGTTTTTCATGTCATGAACGGTTGAAGCTAGTATCATATTAAATACATCGTTTTTATTTTTGTTCATTGTTATCATCTCTTTACTAATACAGGCATTAGTTTTTGTTTTGTAACATTAGTTGAGTTAATCTATTTAGTTCAGAAAAACGATTAAATCGTTCATCAGAATAAGCTAAGTTTGGCATGCTTGACATTAATTGATCTGCCGTTTGAATTAGTTTATCGTTACGACTGTTTACATTTGATTGAATTTGTTTTAATAAAGACTGTACATAATTTAATGAAATGTTTATATTTTTTGGTGATAGTTCATGAGCTTTTTCAAATGATTCGATAGCTTGAGAATATTTTTTTAGTTTGAAATGATTAATTGCTTTAGTATTGTGTTGGCTAGCTCTTTTGCTGGTTTCTATTAATTTTTTATTTGATGTGATTTTTGATGCCGCAGCAATAAATTCTGGATCGTCTAAGTTTTGTTGTATTGTTTCACTTAAAATATTTTCGGCAAGTTCAGATTTACCTAACACATTTAATGACTTTGTCATCTCAAGACTAACATCGGTAGAAACTTGTTCATCTAAATTTTCAAACTGTTTTTCTGCTAGTTTTAAATATTTGCTTTCTTTATCTTGATCTTTACTTGCTCTACAAAATGCAGCATGAGCTACATTACTTCTCAATTGAGCAGCGCTACTTGAAGTAAACGACTTGTTTAATGTTTCAAAAATAACCTCTACTTCGTTTATTATTCTGTCTGAAATTATGTCAGTGTTTTGTGTTATTTCACGAGACAAGGCTGTTGTCAATTTTATATATTCGTCTGGTGAGGCAAACGCTGAATTTTTACTGCACTTAACGGCATTTCTATAAGCTTTGGTCATTATTGGTAAGTCGTTATTTATTTCAGCAATAGCGCCAAGATTTTTTTGCCTTTGTAGTGCTTTTGGTGATTTTTCTATCGCTTTTGTTAAAGTGATTTGAGCCTCAATAGGTTGCCCTATTTTTTTCTGTATTTTAGCTAACCAATCATAACCTACAAGCGCCATGGGAAACTCTGTTATTAGATGTTTAAATATCTCACTGGCTTTGTCTAAGTCTTTTTTTAGGTAAAATATTTCACCAACGCCTTGCATTGCCCAAGGTATTGGTCTGTCTGCTACTATTTGTGTAACAAGCTCCAGAGCCTTGTCTAATTTTTTTTGTTCTTTTAGAACCTGAAATTTATATCTTAAACAAGACATTTTATATTTTGGGTATTCTTGTAATATTTGTTGAATATTGATTAATGCTTCATCCCATTTTTTGTTTGCGACTGGGCGGCTGATGGTTTGTAATATGTCTTTTTTTTCAATGATTTTTTGTAATCGTGATTTTAATAGATTTGCTGTAAACGGTTTTGCTATATAACCATCAGGTTGATACTCAACAGCTCCCATAACCATTGCTGAGGTATTTTCTGCGGTTAACATTAAAAACACGCAATTGCTTTTTAGCATTTTGTATTTTGATAATTCCTCCAATAGTTGTTGCCCATCCTTTTTTTGACCTAAATTGTAATCGGACAATACAACATCATATTTTCTATTTTTACAGGATTCAATGGCATCTTCTGCGTTGTAGACAATGTCAACGTTAGTTGCGCCTAAAGTGTGTAACATTGCTCTAACTGAACGTGCAAATTCTGCAAAATCTTCTACAATTAAAGTGCTTTTTTTAGCTAAATTGAATATCATATTTTATTCTTATGAGTATTATTGTTAAAATACACAACTCTTTTAATACAAAGAGTTAAATGATGTTAGATTGATAATTGTTTTTTACTGATTAGTAAAAAGTATAGGATGTATTTGAGATAAATCTAATTTAATTTTTATCTATAAAGGTCAAGTAATATGTCAAAAAATATTGGTGAGAAGTTGGTGGTTGCCATATCGTCTCGAGCATTATTTGACCTAGATGAAGGTCATCAAATTTTTGAAACTGAGGGTGTTGAGGCTTATTCAAAATATCAAATTACTCGTGAAGAAAAAATCCTTAAACCTGGCCCTGCATTTATTTTAGTAAAAAAATTATTATCTTTAAATAAACACAATACAGAGCAACCATTAGTTGAAGTGGTATTGTTGTCTAGAAACAGTGCTGACACCGGTTTAAGGGTTTTTAATTCAATAAAACACTATGATCTTGATATTTCTAGAGCCGCTTTTACTAGTGGAAGAAGCCCCTATGCTTATGTATCGGCCTTTTCTAGTCATTTATTTTTATCGACAGATGTTGAAGATGTCAGGGCTGCATTAGCCGATGGTTTTGCTGCAGCGAGTATTTTACCTAAGTCAGGAAATTATACTTCAATTGGCGAAGAGGTCCGTTTTGCTTTTGATGGTGATGCGGTTTTGTTTTCTGATGAAGCTGAAAAAATATATAAAGCGGATGGCCTTGATGCTTTTACAAAAAATGAGGTAGATTCTGCTAACAAACCATTAGCGGGAGGGCCATTTAAAAACTTTTTGGCGGCATTGCAACGATTACAAAGCGCCTATCCTGGTAATGAATGTCCCATAAGAACAGCTTTAGTCACTGCTCGCTCTGCACCAGCTCATGAGAGAGTGATTAAAACTTTGAGAGATTGGAACATTCGTATTGATGAGGCGCTATTTCTTGGTGGAATGAAAAAAGCAGAATTTCTTAAATCTTTTGAAGCCGATGTGTTTTTTGATGATCAAACGATTCATTGTAATGCCGCCGCAGAGCATGTTGCGACGGGCCATGTGCCTCATGGTATTGCAAATGATAAAGCGGATGATTAGATCTAACATTTGACTGTATTGTTAGATGTTTGGTGCGGTTATTAATTTGCTCCAGTAACGCCTGTTTCTTTTCTAATCATAAATAACTATAAAAACACTCCTAGAATTCTAATTTCTTGTTAAATACAAAATACTGTCTATGCTTAAAGCAATTAGCTTTAGCAATATTGCTAGGCTTTTATGCTCGCCTTGGATGGTAATGTGTATTTATTATTAAATGCTCTTTTTAACACATCAGGTAATTGCAATTGTTAATACTATTGTTGGATACCTCTTCAATATTTAGCAGTGTAGCGTGATTAAAATGATATGGAAGGTTAATGAAGTTACAGCAAATTAAGTATATTTTTGAAGTAGAGCGCAATCAACTAAATGTTTCGGCAACGGCTGAGTCATTGTTTACTTCTCAACCGGGTATCAGTAAACAAATTAGATTGTTAGAAGATGAACTAAAGGTAGAGATTTTTGTTCGTAGTGGTAAGCATTTAACTAATACCACCCCTGCAGGTAGAGATATTTTACCGATAGCAGAAAATATTTTGAAACAAGTCAGAATGATTCAAGATATTGCAGCCAGCCATGTTAATCAAAAAGAAGGCCGTTTAAATCTTTCGTGTACTCATACATTATCAAGGTATTTTTTGCCTCATATTGTCGAATCTTATCGAATTAAATACCCTAAAGTGGCAATGCATATCTATCAAGGTGGAGTGCATAATACGGATAAGGAATTGGATGATGGGAAGTTGGATTTTGCTTTAGTACATAATGGAGAAGAAGATTTCACCGACAAAATCCAACTGCCTTGTTTTTACTGGAAACGTTGTATTATTGTTCCTAAGGGGCACGCTCTTACAAAGGTTAGCGAGATTAGTTTTGATATATTAGCTCAGTACCCGTTATTGACTCATACGAGCTCTGGTGGAAAGAATAACCAAGTTGAGACCACCTTAAAGGAAAATGGTTTTGTGCCAGAAATTGTTTTTTCTGCGACTGATTGTGAAGTAATTAAATCTTATGTAAAAATGGGATTGGGCGTGGGCATTATTGCTAGCATGGCATTTGAAAAAGAGCTAGATACAGATTTAGTGAGTATACCTGTAGAACATTTATTTCCTAAATCTTTAGTGAATGTTGTCTTTGACAGAAACTTATATTTTAGGGAATTTATTTTTGCTTTTATTGAGTCTCTTGCGCCGCAATTATCAAGAGAATTAATCTTACAAGCACAACAAACTAAATCAGCCAATAAAATATCTAAAATGGTTGAGCAGTCATTGATCCCCATTTTATAGTTTCAGGCTAATCAAATGACTTTTTAAGAATAATTAAAAGAGTTCTATTTCAGATTCAACAGCATCTTTTTTGTATGTTTGTTCAATCAGTGATTTAACCGCTGATTCAAAACCTTCACCTTTTCTAATACTATCAAATAATTCAGTTTCTTCTCGCATGGTGTAACTTTTTTCAATTCTATCAAAAATAGAGCTCCATTCAACATCTGCGGATGTTGATTTTATTTCTAGTACTTTAATGGCATCTTGAATATTCCCCATTATATGTTGTAGCCGTTGAGTCATACGGTCATAAAATTGGAAATCAACAATCGCATTTCTCACTTTATCTTGGGTGGCTTGGTGTAATGTTTGCAATTTTTGTACGTCATCTT
The DNA here is from genome assembly GCA_964476655.1 of uncultured Kangiella sp. GTDB lineage: Bacteria > Pseudomonadota > Gammaproteobacteria > Enterobacterales > Kangiellaceae. Next base: position 29,611 of record CAYZBK010000005.1, on the reverse strand, counting down.
GGTTAGTTGAACCAATTAAGTTTTCCATAGAATTATAACCTTCAACAATTTGAATAAATAATTTAGATAGATCATCAAAAGGTTGTTCAGTTTCATTGAGCGATAGCGCAAGTTGAGCTGCTGCTAGTTGCAACAAGGTAACCTGATTTTTTGAATGAGGCATAAAATTCCCTAGCGTATGTATTCGGTACGAAACACAGAATACATAATAGATAAAAGTAACTTCAAACGAGTCCGTGTAAATTGAGTATAGGCAAAATTTTTAGAAAAACTAGAAGATTTGTTATGTGTCATGATATTGACCATTATCAATATCAAATCTTGACTTTTATTTGATTTAAACCTATGTTTGGATCAATTATTTCAATTAAAGCTAAATAAAGTTAAATTGTTGATTTTAACGAGAAAAACTCTAGAAATGATAGCGTTTTTATCACTGTTTTTAGAGCAATGACTGATTTTAAATAATTAAAGCCTGACAGATTAGCTAATGAATGAAATTGCTCATTACGGAAATACGAAAGATATGAAATATTTTTCTCGGTGATTGAACGAAATTAATTTTAGCTTATCTTAGGTAAAAGGACTTTATCTAGCCGATATTAACGTTGTAACCTTTTGTTTTGACTTAAGTCCGTTTTTTAAAAATAATCAACCTTATAATCATTCAAAGATTAAACGATTTTCAATGGGAGAAAATTTATCATGGTTTTAATTTTTCAGATTGTCATCTTATTGGTTGTTATTTGGGCGAGTGCTTATTTCCGAGCTCGTATGGGTACCGCTTTAGCAAGTGCTGGAGCGGCTCTAGTGATGATGACAATAACAAGTCAATTTGTTTTGATCCCATGGTTGTTATTTATACCTGTCGCTATTTTATTTTTTGCTGATGACTTACGTAAAGATAAAATAACACGTCCCGTTTTTGTCTTTTTTAAAAAAGTCTTACCATCAATGAATCAAACAGAAAAAGAAGCTTTAGATGCTGGTGATGTTTGGTGGGATGGTGAACTGTTTAGAGGTAACCCCGATTGGAACTTATTACTCAATTATTCAAAACCTGAATTAAGTGAACAAGAGCAGCATTTTTTAGATAATCAAGTTGAAACAGTTTGTTGCATGGTTTCTGACTGGGACGTTAACTTTAAAGACAAAGATTTGCCAAAAAATGTTTGGGAATATTTAAAGAAAGAAGGGTTTTGGGGACTTATCATACCTAAAGAATACGGTGGCAAAGGTTTTTCTGCTTTAGCGCATTCAAGCATTGTCACTAAATTAAGTTCTCGCAGTGGCGCTCTCGGCGTTAGTGTTATGGTTCCTAACTCATTAGGTCCTGCGGAATTGTTATTGCATTACGGTACAGAAGAACAAAAAAATCATTATTTACCTAAACTTGCTACAGGTAAAGAAATTCCTTGTTTTGCTTTAACAGCACCCAAAGCGGGATCAGATGCTGGTGCCATGCCTGATACTGGTGTTATTTGTAAGAAAAAATACAAAGGTAAAAAAACGCTCGGCATTCTGTTGAATTGGGATAAGCGATACATCACTTTGGCGCCAATTGCGACAGTTTTAGGTTTGGCATTTAAGCTTTATGATCCCGATAATTTACTGGGTGAAGAGCAAGATTTAGGGATTACCGTTGCTTTAATTCCGACTTCACATGAAGGTGTAGAAATTGGTAATCGTCATTTCCCTGTTGGTGCTAGCTTTATGAATGGACCAACTCGAGGTAAAGATGTATTTATACCGATAGACTGGATTGTTGGAGGACAAGAATACGCTGGTAAAGGTTGGAAAATGTTAGTGGAATGTTTGTCTGCTGGGCGAGGTATATCGTTACCATCGAGTTCTACTTCTGCCGCAAAAGTGAGTTATAGAGCTACTGGTGCTTATTCAGTGTTAAGACAACAGTTTAAAACTGAAATAGGTAAATTTGAAGGAGTTGAAGAAGCACTTGCTCGGATTGCTGGAGGGACTTATCAATTAGAAGCCGCTCGAATTATGACGGCCGGAGCTGTTGATGCAGGGTTTAAACCATCAGTTGTTACGGCAATTGCAAAGTATCACATGACGGAGTCAGCAAGATCAATTGTTAATGATGCTATGGATATTCATGGTGGGCGTGGGGTGATTCAAGGAGAAAGAAACTATTTAGCGGCTACATTTATGAGTTCTCCCGTGGGAATTACAGTTGAAGGCGCTAATATTTTAACCCGAAATTTAATGATATTTGGACAAGGTGCTATTCGCTGTCATCCTTTTGTCTATCGAGAAATGCAAGCGGCTAATCATGCTAATGAAGAACAAGGTTTAGATGAATTTGACTCTCTATTTTTTAGACATCTCGGTTACGGATTAAGCAATTTTATTCGAACGATTAGTCTTTCTTTAAGTGCCGGAAAGATTGCACGTAAACCCGTTGATGGTGAGACAGGTTGGTATTATCAACAATTGACCAGGATGAGTTCTGCATTAGCGCTAGTTTCGGATCTATCAATGGCAATATTAGGCGGAGAACTTAAGCGTAAAGAGCGATTATCTGCTCGTTTAGGTGATGTGTTGAGTTACTTGTATCTTTCTTCAGCGGCTCTTAAGTATTACCAAGACAGTGGTCAGCAAGGAGCTGACTTGATTTATGTTAAGTGGGTTGTTAAGAATAACTTGTTTTTAATTCAAACGGCATTTTGTGAGTTTTTAGATAATTTTCAACCGCAATGGCTTGGTAGAGTTTTAAAACGCATTATTTTTCCTTATGGAAGAGCGTACAAGCGACCCAATGATCGAGAAGACCATCAAATTGTTCAAGCCATGTTCACTGATAATGAATTGCGTAATCGTTTAACTAAAAATATTTTTATTGGTGATGAAAAACAACCATTAGGTTTAATTGAACATGCCTTTAAAAAAATACTGGCTTGCGCTCCAATTGCCGCCAAAATTAAAGTCGCAATTAAACAACAAAAACTGCAATCATCTGATGATGTTGAATTACTAGCTAAAGAGGCAATTGCCAACAATATAATTACTAAAGAAGAAGCGATACAATATATTGAATCTGAAAACTTACGTTTAGATGCAATTCAAGTGGATGATTATACTCAATCTTACATCAAAGGTGATTTTACTGAAAATTAGCCAACGATGACTTCCGTTACCACCAATTGATAATGTAGAATAAGGGTTCAAATTTTAAAGAAGTTTTTATTGAACTCTGCGTTATTATATTGCGAATATTCACTCGCTTTTTAATACGGACTAATCAATAGTTGAAAATCAGACTATTTGATTCAGTTGATATTCATTGAAAGCATTTAAACTTACTTTATCCATCTTATTTAAAAGGTTTTATCTATGTTTAATTTTCGTACAACTGTTGCTAGCTCGGTCCTTTTCCTAATGTTTTTAACCGGTTGCCAAACTGCCGATCCTTATACAGGTGAAAAAAAAGCAAGTAATGTGACAAAAGGTGCAGCTATTGGGGCCGTGCTTTGTGGTCTTATAGGCTCAAGAAAAGGAGGTAAGCAAGCGAGAAATGCCGCTCTAGGTTGTGGACTTATTGGTGCAGGTATTGGTGCTTATATGGATTCTCAAGAAAAAGAGTTGAGAAAATCATTGGAAGGTACTGGCGTTGGCGTTAAAAGAGAAGGTGATACGATTAATTTAATTATGCCAGGTAATATCACTTTTGCGACTAATCGTTCAAATATTCAACCAAGCTTTTTTTCAGTATTAAATTCGGTTGCAAAGGTGTTTGCAGAATACGACAAAACAGCGGTAGAAATTCAAGGTCACACAGATTCAACAGGCAGTTTAAGTTACAATCTTGAACTATCAGAAAACAGAGCGTTAAAAGTCGCTAATTATTTAGTTGAGCAAGGCGTATCAAAAACACGCATTATTCATTTTGGTAAAGGGCCAATGAAGCCAATTGCAACGAATGACTCTTCTGAAGGTCGAGCACAAAACAGACGTGTTGAGATTAGAATTAAAGCAATGTAAATTGATTTAATCAATTTAAAGATTATTTTATGAAGCCTCTTTCGTCTTATTAACGAAAGAGGCTTTTTAGTATTTTGAGAAGATTACTGAATGATAATGTCGTATTATAGTGTTTAGTCATTAAATGATTATTTAATGGCTCATTTGGGTTGAAACGATTAATGACAAAAAAAACAAAAAAATATAGCCAGGGAAAACCTTTGGCAGCATGGCGAGAAAAAATCCATGAGATAATTTTTGAGGCTGATACACCTTCAGGAAAATTTTTTGATGTGGTACTAATTATTGCCATTGTCATCAGTGTTGCTGCTGTCATGTTAGACAGTGTTCAATCAATACGAGAACAGTATGAGATCTATTTTGATAGTATTGAATGGACTTTCACAATCCTTTTTTCAATCGAATATGTCTTACGATTAATGAGTGTTAGAAAACCGTTATTATATGCTTTTAGTGCCTTTGGACTTGTCGATTTAATTTCTATTTTACCAAGTTATATTGCGCTTTATTACATAGGAGCAGAAACCTTTTTAGTCATACGTGTTTTAAGAGTATTAAGAATCTTTAGGGTTTTTAAACTTGCGGAGTATTTAGGTGAAGCCAATACCTTATTAGTTGCTTTACGAGGTAGTCGTAAAAAAATCACTATCTTTTTATATTCAATATTTATTTTTGTTGTGGTGTTTGGCTCGGTAATGTACTTAGTAGAAGGAAGTGAGAACGGCTTTACTAGTATTCCTAAATCGGTTTACTGGGCAATCATCACACTAACCACCGTCGGTTATGGCGATATCGTTCCACAAACTCATATAGGTCAATTAATTGCATCTGCAGTCATGATATTAGGTTATGCCATTATTGCCGTTCCAACAGGCATTTATACTGCGGAACTAGCAAGAGCATTTAAAAAAGAGGTTTCAAATGTAGCCTGTCAAAATTGCGGTGAAGAAGGGCATGATTTAGATGCTGACTATTGCAAATATTGTGGAGCAAACCTTTGAATACTGGCTTGAGTATTTTTACTGAAGATAATGAAACTTTGCGTTTAACTTATTTAGATGCCATGGGAATTGATTGTTGGGTATTAAAAGAATACCCATTGTTAGAAGATGTTAACCAAGAAGAAGAAACCGTTGTAGAAAATGTTAACTCAGTGGCTGCATCAGATGAAAATAGGATGGACTTCAACTCCAATGCCAACTCTAAATTAGAAGACGAAAATATCTTATCAACGGTTTCAGAAAAAACGTTTCAAAAACCTCTTTCAACAAATAAATTAAACTATTTTTTAAAAATGGTGAATTGGTCAAACTCGGAAATTTCACAGAATAATGTAAAAAATATATTAATCATCTGTAGGCACCAGATCGACCAGCCATCAAACAGTTTTGCAACCTCATCAGCTCCTAGTCATTTTATGCTGGATTATATTAGCGCTTTAGCCAGCTTACTTAAGCAACAAGGTATTTCTTTAAACATTCAATTAGCGCATTTATCCACTTCAGGTATCGGTGAAACGTCACAACCAATAGAAAAAGTTTTAAATAGCAACTCACCTGATTTAATTTTATTACTTGGCAATGAAACTGTTTCTTCATTAGTTAGTTCCGATAGTGAAGTATCTGCTTTAAGAGGGCAGCTGATTAATTTAAAATCAACTTTAAAATCAGATTTTAATGCGTTAGTTAGCTACCATCCTTTTTCTTTGATAAGTAACCCAAGTTTAAAATCACTAGCATTAGAAGATATGATGAATTTGGTTAAAGTAATTTCAATTTCATCATAATAACAGGTGATAATTTGTCATATTTTATTAGTCATCAAACTACGAGTTTTACAATTCGTTTGGCGACAAGCCAAGATTTAGATTCTATTGTAGAAAGTGAAAAACAAGCTTATCATTTTCCTTGGTCAAAAAAATTACTTCAAAGCTGTTTGCAAGAACAATACACAGTATTGATAATGGAAAATGAAGTTCAAGTGATTGGGCATATGATCTTTCAGAAAGTTCTTGATGAAATTCATCTTCATAATGTTTGTATCATTCCAAAAAATCAAGCTAAAGGTTTAGGGCATCAGTGGTTGAAGCATCTAAATAATTATGCGTTAAAGCATAAAATAAAAAGCATTATATTAGAAGTTAGAATTTCAAATGAGGCGGCTAAAAATCTCTATTTACAACATAATTATAGAGAGATAGGTTTACGGAAAAAATATTATAAAAATGGAAATCAATCAGAAGATGCTTTAGTGATGAAAGCGATATTGGATTAATAGGGCATTGGAAGAAAACCTAAGGGTGTAAAATAAATGTTTATATCCCGGTAATTTTCATAACTAATATCATCAGTATATGAAGTGAACTCATTAATGATGATGGTGCATTGCTGAAGAAATAAAGAATACTTGATACAACGTAAATCCCCCCAAAGCTAAAAACATTAAAGAAGAAAGTATCCGAATTTTCGAGTTAGCTAAAAAAGATTTAAGAGAAAGGCTCGCTGAACCTGCAAATAATGTGGCAGGTAATGTGCCAATGCCAAACATCAACATAAATGTAGCACTTTTGTAACTATCCGCAAGAGAGATGGCATAACCCAAACTGGTGTAAACTAATCCACAGGGTAACCATCCCCATAATGCACCTAATACCAAGGCTCTGTTCGAAGAGGTAACGGGTAAAACATGTTTGGTCAAAGGTTGTATAAACTTCCAAATGAATTGACCTGCTTTTTCAAGCTTAGATAAACCCATCCATAATCGACTGGTGTAAAGAGCCATGGCAATTAATAAAAGCCCTGAAATTACTTGTAGATAGGGTAAAGGACTTGCATGACTAAATTGCAATCCTAGCCAACCGGCGATGAAGCCAAATATGGTATAGCTACTAATTCGTCCAACTTGATAAATAATAATGTAGCGCCATTTTTTCTTATTATCTTCAGTGGATGACATAGACAAAGAAGCAATAATTCCTCCACACATTGACAAGCAATGTCCGGCTCCCATTAAGCCTAACAACAAGGCACTGAATATATTAATTGTTTGCAAAAGTTTAAACCTGTTAATTTGTTGGTATGAAAAAACAGAGAGATCATAACACTTAGTTAAGAAGAAAGTTTTAAATTTTTTGTTAATCAATAGAAATGTAAATTAGTGTTAATGAGCTGAAATTATTTTAATTTTTTCTTGGTAAATAAATTTTGGTCGAGTTAATTGATGAATGGATTTTATTGATTGAGTAGAAGGGAAGCTTTTTTTTGTTTTTACCCTTTGACCTTTCTCATCAATAATATTAATAAGTGGATTTTTAAGTGATTTTTTAATACTGGCTGCATCAATAGGCCTTAATGATAATAAACGATAATTTTTATTATTCTTTAAAGTAAAAGTTAAAATAAATACAGAGGACACTTGATTGTTATTTGGATCTTTATCAATCATTTGCTGATTCGTTAACGGGTTTGAATGAGTATCAACATTTATGCTCAACATAAGAGCAATACGATTAATGCCTGCGTTCAATTTTAGTTGAACAGGGGTATGAATGTTTAATTTGGTTAACGATTGACCATTAATAGAAAGAACTTTAAACGGTTTGTTAATTGTGAGGTTGCTCTTGGAAAAGAGAAAGGGGCTAAATAAAAGGACAGAAAAAAATATTAAGTGTTTTATGCTTCTCTTATTCATCTTTTTCAGCATTGCTAGATAATGAATTATTTAAATCATCATCTAGCAAAATATTAACGGCTGGGGAATCTAGATCATTAAATTGGCCGTCTTTAACGGCCCAAAAAAATATCAATACGGCTATCGCTAGAATGATAATGGATAGAGGGATAAGCCAGTAAATAATTTCCAATTTTATATCCGTTATTGTGGCTGAAATACTGGTGAAAAACCCGATCCCCAAAAGATCACGGTAATAGCTAACATTCCAACTAGGCTAACCATTGCAACGGTTAATATTGAACTTGAAAATAAAAAAGCTTTTTCTTCGTTGATGCCCATTAATTGCGGAACACCTTTGAATAACAAATTAACGGACATTCCAATGGCAAACAAAGAAACCAACATGTCGAGCCATAAAATAGGAAAAGCACCTAAAAAACCGGCTAAAAAAAGTGGGGTAAAGCTATAAGCCGTTAAGTTGACACATTCTGACAGGCTTGGTTTTGCTCCATAGGTTTTAGCCATCCATTGGATGAATATAGAGAGTACAAATACAGCAATTAATATTGCAAAATAAGCAATAACCGATAAATATAAAGCGCTCTCAGTGGTTAGTGTATGTGTATTGCCTGCTCCTATTTGCCAACCAACATAAGTGCTACCAACAAATGCGGCTGCGGGCGGTATTGCTGCGAAAAAAATTAAAAATGTGAGGTAGATATGGCTAATGCTTTGTTTTTGTTGACTAATATTTAGCCATTCTTTGCTAGGACCATACATGAGTGCAAAAGCGTTTGTAAGTGACATATTATTCTCTTTATCGTTATTATTGATCTTATAAAGAGTAAGCGAATTAGTTGGGTCAAGTCAATTTGATTTTGCTAGAATTTTAGTTAAACTGTCTACTTTATTCATGTTATTTAGTGTTCTTAGGAGATTTTCTAATGTTTGTTTCTCGTAACTTGTTGATTTTATTGTTTTCTTTGATCTTTCAATTAAGCAGTTTTACGCTTTTTGCAAAAGATTTTTCCCAATTCGATATGATGAATGCTAATTCTCCAAGTGAGAATATTGTGACAGCGGGTCAACCAAGTATTAATGATTTAAAACAACTGGCAAAACAAGGTACAAAAATAGTGATTAACCTTAGAACTGAACATGAGTTTAGCGAATTTGATGAAAAAGATGTGGTAGAAAAATTGGGAATGAAATATGTTTCATTACCTATTGCTGGGATGAATGGGATCACTGTTGATAATGCTCAGCGTTTACACTTTGTGCTAAGTGATAAAAAGCCAGTATTTATTCATTGTGCAAGTAGTAATCGGGTTGGCGGCTTATTAGCGTTACGTGAATTTAAATTTAATAATAAAAATATAAAAGAATCGTTGCAGTTAGGTAAAAACGCAGGAATGAAAAGTACCGAAAAACGTGTTAAAAGCTTGATAGGATTATAAGTTACGGCTTAATTTTATCCGTTAATTATATTCCAGCGATTCAAGCAAAAAACTGATCACTGAACCATCTTTTTCATACTGAGCAATTTTTACAGGAATATAGTTAAGTTCAGGGCAAAGCCATAAAATAAATTTTCCTTTTTCAGATTTTTTGTAGATATATTTAATGGTATTTAATTCACCCATTTTGGTTTTGAACTTTTCTTCTTTTTCTTGAGTATATTGATAAGTTTTAATTTTACCTCTGTAACTAACGTCGTAATTAAAGGCGGTTTTATTTGAAAGCAGATCTGAACGAAACTTTACAATATGTGATGCTCGATCATAAACTTGGTTATCTAAAGGGATATGCCATTTTTTTTTACCTTTAAAACCTGAGTCAGTTTTCTTTTCCCAATCAAAAAATTGTTTAACTACTTTTTCGCTTTGAAATGTTACTTTAGAACGAGTTACAAAATAGTCGCTCATCAGTTGATTATCTTTTATATGAAACTGAGTCGTTTCATAACTTTTTGCCGTTAGAAGATATTTTTTGATTTTTGCTTTTGTTTCTAATTGCCATTGTTTATCGGCAATGGTCAATTTTCGGGTGGCTTTACCAACTGGGCTACCATTGTAACTGACTTGGTAATGCGCTGTGTAGGGATGCAAAAATAGCCAGTTATTGTTAGTTGTATTGTTGGAGACTAGAGCTTTATCTTCTTTTACTGAGAGAATCAACTGGCTTTCGGGTAACTTTATTACGGCATTTGTATTTGCATGAGCCTTATTATTGAGCAATAAAAAAGCAATAAAAGTAGTAATGCAACAAGCGATTAATAAATGTTGATTAAAGAATGAAAGGGGCTTCCAATTTGCTATTTTCAAAATATATATCATCCTGTTTTAATTCTATTTTATTCTCTAAGAACATTTGTGCAATCTGAGGGTAGATTTTATGCTCTAATTTTTGAATCTTTTTAAATAAACTATCAACGTTATCTTTATCACTAATTAAAATTTTTGCTTGCGCAATCAGTGGACCACCATCTAATTCTTCCGTGACAAAGTGTATGCTCGTTCCATGTTCTACATCTTTATTTTCTATGGCTCGTTGATGTGTATGTAATCCTGGGTACTTAGGCAACAAAGAGGGGTGAATGTTCAATAATTTTCCGCGATATTTTGCGACAAAGTTTGATGTTAAGATCCTCATAAATCCCGCTAAAATGATTAGGTCAGGATTATATTGCTCAATTTGATCCGATAGAGCTTGGTCAAAAGCCTCTCTGCTTGAGTAATCAGTATGTTTGATTGATATAGCAGGAATATTAGCCGATTTAGCACGAATTAACCCATATGCATCTGCTTTATTGCTAATGACGGCTGATATGGTTCCTGCTAATCGATTTAACTTTTGACAGTCAATAAATGATTGCAAGTTTGAACCACTTCCAGAGATTAAAATTACAATATTTTTTTTTTGCATCTTAGTCGATATCTTGAGTCAAAGTTTTAATCAATTAAAGCTGAAGGTTTTAAAGTTTGTTGATGTTATTGGATGAATGTTACTTGTTGGTCATCAGTCATTTCAATAATTTCACCAATATGCCAAGCCTGTTCACCCAAAGTGTTTAATAAAGCAATAGCACCGTCAAGTTCATCAGGTGAAACCACTAAAACCATACCGACACCACAGTTAAAAGTTTTATACATTTCACTCTGAATGACATTACCATTTTCTTGCAACCAGTTAAAAATTGAAGGAATATTCCAACTTGATTGATCAATTTGTGCACAAGTATTGGCTGGTAATACACGAGGGATATTTTCAAGTAAACCACCGCCTGTTATGTGTGATAACGCTTTGACGTTAAATTTTTCAATTAATGCTAAAACAGACTTAACATAAATTTTAGTGGGTTCAAGCAAAGTATCTGCAAGTGTTTTGCCATCAAAGTCTTGTTGTAAATTAGCTTTTGCTACTTCAATGATTTTTCTAATTAATGAAAAACCATTAGAGTGGGGGCCACTTGATGCTAATCCTATTAATTGATCGCCTTGTTGCACTTGGCTACCATCAATGACTTTAGATTTTTCAACAATACCAACACAAAATCCGGCTAAATCATAATCTTCACCTTCATACATGCCAGGCATTTCGGCTGTTTCACCACCAATCAATGAACAATTAGAGAGCTTACAACCTTCTCCTATTCCGGTAATAACACTTGCAGCTGTATCTATATCAAGTTTTCCTGTTGCGTAATAATCTAAGAAAAATAAAGGTTCTGCACCTTGAACTAAAAGGTCATTGACACACATTGCCACTAAATCGATACCTACTTTGTCATGAATGCCTGCATCAATGGCTAAACGCAATTTTGTACCGACACCGTCAGTACCAGAAACTAATACAGGTTGTTGGTACCCGCTTGGTAATTCAAACATTGCGCCAAAGCCACCTAAGTTTGAGGTTACTTCAGGGCGTTTGGTTGCTTTGGCAACACTTTTAATACGTTCTACAAGTTGATTTCCAGCTTCAATATCGACACCAGCATCTTTATAGCTGATTGGTTTATTGGTGTTTTCTGACATGCTTTGAGGCCTAATATTAACAATAGTAAATTTGGGCGTATTCTAACATGCCTGAGATTGAGTGCGAGAGGTTTAAGTTGATTTTTTTATACTTTTGTTAAAGCTTTTTTGATTGTTTATCCAGCTTCTAGATGGCAACCTTCTTCTATTTGTTTAAGCGCCTCGTTGATCGCATAAGTATTAAACGCAGGATCATCGCGTTCAATTTCATAAGGGCCAGTCCAGTCTTCAGGGGGGGATATTTCATAAGGAATTAGAACTTTCCAACCAGTAAATTCCATTTCTTCAATATTGCCATCAAAGTTTTGGATCTCGATGGTTTGTTCCTCATAATCAATTGCAACTACTTCAAATAAATTATGGTTATCAATTGGACGATACCAGTGTCCAATCTCCGCAGATACTTGTCCTGACATCATAATAATCACCTCATTGGTAAAGTGGTTCTTACTGAGAAACACCAATCAATTTAAGATTTATTAATGATGTGGTAAGTGATAAATTGATTAGCCTTAATTTAATAATTGTCTAAAAAACAAAAAAATGAAAAGATTAAATGGTTGTTTAAAAGTGTCTTCTTAGAGCTGTTTGGAATTAATATATAATACAAGAGGGTAGAAGTTAAAGAATATTTAAATACGCCTTGATTTACCTATTTTTCGATTGTTTTGATTTAAAAAGAGCATTATTTCTAAAAATAATGCTCTAAATTTCATTAATTTTGTGCAACACTTTCCTCTTGTGATGCTATAAGATTAATACTTACACGGCGTTCTCTAGCATAACTATCTAAATTGATCTCTTGCTCAGAAAATTTAGTCTCACCATGAGCATTTAATCTTAAACGGTTTGAAGATATACCATTTATTGAAAATGCTTTTTTGACTGATTCAAGGCGTTGTTGTGACAAGGTTAAATTAGCTGAATCACTTCCTCGTGGATCAGTATATCCATCAAGTTGAATATTCATTTCAGGGTACTTATTAAGTACAAAAGATAAGCGTTTAATTGTTGATTGGTCGTTAATCGATAATTGTGATGAGTTAGTTGTAAATAACAAATTTAAACTCAGGCCTTCAGTTAACCAGTCATTTTCAATGTTGTTAGTTGTAATATTGCTATCTATTTGTTGAGTATGCTGCAATTGAGTGATTGCCTGTTGTAAGCTGTTATTTTTAAGTTTTTGGCTCGTTAACTCTTCGTTTACCTGATCAAACTGATTGGCTTTATTTACTTGCTCACCTGTTAGCGCTCCAGTAATTCCTCCAACAACAAAGCCCAAAGGCCCGCCAATTGCCGCACCAGCTATAGCGCCTGAAAAGAAACCAATATTTTCTTCGGTGGTTGCGGCTTTTGCAAAAACAACATTTGTTGTGAAAGAAGTTGTAATTAACAAGCTTGCAATGATTGTAGTACGTTTCATGATGTTACCCTTTTAAGTTAGTTTAAAATAATTAATGTCTTATATTGTTGAATCATTGGTTGGCCATCCTTGGCGGTTTATCATCCTTGTTTTCCCGCAGAGAGAAATTGTTTTAGCCCAAAGTGTTCTTCAGATGTTTGATGAACTTAGTTGAACACCATGAGATTTAAACAACTTATTCGGCATATAAAACGCTTTAATTCTGTAAATGTTGAGTAACAATATGGCGAAAATATGTCATTTATTAAAAATCATTATTTAACATGAAAAACCGAGACAAATGATGTTATAAATAGTGTTATTAATAATTGTTCATACTGAGAATATAAAATGGCTAAGCGGATTGCTTTAGTTGAAGATGAAAAATCGATTAGAGAAAATTATTCATCATCATTAAGAAAACAAGGTTATGAGGTTTTTGCTTATGAAAATAAGCATGAAGCCATGCAAGCATTTGAGTCTCGTCTACCTGATCTTGCTATTTTAGATGTGGGGTTAGCTGACGATCCTGAAGGTGGTTTTGAGCTATGCCGTTTTTTACGAGCTCAATCCGCTTCACTGCCGATTATATTTTTAACGGCTTTAGACAGCGAGTTTGATACCATTTCAGGTTTACGATTAGGTGCAGATGATTATTTAACAAAAGACATTAGCCTGACACAAATTATGGTAAGGATCTCAGCATTGTTTAGACGTATTGATGCGGTTAAACAAAATATGCAAATACAAGATGAATTTGTAGAAGTTGATCAATTAAAATTAGATCTTAATCGTTTTACCGCAAGTTGGAATGAAAAACCACTTGAGATCACGTTAACAGAGTTTTGGATTTTAAACTCTTTAGTCAAGCGCCCAGGGCATGTAAAAACCAGAGAACAATTAATGCAAGCCGCTAAAGCTGTAGTTGATGATAGCACTGTAACATCTCATGTAAAAAGATTAAGAAAAAAAATTGTAGCGATAGAGTCTGGTTTTAATAAGATTGAAACAGTTTATGGTATGGGGTATCGTTGGAAGACCTAGCGAGCTGATACTGTATAAAATATTCCTATGCCCATGTTCCTGTATCTTAAATGATAATAGGTATATACGGTGACGTGTTTTAAAATGCCAATAAGTTGTTATTATGTTAAATAATGTTTTTCATCCATCACGTTGGCCATTGAGTTATAAGTTTTTATTAATTATTTTACTCATATTATTAATTCCAGTGGCTTCTGTAGGGGTATTAAAAGAGATAGAAAAAACACTTGAAAACGATCTTAAAAAAAATTTAGTCTTATCGACAAAATTAATATCACATCAACTTGAATTAAACAAAAGTTGGTTCGAAGAAAGTCTTTTACCCAATAATAGAAACCTTATATCAAAAGAGTTGTTTGTCTTTTCACTTGGTCAATCATTTAATTTAGATGGTTATTTTGATGACTGGAATAGTTATATAATTCATCAAAAACACTTTGAAAATAATAATAGTTCAATGGCTATATTGCTTGGACATCACAAAAAACATTTAATTCTTTCAGTTAAGATAAAAGATCAATTTGTTATCTTTCCATCATCAAAAAAAGAGGCGAATTTCGATCTATTAGAGGTTGAAGTTGAATTGAGATCCGGAAAGATCAAAAAGTTAAAGCTCTATACTAATTCCAGTGGTAAGTTTTCTGTAAGAACAAAAAAAGGTTCTCAATATATTATTGACTGGCGCTACAAAGCTGTTTGGCAAACAACCGCTACAGGTTTTAATATTGAACTTCAATTTCCTTCAGGGCTAAAACCTGTATCTATTAAAGTTTCGCACAAAAATGTTGATCAAAAAGATGGGGAATATTTTATAAATACGAATGCTTCATCTTATTATGAAAATAATTTGTTAGTTTGGCCATCAGAAAAAATAGTGGATTTTTTTAAACATGTTGAACTGTCGTCAGCACAACGAATTTGGCTTTTAGATAATCAGGGTAGGGTGCTTAGTTCTACTGGAAATCTCGAATCATTTATCGCTAATGATAATTCTATTCCATTATTAGACTGGATATTAAACGAGCAGTCTAAAATTGTTTTTGATGTTAGAAAAAATAGTCTTTATTTAGCGTCGGATGATATTTCACTTGCATTGCAAGGTGAGCCTACTAGTCGTATAGAAAATGCCGTTAATTCGGAACAATCCATCGCCATGGCAACTTACCCAATTAAAATAGATAATAAAATTTATGGCGTTATATTGCTTGAAGAAAATATTGCTAGAGTACAGGTTTTGCAAAAGAAAACATTGTTAAATATGTTTGCTATTATCTTTGTTGTTTTTATTCTTATTATCTGGCTCATCTTTTGGTATGTTGCCAAACTCGTTAATCGAATTAAAAAACTGAGTACTTCAATTGAACAGGTGGTTGATTCAAGTGGGCGTATGAGCGCTCCTCTTTCTTTAGATGGTGATGTTGATAGTTATGATTTTGAGAAAGGCGATGAATTAGATGAGTTATATAAAGCATTTAGTCACATGGGAAATCGATTATTTGAATATAATGATCACCTAGAAAAACTGGCTTCTCGATTATCACATGAATTAAGAACACCTATGGCGATTGTTCGTTCGTCGTTAGACAATTTATTATTAGGTTGTCAAAGCGAAGATGATAAAGAAATAATCAATAGAGCACTGCAAGGAAATCAACGTTTAGGAGAAATTCTTTCAAGAATGCGTCAAGCTTCAGGTGTAAAAGATGCAATGCAAACGGCAGAAAAAGAAATGGTTGATATGGGTGTTTTTTTACAACAGATCACTAACGGTTATCAATCGTCATTTTCTGAATATCAATTTATTTTTGAAACAAATGTAGAACAAAAGCAACAGGAAATTTCTGTAGAACTTTTTGCGGAAATGATGGATAAACTTATTTCAAATGCGATGGAGTTTAGTCAAATCAACTCATTAATATTGATTAATTTTAAGCAAAAGAAAAACGCCTATTTTCTTTCTGTTTCAAATTCCGGGCCATTGATCCAGAAAAAATATTTAAAACGGATTTTTCATTCATTAGTGTCTGTTAGAACGAGCGAACAAGCTTCGGGAAAAAATCTAGGTTTAGGTTTGTACATCGTTCGATTAATTGCGGACTTTCACAGCGCATCGGTTAAAGCGATTAATCGACAAGATGGTACCGGTGTTATCTTTTTGATTAAATGGCGTTTGGCTTCTTGAAATGCATTAAATAATTAACATCAACGCCTTTGTCTAATTTATAACTTTTACTCAATGGGTTGTAATGCATGCCAATAATATTTTTTAACTCTAAATTAGACTGACGTGACCAGGAAGCAATTTCAGATGGTTTAATAAATTTTTCGTACTGGTGGGTTCCTTTTGGTAGCATTTGCAAAACATATTCAGCACCCACAATCGCAAAAGCGAATGCTTTCATGGTTCTATTAATTGTTGATACAAATAAATCACCACCCGGTTTAACCAGAACCGCACAAGCTTGTACGACTGATTCAGGATCGGGTACGTGTTCTAACATTTCCATGCAAGTTACTAGGTCAAAACTCTCAGGGTGTTTTTCGGCCATTTGTTCAGCAGTGATCTGTTGATAGTCAACATTTTGCCCTGATTCCAATTGATGCAGTTTGGCAACTGATAAAGGTGCTTCACCCATATCTATTGCAGTGACTTTTGCGCCTTGCAATGCCATAGAATCGGATAAAATCCCACCACCGCAGCCAATATCAATCACTTCTTTGTGGTTTAATGGACCCGCATTTTGAATGATATAATTGAGTCTTAAAGGGTTAATTTCATGCAGCGGTTTAAATTCACTTTCTTTATCCCACCAGCGTGAAGCGAGATCTGAAAACTTTTTTATTTCTGCTGGATCTACGTTAAGAGTATTTGCCATGATATCTACATTTTTATGAGTTAATAAATAGAGTTTTGATTAAAAAAACAGTCAGGCTGTTCATTAATCGTACAAAAGAACAACATCAATTTTTGCCTTAAGTATGATACATACTTTCGATGAAATTTAGTACAGGTAGTAGCTAGTTTTTATGATATAATTTGCCGCTAATTTAAGTGCTCTAATTGAAGTTTACTTATCGCAATTAAGTAATTCCGTTAGGTGCCTTTTTTATTGCTGTAATTAAATTTTTAATGGACGTTTCAAGACCTTAAAAAATTACAAATAATCGTATAAAATCAATAAGATAAAGGATAGTGGTCGTTTATGGGTGAGTTCGCTAAAGAAGTTCTACCAATCAACATTGAAGATGAATTAAAAGTATCCTATTTAGATTACGCAATGAGCGTTATTGTTGGTCGGGCACTTCCAGACGTTAGAGATGGTCTTAAACCAGTTCACAGGCGAGTATTATACGCCATGAATGTTCTGTCTAATGATTTCAACAAAGCCTATAAAAAATCAGCTCGTGTGGTTGGTGATGTTATTGGTAAATATCATCCACATGGTGATACTGCTGTTTATGACACCATCGTAAGAATGGCTCAGCCATTTTCTTTACGTTATATGCTGGTTGATGGTCAAGGGAACTTTGGTTCGGTTGATGGCGATTCACCGGCGGCGATGCGTTATACCGAAGTCCGAATGGATAAATTGGCTCACCAACTACTTAGCGATTTAGATAAAGAAACCGTTGATTGGCAAGAAAACTACGATGGTTCAGAAAGTGAGCCCAAAGTATTACCAACGAGAGTCCCCAATTTACTGGTTAATGGCTCCTCAGGTATTGCTGTAGGCATGGCAACGAATATTGCACCTCATAACATGAATGAAGTCATTAGTGCTTGCTTAGCGCTTATTGACAATCCTGAGATGGATTTAGAAGCTATTATGGAACATATTCCAGGACCAGATTTTCCGACTCAAGGTATTATTAATGGACGTGCAGGGATCCTTCAAGCCTATCAAACAGGTAAAGGACGCATTCATATTCGCTCTCGTCATCATATTGAAACCGATGAAAAAAATGGCAAAGAAAGCATTGTAGTTACTGAGCTTCCTTATCAAGTTAATAAAGCCCGCCTTATAGAAAAAATAGCCGATCTGATCAAAGATAAAAAAATTGAAGGTATCACCGCTCTTAGAGATGAGTCAGATAAAGACGGCATGCGAATGGTGATTGAGTTAAGACGAGGGGAAAATTCAGATGTGATGATGAATAACCTTTATTCTCAATCTCAAATGCAAACTGTTTTTGGTATTAATATGGTTGCATTGGAAGACGGCAAACCTAAATTATTTACCTTAAAAGAAATGTTAGAAGCTTTTGTTAAGCATCGAAAAGAAGTTGTTATAAGAAGAACTGTTTTTGATTTAAGAAAAGCCAGAGAAAAAGCACACATCTTAGAAGGTTTAGCTTTAGCTTTAGCCAACATTGATGAAATTATTGAATTGATTAAAAAAGCAGATAATCCGGCTGTTGCTAAACAACAACTGCTTTCAAAAGGCTGGGATGCTAGTGCCATTTTAACGATGTTAGATAGCGCAGGTTCAGATGCTTGTCGGCCTGATGATTTAGATGAGCAGTATGGACTCGTTGATGGGAAATATTTTATCTCACCAAATCAAGCTCAAGCGGTATTAGATTTAAAACTTCATAAGTTAACTGGTTTAGAGCATGAAAAAATCATTAATGACTATAAAGAATTAATTGCATTAATTGCCGAGTTATTAACCATATTAAATAGTGCTGAACGATTGATGGAAGTTATTCGTGAAGAGTTAATTGAAATTCAAGAAACCTTTGGTGATGAAAGAAGAACCGAAATTACCAATAGCAGTGCCGACTTATTGATTGAAGATTTAATCCCCGAAGAAGATGTTGTTGTTACATTATCGCATGAAGGTTACGTTAAATATCAGCCATTAAACTTGTATGAAGCGCAACGACGTGGGGGCAAAGGTAAATCGGCCACCAAGATGAAAGAAGAAGATTTTATCGAAAAACTTTTAGTCGTCTCGACTCATGCAACAATATTGTGTTTTTCTTCGACAGGTAAGGTTTATTGGTTGAGAACGTTTGAATTACCGCTTGCTAGTCGTGGTTCACGAGGTAAACCCATTGTTAATATCTTACCTCTCGCTGAAGGCGAAAGTATTAGCAGTATTTTACAAGTTAAAGAATACAAAGAAGATGAATATGTCTTTATGGCAACGGCTAATGGAACGGTTAAAAAGACCTCTCTTGAACAGTTCTCTAGACCAAGAGCCAATGGCATCATTGCGCTTAGACTTGATGAAGGCGATGAATTAATTGGAACTGTGGTTACAAGTGGTGAAGATCATCTCATGCTATTTAGTAATGCAGGAAAAGTGATTCGTTTCCATGAAGAGAATGTACGTCAAATGGGTCGAACGGCGCGAGGTGTTAGAGGGATTAGAATCTCAGACGAACAACGTGTTATCGCTTTAGTAAGAGCGGATGAAGATAGCCAAATTTTGACAGTCACTGAAAATGGTTACGGTAAACGAACTTGTATGACCGAACATCCATTAAGGGGGCGTGGTGGCCAAGGTGTTATTTCGATTACCTTAAGTGATAGAAACGGTAAAGCCATTAGTGCGGTTAGAGTCAAAGATGGTGACGAAATCATGCTAATTAGTAAAGGCGGTACATTAGTACGCACAAGAGTTGATGAAATTCGAGTGATGGGAAGAAATACTCAAGGTGTTCGATTAATTCGATTACAAGAAGCTGAAACCTTGGTTGGTTTACAACGGATTGATGAGCTTGAAACGGCTGAAACTGACGATGAAGAATCGAACGAGAGTCATGTTGAAAGTGCGGAATCAAATTCCACAGATAATACCGAGGTTAATCCTCAAGATTCTGATTCTTCAACTGATGATTAATTAACCTTTATTTATCAATTTAAAGAAACAGTTTCGAGGATTAATATGTCTTGTGATTATGTGGCTCTTGCTAACCCAGGAGTTCAAACACTACAGCCCTATTTAGCGGGAAAACCTGTTAGTGAACTAGAGCGTGAGTTAGGAATTAGTCAAATTGTTAAGTTAGCGAGTAATGAAAATCCTCTTGGATTAAGTCAGCAAGTTAAATTAGCGATTGATAAAGAAATATCACAGGGATCGCGGTATCCAGATTCTAATGGGCATTATCTAAAGTCTGTTTTGAGTGAGCGCCATAATGTTGCGGCAGGTCAAATTACACTAGGCAATGGCTCTAATGATGTATTAGAAATTATTGCCAGAACGTTTCTTTTACCCGATCATGAAGTTATTTTTTCGCAGTATGCTTTTTGTGTCTACCCACTCGTTTCTCAAGCCATTGGAGCTCGTTTAATTGAAGTTCCGGCTAAAAACTGGGGAAATGATTTAAATGCAATTTTTCAAGCAATAACTGACAAAACAAAAATGATTTTTATTGCTAACCCAAATAATCCAACAGGGACTTGGTTAACCGATAAAGAACTAAAATCTTTTTTAGTCAAAGTCCCAAGCCATATTATTGTTGTGGTTGACGAAGCTTATAGCGAATACGTGATAGATGGCTCAATTCCTAATAGTGTTGAATGGTTGAGTGATTTTGAAAACTTAATTGTTACAAGAACATTTTCTAAAGCGTATGGTTTAGCTTCGCTACGGATCGGATATTCCATTTCTAGTGAGATTATTTGTGGGTTATTAAATAGAGTAAGACAGCCTTTCAACGTTAATAGTTTTGCATTAGCGGCAGCAATAGCGGTATTAGATGATGAGCAATACTTACAACAATCAATATCGGTTAACCAGCAAGGCATGCAGCAATTGATTGAAAGCTGCAAGCAGCTCGATTTATCTTTCATTGCCTCTGTTGGAAACTTTTTAAGCATTGATATGGGGGTAAATGCTCAACCAATTTACCAAAAGCTATTGCACAAAGGCGTTATTGTCAGGCCTCTCGCTAATTACAAAATGCCAAATCACTTGCGCGTGAGCATTGGTTTATCGCTAGAGAATAAAAAATACATCTCAGCAATCACTGAGATCTTAAACTAATGCTTTTTAGCGTTTAATAATATGCATAAATTATGATGAAAAATATAATTACTATTGATGGACCTTCTGGTGCAGGAAAAGGAACAATTACTCAACTCGTTGCTGAAGAATTTGGTTGGCATATATTAGATAGTGGCGCGTTATACCGAATTCTTGGTGTTGCAGCTATTCAGCAAAAAATAGACCTTTCTATGGAGCCATTAAGTCAAGATGTTCAAACTCAAATAGCCGAATTGGCTCGTCGTTTAGATGTTGATTTCAAATTAAATTCAATTAATGGGGAAGTTGAAGCTTATTTAAATGGCATTAATTTATCTCAAGAGATCCGTACTGATGAAGCTGCTCAATGGGCTTCAAAAGTGGCTGCTATCACTCCAGTAAGAGAGGCATTATTAGCGAGACAAAGAGATTTTGATAAAGCGCCGGGGTTAGTTGCCGATGGTAGAGACATGGGAACGGTGGTCTTTTTTGATGCTCCTGTAAAAATATTCTTAACAGCAAGTGCTGATTGTCGAGCAAAAAGACGTTACCAACAGTTGATAAACAAAGGCGTTGGTGCTAATATGCGCGCGCTTTTAGAGAGCATACAAGCGCGCGATGAACGAGACAAAACACGATCTGTTTCACCATTAGTTGCTGCTGATGATGCATTAATAGTTGATAGCTCTAACTTAACTATTGAGCAAGTTTTCTCTCAAGTGATTGATTTTGCCAAAGAAAAATTTTCTAAATAGATTTTTTTTAGCAATATTTAATTAAAAGCCTTAATTTTTTGCTGATTAATGGAATAATCGGCTTGATATAAAATTTCATAAAAAACTGGATGTTTTTTTGATCTTTGTAACCATATGCAAAAGAAAGTTTATTAAAAGCTATTTTTTGTGTTTTTTAGGACAATTAAGATGAGCGAGAGTTTCGCAGAGTTATTTGAACAGAGTATTAAAGAAACGGAAATGCGACCAGGTGCGATTGTATCTGGAATAGTCGTTGCTATTGATAGTGAAACCGTTACGGTCAGTGCTGGGCTAAAATCAGAAGGCGTTATCCCTTTAAATCAATTTCTAAATGAAAAAGGCGACGTTGAAGTCGTGATTGGCGATTCTGTCGATGTTTCATTAGAAGCCATTGAAGATGGTTATGGTACAACTCAACTATCACGTGAAAAAGCTAAACGTTTTGCAACTTGGATTGAGCTAGAGAAAGCTTGTGAAGCAAGTGAAACTGTTATTGGTGTTATTACGGGTAAAGTTAAAGGCGGGTTTACCGTTGAAATCAAGGATGTTCGCGCATTCCTACCAGGTTCATTAGTTGATGTACGTCCAGTTCGTGATACAGCTCATCTTGAAGGAAAAGACCTAGAATTTAAGGTTATCAAACTAGATCAAAAACGAAACAACGTTGTTGTCTCTCGTCGAAGTGTTATTGAAGCTGAAAATTCGGCTGAAAGAGAAGAATTATTAGAAAAACTAGAAGAAGGCGCAGTCGCTAAAGGTATCGTTAAAAACTTAACTGATTACGGTGCTTTTGTTGATTTAGGTGGCGTTGATGGTTTATTACATATCACTGATATGGCTTGGAAGCGTGTTAAACATCCTTCTGAAGTGGTTCAAGTGGGTGATGAAATCGACGTTAAAGTTCTTAAGTATGATCGTGAACGTTCACGTGTATCACTTGGAATGAAACAATTAGGCGAAGATCCTTGGGCAGATTTAAACCGTCGTTACCCTGAAGGTGCACGTTTATTCGGTCGTGTAACTAACTTAACCGATTACGGTTGTTTTGTTGAAATTGAAGAAGGTGTAGAAGGTTTAGTTCATGTTTCTGAAATGGATTGGACTAACAAAAACATTCACCCAAGCAAAGTGGTTAACCTAGGTGATGAAGTTGAAGTGATGGTTCTTGATATTGATGAAGAACGTCGTCGTATTTCTCTTGGGCTTAAGCAATGTATTGCTAATCCATGGGGCGAATTCGCAAGCAAATTCAACAAAAATGACAAAGTAAAAGGTAATATTAAATCGATTACTGATTTTGGTGTCTTTATTGGATTAGATGGCGGCATTGATGGACTCGTTCATTTATCTGACATTTCTTGGACGCTTACTGGTGAAGAAGCCGTTCGTGAATTTAATAAAGGTGATGAAGTTGAAGCCGTTGTATTATCGGTAGATGCAGAAAGAGAAAGAATTTCTCTTGGTATCAAACAAGTTGATTCTGACCCATTTGCTGAATTTGTTGCTGAAAATGCCAAAGGTACGATTGTCACTGGTACTGTTATCAGTGCAGATGCTAAAGGCGTTAAAGTTTCTCTTGGTGAAAACATTGAAGGTTATTTAAGAGCTTCTGAAATTAGTGAAGAACGTGTTGAAGATGCTAGCAAGCATTTTAAAGAAGGTGACACAATTGAAGCTAAATTCACAGCAGTTGATAAGAAGAATCGTGGTATTTCTTTATCAATTAAAGCGAAGTTCAAACAAGAAGAAGCCGATGCTGTTGCTGAGTTTAGCAAAGACGATGAGTCAAGTGCTCCTGCAACGCTTGGTGATTTGTTAAAAGAACAACTTGACCAAAAATAATTTTGGTCTCTAAAGTTGCACCTTTTTTATAAGGTCAATTTTGAAAAATGCTCATAATCTATTGATTTTGGGCATTTTTTTTTGCTTTTTGCTGATAAATTGACTAAGGTGTGGGTATATTATTTGAATCTCCTGGAAGGCTGAATGACAAAGTCTGAGTTAATCGAAAAACTTGCTGAAAGACAGCCTCAATTATCTTTAAAAGATGTTGAGTTAGTTGTTAAAAGCTTGCTTGAACATATGGCGCAATCTTTAGCGCAAGGTGAAAGAATAGAAATTAGAGGTTTTGGTAGCTTTTCACTGCATTATAGAGCACCTAGAGTAGGAAGAAATCCTAAAACAGGCCAGTCAGTTAGTCTAGAAGGAAAACATGTTCCTCATTTTAAACCTGGTAAAGAGTTAAGAGATCGTGTTAACGATAGTATTAAAAATTCTTAAATTATGCCTGTTTTATTAAAAAAGCATATCTTAGGATGTGCTTTTTTTTCGTTTGGCTATTCTGTCGATGACCGTTTTGCATAGAATAGTTTTGTAGATGGCTGTTTGTAGAGAGTCATTGTTATTTTATTACATATCCTGTTCTTTGGTTACATAATAAAATACCGTGGCTATAGGCTTTATGTCTCAAAGCTAAAATAGTTAAATTAACTAATGATAGGGTTAAAATATTGAAAAATATTCTATTGATTATATTGTTTGTTGCAATAGCAGTGATTTCAGCATTATTTTTTGCCAAAAATGATGATTTGGTCAGTATCAATTATTTTGTTGCTAGTATTCATTGGCCAATGAATTGGGTATTAATAACCGCAATATTGTTGGGTTTCTTTTTGGGTATTGCATCAATGTTAGGTAGTTTTTTATCTAACAAAATCAAATTAGCTAATGCGAATAGACGGTTGACGGAACTTAAAAAAGAAATTAGCAATTTAAGATCGCTTCCACTTAAGGATGATTATTAATTGTTTTTTAAAGCACTCAATATATGCAACATTTTGAAGAGAAGAGGGCATCAGCATGAATGAGTTAATTTTCATATTTGTGTTATTGCTTCCTGTTGCATGGTATTTTGGTTTTCGTAATGGTCGCAAAAATAAATTAGAACAAAATAATTCATATCAACAAGGTTTATCAAAAACGTATTTTACAGGGTTGAATTATTTATTAAATGAAGAATCTGATAAAGCCATAGATAGCTTTGTCAGTATGTTAGAAATTGATTCTGAAACAGTTGAGACTCATTTAGCTTTAGGTAATTTATTTAGGAAACGAGGCGAAGTAAACCGTGCGATTAGAATACATCAAAACCTCATTGCAAGACCTTCTTTAACCTCAGAAAATCGTAAGTCAGCATTGCTTGAGCTAGGTTTTGATTACATGGGAGCGGGGTTATTAGATCGCGCGGAAAATATTTTTAAAGAACTAATTAATGATAGTCATTTTAAAAATGCTAGCCTTTCGCAATTACTGATTATTTATCAGCAAACTAAAGATTGGAAAAAAGCGATAGAAACGGCAGGCAAATTGCAAAAACCCATGTCGGATAATATTCAAAAAGAAATTTCACATTTTTATTGTGAGCTAGCTGAAGAAGCAGTAAAAAAAGAGCAATATAAAATTGCTTCAGAATCGATAAAAAAAGCATTAAACATCGACTCGGATTGTGTTCGTGCTAATTTGATCAATGCAGAAATTCATTATTCCAACGCGCAATATAAAAAAGCGTTAAAGTCATATAAGGCGTTAGTAAAATATGACATCGATTTTTTGCCGGAAGCCATTAATACTTTAACCAATTGTTATTTGCAACTGAATGATAACAAAGGTTTATTAATGTTTTTAACTGAAGCTATTGAAAAAGGAGCGGGTATTTCTTCTATATTAGCTTACGCAGAGATCTTACAAGCTGATAAAGGCGATAGAGAAGCCGCAGACTACATTGCTCAACAAATGGAAATGCATCCATCTATTAAAGGGCTACTCCAATTAATTGAATTACATATTAAACATGCAAGTGAAAATGCTAAACCGAGCTTGCAAATGTTACGTGGAGTTGTTTCAAAACTATTGATAAATAAACCTATTTATCATTGTGTGCATTGTGGTTTTGATTCAAAAACACTCTTTTGGAAATGCCCAAGTTGTCAGTCTTGGGGAACCGTTAAACCTATTCAAGGCATTGAAGGCGAATAATTTTACCCTTTGAGTCGCTATAAATTGATAGCGAAAAATATTGAGGAAATGATAAGTTGAGTGAACCAAAAATAATTATTGCATTAGATTACGATAGTTTAGAAAAAGCCTTAGATATTGTTAATCAGCTTGATCCTAAACTTTGCCGCTTAAAAGTAGGTAAAGAAATGTTTACTCTATTTGGCCCTGAATGGGTAAAACAGCTGGTCAGTCTTGGCTTTGATGTTTTTTTAGATTTAAAGTTTCACGACATTCCAAATACCGTTGCTAAAGCTTGCGCCGCTGCCGCCCATTTAGGTGTTTGGATGATCAACGTACATGCAACAGGTGGTAGTGCAATGATGAAAGCGGCTAGAGCCTCTTTGGACGCTTTTGGTGACAATAGACCATTGTTGACAGCTGTCACCATTTTAACCAGCATGTCTGCCGACGAGTACAGTAGTATTGGTTACAAAAGAGACATTCAGCAACAAGTTTTACACTTAGCTAAATTAGCTCAAGAAGCCAAGCTTGATGGGGTTGTTTGTTCAGCTCTAGAAGCAAAGAACCTGTCTGCTGAACTCGGCAAAGATTTTAAACTGGTTACTCCAGGAATACGCCCTGAGGGCAGTGACAAAGGTGATCAAGCTAGAGTTATGACACCCAAACAAGCACTACAAGCTGGAGCATCTTATCTTGTGATTGGCCGGCCGATTACACAATCGAAAGAACCGCTCAAAAAATTGTGCGAAATATCTGATTCTCTTGCCTTCAACTAGATCGTCGTATCTTAAAGGAGTACTCTTTTTCTGCCAGTTGGCGATTTGACCAATAATGGTCAGTAGTGATCTATTTTAGATCAAGGAAAAAGAAATTCATTTGTTACTAATGAACTTTTTTATTGAAAGGAGCACAATCATGAAAACTATTTCTTCTATTGTAATCACATTATTATTAATTATTACTTCCTCTCAAACTGTGATGGCTAAAAACGCCCATACAAAATCAACTATTCAACAAGTGAGTAGTATTAACCTTAACACCGCAGACGCAAAATCGATTGCAAAGGCCTTAAAAGGGATCGGTATTAAAAAAGCGCAAGCCATTATAGCTTATCGAAAAAAACATGGTAATTTTAAAGCGGTTGAAGAGTTAGCCAGTGTTAAAGGGATCGGTGTGGCAACTATTGCTAAAAATCATAAACTAATTTCATTGCATTAGTTTATTCAAGAGTTAAACATTAGTTTGTAATGCGTTTTTCAACGATGAAAAACGCTTTTTTTTTGTTTTAAAAAATATAAACCAATAAAAAATACAACTGAGGAAATCGCACCAAAAGAATGTATTTCTTCTAGTACATTGGCATTAATTAGTTTTTCTGTTGCGGTATTAATAGGCCAAAGAAGCTCTGCAACCAACTTTGAAGTGGTGAGTAAAATAATCATCGCATTGAGTAATTTAGCTTGTTTCCAAGATAATAACGCTCCACCAATAAGATATCCATGTAACGCTCCAGATAAACCAACATACCAATGAATATTCATTATTAAATGCATTAAAAAAACGCTAAACACCATACAAAATAAGAGCAAGCTAGCTCTTAACTTTTGGCTTAATACCGGTTGATAAAAAACCTCCATTAACCATAGCCCTGCGATATTCAAAAGCCAATGATTCCAATTGCTATGACAGAAATTAGCGGTTAATAAACGCCACCATTCCCCTTGGTTTATTTCTATTGATTGATACCTAAACCAATCACCAGAAGCCGGTTCAAATAACATGATCAACAAGCTAATTAGGGTGATAACAAATGCAAATATATATTGAAGAGGGTGATAATAAATAGCTAAAATAGGCAGGTTTTTTATATGTTTTAATATCATCATTGGCAAAAGTAAGTTCTATTTATTAAAGGATACCTCATACCAAGTTTTTTTTGAATGGATTAAATTATATAGCCATAATTTTAAGGTGTTAAGTCCTTCGTTTTGAAGTGGGGAGGTGTTTAGAAAAACAACTGAAAACCTGCAGTCCATAGTCCATAAAAGCTAGAGATATCTAAAAGGTTGATTAAGAGATATTAATTTCAACAATGTAATAAAGTATTGAATTATATTTAATAAAAAAGTAATCTTTAGATATTAGGAAACTATAAAAAAGAAAAACGAACTCTTTTGGCTTTAATAGCCACCGTTGGAATTAATTATCTATGATCTCAGAACTAAAAAAAAGAAACGTTATTAAGCTATTTTTGTTGTTAATATTTACACTAAATAATTCAGTATTTGCCGGTGTTTTAAAACAAGAACCGGATTGTAAAAAAGTATTAACTTTAGATAGTGGATATTTCGGAAATGCCCCCTCAAACAGGGGGAGATATAAATTTGCTAATAATATTGAAGACATGAACTCCTGTATCTTTAATAAGATAGATCAGTGGATTAGCCCTAAAGGTGAAGATAATTCTTCAAGCCGCACATTAACATTTGCCTTGGGGGGCTTTATAAATTACTACAGCCATTATGCTTTAGAGTTTACTTTACATGAATTTGGTCACCGTGGTCGTGACATAGCATTAGGATCATATTATGAATGGCAGGAACGATCTGAGGTTCCACATTTATTCTACTTGCAGACTTTATTCACTCCCGAAATACATACAAGTGATGAACTTGGAGATGATGAAAGTATATCAATAAACTTTCAATTACCTAATAATATAGATACTAATAGTTTGGACTGGGAAATGAATGCAGTTGCTGCTGGTTTTACCGCAGGGACTAAATTAAGTGGCATTGTTGCAGATCGTATGTATTATGGTCATGGCAAGGTTACTGATTTTTTTGCATATAGCCATGATAAACTTTTTCCTGCAATGTACGATCTTTTTTTTGATTCTGTAACTGGTGAGGCGAATGAAGGTGATGTTGCTGATTTAGCAAGGTTCTATGAAATAAAAGGATGGGATATAAAATCTCACGATATAGTTAAAGCATCATTAATCAGTTATTTTTTGAGTGCATCTACATATTCATATATAACCGGAATTAGTTCCTTCATTAATGGCGGCAATAGAAAGCCAAAGTCCCTCGAGTACTATCATTTTCGCCTACCAGATGTTCAGGCCTTTTATGAGCGCGGTATTTCTTATAAAATAATTAGTGGTTATAGAGTTAATGATAGCTTTGATATACCATTTAGTATTGAGCAAGTATTAAATGGTGAAAAACAAACAGAGTATTCTATTGGTTTAAATATTCAATTAAATGATAAATACCATATTGCTGGCCAATACATATTGGGAAAAAAATCGCAAGGTAGCTTTACTTTATCATCTCAATTTTCAAATAATATAATTGTATATGCAGGTATTGAATATAACGAGATTAGAAATATTGAAGGAGCTCGTAATATTTCAAGTTTAGAGTTTGGCTCTCATGACGCAGAATTTTTTTTGGGGTATGAATATTTTTTTTAAAGCTTGGTAAAAGGTAAGGTATTTCTTTTATCTGTTACAAAGAAATACTGGGTGTGTGCGGCCGAGCAAGGTCAATAATTCAAGTGGGTGGGAATCCCATTCAGGCAAGGTAGGTCAACCACCAGATAGCTAATATTGGGCAGGCGGGAGTAATCCCAAATGTTAAGCACAATAGGCACCAAGCCGATCATAATGAGATAGCAATATACTTCGGATTAACTCATAGAGGGAGT
>CAYZBK010000004.1:22914-65913 GCA_964476655.1 uncultured Kangiella sp. | reverse complement strand
AATCATTCAATAAAATGTTGTCATTAAAGGAATTACATGAAAGAGCTCTAGAAGCTAGTCATAATGCCGCAAAAAAATATTTGGCAGAACTAGAACTGCAAAAATATGCACTAGATCAACATGCCATTATTGTTACTACCAATGTAAGGGGTGATATCACATCCGCTAACAAAAAATTTAGCGATATAAGTGGTTACACTAAAGATGAGCTCGTAGGTAGCAATCATAGGATCTTAAATTCTGGTTATCATGATAAAGATTTTTTCACACAAATGTACAGAACCATTTCTAAAGGTCATGTGTGGCAATCTGAAATTTGCAATCGGGCAAAAGATGGACAAATTTATTGGGTCGATACGACAATAGTTCCCATTATGGATGATAATAATAAAGCAGTCAGTTACTTAGCTGTTCGCACAGAAATAACGCAAAGAAAAAATGCCGAGTTAGCACTATTAAAAAGCGAAACTCTTGCACGGAATATCTTTGAATCTGTTGCTGACGGAATTGTAACGGTGAATCAAGAAGGTATTATTATTTCATCTAACCCAGCCGCTATAAAAATGTTTGGCCATACACAAGAAGAATTAATTAATAAAAATATTACATTGTTAATTCCAGAATCTTTACGAAAGAAACATTCGCAAGGTATGCATTTAATCAATCAAAATAATAATCTCGATTTTTTGAATAAAGCTGTTCAAGTCACTGGATTAAAAAAAGATGGCTTTCAATTTCCACTAGAACTTTCTGTATCAAAAGTAAATAATGGTGAAAATGTTTTTTATACTGCAATGGTAAGAGATGTTAGCCAAAGAGTTCAAGAAGAAACCAAAAAGAAACGATTGCTACTATCTTCCAATATGAAATTAAAAATATCCAAGACTCTGTCAAGACATGCTTCTTTAAAAGCAAGGTTTGAAGCTGGTTTAACCATTTTATTGGATATGGAATTATTTTTAGATACAAGTAAAGGTGGTGTTTTTATACCTGAGAATAATGAAGGACATTTTTCTTTATTATCCTCTATTGGTGATTTTTCTAGTACATTAAATCAAGATACCATTCAGTGTGAAGAGGTGTTTGAAAATCGTGAAATTGTAATTTTTAATCATAGTGACAGCTCTCAAAATAATTTGCTGTCATCATCTGCAGTTGATAACAGCTTATCTAACTGTGTGTATTACATTCCTCTAGCTAATCAAGGTTTATCTCTTAGTCATATATTGGGTGTTCTTGTTCTTTACACTAAAAACCCTAATTCAAATACTGAAACCTTAATTATGCTTCAGGAAATTAGTGACCTTTTTGCAGCTTCTATTATGCAAAATAATGTACAAAACATGTTTAAAAAAGCAACCGACATTGCAGAGCAAAACAGTCAGCTTAAAAGCGATTTTTTAGCGAGCATGAGTCACGAAATTAGAACTCCAATGAATGGTGTTCTTGGTATGTTAAGTTTGTTATTAAACAGTGAGTTAACTAAAGATCAAAAACATAAAGCCAATCTTGCTAAATCAAGTGCAGAATCTTTATTAACTTTAATTAATGATATTTTAGATTTTTCAAAAATTGAAGCCGGTAAAATTGATCTTGAAATTTTAGACTTTAATTTACGAGACATGTTAGGTGAATTCACAGAATCAATTGCCTTTAAAGGACAAAACGAAGGCTTAGAAATCATTCTAGATATCGTTGGGATTGAACAATCTAGGGTAAAAGGCGATCCTGGGAGAATACGCCAAATACTAACAAATCTAGTCGGCAACTCTATTAAGTTTACTCATCAAGGGGAAATTATTATTAGAGCAACGTTAACTCCTGAAAAAGAAGACCAACTTCGATTTGATTGTTCAATTATTGATACTGGAATAGGTATACCTAAAGTTAATATTCCATTACTTTTTGATAAATTTTCACAAGTTGATAGCTCAACCACAAGAAAATACGGCGGTACAGGTTTAGGATTATCGATTAGCAAAAAACTCTGTGAGTTAATGGGTGGTAGCATTGAAGTAATAAGTGAAATAGATAAAGGCAGTAGTTTCAATTTTAGTATTTATTTAAATGGAAGCGAAAATTCAAAACCTGTTGGGCCAAGAGAAAATGTTAGTGGGCTACGTATTTTAATAGTTGATGACAATTCATCAACTAGAAGCTCACTAAGACGGCAATTAGAACATTGGGGGGTAACCGTTGCTGAAGCAGAAAATGCAGAAAAAGCCATTAGATATTGTCAAAGTGAAGTACATTTTGATGGTGCATTATTTGATATAAAAACACCTGGCATGGGAGGTGTGGAACTTGCACTAAATATACGTAAAAATAAAAAGTTAAACCATATAAAACTCTTCATGATGACAACGATTAGTGATCCAGGAGATCCTAGTTACTACAATAAAATAGGTTTTACTGATTATTTTCCTAAACCAATAACAACGATTAGCCTTTTAAAGATGTTATCTGAAATAATTAATTTAGATAACATCTTTGCATCACAATCACCGTTACTAGAGGCTGAAAATAATTTTCAAGAAGAAATCCCTGAACCAAAACTTAAATTAACAAAGGTTTCGTCAACATCAGACAAACCAATGACATATCGTTTAATGCTCGTTGAGGATAATCCAATAAATCAACAAGTAGCATTAGGATTACTTGAACAGTTAGGGCTATCTGCCGATATTACGGCCAATGGCCTTGAAGCTTTAAATTTATTAAAGCTTTCATCAATAGATAACCAATATGATGCAATATTAATGGACTGCCAAATGCCTGAAATGGATGGTTATGAAACCACTAAAAATATACGCAGAGGTACCGCAGGTGAACACTACAAAATGATTCCAATAATCGCTATGACCGCAAACTCGATGCAAGGCGATAAGAGAAAATGTATCGATGCGGGAATGAATGATTACATACCCAAGCCGATTGAAGCTGACGTGTTGGCAAAAAAATTAAGTCATTGGTTACAATATACAAGGCCTGAAAAGACAGTAAAAGATCAGGCCGTTTTAAACAAATTAAATCAATCAACAATCAAAGTCTGGGATAAAGATGCAGCAATAAAACGCCTTATGGGCAATCAAAAATTACTTGCTACATTAGTTGAAATGTTTGTTGAGGACATACCAAAAAAATTGAGTGAATTGCATAAGATGGTTACCGATAATGACATCTCAGGTGTAAGGCATACCGCACATACTATAAAAGGAATAGCCGCCAACCTGAGTGGTATGACTCTGCAAAATGCAACAGAAGAATTAGAGGTTGCCGCAATCAATAATAATAGTTCTAATTTTAAACAATTTGTATCCAATATTGAAAAGGAAATCAATAAATTCTCTGAGGTATTAACATTATACTTACAAGATAAAACAGATAACAAGACATCTAAGAATAAAAAGAACAGTACGAGTGTAAATGTCGAAGAAATATCTCTTCAAACTAATAGCATTTATAGTAAAGTATTAGCTAACGATTATATTGATCCTGAAGAAATTTCCGATCTAAAAAATAAAATATTTCAAGCTGATGCAATAGAAATATTATCTGATTTACAAAATCAAATTAAGACTTTTGATAACGACAATGCCGTAATCACTTTAAAGAACTTCTCGAACTTGATGAATTTCAAATTAAATGAAATATAAATGAGAAAAGAAAATGGATGACAAAGCAACAATACTTATAGTAGACGACGAACCCGTTAACATTCAACTTTTGGCAAGTTCCTTAAAAGCTCATTATCATTTAAAAATTGCGACTACAGGTGAACAGTGTATTCAATTAAGTGAGTCAGAACCGCCACCCGACTTAATTTTGTTAGACATCGAAATGCCAAAAATGAATGGTTATGAAGTATGTAAACAATTGAAAAAAAATGAAATGACCGCATCTATCCCTATCATCTTTATTACCGCTATGAATCAAGATGATGATGAAGAAAAAGGTTTACGTTTAGGTGCTGTAGACTATTTGACCAAACCATTTAGATCAGCCATTTTACTCGCACGTGTTGCGAATCACATTAAACTTAAAAAACAACATGACACATTACTTTTTTTGGCAATGAGAGACCAGCTAACAAAACTTTTCAATCGTCACTATATGCTTGAAACAGCCAATCAACGTGTTGCCAGAGCAAAAAGAAAAAATACCGATATCAGTTTGTTAATGATGGATATTGATCATTTTAAATTGATTAATGATACTTATGGGCATGCAGAAGGAGATGTTGTGCTAAAAACTTTCGCAGAACTTTTAATGCAAGAAAGTCGTCATGAAGATATTGTTGCTCGATTTGGAGGAGAAGAATTTGTTTTCTTTTTGGACGAATGTGATATTAATACAGCAAAAAAAATCGCTGAACGAATTCGCAGTAAAACTGAGCGTTTAAATCCAAATAATATAAAAGTCACGGTCAGCATTGGCATATCTCAGCTACGCATTAGCGAGGAAAATTTTTCAGGTTTAGTTAAACGAGCGGATGATGCAATGTACAAAGCAAAAGAAAAAGGTCGCAACCGAATAATTATTGATAAAAATGATTGCGACTTGTTGAGGCAAGATTAAACCTTATTCAAATTTTAGCGCTAACTTTTAGCTTCAATTTTTTTCCAGCTATCACGTAACGATACGGTACGATTAAACACTAATTTGTCACCACTATAATCATATTGATCCGCACAAAAATAACCTTCACGTTCAAACTGGAAAACATCTTCAGGTTTTACCTTGGTTAATGATTGTTCAACTCTTGCATCTTTAATCACTTCCAAACAATTTGGATTAACGGCTTGTAAAAAATCATCTTCCAAAGCCGGATTAGTAACATTAAACAGTCGGTCATATAACCGAATTTCAGCTTTTTTAGAATGATTTTCTGAAACCCAATGAATAACACCTTTGGCTTTATAACCTTCTGGATTTTTACCTAATGTATTCTCATCATAATGACATAATAATTCAATAATATTTCCAGTATCATCTGTGACAAAATCATCACAGGTAATCACATAAGCATTTCTTAAACGAACCGCTTTACCTAAAACAAGCCGTTTATATTTTTTATTTGCACTTTCTCTAAAATCGGCTTGGTCAATCAATAATGTTTTGGAAAAATAGATTTTCCTTGTACCCATGCTTTCATTTTTAGGATGGCAAGGTGCTTCAAATTCTTCCACTTTATCTTCAGGGTAGTTAGTAATGGTGACTTTCAGTGGCTTAAGAACCGCCATCGCTCTTGGTGCATTATCACCTAAATCTTCTCTGACAGAATTTTCTAATAAACTCATTTCAACGGTATGAACCTTTTTGGTCACACCGGTTCTTGAAATAAAATCTTTTATCGCATTGGCGGAATAACCTCTTCGACGCATACCTGAAATGGTTGGCATTCTTGGATCATCCCAACCATCAACAATTCCTTCGGTCACTAATTGATTTAATTTTCGCTTACTCGTAATGGTGTGCTCCAAATTCAATCGAGAAAATTCAATTTGTTGAGGATGACAATCAATCGAAATATTGTCTAAAAACCAATCATATAACGGTCGATGATCTGCAAATTCTAATGTACAAAGTGAATGGGTAATACCTTCAATCGCATCTGAAATTCCATGAGTAAAATCATACGTTGGGTAAATGCACCATTTGTTAGCAGTACGAATGTGATGCGCTTTTTTAATTCGATAAACAACAGGATCACGCATATTGATGTTAGGCGATGACATATCAATTTTTGCTCTTAAAGCGATAGTGCCATCTTCATACTCGCCCGCTTTCATTTTTTTGAATAATTCAAGATTCTCTTCAATAGAACGATCTCTAAAAGGACTGTTTTTTCCTGGCTCTTTTAATGTTCCACGGTATTCTCTCATTTGTTCCATGCTCAATTCACAAACGTAAGCCAAACCTTTTTGGATCAGTTCTTCAGCAAAGCCATATAAACGGTCAAAATAATCTGCAGAGTGGCGAATTTCACCAGCCCATTGAAAACCTAACCATTGCACGTCTTTAGCAATAGCTTCCGCATAAGCAGATTCTTCTTTGGCTGGATTTGTATCATCAAAACGCATATTACAAAGGCCGTTATAGTCCTTTGCAATGCCAAAATTAATGCAGATAGACTTAGCATGACCAATATGTAAATAACCGTTTGGCTCAGGCGGAAAGCGAGTTTGAATTGCCGTATGTTTTCCTGATGCAAGATCTTGATCAATAATATGACGAATAAAATTGGTTGGTTTTGTTTCTAGTTCTGAATTATCAATTTCGTTCATGTTTTACCTTATTCATTACCCCGTAAACAAGTAAGACTTATGGGTATAAGCCATTTGCTGCCAGGTCATTTAATCACAGCTTGAATTTTACCCTAGATTGAAACATGCGCGTAGGTCTTATTGTTTAAAATTATACAAATCTTTAAGCATTTATTGTGATTGATGGGGTAAAATGAAAAATACTGCGTAATAACGTCAAAATTTAAGATTTTAAATAACTGTTATTATTACCATTTACATCATTAACTGATATTAACAAATGCCTCAGACCTTTCATCAATTAGTCACTCAATCTGCGCTTAAAAAACCAGATGCCACGGCATTACAACATAAAAACCAACGGCTCAGTTACCAGCAACTTGCATTAGCTATCAACAATAGCTCTCAAAGTTTTTTAAGATCGGGGCTTTTAAAATCAGAAAAAATCGCTGTTTATTTACCAAAGCAATTTGAAGCAGTGATTGCACTGTTTTCTATCAGTGCTGCAGGAGGTGTTTTTGTTCCCATTAATCCTTTACTTAAAAGCCCTCAAGTCAAACATATTTTGCAAGATTGCCAAGTCTCTTATTTGGTTACCTCTTTAAGTCGCTATAAACAACTTAAACCAACCATCGATTCTCTCGGTTCATTGAAACAAATTATTCTAACCGATTGTAAACAACAAGCTTGCCCAACAAATTGTATAAAATGGGATGATTTTATTCAGCCGCAAAACAATATAATACAGAATAATATTTTGAGCAGTCCTGCTAAAGACTTTGAACCAGCTAATATTAATGCAAAAGACATTGCTGCGATCCTTTACACTTCTGGTAGCACCGGTCAGCCTAAAGGGGTTGTTCTATCACATACTAATTTAGTCGAAGGCGCTAAAAGTGTTGCCAGCTACCTCAACAATACTTCTCAAGACAAATTACTAGCGGTACTACCCTTTAGTTTTGATTATGGTTTAAGCCAATTAACCACCGCATTTTTTGCCGGTGCTTGTGTTGTTTTATTAGAATATTTATTACCTCGCGATGTCATTAATGCTGTCGCTAACTATAAAATCACAGGATTAGCGGCCGTACCAGCTTTGTGGACTCAATTAGCACCATTGGATTGGCCAACTAACAATTTACGCTATATCACTAATAGCGGCGGAGCGATGCCACCGACCACATTAAAACAGTTGCAACAGCAATTACCTCATACATCAATCTACTTAATGTATGGTTTAACTGAAGCGTTCCGTAGTACTTACCTTGAACCATCAGAGATTCAAAATCATCCTCTATCAATTGGTAAAGCCATCCCCAATGCCAATATTTTAGTTCTCAATTCCCATGGTGATATTTGCCAAGCCAATGAAGAAGGCGAGCTTGTTCATCAAGGTGTTCATGTCGCTTTAGGTTATTGGGGCAATGAAACGATCAGTAATAAAAAATTTAAGCCGTTGCCAAAACAATTAAGAGCCCAATATGGTCATGAAAAAGTGGTGTGGTCTGGAGATCAAGTAGTAAGAGATGTTGATGGTTTTCTATATTTTATTGGACGTAAAGATGACATGATTAAATCTTCTGGTTATAGAATAAGCCCCGAAGAAATTGAAGCGCCACTCTATAGCCATGCTAAAATCAAGCAAGTGGCGGCAATAGGTGTTCCTCATAGTCGATTAGGGCAAGCAGTCGTGTTAATTATAAGCACATCCGAAGATGCCACTTTAAACGAAAAACAATGCTTGGCTCAATGCAAAAAATTACTCCCTAATTATATGCAACCGCAAGCTATCAAGTTCATCGATTCGCTTCCGATCAATGCCAATGGTAAAATCAATCGCTCATTATTAAGCCAACAATACAGCTGCTTATTTTTATCACAAGGCTCGTAATAATGTCATTGAGGTCAATCAAGTGAAAAAAAAATCCACCATCAAACATGCTCCAATGACTCAATTCAAAAATCGACAAGGCGAGTTATTAGTTAATGGTATTTCTATTTCTCAATTGAAATCCAAGGTTGGGCAAACGCCGTTTTATGCTTACGATAAAAGTATTATTCAAAAGAAAATTCAAAATTTTAAACAACTTATGCCCTCAGATCTACAGCTTCATTACGCAATCAAAGCAAATCCAATGGCAGAGTTAGTGAATTTTGTTGCTGAGCAAGTTGATGGTTTAGATGTTGCCAGCGTTAATGAACTTAATATTGCACTTAACAGCGGTACACAGTCATCAAATATCAGTTTTGCTGGTCCCGCAAAACGCCCTATAGAACTTGCACAGGCAGTTTCACAACACATCACCATCAATGTAGAGTCTTTTACTGAGCTCGATAGAATTTTCGGAATTTGCCAACAAAGCGGACAAAATGCCAATGTTGCAGTACGAGTGAACCCCAATTTTGAATTAAAATCTTCAGGTATGAAAATGGGAGGCGGCTCCCAACAATTTGGGATTGATTCTGAGCTTGTGCCGCAAATGCTCAAAAAAATAAGTGATTATGGTTTAAATTTTCGAGGTTTTCATATTTTTACTGGCTCACAAAATCTCAATAGTGATTCGATTGTTCTTGCTCATCAAAATATTTTTGAATTGGCGACCCAATTACAGCAAAGCCATAACCAAGACATTCATTCGCTCAATATTGGTGGTGGATTAGGAATTCCTTACTTTCCAGGTGAAAAACCATTGTCTTTAGAGCCGATTGCCGCACCACTTGAAGCACTAATGAAGCGATTTAAAAATGAGTTTGGGGAAACCATCATCGCCATGGAACTCGGTCGTTATTTAGTCGGTGATTCAGGTATTTATGTTGCTGAAGTGGTCGATATTAAAGATTCACGCGGCACCACTTTTGCGCTATTAGATGGCGGTTTACACCATCATTTATCAGCGTCGGGAAATTTTGGACAAGTAATTAGAAAAAATTATCCTGTAGCCATCGCTAATAAAATGGAGCATCCTATTGAAAAAACCATACAGATCGTTGGTCCATTATGTACACCGCTGGATGTTATGGCTAATCAATATGAACTGCCTCATGCTGAAATAGGTGATATAGTCGCTATATTTCAGTCTGGAGCCTACGGCTACACAGCCAGCCCGCGCGATTTTCTTGATCACCCACAACCCATTGAAATTCTGGTTTAAATTTTAACCCATTAAATTTATTACGGTCTCAGATCAAGATCCCATGCAAACGACTAGCATCACATCAGTATATTGCTTAAAATGGGTCTATATGCGTCTTGCATCACTTAGGAAATAAAACAACAATATGATTTTTAGCCGTATTTATCAAAGCTTAGTCTCAATGCCTCTTAAATTTTTAGTCAGTAGTAAACTACTTCCTGAAAATCCTTTAAAAGAGCTTAATATTGATACAAATGCGCCTATCTATTATGTTTTGCAGCGTCGCTCAACCAGTAGCCTGTTAATGCTCAAGCAAAAAGCCAAACAACTTAACTTACCGACACCTCATGTTCTTCCCTCTAATGCAACAGAAGTGCTAAATGGCTCGGTATTTTTTCTACAAAATAAAACAATTTTTGGTTTTGGTGGCAAACTAGTCACAAAATACCAACAATTGTTTTTTAAACTGTTACAAAAACAAAAAGAAGATTCTAAACAACAACATCAGCTTCTACCTCTTTCAATATATTGGGGAAGAAATCCAGGCAAAGAACACTCGTTATTGAGATTAATGTTTACAGATACTGAAAGCGCCAATCCACTACGTAAATTTTTTCTTTTTATTTTTCAAGGTAGAAACACATTTGTAAGGATAGCCAAACCCATTAATTTACATCAAGTCGTACATGCTGGAATGAGTGAAGAAATGCAAGTCACAAAATTAACTCGAACATTACGAGTTCATTTTCATCGTTTACGACGTGCGGCTATGGGACCTCTTATCACTAATAGAAGTCATGTAATAGGAAACATTATTGAAAGTGATAATGTTAAAAATGCTATTCTTCGGGAATCTAAAAATAAAAAAATAACACAAAAGAAATCAACTAAACTTGCAGAAAAATATGCCAAAGAAATCGCTTCTGCTTACTCTTACAAAGCCGTACGTTTTATGGAGTCGACCCTTAAACATTTATGGAACAAAATTTATGATGGCGTTATGGTTCGTAATTCTGAAATGGTTCGCGAACTCGCCTCCACCCATGAAATTATTTATGTTCCTTGTCACCGTAGTCATATAGATTATTTATTATTATCTTACACACTTTATCACGAAGGCTTAGTTCCACCTCATATTGCTGCAGGTATTAATTTAAATTTTTGGCCAGCAGGCCCGTTGTTAAGACGTGGAGGTGCATTCTTTTTACGTAGAAGTTTTGGCGCCAACAAACTTTACACCTCCATTTTTAATGAATATATTTTTCAATTAATGGATCGCGGCATTCCCCTGGAATTCTTTCCAGAAGGTGGCCGGAGTAGAACAGGACGATTATTACCACCAAAAACGGGCATCCTCGCCATGGCAGTGCAAGCGCTACTAAGAGGTACTCGCAAACCAATTGCGATTGTTCCGGTGTACATTGGTTACGAACGTATCTTTGAAGGAAAAAGTTATATTAATGAGTTACGTGGTGCAGAAAAGAAAAAAGAATCCTTTGGTCAACTTTTAGGAATTAGAAAAACATTAAAACAAAATTTTGGTAAAGTTTATTTAAACTTTGCGGAACCTATTTTGTTAAACCAATACCTCGATCAATGCCAACCTGACTGGAACCAGCATCGTGGTGAAGTTGGTGCAAAGCCTAATTGGTTAACACCGCAAATATCTGAGCTATCAGAATTAATTATGCAACGAATCAATGCATCATCAACCGTCAACGCGATTAGTTTAGTCGCATTAATTTTGCTTTCGACAGAACGCATGGCAATTGGCAAAAAAGAATTGGTCGAACAGCTTGATCTAATTTTAGAATTAATGAAAAAAACAAGCTACAGTGAAAATACCTATATTCCCGAAGAGAATGGAGAAAATTTATTAGCTCAA
Organism: uncultured Kangiella sp.; assembly: GCA_964476655.1. Lineage (GTDB taxonomy): Bacteria > Pseudomonadota > Gammaproteobacteria > Enterobacterales > Kangiellaceae. The sequence continues at coordinate 54,628 of CAYZBK010000004.1, read as the reverse complement.
GCAAAAGCATTAGGAATTATTTTTGAAGTTAAAAACCCCATGGGAACCATTGTCACAACTGATGATAAAACGGCGGTCTTATTAACTTATTATCGTAATAACATATTACATACTTTTATTACACAATCGTTGGTTGCAAGCTGCTTTATCAATAACCAAAAAATGGCAAAATCAACCTTAATAAAACGTTGTCAGATGATTTTCCCATTTATAAAAGATGAACTTTATATTCACTGGACTAAAACAGAATTAACCTTTTCTTTAGAAAAAATTATTCAATCATTTATAGACTCTGGGTTGTTAATAGAAAATAAAAATCAGATTATAAGACCGATTGAATCCAGTCATGAATTTGAACAATTGATTAGCTTAGCTCAAATTGTACGACCAACATTAATACGTTACGCCATTATGCTTGGTTTGCTTTCAAACCATGCCGGTCAAGGCAGAATGAGCCGCCGAAAACTAGAAAAAAACAGTCAACAAGTCGCTCAGCGACTTACCGCACTTTATAGCTTAAATGCACCAGAATCTTTTGATAAGAATTTATTTAAAACAACCATTAATGTTTTAAGAAAAGCAGAATTAATAAAAATTGCTGAAGACAACTCTTTTAATATTGATGAAAAGTTAGAACTACTCAATCAACAGGTTTTAGATAACGTTAACGTAGGTTCTAAATTAGTTATGCAAAAAACCACTCATTGGGCAAAGCAGTATTGGGAAAAAGAATAAATGGCCGCTACAAAGCTTCAAAATTAAGTTCTGAACGCAGGCACTTATCAATTAAGTATTAATTGAGCTTTACAAACCAAGTTTGCCACTCATTATTTGTAACCACTACCATATAAAAAATACCATGTGCTTTATCGTAACCAAAACGCCCATAAGTATAAGTTAGGTCTGTTGGACCGCCTGTAGCAACAACTTCCCAACTATTATTCCAGCGCCACATAGTGCCTTTTTCGTAAGCATACAATTGATTATTTGCGCAGGTAACTGAGCCTGTTTGAGAATTTTCAAAGGGCAAAGAGCCGAATGTAAACAGGTTATTGTTTATTCCTCCACCTGTTACAATTTCACCATTACAATATTCTATCCAACCTTCAGTGTTCCATACAGGAGTAGCAGATAAAAGATTGAATTGGTTGGTTGTGCGATTGTATTCAAATAATTCCCAATCAGAAATAACATAAATAATATTCGTATCGTCAGCATTTAGTACTGCCGCCGTTCTACCAGCATCAACGATACTCAAACCCGTAGAGACATGGCTCCAGTCTGTACCGTTAAAAAAAGAAATTGCACCATGCCTGTTGGGCCATGCTGGCGCTGGTTGCTCTGGATTATCATAAGATTCCTCTCCACCAAATAAATAGAATCCATCACTTACAGGCACAATGCCATCATATGAATGAACGGACAATCGGCCCATTAAATTACCTCTAGAAAAAAGGCCGTTATCGGTATAGCTGGTATTTAGCTCATTGCCTATTGCTAAATAACTATCATCGGCCACACTCAAGTAGTCTGCCGTGGATGCAAATGGCTCTGTCCAGCCTAAAGTAGAAAATTGACGAAGATCTAAATAACCAACGGCATCAGACATGCCATTATTATGTCCCCCACCGAATACATAAATACCGGCATTGTAAATGCCACCACCAGAGAATGCATCAGCTCGTATATCCATCTGCAATTCATTGGCGGAAGTATAACGCACCCAATTATTAGACACAGGAATTTGAGATAAAACCGTATCTAAACTTTGAGAAGGCTCAAATAAAAGGTAAGTGTATTGCAATTCTCCTTTGTTAAATCCTAAATAAAAATTAGACGATGAAGTATCAAATACTGTGTCTACAAAATGGTTTATTTCGCCTTCTGGGCTAGATGTATTGATAGGCTCACCATAAATACCACGGTTTCCTCTTTCAAAATATTGTTGTGCAGAACGCATAAACGTCGATTCACAAGTGTATCTATAACCCACGGCAAACGCATGAATGGTCAGATCAGTCATGCGTTTGCCGTGTTTTCTAACCTTATGTAACTATTGCGTCATTCTTAAGCATTCTTCAAGTTGGTTCGTTTCAGATATTCCCTACGTTTCAGACGTTCACAAGACCACTCTTTTATAGAGAACTACATCAAAATAGTGAAAACACAAGCTATCAATCTTAAGCGCTCAGTATAAATATAAAACACGCCAAAATATATTATTGTGTACAAAATTACCAATACAAGCTACTTGATTATATTTCCAACACGATACCGACAAAATATCGAAAATATTCAACAATAGCCCAATGAAATGTCTCGGCTATGAAACTCCCAAAGCTGTGTGTAGCAAAGCAGTAAGAAATTAAGTCTATTTAGAAAGCCGCGTTGCACTTGAAATATCCATGCAGGAAAAAATTTTAACAAAAAAACACGGTGAGTGAAGTTGAACAGGTTATAAGCTCAAGGCAAGATCATTATAAATTGAACTAATTGTAAAATCATTGATCAGATTTTCTAATTAACTAGGAGATTAGAAAGACAAGTGCACTTTGCCGATTAACACTCAATTTACTAAAGAAAAATACCACTAACAAAACCAGTTTGAAACGTAAGTGTAAAATAGCTTTAATAGATGAGGAATTTCTGACCGAGATTATTGAGGGAAATTAAAATGCTCTTGCCCTGAGCATAAGCTAGACGAAAAATGATTCATGAATGAACGAATTTACGAGCAAAATCTGATTAATTTTGGTGAATAAACAAACATATGGTAATCCTTTCCACCTACTATTTTCTGCACTTAGCGTATCCCAGTTGCGCCCATTAATCTCTGTACTTTTGTAAATATAAGATTTTGCATGCGCTTTACGATGACGGCAAATATTGGTGACATTTTTCTAGCAACAGAGCAATAGTGTTTATAGCTATTTATTCTCTGAAAAGCTTGTATGAAGTATTCTAGTAGGATTAACCACATAGACTATCAACTAAATATCATGATTTTGCCCACTTTATCTTTGTTAAAAGACACAATTATCGAGTACTATTAATTGAACATCACAAATCATGTTATAAGGAATAAAAATGAAGCTTTGGCAATATGCAATATCGGCAATGTTAATATTAATAATCACGGCATGTGGCAATGAAGAATCCACTGCTACGCCAAAAAATAGCAATATTTCGTTTCAAAATAATCAAACACCTTTTAATTTAGAGGCTCAAAAAACCGCTTTCAAATTAACGCAGTTTAGTGTTCTTGATATTAATGAAAGTCCTTATGACAATGGCCCCGCTTTAGCGGTTTCATTTTCTGTGCCTTTAGATTTATCTTTAAATATTCAAAATAAATTAACGGTTTACGACATTAAAAATCAGCCCATAGATGGCAGTTGGTTCGTTAATCATGCAAGAACTCGTGCATATTTTGAAGCCATTGAACCAAGCACAAAATATCAAGTGGTTGTTTCATCTAAAATTGTTTCAATTAATGGACAACGGTTATCAAATGATAGAAAAGAAAAAGTCACGACCAATCCGTTAAATGACAGTGTGTCATTTTCTAATAAAGGAAAAATATTACCTTCTAAACTAACCCGCGGCTTACCAGTAGAATCAGTTAACGTTAAAGAAATTGATATTAATTTTCACCGCGTTTATCAACAACAAATTGGCAAAGTTTTAAATCAGCGTTTAAATGGTTATTCGTATTATGTAAATCAAATTCCACAATATTCTGAACTCGCTTATAGCGCACGTTATAGTTTAGATTATGCAAAAAATAAAAAACGAACCACCATACTGCCAATTCATCAAATTAAAGAACTACAAAAACCCGGCTTATACATTGCAGTAATGAAGCCTGCAGGCGAATATCCTTACGACCATCAAGTTACCTCCTTCTATTTAACTAACCTCGCTTTACAGGTTACTCAATTCGAAAAACAAATTAATTTGCATACATTAGCCATTGATGATGGTCAATCAATTCCAAAGGTTAATTTAAGTGTGTTGTCTCATAATGGTGATATTCAAGTAAAAGCTATTTCAGATGAGAAAGGAAATTTTTCAGTTTCTAACATTGATAAAAATTCAATCATTATCGCGCAACATAATAATGATTTTGCGGTTATATCATTAGCCTCTCCGGCACTTGATTTATCAGAACAATTATCATTAACTCGTCAACAGCAAGAACAAGAACTTTTTCTTTATGGCCCACGTGATCTTTATCGTCCTGGCGAAACTATTCATATTAATGGATTATTAAGAAATAAAGATGGTGAAGAAATTGCATCGGTTCCTTTAACGGCAAAACTTTTAAGACCTGATGGAAGAGTGGCACGTACCTTCTCATGGTTCCCTCAACAAACAGGATTTTATACACGCAGTTTATCCTTTGATAAAAGCGAACCAACCGGAGAGTGGTCACTCGAAGCTTCTCATCCAAGTGGCGCAAATTTTCAGTACTCGTTTTCTATCGAGGCGTTTTTACCTGAAACAATGAAACTTGATCTCAATAGCAAAAATTCGAAATTTGAAAAACCAAATAAAGATATTAACATTTCGGCTCAAGGTGATTATTTATATGGCGCACCTGCCGCCGGGAATAAAATATCGGCAAAAATAAAAATTCAACCTAATCACTTTCCTCTTAACGTTTTTAAAGATTTTTATTTTGGCCTAGCAGAATCAACAACCCATCGAAACAGTAACATTCAAGAAGTCACTTTAGAAGATAAAAAACTGAATAATAAAGGTGAGGTTAGTTGGTTATTACCCAATCAATGGCAACAGCAAGAATTCCCTACTCAAATAGTTTTTGAAGCCAGTTTATTTGAATCAGGCGGTCGCCCAGTTACGCGTCGGTATCGTCAGAATGTTTGGGCTAATAAAGAACAAATAGCCATTCGAACTCTATTTGATCAAAGTGTAAATAATAAAAGAAAAATTAAAATTTCTGAACCTTTTAAGAATGCCAGCTTTGAAATAATTAATGCTAATCAATCAGCAGAACTCTTTTCACTTGGTGAATTAGAAATCAACCTAATCCGTGAAGATACAAATTATTATTGGCGTCGTGATAATAATGGTTGGGGTTACAACAGTTCTAAAAAAGAAAGCAAGGTCTATAGTCGAAATGTTAACATTAAAGAAAAACGTAGCGAGATTAGCTTACCCGTTGATTATGGTAATTATCGTCTTGAAATTAAAGACTCTAACGGAAATTTAAAAAACAGCTATCGATTCTTTGCTGGATGGAATTGGGATAACGATGGTGAATCAAGTATCTCAGGTGCTAGACCAGATAAGGTTAGGATCCAGTTAGATAAAGAAAGCTACTCCGCTGGCGAAATAGCTAAAGTCACTTTAACGACACCTCATTTAGGCAATGCCTTAATTCGAGTAGAAGCAAATAATATTCTTTGGGAACAGCAAAAAATTATTACTCAACATGAAACAATAATTGATATTCCTGTTTCAGCTGATTGGAAACGTCATGATATTTATGTGACAGCAATGATTGTGTCAAATAACCATGAAGCTAAACTTGAATCAAACAACAATCAGCCTACACAGAATAATAATGCTAAATTAAAACAATTGCCTAAACGTGCGTTAGGTATTTTAGCGCTTCCACTTTATCGTAATGAACGACAGTTTAAAATGACGATTGATGCGCCTAAAATTGTAAGACCTGAGCAAACCATTTCGGTTAAGTTACATAAAGATCAGTTTAAAAGTGTATCTAACGCCAATACTGACAAGAACAATAAAGCGACTTGGGTAACTTTAGCGGCAGTTGATACCGGCGTATTAAGTTTATCTGCATATAAAACACCGGATCCTTTTGAGTGGTTTTATGGACAACGTGCATACCAAGGAAACATTAGAGATAGCTTTGCTCATTTAATTAAGAATAAAACCGGAAAACTCGCGGTGCAACGTTTTGGTGGTGATGCCGAACTTTCTCGTGGTGGTGAAGAGCCAACTACCGATGTACAAATTATTTCTATATTCTCTCAGTTAACAAAATTTGACGACAACGGTTACGCCACGATCAATCTCGAATTGCCTAATTTTAATGGTGAGCTACGTTTAATGGCTCTAGCCTTTTCAGGTAATCAATTTTCAAGTGTCGAACAAACTATGACGGTTCGCTCTCCACTGATTGCTGAATTATCAAAACCTCGTTTTTTAGCTAAGGGGGATCAATCTTCTGTTGTTGTTGATTTACAAAATCTATCAGGAAAAAAACAAACATTAAAAGCCACTATTCAATTTAGCCATGCCGTGGGAAGTACGTCTAAATCATTAAATATTACTCTGAATGATAATGACAAAATAACTAAAAAATTTCCTATCGCTGGAAAATATATTGGCCGAGGAAACATTCAATTAAAAATATCAAATGATGATCAAACGTTAAACATTGATCGTTCGTGGTTTATTGATATCAGACCGCCTTATCCAGCACAAATGGTAAGACATCGAAAAGTCATTAACTCAGGCGAAAACTTTCAATTAAGTCCGTCTTTGGTTAATGCTTATGAAGCGCAATCTTTACAAGCAATTTTGAGTCTATCAACCACTCCACCTTTAGATAGCCAAACTCACTTACAAGGATTGTTACAATATCCATACGGTTGTTTAGAACAAACCACAAGTAGAGCTTGGCCATTATTAAATTTTAATATTAATTCGACCGAACTCAAATTTGATAAAAGAAGTGTAAAAGTTTTACGCAACAAATCAAAGCATATCCAATCAGCTATTCAGCGTATTAATGGCATGCAACGAGGTAACGGAAGTTTTGGCTTGTGGAGTAATCAAAGTCCAGAAAATCATTGGTTAACGGTTTATGCGTTAGACTTTTTACTGCAAGCTAAAACATCAGGCTATTCGGTACCTGAATCTGTTATTAGCAAAGGCATTGAACGAATTAAACGATATGTTAACTCTGTGAGACCAAGTTATGCAGAACGCAGCCACTATACTGAAAATGCTAAACATTATGGCTTAGCGTTTAGGGCTTATGCTGCCTATTTGTTATCCCATAGCAACCAAGTGACTTTGAGTCAGGTTCGTCAGATTGATAACAAACTATCTAAGTTAAGTTTATCTTCACTGCCTTTGGCTCACTTGGCAACGGCTTATGAAAAACTGGGGGATACTCGTTCAGCTAAAAATCTTTGGAATAAAGCACTCAATTTTGATGAGTTTACATCGCAATATTCTGGCGATTACGGTAGCCTTTTACGCGATAGCGCGTGGGTAATGAAGCTCGCTGCTGAAAGTCAATTGATCGCAAATAATTCTGATCTTAATTATCAAGATTTGATTTATACCATTAACGATCGTCTTTTAGAAAAACGTTGGTTTAGTACGCAAGAACGCTTTTCTCTTTATCGTTTATCTGAGTCTTTAAAGAATGCAACTGAACAACAATGGAGTGCAAATTTATCTCTTAGTGGAAAAATTAATCCGATTAAAAATCAACAAAGCGCTTTTAGACGCTGGTTAAAATCGGAAGACTTCCACAATACATCTCACGTAGAGCTTAACAAAGGGAAATCTTTATATGTTGATTTACAACTTGTAGGCTATCCCTTAGAAGCACCAAAACAAATCAGTGATGGAATAAATGTTGAGAAGCAATATTACAATCTAAAGGGTATGCCAATTGTTCTTAATCAAGTTAAAAGTGGGGAGTATGTATTAGTTAGGATCGATGCCGCTAGCAAAAGGAAAATACCTGATGCCTTAGTGGTTGACTTTATTCCCGCAGGTTTTGAATTAGAAAATCCTGGTTTAGAATTCTCATTAGACTACTCTGATATCAAGATAGAAAAAACATCAATTCGCGAATGGGAATACTCATCAGAAATTCAACATAGAGAATTTAGAGATGACCGATTTGTCGCGGCTATAGCTATCGATAAAAATCAATCATCCGTATTATTTTATCTAATGAGAGCGGTAACACCTGGAACCTACCAAGTGCCGGCAACACAAATTGAAGATATGTACCGCCCTTACCTTAGAGCGTTATCCGCTGCAAATAAAATGGTTAAAGTGATTGAACGATAAGCTTGATGTTATCTGCAGTTAATTTAAATTTTATTAAAAAGATAATTCGAAAATATTTTTGGATTATCTTTCTATTATTTACTCCCGTTATTTTATTTATTATCTTCAAATTTCTTGATCAGGTTTATCCGCTTATTGAACCAACAGAAATTAAAAAATTCTCTCAATTGGTGGTCGATAAAGATGGTCATCCACTTCGCGCTTTTGCCGATCAACAAGGTGTTTGGCGATACCCGACAAAATTATCCAATGTTTCCAATAAGTACATTAAAGCTTTAATTAGTTACGAAGACAAAAATTTTTGGAAGCATTATGGTGTTGATCCTCTCGCATTAGTCAGAGCTGTTTGGCAGTTCGTTAAGAATGGTCGTGCTATTTCTGGCGGCTCTACTTTAACCATGCAAGTGGCTCGAATTTTAGATCCTCATTCAAAAACGATACATGGAAAACTTTGGCAAATTTTTCGAGCCTTACAATTAGAATATCACTTGGATAAACAAACCATTTTAGAAATGTATTTGAACTATGCGCCATTTGGTGGACCTATTGAAGGGATTGAAGCCGCAACTTATACTTACCTAGGAAAGTCCGCAAAAGATTTAACCCTATCGGAGGCAGCCTTAATGGCCGTTCTACCACAATCACCTTCTCGATTTAGACCAGACAGATACCCTGAACGGGCTCAACGCGCACGAAATAAAGTATTAAATAGATTGCAGCAATTTAATATTTGGTCTGCAGATGAAATTGAATACGCCAAGCAAGAAATGGTTTATGCTGAATTTAATAGTCGTCCATTAATCGCACCGCTTTTATCAAGACGACTTGCTAAAAACAATCCACAGTTAGCTATCATTGAATCGACAATAGATATTAATTTGCAGGTTAACATTGCCGATCAAATAAAACACTATCTTAATCGTTTTTCACCATCAACATCAGCTTCAGCCATTGTTATTAATAATCAATCGTTAGAAGTGTTAGCTTATGTTGGCGCGGGTGATTTTGCAAACAAACAACGATTTGGTCATATTGATATGAACCAAGCTATTCGTTCTCCCGGTTCAACTTTAAAACCGTTCATTTATGCGATGGCAATTGACCAATCCATTGTACATTCTCAATCATTACTGCAAGACGTTCCATCATCGTTTGGTCATTATTCGCCACATAATTTCACAAAAATGTTTTCAGGCCCCGTTAGTTTAACTAATGCACTTCAACAAAGTTTAAATATTCCGGCCGTTCAAGTTCTTAATCATTTAGGTTCCATAAAATTTTCTGGTCAAATGAAAAATGCCGGAGTCAAATTTCATTTCCCAAATAACTCAAAACCATCATTATCCTTAGCCTTGGGTGGAGTCGGTATAAAGTTAGTTGATTTATTAGGTGCGTATCGTGCTTTTGTATCGGCAGGGCAAGCAGGTAAATTAAAGTACCTAAAAAAATCCCCTAAAGAAGAAACATTTCTTATTTCAAAAGAATCTGCATGGATTGTTGCTGATATTCTTGCGCAAGTTAATTTAGAGAAACACTCGGGAAGCGGTATTTTTAGTCGAAAAAAAACATGGCTTGCACATAAAACAGGAACCAGCTATGGACACAGAGACGCCTTAATGGTTGCATTAACCCCCACTTATAGCATTGCCGTTTGGATTGGTAAACCGGATGGAACACCATCACCAGGAGAGTTTGGACGAAAAACAGTAAGCCCATTAATCAAAAAAATTATTTCTCTGCTACCTAAATCAATAGAGCCACCGCCAGTTAAACCCGAAGGAGTTAAAGATAATATTATTTGTTGGCCACTTGGCTCATTAAAACAACAACAAAATATGCAACATTGTTTACAAGAAAAAAAGGCGTGGTTAATTGATAACATAGCGCCAATCACATTCGATCTTAATCAAAAGCTAAATTCTAACCCCTTAAAAATACAACTCTCATTAAACACCAAGCAACGTGTTTTTTCGTCTTGTTACCAAGGAAAAATTGTTCAAAAAGAAATTCCTCTATGGCCAGCTCGATTAGAATTATGGTTGCCAAAAAGTATTAAAAATAAACAAATAGAAATTCATCCTAATTGTCGGTCGAAAATAGACATTATTAGAAATATAAATATTATTGGGGTTAAAAACAATAGTCAAATTAGCGCTTCTCCAACATCCAATAAAAAACTTTCTCTTAATTTAATCGCCACTACAGGGCAAGGAAAAATTAGTTGGTTTCTGAATGGAAAATTAATAGGTCTCTCTTTTGCTAAAGAAAGTTTTCAAATTAATCAATTGAAAAAAGGACAACAAAAAATTATTGTATTCGATGAGAATGGACAAAGTGGTAGTATTGAGTTTGTTGTTTTATAAAAAACAACCTAATTTCAGATCACCTATCAACTGAGAGGCTCTGACACTGGATTAATAAATTTTCAATAATACTAACCAATCCTATAATCACTTCACCATGTAAAATACTTTTTTCCTTTAACTGATTTTTATATTTAGCAATATTTTCTTTTTCAAAAGTGTTGCCATTTAAACGAACCTTGCAATATTTAATCACATTGCTTCCAATTTTTGATATTTTTTCTACGCTATTTATAATTGAATTAAGATCGGATGTTCTCTTATTATTATGAGATTTTAGCAAGCTCTTTACATCCTTTAAGTTATCATTCCAAAAATCAATTCTCTTTTCTAAGTCAGATAAAAAGGTGATGCTAATATTAGTATCTTTGATATTATTTTTTATTTGCATTAGTTCAATATTTTCTACTGGTAGAAAATCTGCGAACCTATCAAGCGGCGCTTCTTGGTGATAGTCATTCTGCTTATATTTAATATGGTGGCGCGTATAATACTGCGATGGCTCAAGAATCTCCGAAAAGAGCAATAACGGCTCAATACTTTTTGATGGGCTTAATAGCGATTGAAAACCCTTCATTTGTTGTTCTTTATGTTTCAATCCAATCACTTCAGCCGCATAGTGGTCAATAGTAGCTAAGCGGTTATACATATCTGTTTCATCTTTACGATTTTTGTCTGACCACAGCCGTTCAGCAATAACATAAAGACGCGGCCAAATTCTTAAATCTAAATTATTCTCTGTGACCATTTCTGTCCAGATGGTAGCTTCTGCTCCCAGTATATTATTTTTTGATTTTTCTGAAAAAGCTTTAACCGACTCAAACTTTAATGAAGGTTCGTTATTTTCGCGCTGCTCTAGAATTCTTTTTCCGCTAAATGGATAGGGCGTATTGCCAATCAAAATTCGACCTGTTAAATTTTCTTTGTCACTAAGATCCCATTCAAATTTTGTTGGTCCCATCCAAGTATCAACCCAAAACCTCACCATAGAATTTTTATAAACAAAATCATTTGTTTTAAGCATGCTTCTATTTTTTATTTTTAAATAGGCAGAACTATCAGCATCATTTTGTACAATAATTATCTCTCCTGATACTGCGCTTCCTTTTAAGCGAGGCATTGTAAATTCCCAAACCTCCATTTTTGTCTTGCTAGTAATCGTTGGAGCAGTAAAACTTCTATCTCTCATTGGATCATTTCGGTAGTGAAAGGCACTGTATTGCGGTTGGTCGATATAAAAGCCGGTTGAAAGTATTGCTTTATTACCCGCAGATGTAATCTTTTGTAAGGAATCTAATCCGCGCCAAGATTGAACAACAATATCTTTATCTAAATCAGTTGAAAATATTTCATCCCAACCCATCATTATTTTGTTATGTCGCTTGAGAATTTTATTAACCTGCTTATTAAAATCTAACTGTAATAAATTTTCATTTTCTATTGAATTTTTCTTCATGTAATTCTGAACAGATTGACTTTTTTTCCACTGAGTTGTTAAAACTTCATCGCCGCCAATATGTAAATAGGGATCAGGGAATAATTCTGACAATTCAATCACGATTGATTCTATAAACTGAAATACCTCGGCATTACTTGGATCAAGCAATGGTTTAAAGACCCCCCAATGGCGCTCAACTTCATAATCTTTTTTAATCGTTAATAGCTCAGGGTAAGCTTTAGCAATCGCACTGGCATGGCCTGGTAAATCGAACTCTGGTACCACTCTAATACCTAAGCTGCTTGCATATTCAACGATTTCTTTAATCTCACTACGACGATAATATAATCCACCGGAGGCTAATTGATGCAACTTTGGATAACTAATTGATTCGATCCGCCAGCCTTGATCATCCGTTAAGTGCCAGTGAAAAACATTCAGTTTTGCTGATGCCATACCATCAAGCTGTCTTTTAATAGCGCTGACCGGTATAAAATGCCTCACACTATCAATCAATAAACCTCGCCATGCAAAACGAGGCGAATCATAAACAGAAATATTTCTCACTTTATTATTAACATTTTTTGAGGAAAAATATTGCAATAATGTTTCTAAGCCATTTAAAATCCCAAATTCATTTTTAGCTTGTAAGATAATTTTTGCATCTTTAATTTTTAAAGAATAACTTTCATCATCAGCTAAAACAGGGGCTCTATCTAAAAACTCTTCGGTGACTTTAATCAATAAACTAGCTTGGCGATCTCCAACCTGCGGAGTCTTATATTGGTGATGAGTTATTTTAGTTAAACGATTTAAAAATCGTCCAACGATCTTATTGGAAAAATTTTCACTTAGTCCTTTAATATTTATTGAAAAATTTGAGGTGATTTCAAAACTTCCTGGAAGAATGATGACTTTTTGCGGATAAGGCATCAATGGCAAGGTAGTCTTTTGTGGATCAGCATAGGCTATATTCTGAAATAATTGTAAGCTAATAAATATTGTAATTTTATATAATAATTTCATTTTCTATTTACCAAGTTGTATGAGGTAGTTAATTATTAGCTGTATGGCGTTGACCAAAATCTTTTGGGTACAATCGCTCCCGAATACTGGATCACCTGAGCAGCTATTTGGTGCCCATATTTTGCCGAATCCTCTATGGAAAAACCATTCAAACGTTTACTCAAATAACCTGCGGAAAATGAATCACCCGCGGCACAGGTATCTACCAAATGTTCAGCTTTTTGCCCTGCCACACTAATTTTTTGCGATTTGTTAATAATCACACAAGGGTTTTTACCTTGTTTAATGATGACTTCATTAATAGTGTATTTTTTTAATCTTTCAATTATTTGATTAATATTTCTTTCTGAGTAAAGAGTATACTCATCTTCATCTGATAAAAACGCGATATCTGCTAGATTCATAGCATATTGGTAATAAATCTGTGGATCACTATTAGTCCAAAGCTGTGGTCGATAATTACTATCAAAAATGATCTTCCCGCCCATTTTTTTATAATTTTTTAATATTCCGATTAAAAAAAGTTTATCGTCATCAGACAAGATGGCTAAACTAATGCCGCTAAAATAAAAATAGTCACAACTCCCATTTTTTAAAGCCTTTTCTAATGATGACAATTTATTTTCAAAATAATAACGCACTGCACTGTCACTGCGATTATAATTAAAACAACGCTCTCCATCTTTGTCTGTTTTTATTTCATACGAGCCAACGGTTTTATTGTCTTTTATTATTACCAGTCGCGTATCAATCATTTCACTTTTCCACTCTTTTAAAAGTGATTGGCTGAGTTTATCTGTGCCTACCGCCGTCGCATAAAAAATATTAAAAGCATTATTCTCATTTAGCCGAGAAAAATATAAAGCCGAATTTAAAGTGTCGCCACCAAATTTCAATTCTTTGTTAACACCCATTTCAGTTTTTTCATGGATTGATTTTTCAACCATACACTCCCCAAAAAAAATAATATTCATAGGGCTACTATCCTTGCTCCATACGATTACGCTCTTCCGATAATATCGCTAAAGCTTGTGATGAGGTCACTTGGCATTTAGGTGTAAGCAAACTAACCACTACGGCAGAAAATGATGAAATAACTAATGAAGGCAACACAGGATTTCCCCAATAACGATTCCAATCTTCGTTTAAGCTAATGGTTAAGGCTGTGGCGGTTGCTGCTAACAATGCGGCGATAGCACCTTGCCAGTTTAATCGGGGCCAAAAACGTCCGAGCAAAGCACAAACACATAAACCTGAAATTAATATTGAAATCATTTTAGTAATATAAGTGATAATATCATTGGAGGTTAGAGCAAAACTTAATGCTAAACCAACGGTTAAAAGCAAACTCCATCGAGAATATTTAATCACCTTTTTACTTTCTGGCATTTTTCCTGTCACCATATTAAAAATGTCTCTCATCGCAATACTTACACCTGCAATCGCATCTGAACTTGCGCTCGACATTGTGGCAGAAATTCCAGCAATAATGATCAAGCCACCAAGACCGACTGGCAGAATATTAAGCGCAATATGTGGAAATGCAAATGACGGATTATCTAAATCACTACTGATAATGTAAGCACACATTCCTATCACTGCAGGAATACAAGAGAAAAATAAATATAACAAACCAGAATAAATAAAGGACTTTCTGATCGAAGAAACATTTTTACCTGAATAAATGCGTTGTCTAAAGGATGGTGTCGCTAAAACACCCACAAGAATAACTAATGCCAATGAGACGGCAGGAAGATAACCGGTTTTTTCTATAGCAAACCAAGAAACATTTTCTTGTGGTTGAGCCGCTAACATTTTATCCCAGCCACCAACATAATTGACTGAAAAAATAGCCATCAAAATAAAACCTGTAAACAGAATAATCGCTTGTATTGAATCTGTCCAAACGACGGCGATGTAACCACCAATAGCAGTGTAAATGGTAAAGCTAACAGCAATAATCACTTTTGCTAAATTGATGTCTATTCCGGTTAACCAAGAAAGGTACATTCCACCACCAATAATGTGCGCACCTAACCAGCCAATACAAGCAGTAAAAATAATCACCGCAATTAAGTTCTTTATGATCGGTTTTGCGCCGACATAATAGGCAATTTCTTCGCTCATAGTCATAAATTTAAAATTTCGTATCGGTGCAAATAACCATGCTAATAATAAAATACCAATCGACCCACCGATGCCATAAAGAGCGCCTCCCCAACCATGATGATAGGCATAACCAACAGCACCCATGGATGAACCCGTTCCGACCATTGTAGCGACGGTGGTTCCCAAAATTAACAACAAGGGGATATTTCTACCCCCAAGTAAAAAATCTTCTCCTGATTTGTTTTTTCTAGAAACAAACCAACCAATACCAATCATAACGATTAAATATATTACGAAAGTGATTAAAAAACTTTTCTCCATGGAAATTTGCCTTTTTAATTATTTTTATAAATTGGGGTCTTTATAACAAGTCACGTCAACTTCAACTTTGCAGTCAACAACAAGATCAGCTACTAAACAAATTCGGGCGGGTGGGTTGTCACCAAAAAAATCTTTAAAAACTTTATTAAATGATTGAAAATATCTTGAGTCGGTTAATACAACTGATACATGCACAACATCTTCAAGCCCGTAACCAGCTTCAGTCATAATCGTTACGCAATTTTCAATCGCAATAACAGATTGATCAATAATTCCACCTTCAACCACTTCACCATCACGCATAGGTGTTTGTCCTGAAACCATCAACCATCCACCTGCCTCTACGGCCCTAGAAAAAGGCAAATGCTGCCCACCTGTTCCGGTTCCACCGCTAACACCAAATCGTTTAATCATTTATTATCTCTTCTTTATGTTTTAAAAATAGTCCCGCCTTAGCAGGTATTAAGGATTTATTACTGGGTTCATAACTAAGCTTTCCATTCACCCAAACTTGCTCAATACCTTGAGCCGTTGCTATTGGGTTTACATAATCGGAACGGTCTTTAATGGTTAGCGGGTTAAATAAAACTAAATCCGCATAATAACCAGAGCGAATATAACCTCGTTTATTTAACTTAAATTTATCTGCAGATAAACCCGTCATTTTATGGATAGCTTGTTCCAATTTAAAAAGTTTTTTATCTCGACTATAATGCCCTAAAACTCTCGGAAAAGTTCCCCATAAACGCGGGTGTGGGTGTGGATCGCAAGGTAGACCATCGGAACCAATCATGCTGTCGGAGAACTGTAAAATATTTTCAACATCATTATCATCCATGCAATGATAAACCGCTCCTGCGGGCTGAAGTTTTTTTGCCGCATCCATTAATGAGATGTTCCACTGTTGTGAAATATGGCTTAAGGTTTTTCCTGCCATTTGAGGATAGAATTCTGACCAGGTGATGAAAATCTCAAAATCTTCGGTAACTTGTAAAAGATCCAGCGTACTAGAACTGGCAGAATATGGATAACAATCACAAGCGACAGTTTGAGATTTT
Organism: uncultured Kangiella sp.; assembly: GCA_964476655.1. Classification (GTDB taxonomy): domain Bacteria; phylum Pseudomonadota; class Gammaproteobacteria; order Enterobacterales; family Kangiellaceae. The sequence continues at coordinate 38,219 of CAYZBK010000004.1, read as the reverse complement.
TGTGCAGATTTTAGATGCTTTAAAATTTCAGAAGAGCGCCCCCAGTTTAATTTTCCGGCGCATTTTAAATGTGAAATAACTACTGAAACATTTGCCGAACTACCGAGTTCAAAAGCTTCTGTCATCGCATCAAGAATTCCATCAAATTCAGTTCTAAGATGAGTTGCATACACCGCATCAAATGCTTTCATTTCTTTTGCTAAAGATTGTAATTCTGAACCTGGAGCAGAGCTTGCACTGGAATATGCCAAACCAGAACTTAAACCTTTAGCTCCTTGCTCAAGAGCCAACTTTAGCGCTTTACGCATGGTATTAATTTCTAATAACGATGCGGCTCTATCTAATCGATCCATCACTTGTAAACGCAAAGCCGTATGACCGACTAAAGCGGCAACATTCACAGCGGGTCGAGCGGCAGTAACCGCATTGACATAATCGCTAAAATGGGTGAATTTAAAATCTTGTTGTTCACCCAATAAATTGAGAGGGTCAGGTGGAGGCTGGTTTAACTTGACGGGACTTGCACTAATACCACAATTTCCAACAATAACACTGGTTACCCCTTGGCTAATTTTTGATAACATTTCAGGATTTCGGATCACTTCAATATCATCATGGGTATGTACGTCAATAAAACCAGGCGCAAGAATTAAACCTTTAGCATCAATCACTCTTGTTGAATCTTTAACTGGAAGCGTAGGTTCTAATTCAATTTGGTTACCAATAATAGCGACATCTTTCACAGTAGCAGGTGAATTCGAACCATCAATGATGGTCGCATTCTTAAACAGTACGTCTATTGAATCTTGAGAAAATATTTCCAAATTAATCCCCTAATGGCAATCGCTGCCCAGCTTCTTTGCGATGCTCATCTAAATGGAGTTTTAAACGACGTAATTTTTCTCGGCATTTTCTTTGATTTTTAATCGCAATTTCACTGGCTAACATATCAATCGCGGCTAACATCACATATCTTGAAGTGCTTGGATTAAAAATAAAATCTGCCTCATGAGTTTCTATCGGTAAATGTATTTCTGCAACTTCCGATAAATTTCCGTGCGGGCAAATAGCAATAACATGTGCGCCATATTCTTTCGCAATTTCTGCGGCATCTTTTACATCAGGGCTAAAACCACCCAACGACAAACATAAAACAACATCACCTTTATCAACAGTTGCCGCTGTCATTCTCATCACCATCGGATCGGAATAAGCATTACTTTTTACATCTAATCTAAAAAATCTATAATGACATTCTTCAGCCATAACGGTACTACCGCCGCCCACACCAAAAATTAAAATATGATTCGCTTTAGTTATTCTTTCGCTGGCTTGCTGAACATCTGGTTCTGCAATAAGCCCCTTATTTAAATCCAAAATGTTATGAATTGCTTGATAAATAGGTGGGCTGTCTTTTTTATCAACCACCTTATCTGAAATATAGCGCTCCCCAACAGCAGCAGATTGAGCCAGCTTGAACTTTAAATCACGAACATTTTTACAGTCTAGTACTTTAGCTAATCGAGTAATACACGCTAAACTTACACCCGATTGTTCAGCCAACTCATTAATTGACGAGTGTGCAGCAGTACTTAAATCACTCAAGATGAATTTTGCTACTTTTTGCTCCGAAGGCCGCAAATGAGCTAATTGTCTTTTTATACGGGAAACTATATCCACATTAATCTCTCTTATTAATTATCAAAATTGCTTTTCATTATTCATTTTTAAAAACACGTTTCAATGGTTTTCCGAATATGAAAGTCGTCATCCATCATTCCGATTTTTCGCCATTTATCTAAAGTAAGACATGGGTGAGACGTTGTAAAACTGATCAAATCGCCGGTCTTCAGGTCTGCATCAACTGAAAACGATAACATGCTATGTTGATCCATAATATCAATCAACTTCCATGAAGCCTCTACAGCTTGCGGTTTTTTTATTTGATCTTTTCGATTGATTCGAAAGCACAAATAAGGCGTAGGTAAGCCTGCATCAAAAGCAACATCGCGTTTTCCCATGCCTATAATTGCTAATCCAGGCTCTGGCACAGACTGCACATAAGCCCAAATTTCTAAACTGTTTATTAATTCACCTCTCACCTCACAAGCAATATTGTTTCTTTCTAATACTTGTTTTTGAGCGACTTCATAGATCCCTGTGTCATGCACAACATAACAACCTGGACGGATCACCGCAACCATATTGTCAGGCAAGTTGGATGATAAGCCTTCTGAAACAAGGTCGTACCATGCAGAACCCGCACCGCTAATAATGACTTCTCCGTCAGAAAAATAATTTTTATCTGCTAAATCTTCAGACAATATTTTTATTTCGTTAACAAACTTTTTAATCTTTTCGGCGGCATTTTTTCCGTGAATAACGCCTTCATAAAAAGCGATACCTCGTAAATTCATCCATGGCAGAGTCGATATTTTTTGACAAACTTTTTCAACTTGATCGAAATTTCGATAGCCACAACGTCCTCCTTCAACACCGATTTCTAAAAGAATATTTAATTTAATCTTCTTTTCAGAAAAGAAATCAGATAAGGCAATCAGGTTTTCAACCGAATCAACAAAACAGTAAAATTCTAACTTTTCTGCGGCTAAAATTTCTGCTATCAGTTCAAAATGTTTTTTTCCAACGAGCTGATTAGCCAAAATTATTCTATCCACACCCGCTCTATAAGCCGCTACAACTTGAGGTACAGTTGCCAAGCTCATTGCCCAACAGCCCATCTCTTTTTGTTGTAAAAACAATTCCGGTGCCATGGTTGTTTTTCCATGAGGCGCTAATCGTACTTTGGCTTTATCTGCAAAAGATTGCATCCACTGCATATTATTTTGAATTGCTGAATTAGACAAAACAGCCACAGGAAAACAAACATCCTCGTTTAATATATTCCAACCTGATATCGCTAAAACAGTGTTATTTCCAGAACCTTTTTCAACAGGATCAATAACAGTTTGATCTGCCGTGATTTTATGAGTATTTATTTCATGCATATTATGGAGTCTTGACCAACTAGATTTGCTTTGCAAAGTGATTAAACGACAATATTGCGTTAAATATAACAAACAAAAAGTATTTATTGCGACTAGAGATTAAAAGTGTTTATTGTATGATAATTGTTAGTAATTAACAATTGATTATCTTGATAAATGTTAACAATTCTACAGTAAATAACACCGCAATAACCTTGTTAACAAAAGGAGCTCTGAAGGAAGGAAACAGCTCTGTTTAATACACAGAGCTAAAAGGTATTAATTATTTTTTGACTCAACAAAACTAGCGCCAGCATTCTTGACATTAAAAGTCTCAATGGCTCCTCGTTTTTGCATGGTTACAAACACTTGTTTACCGGATTTACCGCCAAAAGCGATATTGGTTGGATGCTTTCCTTTTAGCGCAATTTCACGCAATAATTTGCCTTCAGGCGACACTACAGCAATAACGCCTTTTCCATACCTTGCAATGTAGAGTTGACCTTTATTGTCTGATCTCATGCCATCCAAACCAAAATCATCAAATTCAATGAGCAATCGTTTATTGATAAGTTCATTTTTTGAGTCAATGTCATAGATCCAAACCTTTCGTTGAACGCTTTCATTAACATATAAATGCTTTTGATCAGGCGAGACCTCAATACCATTAGTCGTGCCCATATCTGATTCAATTAAACGAGTACTTCCGTCTGTATCAATCCGCCATAATTGACCACTACTTTCAGACCAGTTCGGGTCACTGGCAAACAAAATACCTGATTGCATTATTGCTATATCATTAGGTTGATTCATTTTATCATTATGCACATACACAGAAACCGTTAAACTGTTTGCAGTGACTTTTAATATATTATGTCCTTTATAGTCTGCAATAAACATATCTCCGACCTGATTAAATCGAATACCATTGCCAATACTGCCTTCAGGTAATTCAATATAAAGCTCTGCTTTGCCTGAACTATCAACTTTTCCGATAGTACCTTCTTTCGCAAAATTAACCGCAAACAAATGACCATTTTTATCAACAGCGGGGCCTTCTACACCTTGGGTAAAAGTATTATCTGATACCCAATCAGTAACTTGATAATTTTCAGCTATTTGGCTTGTGCAAGCTGAAAGAAAAATCACAGCTAAGATTAATAAATTTTTCATCTCTTTTTACCTGTATGTATTTTTTGTTAGTGTAGTTGTGATTTAATTAAAGCCATTAAATGATTCTTTATCATGGGATATGTCTTTTCGGTTAGTTCACCCAATACGCCTTGTTGCACTTCAGGTAAATGTCCAACGGGGTTCCCCTCAGTATTAAAGATATAATGATTAAATAATGCTTGCCACGCTTTCCTTTCTCCATCGGACAAATTTCGTAAACTTAATAAAGCATGTACTAATGTCGTTAAAGGTGAATCGGATCCATAATGGGTTGCCCACCAATAATTAACCAGCACATTAAACTCCTCTAAAGATTCCACATGATGCCACCATAAACTAGGAATATATATTGCGTCACCAGGTGACAATTCTGCAACCATAGCAGATCCCATTGCCTGTTTAAATTTTGGATGCTTATTGTAATCAGGATTACTTATATTCACCATACTCAATTGTGGGCCTGCAACGGTATTATCTATAGGTCCAACATACATATTAGAAATTTGTTCGGGAGAAAATAGAGTAAACCGTCTTCTACCAGCTACAACACAAGCAACGTTATCTGATTGATCAAAATGTGCCTGTATTGTTACCTTATTACCTACCCATATTCTTGGATTAGAGGGTTGCGTAATAAGATTAAATTTATTTTGCTGTAAAAATTTTTCACCATGATTTATTATCGGTACTGAACCAGTATATAAACTGGGAGCTGTGCTTTCACTTAAGTTATTTAAAATTCTATCTAAAGAAAATGATATCGACTCTTTTATTCGCTGAAAATTATAACCTGTTAGATCTTCATTATAAAAAAAACGTCCATCTATACTTTCATCACCAATAAAGGTTTCAACTTGCGCTCCGTTATCAAAACTCTTAATGTAATTTGAAAGCTCTAAATTCGACTGTTTGCTTTTTTTAACCAACATCCACTTTTCAGAAAAACCTTTTAAAATAGCAGGTTGATACAGAGGAATAATTTCTTCATGAAATTTTTCCTTTGTCACATTACTCCATTCAATTATTTTATTTCGCATTATTCTATTATTACCAATATAATATATCTAAGCAGTAAATTTATTTAATATTTTCTTTTTTCGCTAAACAATTCTTTTCAATAAATGCCTTATGTGATGGCAATTTCTTTACCGAATTTGATAAAACATTTTGCCATTCCTGTAAATAATTTTCTATTGGATCGAAACTCATTAAATCAATAATGGGATCATATCTTTCGGGAAAAATACCCATCCCTAAAAAAATTGCATACCAACTATCTGCTTTAAACAAATCATCAACGCCTTCTTGAATATATCCTCGAGATTGAAACAGAGAAACTTTTGTTTTTAAAGAAGCTGGTAAAGCATAGGACTGCCAGTATCGCCAAAAATCGGTATCATTTCTTTCAGTTAAACCATAATGCAAAATTAGGAAGTTTCTAATTTCTTCATGATCTAAATACATACGGCGATTATATTCATCAATAATCGGCTGGTTAATATTATTATCTGGCAACATTTTTAAAAAAAATTGTAATCCTCTGGTTACCATATGAATAGCTGTTGATTCTAACGGTTCTAAAAATCCGGAAGCTAAACCCAGTGATAAACAATTATTTTTCCACATTTCTCTTCTAACACCAACCTTAAACTTAATAACTTTTGGCTCATTAATTAATGCTCCTTCTACATTAGCTAATAAGGTAGTTCTTGCACTTTCATCATCACAAAATTGACTAGAATATACATACCCATTTCCGGTTCTATGCTGCAATGGAATCTTCCAAGTCCAACCCGAATCGCGAGCTGTAGATTCAGTATAAGGGGGAATTTCTCCAGTATTTTCTGTTTGCACTGTAACCGCCCGATCAACAGGCAAATACTCTGACCAATTCTCAAGCGTTGTTTTTAAGCATTTTTCAATAAGTAATGCTTGAAAACCTGTACAATCAATAAAGAAATCCCCATTAATACTTTTAGCGCTATCCAATACTAAAGATTCAATATTTCCATTTTCATTTTTTACAACTTCAATCACATTTCCAACATGTCGTTTAACTCCATTTCTTAGAGCTTGCTCCCGTAAATAACTTGCAACTAATTTAGCATCAAAATGCAATGCATAACCAACACCTGCAGCTGGTGAATCATCGGCCATTTTAGGAAACAGGCAAAATTTTCCCTCTTTTGCCATTTGGAAAGAGGGCGAATAAGCCATAAAATCATCGGCGGCCCCTTTAGCTTTCATTTTTAACCAGCACTGATTAAAATCATTACCCCTCATTTTATGCCCAACACGACCAAATGGATGAAAGTAAGATTTCCCCACTTTCTGCCAATCTGTAAATTTTATGCCTAATTTAAAACTGGCTTGTGTTTTTTGTATAAAATCTTTTTCATTAATTCCAAGAATTTTTAAATAAGTTAAAAATGGAGGAATAACCGCTTCTCCAACGCCAATTGTAGAAATGTCTTGAGATTCAACTAACTCAATCTCACAAAGCTTTCCTTTCAGTTGATTTGATATAGCAACCGCGGCGATCCAACCAGATGTTCCTCCGCCAACAATAACAATTTTATTTAACTGACTCATGTTTTACGATTTCCAGTAATTCCAACATTACATAAAAATGCACCGCTATAAACTAGCAGTGCATTTTTACAACCTATGGTTATTTTGCTTTCTAAAAATTAGCTCGAATATAAAGCCCATAACGTTTATCAGTTTTAAAGAAGCTTCTTGGTGTTAAATCTCCCTTTTGATTCATCATCATTTTGGTCGAAATAATTTCATCCAATAAGTTACTTGCTTCAAAGCCCACTTTAATGCTGTCATTCACTTTATATGAAATCGAAGCATCTAATTGACCCGTATCATCGGCAATAACAGGCGCAAATAAATCCGAGTCTCGTCTCGTTAATAAATATTCAGAACGCCAATTCCAAGCGAGACGTGCATCAATGTCATATTTAGCATACATCAAAGCAATATTAAGCGTATCATCCGAATAACCTGGCAAGTCTAAGTTATTAAAGGCTCGAAAATTATTACGCCCTCCTTGCCCTGAGATACCATCACCAAAACCATCCTTATCTCCTACACCATTTTGGCTAACATTTGTATAATTAGCACTAAAACCCAATCCGCCCCATGCGCCAGGCAAAGAATCATAAAATTGAGTATATGAAATTTCAAACCCTGTTAATGTTCCTGAACCTTCATTAACATTATTAGAAAAATTAACTGGAAAGGTTTGACCACTTACAGGATTGGTAACATCTTCGGTAAACAAACGTTTACGAATAATATTATCAAGATCCTTACGGAATAAACTCAAGGTTAACGAACCATCTTCAGCAAAATACCATTCATAAGTGAAATCAATACTCAATGCTTCTTCTGGCTTAACTTCTGGATTACCTGTTTCTCCGTCAAATTGAACATTGGCAATACCGGTGAAATTTCCTGAGCTATCATAAAGACTTTGATGAGACTGTGTAATTGTTCGGAAGAAACGAAAGCCTCTAAATTCGGGGAAATATACATTTTCTGAAATAGCAAAACGTATAATTTGATCATCTCCAGCATCGAGACTTAAATTAAAGCTCGGTAACACTTTAGAATATTTTCCAGCTTTAACTTTTACTTGGCCTCCATCAGCATTATTTTGAAAAGCCATCTGTTCTGGAGTATAAAAAGGGAAATCTGATTGCCAACTCTGAACCTCTTCCGGAAACTGAGTGGCCCCTGTTGATTCAACCTGCCATTGCACGTGGCGCAAACCAATATTCCCTTTAATAGGGTGTTCTATTTCATCAAAAGAAAAATCTGCTCGCAAATAAAATTCTTTACGGTCTTCTTTTGCCGAAGAAATTTCCGAAGGCAAGTAAGCGGTGCCAGGAATAACATCAGCGCGATCACGTAAGGTTCCAAAAGTGCTAGTTCCAGCAACTCCTGTTGAATCATGATAATCCTGCCAATTGTGCACATTTTCTAACCGTGGGAATAAGAACGTGTTATTAGCTGGTAACACTCCTCCTCCATGAAAGTCTGTAGCATTAAATGCAAATTCTTCATAAAGTTCAGGGTTATCAAGGGCGTTAGAAGTAAAACCACCATTTGCAAAAGTATCCCAAGAATAAGCAACCTCACCCCAGTTCCATAATGAATCACGAATAGTTTGTTTCTTTTCAGAAAAATATGCCCCCCCCTTTACAGAGTACAACCAATCACTTTCTGTTTCATACTCAAAATCAAATGCATAAGAAGTTGATTCTGCATCATGATCATCTTCTTTATCCATTGCAGAATTTATAAATATTTCTTCACGTGTTAGTGGAGAAGTTAAGTTATTCCCTACATAATTAATAGTTGGAACATCACCTGTAGTATTTAAGTACACGTTATCCTCTGAAAAAGCACTACTAATAGTATAATCCACAGCCTTAAAATCAGACTTAATCTTTTGCACATCAAAATCTAACTTAAGCGCATCTGTTGGTCGATATTTTAAATGTAGACTTGTATCTTCTACATCAGTTTCCGTGTCTCTCCACCGTGTTTGAGTAACAGAACGCGCTCCTTGTAACAAGCTACCACTCGCCATAATTCCATTAGAATCGAAAGCGGCATCACTCACTTGGGCATTAGCCGGATCAACATTAAAACCTTGCTCACCATATTGAACCGTACGCTCATCCCAAGAAAGTTGAGCATTAGATTTAATGAATTCTAAAGTGACTTCGACAGTGTCATCATTGTTTTTCCATTGAGCCGATGAAACAAGACCTGTACGATCTCGTTCAGAATCAGACCTTCGTAAAGCAACACCTGCTGGTACATAAAGTGTTTGCCCGGCATAACCAGTTAATTCCGTACCATTTAAACCAAATTGAGGCATTTCAGCTGCTGTTGCGCTCCGTTCGTAAAAATTGTCAATCGCAACACCATCACCTCTATCTGCAAATTCAGATTTAGCTCCACCAATCAAAAAACCAAAAGTACCTGCATTAGTATCCCATACATTACTAAACATGCCGGAAAGACTAGGTGTCAATTCTTGTCGATGGTCACCATAACTTTCTTTAATTTGACCTGATACAATCATCTCTTCCGAATCAAATGGTTTACGAGTCACCAAATTAACCGTTCCAGCAATGCCTCCAGCAATTAGATCAGCTGTGTGATTTTTAGTTATCTGTATACTTCCCAATAACTCTGCAGGAATATCCTCATAATTCAAGCCACCACCATCACGCCGAGCACTAAACGAATCACGCCCATTTATTTCACTACGAACACGCTTTAATCCACGTATTACCACCCCAGTGCCTTCTGCGGCAAAATGATTAGGATCGTCTGATGCCGCAAAACGTTCAACCGTAACCCCTGGTACACGCATAATAGCTTCTGTAACTGATTTATCTGGTAATGCTCCTATATCAGAAGCGGTAACAACATCCATCACCGTATCAGCAACTCGTTTTATTAGTTGCGAAGTTGCAACACTTGCTCGCATGCCTGTAATGACAACTGTATTTTCCGATTCAGCATCATCGACTTGTTGTGCGGCCTCAGCTTTAGGAACTTGTGGTAATTCTTCTGCCCAAACTGATGTTGACACGGCTCCGACCATTGCACTACAGATTGCAATATGCAGAGCCTTTTTTGTAAATAATGAATTTGACATACTATTTCCCCATATGTAATTGTTGTTTTAATTTTTGCAAGCGCCAAAACGCATTGAATACGGCTGACAGCATTTAGGACAAGATACATGCTATGTTAATTACTAACACAAATCAATAGTCTCGCGTGATAATTATTAACGACTTAATTATCCACTTTACTGTGAGCAATGATCTCTCTTTATTATTCTTGCAATCACTAGTTTGCTACGAACTCAAGAATCAAGCTATACTTGGCTATTAAATATAAGTACTATTCTACCTTCTTAGCTCCTTTTTCACTCCTATGCTTTCTGCTAGTGAAAAAACTAGTTATGCTTTTGGAGATTAAAGAGGACAGTAATTTGCTAAAAAAACCATCTAAACCTATCTGCGAAAACATTATTCTAGGTGATGCCTCATCATGGCGCTATTGGTTATACGAAGTCGAATCTTTGGACTTTCATTGGCATTATCATCCCGAGTACGAAATTTGTTTAACTCTCAACAGCAATGGCGATCGCTATATTGGTGATAATATTCAACCCTACGGAGAAAAAGACCTCGTACTCGTTGGACCCAGCTTACCCCACGCTTGGCGATCGGATGATTCAATTAAGGGATCACCTCAACAAGTCTATGTTGCGCAGATCCCTACCATTTGGATTGAGCGATTAATTAATAGAACGCCTGAAATGCAACCGATCAAAAAGCTACTGGATCAATCATTTAGAGGCATTGCCTTTAGCCCTAAAGTGGCCATTGCTTGTGAAACAATTTTTTTAAAAATGCGGCAAGCCAATTCTTACACAAAGCTAGTTTTACTATTGGAAATGCTCTGGCTTATGTATTCCGATCAAGAATTAAAACTACTCTCCAGCGATCATTTTAATGCAAATAAAAAGTCCGACACTTCATCTGACAAAATCGATAAAGTAATTCATGTTATACAACAAAATTACACTGAGCCTCTTATTGCAGAAGATATGGCATCCTTAGCTCATATGAGTACCAATCATTTTCACCGTGTTTTCAAAAATAGAACAGAGCAAACTTTTACTGAATTAGTTAATCAACTACGCATCGGTAAAGCTTGCTCAATGTTAACTAAAACACTATTACCCATTAGCCAAATTAGTGATGTTTGTGGTTTTAACAATACCTCAAACTTTAATCGACGTTTTTTGCGCTATAAAAACTGCACCCCTTCTCATTACAGAAAAGCTTATATAAAAAATTAACCTGCGCATGTCTATTTCCCTATATCGGGATTAAGAAATAGAATAGTACTGCCATAGAATTGAAATAGTTGTCTTTGCATCCCTAAAAACCTCTAATATTTAAAGCATCAAAGATGGCTTTAATTATTTTAATTTTATGGGGTATAAACTGCAAATGTGGTCAGAACAAAATTCGATTGTGACTCTAGACATTGGTGGAACAAAAATAAACGCCGGGCGGTATTTTAATGCCCAGATTGAGTCAAGTATTTCATCCAATTTCAATACTCTAGCAAGTAAAAATAGTATTCTCGATTATGTGATTCATTGTATTACAAAACAAATTAATTCAACAACGGCAGGAATTTCTATAGGTGTTCCAGCAATTGTCGATCAATCAAAAGGAATTGTTTACAACGCCATTAATATTCCTTCTTGGGATAAAATTGAATTAAAACAAAAATTACAATCCCATTTTAACTTACCTGTTTATATTAACAATGATGTAAACTGTTTTACCTTTGGAGAATCACAATTCGGTCAAGCAAAAGGATTTTCAGATATAATTGGGCTTTGTCTGGGCACTGGATTTGGCTCAGGCATTGTTTTAAACAATCAATTATATAGTGGAAAAAACTGTAGCTCAGGTGAGATTGGATCTGTTCAGTATAAAGATACAACCTTTGATGATTATTGTTCAGGTAATTTCTTTGAACAGCATTTCAATGCAAGTGGAAGCTTACTTGCAAAAGAAGCTAAGGAAGGTAACCAAGAAGCACAGCGAGCCTTCCAAGAATTTGGTCAGCACATTGCTAAAGGAATTAGTTTATTATTATTAATACTTGATCCTCAACTGATTGTGATAGGCGGCTCTGTATCAAAGTCTTTCGACTTATTTATTAATTCAATTTGGCAATCACTTAACGATTTCCCCTATCAGAATGTGGTAAAAAACTTATCCATTATCCAAAGCAAAGATGAAGATATTGCGCTATTAGGCGCCGCAAAGTTATTTATTAATCATTTTGAAACTGAAGACAATGTTAGCAGATAGATAAATGTTTATTTAGAAAATGAAAAGAAAGGAGTAACAAAATGAAATATGTTTTTATTATTTTAGTCGTTTTTTCCAATGCTCAAACAAGTTTAGCAAAAGAACTGTTGCTTACATCGTCTAAGGTAAAAATACATGTCAATCAATTATCTTTTGATCTAATAGGTCCAAAATCAGCGATTATTTCTGTTCAAAAGAACAAACCCATTTCCAATAAAAAATTTATACTCATAAAAAATAACAAACAAGCCTTTACTGGTTTACTAAAACCACTACCCACATTTAATAAATGGTCAAAAGAACTCGGTGAGAGAGATTATTTTATTGCGGATTTTAGTTCCTTCGCAGAACCCGGAACATATAAAATAGAAGTTAGTACTGAAAATAAAAAAATCTTTAGCTCGCCAATAAATATAGCCAAACAAGCACAATTCACCCAATCAGTAGAATCGATTTTAAATTATTTTTATAATAGCAGAAATGACCATCGCCATACCTGGGAACAAGATAAACACATTCGTATTTTTGGAAGTCAACGGTATGTTGATGTAAGTGGTGGCTGGAATGATGCCGGCGGAGACACTGGAAAATATTTGTCCCATTTATCTTATGCTAATTATTTTAACCCTCAACAACTTGCACTAGTTTCATGGGCGCTCAATTATTCCTATCAAACATTGCCTCATATATATAAAGAAATAAAATTACAAAATAAGATTATTGATGAGGTTTTCTGGGGCGCAGATTATTTAGTTAAAATTTTAGATCCTCAAGGTTATTTTTACATGACGGTTTTTGACCGCTGGCACACTAATAATTCTGAAAGAGTGGTAACCGCCTACGTTGGTAAAGACGGCGACTATACAAAAGACTATCAAGCGGCTTTTCGTGAAGGTGCTGGCGTCGCCATAGCTGCGCTGGCAAGAGCTTATAGATTATCTAAACAAACCAATAAAACTGGTATCTACAGTGCAAAAATATATCTAGAATCTGCACAAAAAGCGTTTGCTCATTTATTAAAAAATAATATTCTATATTGTGATAATGGAAAAGAAAATATTATAGATGACTATACCGCCTTACTAGCGGCAACAGAACTATTTAAAGCGACAAAAAATCAACTGTATTTAAAAGAAGCTAGAAAACGAGCCTATAATCTTAATCATAAAATAACCGATGAAGGTTGGTTTTTAAGTGAGAGCAAAGAAAACAATATAATTCAGCGGCCATTTTATCACGCAGCAGAAGCAGGTTTTCCCATCGTTGCTTTAGTGCAATACTTAACCATTGAAAAAGATCAAAAACATATCCTAGACGTTAAACAAACAATAAAGAAAAACATTAATTACCAATTAGAAGTCTCTCATCAAGTATCCAATCCATTTAACTACGCCCGACAACATTTTAAGAGCTTTCAAAACAAAACTTTATCTTCAAAAACTTATAGTGGTTTTTTTATTCCTCATGCCAATGAAACAAATTATTGGTGGCAGGGAGAAAATGCTCGCCTTGCATCACTAAGTGCAGCAATCACTCTAGGCTTAAAATCTATTCAAAGCAATCAAAAACCGACCTCGGAAAGTAAAAATTCCAGCGACGCCTTAACTCAATTAGCACAGAATCAGTTAGATTGGATTTTGGGTAGAAATCCTTACGATATTTGTTTTTTAGCCGGGTTTGGAGAAAAGAATCCAAAAGGCTATGTTGGTTTAACGATGGAAAAAGGTGGTATTTCTAATGGTATTACAGGTAGAGTAGATAGCCCTATAGGAAAAGGGATTGATTATTCTGCTAAAAAAGGATGGAAAAATTGGCGCTGGGTAGAACAATGGTTACCTCACTCAACCTGGTTCTTAATTGCCACAACAGCGCTTGCCGATATGGATGAATCATTTTAATTAATAGGAAAAAATATGAATCGTAGTTTAAAAATTGTTGCATTTGTTTTAGTCACTTTTTTTGTTATATCAGTTATAACTGGCGTGATGGGACCTATTTTTCCATCACTAAAAGAAGATTTTCAAATCAGTAATACGGTTACCTCATTTTTTCCATTTGCTTTTTTTATTGCTTATGGTGTTATGTCCATACCCGCAGGCTTAATGGTGGAACGTCATGGGGAAAAAACCATGGTTTCAAGCGCATTAGCAATTGCAACGCTAGGATCATTAGTTTTTGTTCAATTTCCTAGTTTTTCTATTGCAATCATTTCATTGTTTTGCATTGGTAGCGCGATGGCAATATTACAGGTTGTTATTAATCCTTTATTGCGTGTTGCTGGCGGAGAAGAGCACTACGCTTTTTATTCCGTATTAGGTCAATGCCTCTTTGCTGTTGGCGGTATAGTTGCACCACAAGTTTATTCTAATTTTGTTTTATCTTTATCGACTAAAGATGATCAAAACTTAGTTTTTTCATTGCTTGGCGACAAAGTTCCTGAAGCTATGCCTTGGTTGTCAGTCTATTGGTTGTTTGCTGTTTTATTAATGTTATTGCTCGTTGTTTTATATTTTCTTAAGCTGCCTAAAGTAGAATTAAAAGATGATGAAAAAGTCGCCAGCTTTGAATTGTGTTTACAATTATTAAAAGATAAAACCGTCTTATTATTTTTCTTTGGCATTATGGCTTATGTCGGAACAGAAATTGGTATTACAACATCAATCTCATTATTTCTTCAGCAATATCACCAATTTGATCCAGTCACTGATGGTGCCAATGCAATTACTTCTTTCTGGAGCGCAATGACAGTAGGTTGTTTTGTAGGACTGGGACTGATGAAAATTGCAGATAGTAAAAAAGTGCTGTTTATTTTTACTCTTGCTGCAATCGTTAGTTATTTAGTGGCTATTTTTAGCAAAAACCAAACGACTCTTTTTGGTTATAATCTAACGATTTTTAGTTATAGCTCAACAGGATTTTTTCTGTCGGTAATGTATCCTGCTATTTTTTCTTTAGGACTTAATTCAATGAAAAAACATCACGGAACCGTCGCAGGAATTTTATGTACAGGGATCGTTGGCGGTGCTTTAGTACCTCCCATGATTGGACTCATTGCTGATTTGTCAGGAAGCTATCGTGCGGGGGTTTTGTTTGTTTTAATTCCATTAATCTACATTGCTTATTTAAGTCTTAAAGCAAAACCTTTAGTGGCTAACAAAAAGATTAAAATCTTTTCAACATGATTTGCCGAGCGAGAAGTCTCTCA
>CAYZBK010000004.1:8199-22814 GCA_964476655.1 uncultured Kangiella sp. | reverse complement strand
TCTCAGGTTAGTTAACTACGAATTTTTAAACTTTGATAATGAAATTTTAAACTTTCTGCTTCTGCAATAGGCATGGCTACTTTTGATAGTTCTTGCCGACCTTTATCTGATAATTTTTGAGTGGTTAATGTGCGTAAAAATGTGCTCACATTAAGACCGCCATTTTGTCTGGCGTAAGCTAAGGTGGGTAACGTATGATTTGGTCCAGAAATATAATCACCTAGTGCAACAGCACTATTCGCACCAATAAATAATGAGCCATAATTAACTAAATCATTTTGCTTAATTTCTCTATGACATAACATTAAATGTTCAGGCGCATAGTCATTACTAAATTGAATTAATGAGTCAACGCTATCATTAAAAATTAATTCAATCTGTTTATTGATTAATAATTTTTTTGTCGCCTCTTTGCTCTCTAAGAAATTGAGCATCTTTTGTAACCAATTTATATCATCACTAATAATCAAAGAGCAAGCCATAGGATCATGTTCGGCTTGAGCTAACGCATCTAATGCCAACCATTCAATCGGTTGTTGGTTATCACAAATTGCCATTAACTCACTGGGTCCGGCTAATCCATCAATTTTAATCTGACTTTGAATTTGTTTTTTTGCCTCATTAACCCAAGCATTACCAGGGCCTACGATAAGGTCTACCGGCTTTATTTGCTGATAACCATAAGCTAATGCGCCAATGGCTTGCACGCCACCAACTTGTATAAACTGAGTTGCTCCAGCCAATGATGCGGCGGCGAGTATGGCTGGGTGTGTCGAAGGAGAGCAAGCAATACGAACCGGCGATGCTGCAACTTTAGCAGGTATTAAAGTCATTAAAGCGGTTGAAATTAATGGGTAACGACCTCCTGGAATATAGGCTCCCACTCTTTCAATCGATGAGACAACTTGACCAAAGGTTCCCATTTCATCCGTAAAGGAACGGCTTTCTTGACCTTTCATTTGAAACTGTGCAAATTTTTCGATACGTTGTGCGGCTAACTGAATAGAGCGACTCAACTCATCCGTTAAATCATATTCATTAAAAGGTTTTAGCTCTATAAAATTAACCGATTGTTGGTCAAACTCTTTAGAATAACGTTCAACCGCACTGTCACCTTCGAGCCGAATAGAAGACAGTATTTGAGAAACTTTAGTAGAAATATTCTCATCACTCTTAAGCTCAGGACGTAACCAATCTTTTGCTTTAATTATCATTAAAGCGGCTCCTAAGCTCACTGGTAATATCGTTAATATCAACATTTTTCGCCAATGCGTCAACCAGAGCAAAAAAGATCAAATCTGCAGCTTCCCATCTAACGTCTTCAAATGACTGTGCTTCAATTAACTCATCGGCTTCTTCTAGAATTTTTTCAGCTCGAAATTCAGCTGAATTAAATAATGACGTTGTAAATGATTTTTCCGGCAACTGCTCTTTTCTACGAGATAATAAATCCGTTAAACGATTTAAATCAAATGGTTTCTTTTGAGAAGCAAAACAACTGTAACGGTCGAAATGACATGCGTCTCCGACTTGTTTTACTCTAAATAAAATGGTGTCGCCATCACAATCAACATCTGCTTGGATCAATTGTTGAGCATTGCCACTGGTTAAACCTTTTTCCCAAATTTCATTTCTGCTTCGGCTCCAATAAGTGCCTCTTTTATCAGTTAAAGCTTGAGTTAAAGATTCACGATTTGAATAAGCAAGCATCAATACTTTATCGGTATCTGCATCTTGTACAACTGTCGGGATCAATGGCATTTTGTCAAAATCAACTTGGCTTAGAAAACAATCCAACAATGAAAGTTTTCCCGTATAAATAGACATGCCGATTTGTCCATTGGCTCCAAGGTTAGTAAACCATTTAATATCATCTAAAGTAGTAATACCGCCAGCGATAGTTACAGGCACTGGTGAAGCTTCTATTACTTGCTGATTTCTTACTCTATCAATACCTTCTAACATACCTTCTTTATCAACTTGTGTGTACAGAAACTCGCTGCAATTTTTTGCCAATTTAGGAATTAAATCAATAATCTTTTCTCCTTCGGTTGTTTTCCAACCTTGAGTCGACCAATAATCACCTTTTGCATCAATCGCAAAAATAAGTGTTTCTTTAGAAAGTTTTTTCACCCATTCTTCGCGGCACTTTGTGCCAATAATAATTTTGCTTGCACCTGCTTTGATATATTCTTTGGCGGTATCAAGATCTCGAATACCACCACCCACTCGACAAGCTCTTACTTTTAATAATTGTTTAATGAATTGTTTGTTGTCGCCTTGACCTAATGCGGCATCAAGATCAATAATTGCCACCTCTCCATATATAGAAAACTCTTCAAGTAACGCAAAAACATCTTCACGCTCTAATACTTTTTCTTTACCTTGTTTTAATTGAACCGCTTTACCATTCATTAAGTCAATTGATGGAATTAACATATTTGTTCCTGTCATTTTAAAAATTATTTTTATAAATAAAATTTTATTCTTTTATTTATAATTTATATTAAACTCTAACTGCGAGCCCATGTTTTAATAAATACTGTTTTACTTGACCAACATTATAATCACCAGAATGAAACATGCCTGCGGCTAAACAAGCATCAGCTCCTTGATTAAATGCCTCTAAAAAATGTTGTTCATTTTTAGCTCCGCCTGAAGCAATCACTTGTACTGGCACTTGCTCACTAATTTCTCGAGTTAAGACGGTATCAAAACCACTACCCGTTCCATCTTTATGCATTGCGGTTAATAAAATTTCACCCGCTCCACGATTGGCGACTTCTTGTGTCCATTGATAAAAATCTTGTTCAACTAAGGTACGTCCGCCATTAATAAAGTACTGTAGCTTCTCATTGCTTTTATTAACATCAATCGCCACAACAACACATTGACTACCGTATGCGACTGCTGTTTGGTCAATAATTTCTGGTTTTAAAACAGCCGTAGTATTTAAAGCGACTTTGTCTGCACCGGCATCTAAAAAAGCCTTAACGTCATCTAATTTTTTTAATCCACCGCCAACGGTAAATGGAATTGATAAGTGGGTAGCAATATCAGTCACTAACTTTAAAGCTGTTGGTCTGTTTTCATTACTGGCAGAAATATCTAAAAAAACTAATTCATCTGCTCCTTGGTGCTCATAAGCTAACGCTAACTCAACAGGATCTCCCATATCTCTTAGCTGCTTAAAATTAGTGCCTTTAACCACGCGACCTTTATCAACATCTAAACACACAATTACTCTTGGCAATAAACTATTTTTTATTGGTTTAGCCATATTAATTTCCGACCGTGCCAGTTAATGCTTGTTGTATCAATTTTTCACCTGCACTACTTGATTTTTCAGGGTGAAATTGCACACCAATAAAACTGCCTTTTTTAACTGCCGCACAAAATTTTTCACCGTAATAAGTTTCAGCTAAACTGTACTCGCTTTGCTTTACCGCATAACTGTTAACAAAATAAACAATGCTATCTGACCATGATTCTATTTGACTACTTAATGCTGCCCAACCTACCATTGGTTTTTTAGGAAAATCAAGCGCTTGAGCTTTTCCACTAAACCAACCTAATCCTTGTACATTAGGATCTTCATCACTGGCATCAAAAAATATTTGCATACCAACACAAATTCCTAACATTGGAATTTCTTTTTCTTGAGCTGAAATCAAATACTTTGGCCAATCATTAGCCACCATATTTGTCATAACCGTTCCAAAGCGTCCTTGCCCTGGAATAACTATCGCATCAAAAGTTTCATCATTCGGTTTTTGCAAGACTTTAGTCGAAAAACCAAGACGTTCTATTGCCGCTTTTAAACTAAAAAGGTTTCCCGCTTTTGTATCAATAATTAATACTTTTTTCACAACATTCCTTTGGTCGTATTGTCACCGGTTGCTGGGCTAAGTGCCTCTTTTAATGCATAAGCAACGGATTTAAAGCAACCTTCAACTAGGTGATGATTATTTCTAAAATATTTTGGTTCTACGTGCAAAGTCATAGCCGCACTCATGGCCAATGTATTAAAGAAATGTTCAAACATTTCTGTACTCATACTGCCAATAAATTCACGAGTAAATTTTAATTCGCCAACATAAATACCACGCCCCGATAAATCTACTGCGCAATGGATTAAGGCTTCATCCATTGGTAAAAGACGTTGGCCGTAACGCTGCATTGATGGCAAAGCACGCCAGCTTTGTTGTAATGCATCACCCAAACAAATCGCAATATCTTCAACGGTATGGTGATCATCAATTTCAAGATCACCCTTCACTTGAATACTAAGATCCCATCGCGCATGAGAAGCCAATTGCTCAATCATGTGGTCAAAAAAACCAATGCCCGTTGAAATATTTAACTGTTGAGAGCCGTGAATATTTAGCTCTAATTGAATATCGGTCTCTTTTGTTTTTCTTGAAATTTTTATTGGTTTATCGGACATAACCATTCCTCCAAATCATTAATACTTTTAAGAACAATATCAGCACCGGCTTGATAAAGAATATCTTGATTTTCTTCTCCAATGCCAATAGCTAAACTGTTAGAGCCAACAGCGGCTTGCATATCATCTAAGTTATCGCCACACATCCAACTAGACGATGAAAACCTTTTTTGCAGTTTTTGAATACCTTCAGGCGACGGCTTTGGCAATTCAACATCATCTAAACTCACTAACTCTAATTCATTTAAGTTAACCAATTTTTTGCCTATTGTTGCTTCTTTGTATGGTCTTCCTGTTACGACAGCAAATTGAGTTTTTGTGCTTTGATTTATTTTACTGACTAGAGCCGATTGGATTAATGGAACTTCGTTATTCATAAGTCCATCATTATTTTTTCCAACATAAATTTCTTGAAAAACCTTAGTCACTTCATCTAAAGAAAACTGACAGTTTAAATCATCTAACAATCGCTTAGTTAAAACCCAATCATTGTTATAACCACCTCGGCGCTTAAGATCATCAATTTGAGATTGAACAATCGTATTATTTGAAAGCTGTAATACCGTTGCTTTGGTTGCTTCATCATAACTTGACGATGTATCAATCAAAACTCCATCCATATCAAGACAAATAAGCTGTGGTTGTAATGCTTGCTTTAGTAGGTCAAATAAACGTTCAATACAATAAGGAATTGAGATCCTTAAACAATCAATCAATTCACCTTCTGTAAATGTGCGCAACAAGATTCTATTTTTTGCTAAAAAAGATTTTACCGCCTTGGCTTGGTTTGTAGGTAGTTTTAATAATAAGAAGTTTGCTTGACTTGGAAAAACTTTTACCCCAATACTCACTAACCAGCTTGATATTTTTTGTCGATTCTCACGAATGGTCTGACAATAGTTTTTCATTTCGAGCTGGTTACTTTCTTGCATTGCCCGTAATGCAATTTGTAAACTTGGTGTTGGAATATTAAACGGCATACACCGCTCTCTAAAAGGTTCAATTAAAGCTTCAGCACCCATTAAATAACCTAAACGTATTCCAGCTAACCCATAAGCTTTTGAAAAAGTCCTTAAAATAACCAAATTATCATATTGATTCAATAACGAAGAAGCCACAGAACTCTCATCAGAAAATTCAATATAAGCTTCATCAAGAAAAATCCAACTTGATTGTTTTTTTGCCGTTTCAAGAAAAGTTTTTAATGTTTCAATGCTAATTGATTCGCCAGTAGGATTGTTAGGGCGAGTTAAAATAGTTACTGATTGTTTACTATTATTAATAGCCACAAGTGTCGCATCAATATCAATGGCTAAATTAGATTGTCCATCAATTAAAACCGCTTGCTGTTTCCAACTTTTAACACCCCAGGTATATTGGGAAAACGCTGGGAGAGGTAAAATTAATGGCGTGCCTTCTTTTATGATCCGCATTAAAATCATAATGGCTTCATCGCCACCATTAGTGCATAACACTTGATCGCTAGATAAATTATTTAAGTCCGCTATCTTTTTCTCTAGCGGTTGCCTATCTGGGTATTGCCACAATAAATCACCAAACGGGTATTCACTCGTTAGCGGATTATTTTTATCAGAGCGCTCGTTAAAATCTAGTTTTAAAAAATCGCCACTAGCACTCAATGAGCTACTGTTTGTATTGTCTGATAAAACACCCATGATTGATCTCTTCTTCAGCTAATCTTTAAGTTTTACTAATTATAATTAAACTAAGTATTATTAAATTGCTTTACGGATTGCTGTTTCTAAAATATCTGTTGCGCCCGCTGAAATCAACTTGGGTAAAAGCGCTCTTATTTCGCTCTTTTTCACAGCCGCTTTCACAGAAAAACCTTCATCTTTATAGAGTGGTGAAACTGTTGGCGTTCTCATTGCAGGCAATAAACCAACAATTGATTCAATTGAATCATTGCCACAATTCATTTCTATTAAAACTCTTTCACGACCATTTGTCACCGCGTCCATCAACATCAATAAATCTTCAACATCTTGTCGTTTGCCCGTATCTTTCATCACATCAACATTAGCGATGAATTGAGTCGAGCTTGTCATCACGGTATCAACAATTTTCAAACGATTAGCGAGGATGGTGGAACCCGTCGAAGTATTATCAATAATCATGTCAGCATCTTCTGGTGGAAAAACCTCTGTTGCGCCATAAGAACGTAATAATTGATAATCAAGTCCTAAACGGTCTAAATACTCACAACTGATATTTTTATATTCTGAAGCAACGATTAACGGTCGCTTTTGCATTTCTTGCCAATCCCAATCTTCTGGAATACAAGCGACTATCCTCACTGGGTCATAAGCAAGGTCTTTTAATATTTCAACTTGACAGTTATGCTCTTTAATCCAATCAATCCCGGAAAAGCCAATATCGTGTTGACCAAGTTCAATCATTGAAGCAATATTTTGACTTTTAAGTAATTTAACTTCGAAGTCAAATCCGTAAGCTTTAGGGCGATAATCACGATCACCTCCAATTAATTCAATACCACAATCAGATAGTAGTTTAAGAACCTTGGTATTGATCCTTCCTTTTGGTAAGACTAGTTTTAAGCTCATAATATTCTCTTTAATACTCTTTAAAAATGTGTTCGATTGGCGGACATAAAAAAAGCCCCGTTTATTGGCTAAGCGGGGCTTTTAAAATTTGATGATTACCTTATTTATCAAACATACAAAAAACACCGTCAGCAAAAATGATGATGGTGATGCTTAACACGAGAGGATACTCGCAGTGAATTGGTTTGACAAATAATCATGTGCCGATTTTGGCTAATTTTGGCACTTTTTTCTAATATTAATTAGTTATATAGCCATTTTGTAACAAACTCCATGAAAATCAGTCAATTTAGCTTGAAATACTATCAATATACGATTTAAATTAGCCGATTTCAAAAAGGTTATGAATCATAAATATACACCGCTTATATGAGCCATAATATGTTATCTTTTCTTAATCCAAAAGCAAAAATACCGAAGACTATAATCAAAAACCATCGACTATACCATTTTACCAGTTGCCCATTTTGTCATCGCGTGCGCTCAACCATTGCGGAGTTGAAAATTGATATCGAAATGCGTGATATTCAAAAAAATACTGAATTTAGAAACGAATTAAGGCTCGGCGGAGGCAAAACAACCGTACCTTGCTTGCGAATAGAAAATGAAGAAGGTGTTAATTGGATGTATGAATCTTTGGATATTATTAACTATCTTAAAAAAAACTTCTCAAACGACTAAAATTAATGAGAGTCAGTCTTTGGCTTTCTTACATCGCTCTAAAGAAGTCGCACAACTGCTGAGCCTCTCGCTCAACGGTGTAATGATCTAATACTCGTTGTCGCCCATCTTGTCCCATTTTAACTAGTCGATTATGATCTGAAAGCATATTGTCTAATTTATCTTTAATTTGTTCGATGTCGTTAACAGGCACCACATATCCATCAACGCCTTGTCGAATGACCTCTGGCCACGCACCGGCCTCTGTGGCTAGTACTGCCGCTTCACTACACATTGCTTCTAAAATAGTTAATCCAAAACCTTCATTATCACTTAAAGCCGCTACTAACGACAAACTCGAAAAAATTTTAGGGATCTCAGAAAAATTTTGTTCGCCAGCAAAAATAATCCTGTCTGACATCTTCGCTAATTCAATACTATTTTTTAATTCATCTACAAATGCTTGATGACTTTCGCTAATAGGTCCAATAACAACCGCCGTAAAATCTGGGTGCTTTTGTAAAACATCTAAACAAGCATCCACAAAATGGTGAACGCCTTTTTGCTTTCTTACTCGACCTAAAATAGCAATACCATATTTTCCAGTGGTTTTAACCTTATTCGCTAACTGAAGGTTCTTCCACGCTTCTAGTTTATCAATTGCAGGAACATAAGATTTAGTTTGAACGCCATGGTAAATAACCTTATCAGGTGGATTTTGTAAATATTTAGCAGAAGCTTCACAAGTCGCAATCACTGCATCCATTCGTCTTGTTAACCATAAAGTAAAACCTGAACGATAACGCTGAGCAGCTGAACTAAAAACGATTTTAATTTTTGCTCTAAAAAGGTGTTTTAATAACAACGCCTGAATCATTTCGTCGACTCTTCGAGCTTGGAAAATTCGAAATCGTCCATTTGACAATGGTCTACGGCATAACTTTGCGACTTGCCAAAAACTGATATAAACCGATGGATCTGGTAAATGATGTTTTCCCATCACTCTTAAGTTAATTAATTTTTGCTGATGAGATAAAACTTGTAGCATGGTTGAAGTAACCCCTGAAAAATTGGAGTTAGAATTACCTATAATTAATTCGATCTCTTCAGCCATTTCACCCATCAACACAATTTATCTAATACGAATTTTAAAGGATAATGTCCTTTAATATAAATGTCTATCAACCTTGGTTGTTATAGCCATTTAAAACTGATATAAAACTAAAAATATTGCTAAAATGACGGTAGATGCCGCCACAATCAAATTGAGTTATAAAACATGAAACTTTTTTACACTAAAACATCACCTTTTTCAGCCTGTGTTAGAGCAACAATTGCCGAATTAAATGCTGAACAACAAATTGATTTTTGTGAAAGCTCTCCCTTTGATAATGACAAAGATTTTTTAGCCGTTAATCCTTTAGGAAAAATTCCTTGTTTAGTCGATAACCAAGAACCAATTTTAGACAGTGAGGTAATTTGTGATTATTTAGATGCCAATATCAGTGGCGGCACTTTATTTGAAGCCGTTTATGCCGACTGGAAACTTAAAACCTTTTATTCAATCTGTTCTGGATTAATTGATTGTAGCGTTAGTTTACGTTTTGAAATAATGAAAGAAGAGGAGGGAGCAAAATCTGAATATTGGTGCCAACGTCATAGCTCAGCGATAGAAAGAACGTTAATCGAAGTAGAAAAAAGGTTAAGTCAACTACCTGAGAACTTTAGTATTATCCACATCGCTTTATTTTGCGCTTTAGGCTACATTGATTTTCGTCATTCAAACATTCAATGGCGCACGGAAAGAACTCAACTCGCCGAGTTCTATGATTCACTTAAAGAAAGAGCTTGTTTTGTTGCTGCTCAATACTCATAGTTTCGGTTTTAAACGAAATGACTGACAATAGAGCACACAAATTTGTAATTGTGAATTAACACGCATTTTAAATAAATAAAACAATAATTTATTTATCCTTCTCTGTATTAACGAGATGTTAAGCTCTATCATCTAAAGAAGCAGAACATTATATTATAATATTTTATTTTATTAATAACACCACTGATAAAAATGATTAGAATTCAACATTCAAGATTTACTCAAATATTGGCTTTGATAATATTATTTATCTCAACAATTTTCATCTCACATTCTGTATACGCTAGCTCTTCCAATAAAACCACTTCTAATAAAGTGATTTCTAACAAAAACCCCTCTAACAAAACAGAACCTAACAAGGCCGTTTCAGAGCAAAACTTTACGATAGCCACCGACGCATTGTCTCAGTTTAAAGAAGCTTATCATTTAATCAAATCATCCTATATTAATGAAACAAATGATCAACAGTTAATCACTGCCGCCATTAGAGGTATGGTGCAACGTTTGGATGAACATTCACAATATTTTGATAAAACCGAGTTAGCAATTCTTAATGCACAAACTGATGGCCAATATGCTGGAGTCGGTTTAGGCTTTGTTGACCACCCATTAGGTCTTAAAATTATTAATGTAATAAAAAATAGCCCTGCCTACCAACAATCAATATCCCAGGGCATGGTTCTTACCGCCATTAACGACCTCAATATTAAGAACATTTCAGCAAAAGACGCCTATAAACTATTACAAGGTGAAGTTGATTCTAAAGTAAAACTTAGGCTTGCCCTATTAACTAAAAACAAAATTTCTAGTGTACATAATTATCAACTAACTAGAAAAGTCATTGAAATTCCCAGCGTGAAATATCAGTTATTACCTCATCATATTGGTTATTTAGCTCTCTCTCAATTTACTCGAAAAAGTGCAACTGAATTTACTGAGGCTATCGGTCAACTTTCCGTTAAACAGCCGATAAATAAAATCATTATTGATCTGCGCAATAACCTAGGCGGTGTTATCGAATCAGCGATCCAAATTTCTGATTATTTTATTGATTCGGGGAAAATATTAATTTCAACGGGAAGAGCAGAAGATGCGAATGAGACCTACCTTGCTAGCAAAATAACACCTTACAAAAACTTTGATGTGGTTATTTTGGTTAATGCCAACACCGCATCAGCGAGCGAATTTTTAGCGGCGGCATTACAAGAACACCACTTAGCAACAGTAATAGGAGAGCCATCTTACGGAAAAGGAACAATCCAAAGCATTTATTTTTTAGCGCAAGATGCGGGATTAAAGATAACGACCGCTCAGTATTTCACCCCCAAAGGGCATAAAATTCAAGATATTGGCATTAAGCCCGATATAACCTTTAATACAAAAAAATTAAAGAATCATTATCCCGTAAAATCATTAAATAATTTAGAGTTATTACAGGCTTTTGAATACATAAAGACTATAAAAAGGAAATAACCATTTTTACATTTCAAAAAAAAACGCCCTTAATCATGTTAAGCCTTAGCTTATGTTTTTCATTGCCACTTTTAGCTAAGTCAGTCACATCATTTCTTACCCCTCAAGAAAACCAATTAACTCATAAAGTAAAACCAAAAATTTCCATTGTGATTGACGACTTAGGTGACAACTCAATTATCGCAAAAAAATTACTTTCACTACCAGGACAAATGACAGCAGCAATTTTGCCTCAAACACCTCACGCTATCACCATATCAAATTTTGCGGCAAACAAGGGGCACGAAATCATCATGCATTTACCCATGGAAGCTTTTACTCGCCCTGACTTACTTGGTCCCGGCGCATTATTATCCTCAATGGATCAAAGCACCTTTATTAACACATTCAAAAAAGACATTGAATCAATCCCCAATATCATTGGCTTTAATAATCACATGGGTAGTTTACTCACAGAAAATACCGAAAAAATGCAATGGCTAATGGAAGAAGCCAAAAATCAATCATTCTTCTTTTTAGATTCAAAAACTAGTCAAGATTCTATTGCAGAAAGTACTGCAAAAATAACCGGTATTGCGAGTATTGGCCGAGATGTTTTTTTAGATCACAAAGGACATCAATCTTCGATTGAAGAACAATTTAGCAAACTAAAAAAAATAGCAAGAAAACGAGGCCACGTAGTGGTTATATGCCATCCTTATGCTGAAACCTTCAAATTTTTACAACAACATATCACTAGCTTGAACCAAGAATTTGAATTAGTTGGTTTAAGTCAATTGTTAATAGCTAATTTAGATTCAATTGAAAAAATAAAACCTCAAGCTAAAGTAAACACTTCTGCATTAGTCCATTCAATTGACTAATTATATCCCTTTATCATTTCTTAACCGATGAACTCGAATCCTTTTAATCTGTTAGTTAAATTGACAAAAATTATTTATTGAATTACCGTCATTGCTTGTAAGCGAGGCATTGCAGATATTTATTGCTTACATTTAATCAAAAATAATTTAGAGTTTAATTTTTCAAAGCATCAATTACTAATAAAAACTAACTAAAATAAGGGAGTGTAATCTATGAAAATAACGGCTGGTGTCATCTTAATCATCGCGGCAATCTTTAATCTTTTTGCATCTTTTGGCTATATGGCTGGTGGAGCAATTACATCCGGAGGCTCCCAATACGCGGAAAAGCTAATGGTAGAAGCGGCTAAAAATAACTTAGATAACAGTATCAATGAAGATCAACCAACCGATTTAAACGTCATCAAAAATGCACTTGATGATGGTGAAGCTATTGGCGGCGGTTTGATGGTTTATGGTATTTTCCTTTTAATTAGTGTTGGTATTCTAATTGCTGGCGCGGTTTTCTTGTTTAAAGAATCAAACCCAGGCTTTATTAAAATAGCTGGCATTATTTCTATTCTTGCAGAAGTTATTAGCATTGTAATTATCTCGTTTGGTGTTATGAATGTTTTAGGAATTGTTGGTGGAGTTTTAGCATTAATCGCTGCAAAATCAATCGGCATACCAATACAAGAAGAACCTTCGGAAACCAGCGCTTAATTTTAGTTAGGATTCTAAATGTCAATATCAAACTCATCGGTGCGAGCAAATCAGGTTTTAATCTTAATTAAACAAGATATTGCTCGCACACTTCAAGGTACTCATGGCCAATTATTTTTAATCTTTTTTGCAATATTTTGGTTTTGGGTATTGTGGCAATGTAGTGGTGGTGTAGCTAATTCGCTTGCGCAAACAAGCAATGAATTTGACCAAACCTGGTTACTAAATATCGTCTTTAGCTGGATTTTTGATGGCGATCAACAGGTTTTATTTGCTCAACATCCGGCGACACTTTCTTTATATTATTTGTTGGTTATTAGCACCATGCCACTGTTTGTTTTATTGGCTGCAAGTAATCAGACTGCTGGTGATATTGGTAGTAAATACCTTCGCTTCTTGATCCCAAGATGTACTCGAACGGAAATTTATGTCGGTCGATTTTTAGGTAACTGCATTAGTATCAATTTCGCCTATTTAATTGTCACTCTTTGCGCCGCATTTTTATCGTTGAGTATTGATAACAATGCGTCGTTGATAAATGTTTTTATGTATAGTTTACAAATTACATTATCAATTGTTTTTTACAGCCTTCCTTTTGTAGCAATAATGGCTCTTTGTTCGGCCAGCTTAGGTTCTGCCAGTCTTTCTGCTTTAACGGGCTCTAGTCTTTATTCAGTATTAGCTCTTATTATTACCTTCGTTTCTATCCGTTGGCCTGAAATAAAAAATATTGGTTATCTAATGCCGAGCGTGACTAAATCGTTACACTTAAGCTTAGATTTCGGTGATTTGCTGTCTGCTGGTATGGTTGCCGCGCTTTTTGTGGCTATTTTTTCGGGAGCTGGCTGGTATGTTTTTCAAAGGAGAGATATATAATGTCACTAGTTATTCAAACCTCTAATCTTTGCAAATCATTTGCAGATAAAAGCGTACTTAAAAATATTTCTCTCAAGGTGAGTAAAGGAGTGTCCACAGGATTAGTAGGGCATAACGGCGCAGGTAAAACCACACTGTTTTCATTGTTATGCGGTTTTTTAAAGGCTAATAGTGGCGATATTGAAGTATTAGGTGAAAATCCGGCTAATCCAAATTTAAGTGGTCGGCTCTCAATTTTACCGCAAGATGCCTCTTTTGTTCAGGGCATTAAAATTGGTAAACAGCTTATTATGTTGGCAGAGTTACAAAATTTTTCAGGTGATACCGCTATAGCTGAAGCCCGTAGAGTTTTAGCGATTGTCAATTTGTCAAAAGAATGGAATCAATTACCCGACAAGTTAAGTCATGGGATGTTAAAGCGATTGTCAATTTCACAAACATTTATTGGCAGTCCAGAATTAATTTTACTGGATGAACCAACGGCAGGTCTAGACCCTGAATCGGCTAAAAAAATTCGCGATTTAATCCGTCACAAACAACAGGAAATTACCTTTGTTATAAGTTCTCATAATTTAGAAGACATTGAGGATTTATGTCAAGAAATATTGATCCTAAAATCAGGCCAGCTTACTCATCATGAAAACATTGCCGATTTAACCGCACGCTCAAGTGTTTTAACCTTCAAAATGGAGCAAGAGCCACCTCAAGATATTGAAAATTTATTTAATAAAATATCACAAGTGACCAAAGTTAGCGTTGGAGACTCTGGAGAAAGGAAGCTAACAATATATTTTAATTCAGGTCAAAATGACGCTTTGCTTGAAATCGAAATACTTAAATGTCTCGCAATAAAAAAATTAGGATATCGCGAAATGATAAGAGGTGAAAGGCTTGCAGATAAAGTGATGAAAATGTCAAAATAAAATGGGTAAATTTCCGCCCCAGGTGCCGTATTATAACAGTCAAAATTCGTAATTATTTACCCCACTAACCTATTATTTAATGGTGATTTTTTCTATAAAAAAATTACCATTTGCATAGCTATAAATAAAATCAGCTAACAGTAAGTCTAATTATCAGACCTTTAAAAAAACCGCACTAACCGTAGTTAAAAGGTTGTATATAATGAAAAA
>CAYZBK010000004.1:6574-8099 GCA_964476655.1 uncultured Kangiella sp. | reverse complement strand
ATTTGGCTAATAGGGTAAAACTGTAGGAAGCTGTAGTTGCAATGTCAAAAATTAAAAGTTTTCGATTACCTAATTTATTAAACTGTCCATTGCTACCATAACTGCAAACCTCAACGCTTCCTCCGCCAATAACTAGCGATTGATATATAGGAAGATTTCTAGCGTCGCCACCATGGTTTGTCTCTCCTGTAGCAAAATCATCATTCACTCGAATATCTTGAGATAATAACAACGAATCAATTGCCACTGCATTGCCTGGCGAAATGATTTTTAGTTGATTAATAAAAGAGTAGATAGAGGTGAAGGCTTCCGTATTTTTTTCACCGCCGACCAGCACTTGATAGAGAGGCGTAAAACCTAAACTGATAACATCTGAACCATCATCGTTTGAATCATATAAGTCATAAATTAACGATTGGATGGATGATTCTGAAAACCAGCCTTTATTACTATCTGTTGGGTTAGTCTCAACATTAATATTAAAATACAAACTTTGATTAACACCAAATGAATCTCTATAAAAAGGATCATCTGTTATGATTGCTGAAAAAGCATTACCAAAACCTTCACCCAAGGCAACTCTTAAATCAAGCTTATCGCCAGCTCCATGGCTACCTCCAATAGAATCTGAACGAGACAATACGCCTTCAAAGTAATGCGCCCATTCATGAATGATGACATGATCATCATATTCATCAGTATCGCTGTCGGCACTGCCTAAAATATAAATTTCGCTGCCATTAAAATGAGACGTTATGATTTGGCCTAACGTTGTGTCACCCTCAACATTAACATTATTAACGCTCCAATTAAGTTTAAGTGCCGGTAACGCAATAGCAGGATCTGCGGCCACGATTTTTTCTTTAGTTTTATAAACTGAATCAAGAATAGCAAAAGGTGCCGCCACTCTAGTTTGCGTATAACCTGAGCCGGTCCAACCTGATCCGGCATTCAAATCAATCACCATTGACGTGATATTCATATTTTGCGTCGCAGAATCCATAACATATAATGCTTTTCCATTGGTATTATCAACCACACTAAAATCCCAGCTTGGTGTTGCACCTAGTTGTTTTAATTCAGCTTTAACGCGAACAACATAATTAGATGAAGCGGCTACAACAAAACTATAATCACCATTTGCATCACTCACTACGGTATCTAATATTGTAGAATTACTAGCATCCAATAATTCAACCGTTGCCCCACGAATATTAGCTTGGGTTATATTATTATAATCAAGCCCATCGACATTATTGTGTGTAATTAAATCAAAACTAAGCTTTCCAGATAAGGTTATTTCGGCTGGTGTTTCTATAATAGTTACATCCACAGTATCCGTTGCAGTGGCCCCCGTTGAATCCGTGACAGTTAAACGAAAGGCCATCAATAAAGTTTGACTCGCATTAAATGCCGGTGCGTCAAAAGAAGCGCTAGCACTATTGGCATTCATCAAAACTACTGATTGACCAGAAACTTGTTGCCACAGGTAACTTATAATAGCAACATCATCAGAGCTTCCACT
>CAYZBK010000004.1:0-6474 GCA_964476655.1 uncultured Kangiella sp. | reverse complement strand
CACTACCATCCAGCACCACGGTGGTTAATTCAACCGCAGAAAAATCAGCGTCGAGATTAACAACGGGAGCACGGTTAGCAAACTGAGGTGTATTTTTATCTCCCCCAGAACTACTGCCACATGCAAACAGAACATTCAGTATTATCGCGCTAACGATATAACGTGTAACAACATAACTGATTGATTTCATAAAACGCCTCTACGCCATTATTTTAACTACAAGTTAATCCATTGATTCAGTTCAAACAAAACAATTTACTCTTAGTTGGATTAACCGATACTGAACTAAGTTTAGTTTGTAATCTAGTAATTTGTCCGTTAATCAAGCTTGTTTTTACCGGACATAAAAAAAGCTCCAAAAGGAGCTTTTTAAATCAACATTTGGAATAATTTATATATTACATCATTCCAGGCATTCCGCCCATACCACCCATTCCGCCCATGCCACCCATATCAGGTGCAGCAGGTGCATCATCAGCAGGTAAATCCGTTACCATTGCTTCAGTAGTAATCATTAAACCTGACACCGAAGCCGCATGTTGCAAAGCGCTACGAGTTACTTTTGTCGGATCTAAAATTCCCATGGCTATCATATCGCCATACTCACCAGTCGCGGCATTGTACCCGTAATTGCCTTTACCTTTACTAACAGCGTTAAGAACAACAGATGCTTCATCACCCGCATTATTAACAATTTGACGCAAAGGCGACGTAACCGCTCTTAATAAAATATGAATACCTGCGGTTTGATCATCATTTTCGCCGGTTAATTTTCCAATGCTTGCTGCGGCACGAACAAGTGCAACACCACCACCAGGAACAACACCTTCTTCTACTGCTGCGCGAGTTGCGTGAAGCGCATCTTCTACACGAGCTTTCTTTTCTTTCATTTCGATTTCAGTAGCCGCGCCCACTTTAATCACTGCCACACCGCCCGCTAATTTAGCCACGCGTTCTTGTAATTTTTCTTTATCGTAATCTGAAGATGTTTCTTCAATTTGACGACGTATCATTTCAACTCGTGCTTCAATCGTAGCACTTTCGCCTGCACCATCAATAATGGTGGTATTTTCTTTAGTGATTGAGATTTTTTTAGCCGTTCCTAAATCATCCAATGTTGCTGTTTCCAAAGACAAACCAACTTCTTCAGAGATAACTGTTGCTCCAGTTAAAATAGCAATATCTTCTAACATCGCTTTACGACGATCACCAAAACCAGGCGCTTTTACTGCGGCAACTTTAACAATGCCACGAATATTATTAACCACTAAAGTCGCTAATGCTTCACCATCAACATCTTCAGCGATAATTAATAATGGTTTACCCGCTTTAGCAACGTTTTCAAGTACTGGTAACAATTCACGGATGTTTGAAATTTTCTTATCTACAATTAATACGAAAGGTGCTTCAGTTTCGACTGACATGCTTTCTTGGTTGTTGATAAAGTAAGGTGATAAGTATCCTCGATCAAATTGCATGCCTTCAACAACATCCAATTCATTTTCTAACCCTGAACCTTCTTCAACAGTTATAACACCTTCTTTACCCACTTTACCCATGGCAGTAGCAATAATGTCACCCACATCTTTATCTGAATTGGCAGAAATTGTGCCAACTTGAGCGATTGCTTTATCATCTTCACAAGGCACTGAAAAACTTTGTAATTCAGCCACAATAGCTTTAACCGCTTGATCAACACCACGCTTAAGATCCATTGGATTCATGCCTGCGGCAACTGATTTTAAACCTTCATTTAATATAGATTGAGCGAGTACCGTTGCCGTTGTTGTTCCGTCACCAGCAACATCAGACGTTTGTGATGCAACTTCTTTCACCATTTGTGCGCCCATATTTTCGAATTTATTCTCTAATTCGATTTCTTTGGCAACAGAAACACCGTCTTTAGTGACCGTAGGTGCGCCAAATGAACGATCTAATATAACGTTACGGCCTTTAGGTCCTAAAGTCACTTTTACTGCATTTGCTAAAATATTAACGCCATTCACCATTTGTGAGCGAGCGTCATCACCAAATCTTACGTCTTTTGCTGACATGATTGATTCCTCTAATTAGTTAATTTTATTCAATAAATTTGATTAATTCAGTTACTCGATGATGCCTACAATGTCATCTTCACGCATCACTAATAATTCTTCGCCATCTACTTTGACTTCGCTTCCTGAGTACTTTCCAAAAAGAACTTTATCACCAACCTTTACTTCTAGTGGGCGCACATCACCGTTATCTAAATGCTTACCATTTCCAGCCGCTAATACTTCTCCACGGCTTGGTTTCTCTTTAGCATTGTCTGGTATTAAAATTCCGCCTGCACTAACTGTTTCATCTTCTATACGTCTAATTAAAACGCGGTCATGTAAAGGACGAATACTCATCGATTTTTTCTCCTAAAGATTGCTAACTCTACTCTTTATAATAATTGTCGAATTAGCGATTAATTAAAATTAAACAACAAAGGCTATATGGGGATCATTTTTTAGCACTCAACCCTTTTGAGTGCTAAATATAATAATTTGCCTCCAATTAAACAATACATCCATGTACTTTGTCTTACGCTTAACCACTAAACTTTTTAGCTCTCTAATATCCTTTCATTTTGATATACTCTCTTTATAAGACTTAATGACGATCAAAGATAATAATGACTGAATATTTACTTAATTTTATTGCACTCTTCACTGAATCTGCACCTTGGCTACTATTAGGCCTATTAATAGCTGGTTTTATGAAATGGCTAGTGCCAATGGAGTTATTACAAAAGCATATGGGTGATAACCGCTTTCGCTCAATTATAAAAGCGGCATTAATAGGTGCTCCGTTACCTTTATGTTCTTGTGGCGTGATCCCTGCGGCTATTGGTTTAAAACGATCAGGCGCCTCGCCTTCGAGTACCATTTCTTTTTTAGTTGCCACACCAGAAACAGGTGTGGACTCAATATCAATCTCTTATGCTCTTTTAGGACCGTTTTTTGCGATTATAAGACCTTTTGCCGCGGTTTTTACCGCTATTTATGCAGGTGTCATGGTTAAATTCTTCGCATTAAAACCCCTTACAACACAAACTGATTCTGCAAAACAATCAGAGAACTCTAACTCCTGCTGTAAAAGTGCAAAAAAACAAGCAAACATTGTCGAAGCAAATACGGCCAAAGAAACTCAAAGTTGTTGTGGTAAAAAAGAACCGCAATCCACATCGAAACAACGTAATATTAAACAGCTTTTACTCAATTCACTCAAATTTTCTAGTGGCCAATTACTTTCTGACATTAGCAAATGGCTGCTCATCGGCTTATTACTTGCAGCCGCCATCAAAACGTGGGTTTCAACTGATTTTTTATTACAATGGGGAGATGGATTTTTAGCCATGGTTGTTATGGCGGTGATTGGCATTCCTATGTATATCTGCGCCACGGCTTCAACACCTTTAGCCGCAGGTTTTTTAGCGGCTGGGTTGTCGCCTGGCGCTGTTTTAGTTTTCATGCTTGCGGGTCCCGCAACTAACATTGCAACAATGGGCATGATTCGACAAGAGCTGGGAACGCCTGTTTTAATCTCTTATCTTTTTAGTTTAATGACCGCTAGCATAGGCATTGGTTATTTAGCCAATTGGCTTATTGCAAAATTTGGCTTCATCATTCCGGTTATAGCTGCTCATGAACATAGCTTAAATGATTCGCTACTCTATACTTTGTCAGCCTTATTGCTAGCGGCATTAATGATTCGCAATCAAATAAAACTCCTTCAAAAGAGCTAAAAAAACTGAATTCTTATCCCGAACTCTAGGTTAGTAGACAATAAGTAGCAAAAAATTAACTAAAATCGCTTTTAAGTCACTAAAATCTAAAAACGTGAAAAACAATTCTTTTTTGTGAACAAAGTTCTTTTCATTTAACCCAATACAGCGTAAAGTCTCATTCTTAAACTTTTTTAAGATTTTAACGTCTTTTAGTCACCTTTGTCTCTAAGAAAGACTAAAATTGATTAATTAAAGAACAAAATCGTTCAATAACTGTCTACATGTAAACGTATAGCTTGCTTTTAAAGGCAATAACCTGTTTAAAGACGATAACTTGATTTAAATAGAAGAAGACAATAAAAAACTAAATGAAAATATTACTCTTAAATGGTCCTAACCTTAATTTACTCGGTACTCGCGAACCTGAAATTTATGGATCATTAAGTTTGCAAGATATCGAAAATCAAATGCAAACAATTGCTAAAGAGTCTGCGGTTGAATTAGTTACCTTTCAATCAAATGCAGAGCACGAAATTATTGATCAGGTTCAAAATGCCATTAACCAGAAGGTTGAATTTATTCTGATCAATCCAGCGGCTTTTACGCATACTAGCGTGGCAATTCGTGACGCTTTGGCCAGTGTGCAAATTCCGTTTATAGAAATTCATCTTTCCAATCCGCATACAAGAGAAGCATTTAGAAAGCATTCTTACTTCTCAGATTTAGCCGTCGGCATCATTGCAGGATTTGGCGTTGATAGCTATTTAATGGCACTCAATTCCGCAATAAAAAAACTACAAAATTAATTATTAAAAATATCAACTAAAAGGTAAATAGGTATTATGGATATTCGAAAAGTTAAGAAATTAATTGAATTACTCGAAGAGTCTGGCGTCGCAGAGATCGAAATCAAAGAAGGCGAGGAATCAGTTCGTATTACCCGAGCTGTTGCGCCACTACTTGGTGCTGTTGCAGCTCCAGCCCCTATTGCGGCAGCCCCTGCAGCCGTAGTCGCACCAGTAGCAGAAAGCACAGAAATAAGTGGACACCAAGTAAAATCTCCAATGGTTGGAACCATGTACTTAGCACCATCACCTGGTGCCAGTAATTTTGTGTCTGTTGGTGATAAAGTTAATGTTGGTGATACTTTATGTATTATTGAAGCGATGAAAATGATGAACCAAATTGATGCAGATAAAACCGGTACAATTAAATCAGTCCTTATCGGCGATGGTGAAGCCGTTGAATTTGATGAGCCGCTTTTTATTATTGAATAAAAAAGCTTAAAGCTTTTGTGAGAAAACAAATTAGCGTTAATTTGTTTTTGTTTAAAATGACACTATTTGGAAATAAAAATGCTTGATAAAGTGGTAATAGCCAATCGCGGAGAAATTGCTCTGCGAATATTAAGAGCTTGTAGAGAGTTAGGGATTAAAACCGTTGCTGTACATTCTACAGCTGATGAAAGTTTAATGCATGTTCGCTTGGCTGACGAGTCCGTTTGTATTGGTCCAGCCTCCCCATTAGAAAGTTACTTAAACATTCCCGCCATTATTGCTGCTGCAGAAGTAACTGGTGCGGTTGCAATTCATCCGGGTTATGGTTTTTTAGCTGAAAACGCCGACTTTGCAGAGCAGGTTGAACGAAGTGGTTTCGAATTTATTGGTCCTACCGCTGACTGTATTCGGTTAATGGGTGATAAGGTTTCAGCGATTGCTGCAATGAAAAGAGCCGGAGTTCCCTGTGTTCCTGGTTCTGATGGTTCATTAGGTGATGATGAAAAAGCAAATCTCGCTATCGGAAAAAGAATTGCCTATCCAGTCATCATTAAAGCATCTGGCGGTGGTGGTGGACGTGGTATGCGTGTGGTAAGAAAAGAATCTGAATTAATTGAGTCTATCGCATTAACCAAAGCAGAAGCTAAAGCCGCATTTAATAATGATGTTGTTTATATGGAAAAATTCTTAGAAACGCCACGCCATGTTGAAATTCAAATTATGGCAGACAAACACGGCAATGCTATTTACTTAGGTGAACGTGATTGTTCAATGCAACGTCGTCATCAAAAAGTAGTCGAAGAAGCACCAGCACCCGGTATCACTGAAGAGAAACGTCGATTTATTGGAGAGCGCTGTGTTCAAGCCTGTATTGAAATGGGTTATCGTGGAGCAGGCACTTTTGAATTTTTGTATGAAAAAGGTGAATTTTATTTCATTGAAATGAATACCCGAGTACAAGTTGAACATCCTGTTTCAGAATTAGTTTCTGGTGTGGATATTATTAAAGAACAGCTTCGAATTGCAGAAGGACAACCATTGTCTTTTAAACAAGAAAATATTCAACTGCGCGGTCATTCAATTGAATGTCGAATTAATGCTGAAGATCCCAATACATTTATTCCATCGCCAGGAACCATTACTCGTTACCATGCGCCAGGTGGACCAGGTGTGCGTTGGGATTCTCATATTTATTCTGGTTACAAAGTACCTCCTTATTATGATTCTATGATTGGAAAGTTAATCACTTACGGCGAAACTCGTGAAGTTGCTTTATCAAGAATGCAAATGGCGTTAGATGAAGTAGTTATTGATGGCATTAAAACCAATATCGAATTACAACGTCGCATTATGGCTGATGAGAATTTCCAAAAAGGTGGCTGCAATATCCATTATTTAGAACATAAACTAGAAAGTGAAGCGGAGTAAACCTCCGCTTTTTTA
>CAYZBK010000003.1:2590-88414 GCA_964476655.1 uncultured Kangiella sp. | reverse complement strand
GAGATTAGCTTTGCCTTGACTTATTGGAGGTGTCCATATATGTCTTTAATATTTTTGTGTTATGAGTTTTAGAAAGTAGAGCAAAATATGCAATCCCCACTATCCTTATCAAAATACATCTCAATGTTATTGTGTGGGTCACGATCTAAAAAATACTCAATGCCTTCAAATTTCCCAGAGTAATCTGAAGGATCAGTTAAAGACAGTCACTATATAGTCAATCACTGACACATTTTTAAGATATTTCAATCGTGATGGTGTTAAACATGAATAATTAAGATGAGTTAAAAATACTTTAGGATATTCTAGTTTGTTTTAGCCCATTTTCTTAAATGGCAGACAGCAGTAAGTC
This sequence comes from uncultured Kangiella sp., assembly GCA_964476655.1. Classification (GTDB taxonomy): domain Bacteria; phylum Pseudomonadota; class Gammaproteobacteria; order Enterobacterales; family Kangiellaceae. The sequence continues at coordinate 88,062 of CAYZBK010000003.1, read as the reverse complement.
GCTTAAAACTAAGATTAAATGGTATTGATTTGAATGAAGAGATTTTAGCGGTCAACAAGATACAGTTTTTGAACTTGATTTAATCCTTTTAACCATTGTTGCCCTAAAGCTTTCGTTTTTGCTTTTATCTTGTCCAAACACCCAACAAAACGATAATAGGTTCCACCATACTGTTGAACCTGACCTAACCAGTTGTCCTGTTGAATATTTAAATGCTGAAAGGTGGCGGCTAAACTAGACGGTAGCTTGGCTTTATCGGGATAAATAATTGCTTGCCCAGTCCATTCTACTAAGTCAATATAATCTTTTAATGGCAGTACCATGGTGCGGTTTTTAACGTTGCCCGCTATCGATTTTAGTGTGGCATTTAATTCACTCTCTATCAGAGTGTTAAGCCGTTTTTTAATGGATGTATGCTCACTCGTTTTTAATGAGGTCGCGATGTTGGCTCTAATCGGGTTTAAATCAACATAAGCCATACACGTTAGGGCGGCGCCTTCATCAAGTAAGGCTTGAGACTGAAACCGTGACTCCCAGAAATGCCCTTTACAGAAATCTTCGGCATTGGCTAATTTGGCTAATGGCTCGTTAATTCGTCGCATCAACCACGATAAACTGCCCAAACGCTCTCGGTAAGTTGCCAATAATTTTGGATCTTTGACAATGGCTTGAAGCTTTAGCGCACGTTGCGTTTTAAACTTTGGGTTGTTCAACTTACCGGGAAAAACCTTTAGCCACCGCTCAGCCACATCGAGATCAGACCATGATTCTGGCGCTTTAGGATCGGAGTAAAGCACTAAATGATAATGGTTATGCATCACCGAATAACTAAACACCTCAATAGCAAAGTACTGCGCCAACTCAATGATCCGATCTTCAATCCATTGACGGCGGTAATCATAATCTTTTTTAGTTTCAGGATCTTGCCCACAAAGAAAAGCGCGCCTAACGCAGCGGCTGATCAGGTGATAATAACCTGCATTGTTTGGATCAATTAGTTCACTCCGTTTAATCGCCATTTATCTTCCTTGATAATAATTGAATGCGTATTATCCGTATTTTCAAATCATAAAACTATCATCAGATTAACTGAATTGATGTGAGCGTTGTTCAGTTGTTTCTGGCAGTGATTGGCGATATAGTGAGTGTCTCTAATTTTTTTTAAATAATAAGCGCACCGCAGTCTTGCGCCTTTCTTCAACTTTACCTAAACACTTCGTTACAGAAAATATACAACGGCATAGATAAGGTTTACTCTCGTCTGTTATAATCAAAAAATAGTTCAACAATCTATTTAATATGTCGCAGTCTATTTTTTCTATCTCATCACTTAAGCTTAGCCAACATCAAACGCTGTTAACAGGATTAAGGTTATTGACTGGTATTTTAGCGGCATTTCTAGTTTTTATTTTCATTTACAGCTTTTTTTATTATACCTATGTTGAAAAACAACAGACACAATTCTTTGACCATGTTTTATGGTGGCTTAAATCTTTTGGGATCTGGTTTGTTCTATCGCCGCTCACATTAATCGGACTTTACCTATTTCAAACTAAACTCTCATTCACTATCAATATACTTGCTTTTGGCATTCCTAATATTGCACTTGCCGCTGGAAGCCGTGTTTACTTTGATCATCCCGCTTATACCGACAATATTATTGGTTATTATATTTTATTTATTCCCAGCCAAAGTGCTGCCTTTTGTTTTGTTGCGTTATTTTGGTATTGGTTTATTTATCAAAAAGACATCCTTCATCTTCAAAAATCTGCACTAGATGCAATAAACTCAGACACTGAATCGTGTCTCAACCAAGGCTTACAAGTTGAATATATGGGCCGTACGGTCAAAATTCCTTTTGATGAGATAGTTTACATTAAATCTGCAGGTAACTATATTGAAGTATTTAGCAAAGACAATGAATTTTTAAAACGCGCCACTTTAAAAGATTTACACAATGAATTACCTGATAATTTTTTACAAATTCACCGTAGCCAGATTGTTAATTTGAAGCACATAAACAAATTACAAAACGCTTCTTCAGGTGTCGGTATTGTCACAATGAGTAATCACCAACAACTTAACGTTAGTAAAGCGTTAAAGTCGACCTTAAAAAAACAATTAGCCAACTATCCCCTTATATCTAAATCATCCATTTGAATCTAACCGTCCCTGCGTATCTAAACCCTAACCATTAATCACAAAACAGGTCTATTTGTCCCAAAACATTAGCCAATAAGGTTTTGACGACCTAATCTGAGTGCCGTTAAGCAAACGGAGAATTCTCATGGCTAATGATCAACATAATACAACTCGACTCATTCACTGGCTCAACGCGGCACTTGTCATCAGCTTAGTCGCTTCTGGCATTTATATGACCAATGCCGAAGGTTATGCAGTCTATCCTTGGCATAAATCATTTGGTGTGATTGCTCTGGCAGTCATCATTATCCGGCTCTATTATCGCAACAAAAATCGTTGGGTTTCATCAGTAGTCGGGCAACCTCAAGAAAAACTCGTTCATGCGATGCATCAAGTTCTTATTTTCTGTTTAATCGTGATGCCACTTTCGGGGTTAACTTTATCGGGTTTTGGAGGTTACGGTGTTGATTTTTTTGGCATAACATTAATTCAAAATAACTATGTCGATGGCACGGCCGTTCCATTTAATGAAACCTTACGAGACCTAGGCAAACAAGTTCATGTGTATATCGGTTATACCTTTGCAGTGATTATTTCATTGCATGCATTAGCGGCGGTTAAGCATCATTTGATTGATAAAGATAAAACCTTATTGCGAATGTTATCTGCCAAACACAACCAAAACGACTAAAGAGAATTAACAATGAAAACCAAGTTCACTCTATTCATCAGCGCTCTATTAGCTTTAAGCTTAAATTATACAACTTTAACGGTAGCATCTGATAAAGCTTCAAATCTCAATTATCAACAAGTTGATCTACTAAATACTGATGACTTTAGTGACTTAGCAAGTTTTGGTGAGGCGATTAAAGATAAGCAGATCATTTATTTGGATGAATTGACTCACGGTGAGAACGAAGTTTTTGCATTAAAAAATCGCTTAATAAAATACCTACATCAACATCATGATTTTGAAGTAGTGCTTCTTGAGAGTGGCCTCTTTGATGTAAGAGAAATCTGGAAGAATAAAAAATTAAGCTTAGTTAAACAAGGGCCAGGTAATATCTTTTTTGGTTATGCTAACAATATCTACTTTCAAGATTTATTAAGCTATATTGATAATTTCCGTCAAACAGAAAAGCCATTATATTTATCTGGTTTTGACGGACGACTTAGTGGTGCTACCTCTCAAAAAACGGTTGTTAAAACAATTGAAAAATACAGCAAACAATACCTTACTCAAAAACAGTTCAGTACAATTAACTGGAAAGCGTTTAACCATTTAAATCAGCAAACCCTTAACGGTAAAAAGCTTAATTTAAGTCACGAACAAGTCAGTCAGCATGTAGTACAAAGTTATCAATTAATTGATCTTCTTAAACAAGTTAAAAGTAATAATACTAATTTTGAATCTCCCTATTATTGGGCGCGTATATTGTCAGGTCTTACTCGCAGTTTTGAAAACCGTTATGACTTACGTCGCCATGACGAACACGATTATCCAATGGCCGATAATTTAGAATGGTTCATTGATGATGTTTATAAAGATAAAAAAGTGATTGTTTGGGGTCACTACATTCATGTTAATAAACTGGGCGCTGAAATTACCCGTTATGACAACGCAGCAACTTTACTTAACCAAAGAATGCATAAAAAACTAAAACAGAAATATGGTGATATAAGTTATCACGCACACTTTAGTGGGATTTCTGGGACTTACCGTGAGTTTAGGGATAACTCAATTGGTCATTTACCAAAACTCACTGAGCAAAGTTTTGAGCGACAACTATTGAAGCTGTTTAAAGGTAAAAACAATACCGCGATATTTATTAATCCTCAACAAGCTGAATTAACCAATAGTGATAAAATAATATTTGGACATGAGTATGCCGCTAAACATCAGATTAAAGTGAATCAATGGCAACAACATTTTGACGGGACGTTTTTTATTAAAGAAGTAAGTGCATTGGAGTAGATATATCCGCTTGGGGAAATATAATTTTTCTAAACTACCAACCAATATTCTATTTTAAGATTATCTTACAAAGAGACTATTTATACAGTTGTCATTGTAAGTTAAGATGACTTTATTCAATCCAAACATCATAAATCATTTATATGCCAAATTCTCAAAAACAATCACCGCAGAACAGTTCTAATAATTCATTAATGTCGGAATTAGTACAAGGTTATTGGCGTTTAAATGAATGGAATATGTCGCCTCAACAAAGACTCACCTTTTTAAAACAACACATTGAATTGGGTGTGACTACCGTTGACCATGCGTATGTATATGGTGGCTCTACACCTTGTGAGAGTACCTTCTCAGAAGCGCTAAATTTAGAACCTTCAATCCGAAACAAAATTCAGATCATTTCAAAATGTGGGATTAATCAAGTTCAGCATGAAAAACAAGTCACCCATTATTCAAATCAATATGATGATATTCTCGAATCTGTTGATACTTCGTTAACGCGATTAAACGTTGACCATTTGGACATTATGTTACTGCATCGCCCTGATTGGTTAATGGATGCCGATGAAGTGGCGAGGGCGTTTGCTCAGTTAAAACAAAGTGGTAAAGTCTCTAATTTTGGAGTATCAAATTTTTCCAGTTCTCAATTTTCTCTTTTACAGTCACGTTTAGATCAACCGTTAGTGACCAATCAAGTAGAAATTAACCCGATTAATTTTGATGTAATAAATGATGGTACGTTAGATTTACTTCAACAATTAAATATTCGACCAATGGCTTGGTCTTGTTTGGCTGGAGGCGCAATTTTTACTGATAAAAACGAGAAAACTTTAAGACTCAAACAAACATTAACGGAGATTGTTTTTGAGCTTAATCTTGAATCCATTGAACAAGTTATTTATGCATGGATAAAAAAATTGCCATCTAAACCTTTGTTGGTTTTAGGCAGTGGAAATATTCAACGGACCAAGCTAGCAGTGGACTCTTTGGAGTATCATTTAACTCAAGAGCAATGGTATAGAATTTGGGTTGCTGCAAAAGGGTATGGTGTAGCATAATCGACAAGAGGTTTTAGTACTAAAATTATTTATCTTTAACTACTGCTTTTTCTAGATAAGGCTTTCATTACTCGATTAAGTTTTTCTTCTATTAATCGTTTATGTCTTAATAATTCCATTAATGATGCTTTTTCATTAGTTTCTGAGAGATCAATATCAGTTAAAAATATTGGGTATTGTCCCGCTCTTTTTCTCATGGCTAAAAGTTCTTTAACTAATTTTGGATAAACCTGTTCAGCGTACTCGGAATATAAATAGGTTTCTTTGGTAGTATACAAATTAAATCCGAGTAACCGAGAGTTTTTGTAAAATCCGATCGCCTGAACTAATGAAAACTGTTGATATAAATTTGAAGATTTAACATCAATTTTTTTCAAACGCCGTTGATTAGATGCTGGTATTTTTTCATACGAATAATAATTGATGATTTTAGAAATTCCACTATCTAAAGAAATTCTGTTCTGAACATTATCAAAAAATTGTTGATAATGTCCAACTAATTGATCCACCGTTGTATTTTTATGAGACTGGAAAAATACTGTCCCATTAGGAATTTTAATTGAAAACTCTATTAATTTAGCTGACTTCATTTCAATAAAACAATCAATATGATCTGACAAACGCCGCTTTAATACGCTCTGTATAAAACTTGATAAATTTAACCAAGAATCAAAATTAATATAATTTTTAGAATCAATATCACTGTTTGAATCTATTTCAATCGCTTTATGATTTTCAGATAAGCTTAATAACAATGAAGCTTGTGAGCTAAATATTTGATATTCCACCTTACCTTCAAAAAAATGAACAGCTAACCACTTTTTTCCAATGAGCATTAAATAGCGATGACAGTTATTGCTTTTTTGACTTTTAATACTCAATTTAGACCAAGTCACTAATAACTCTCTAACGCGTTTGGCAATATCTTCATTTTGAATTAATCCTCGACAAAATATAGGAATATTATCTATTGCTCGTATTAAACTCTTGCGGTATTGTTTGAAAAAATCTATCAATGCTGATTCACCAGAAAAATGTTGAGTGCTCAGTTCTCCCCAGCTATTCATAGCAACCATATCAAAATGACCCGCCAAATTAATTTTATTTTCGGTCCAAGATAAACAATCTGATTCACTAACAACCCGATAAAGGTTATCCAACTTATCATTTTGAAGTGGATCAGTTCGTGTATTAAGAAATAATCCAAAATATACTATTTTTGAATTGTTTGAAAAATTTATTTTGTTATTATATCCATCAAATTGATTAAGAAGTCTGGCGATATCTGTGATCATCTCTTTTGCAAATTGATGATCTAAAAATTCAGTTTCAGAATATATTTGGCACAAGCTATCATTAGTTAAAATATAATTTGCACATCCCCAACACAAGCAATTAAATAATGATTCACTTGTATATATAGGCTGATTAATCACCAAAGTTTTTTTGTTAAGATGGCTTAAATAAAATTGCCAGCCTTTCTTACTATCATGATTAATCGTTACTGACGCTTCAAAAATATCCTTTGCTATACCGTTATTTAATAATTCAACTTTTCCATTTCGTCTTTCAAATGCGGCATACAATTTCCTCCCTAAGGATAACAGCTCACTTTTAGTTACATTATTTATGACACCTTGAATTCGAGCGAAGTTAGAAAGAAAATGATAAGACTGAGTCAATTCTCTAACTAAATCTTTTCGCTCTTCAATCACACGATTAACACTCCATTGATGACGACTATTGAGGTAATCTAAGCGGGATTGATTCCACCCCCATTTTTTCACTAAAGAGTTTATGACTTGTTGTCGCCAATTTAATTTAGTTTTTCTTTTTAAATTAACTTTAACATTAGTCTTTAAATAAAATGAACGTCTTAAGAACTCCAATCGCTGGGGATTATCTTGAAGTTTTTCTTCTGCAAAAACTAATATGGACAAATAGGGATCGGATTCTTTTGCCGCATTAAAGTCATCATAAACTAAATTTTTAAATTCATTAGATAATACGCCTGCGCAAGGAAATAATTTTGCATAACTTTCTAATACTAATAATTTGACAGAAGACTTATAAGGTGACTGAATGGCTTTATAGAGTTGCCATAATGCAGCACTAAAATATTCGTTAGCCGGTATTTGTTTTACTTCACCAAAATCAATCCAATCGGCCGAATCAATATGTTTTTGTTTTAATAATCGCTGGCTATATTGAGTGTATTGGGAATCTGTAGGAACCAACCACCATAACGGCCAACGACCGGCAAACCAAACAGCTGTTCTATAAAACTCATCTAATAAAAGAAAATTTTGTGTATTTCCACAATGGTCGCTTTCGATCTGCTTATTGCGATTACGACTAAAATCATCACTATTAACTAAATAAAAATTCAGCTCAATACCATTTTCATTCAACCAATCCTTTATATTATTAGCCTTTTCTTTAAGTTTTTTATACAAAGCCCCCTCTAATGGATCCGACAAACAAATCCATAAATCAATATCACTTGAAGTTGATTGCCCCAATGTTCCCATGCTACCCATAAGATATAAGGCAGAAATAGGATATTTTAGATGAGCACGAGGTTTATATTCGAAACTTTGGCTTACTGTTTTTGCAATGCTTTTTTGCACCGCTGTTGGACTGTAGTTAGGTAAACCACAAGGCACAAATTTATCAACATAACCGGGCAGCATGGGGTGATTGACATGAAACAACAAAGGTAGCAATTTTAAATGATCTGCCTGAATAGGCGAAAGACTGGATTCCATTCGCTGAAATCGCAATTCGCTAAGCTGAATAAAGCGTTGACGAATATTTTTTAATTGCTTTTGGTCAATTTCTTCAACTTTCACAATAATCCTAAAAAGTTATTATTTTATTCGATAGCTTAAAAAGCTTACCCCCTTCTAGTGTAGTCACTTTTTTTCATTTAAGCTTTTTCTTAAAGATGAAAATTTCAATCAATTAACAAAGTTATTTAATTTTGTTTTGTGGCATAAATACAGTATTTAACCTATGCTATATTACTTTCTATCAGCATATATTAGTGACCAATAGGTAGATTTGGCTCTTTAATTTTGAATGGAATGATGTCTAGCAAAAATTATTTAAATAAACCTTCAATAAAAGTTCTTAGTATAGATATTTATGTTCAATTATTTAGTAAAATAACAGGTGAAAATATGTCATTTGACCCATCAGAACTACTCGAACTGTCACCGTTGGGTATCCTTGTTTGTGATCCAACACAACGTATAGAGTGGTGTAACAGCCGTTTCATTAATGAAATGAAACTAAATCAACAAGACATTATTGGTCATCTGTATGCATCGTTGCCGATTGAAGCTATAAATAAACAAGGAAATATTGTTCAACTTTTTAATCAATCGGAAAATACAACTAAAAAATTCTATTACTGGCAAGCTTGCCTTTCTAAACCTACAGGTTCTGTTGTTCACTACTTTGCCTTAGAAAATAGCAACCATACACAAGTATTAAACATAGAAAGTACTAAATTACCTAAGCGGTCAAATTGGCTAGAATTTTTGGATTATGAGGTGAGTAGAAGCCGACGATATGACAACCCTTTATCTCTGTTAAAATCCCATGTCATCATTACAAAAAAACCTAATTATCTGTCGGATGAAAATATTCATCAAGTCATTAAAAATACTTTAATGGGCGAATTACGCTGGGCAGACATGGTAGGAAACACTCAGCATGATAGTTATTTAATGGTTTTACCTGAAACACCTAAGGAGGCACTTATTATCCTTAAAAATAAAATATTAGATGCAATTACCACTCAATTAGCCATTTTATCACCAGACATTGAATCGATTGTTGCTTTTGGAAGCGCTCACTGGCAAAAACATGATGACAGTAAGAATATGCTTAACAGGGCGCGTGAAGACCTTGTGGTTTATTTAGAGAAGCTTAATTCTGCTTCTATAGATTGATATTTATTCGTCATATTGCCTGAAAAACAGTGTTTTTTAGTCCTTATTATTCTAATAAACCCCTCAAGATTTTGTTCAATAAGCCGATCTTATTAATAGCACTCTAATTCTCGGAGCATATTTGCATTTAGCTTTTGAGGTCTATCGTGATTTCAATGAACTTTTTGAGGTATTAATGCTTAGTCAACAATACAAAAAGCGCACACCTCGTTTGGGTAATATTTTGATCCAACGCTCATTGATCACTCCATCACAATTAATACACGCACTGCAGTATCAATCTAGTCACCAGATAAAACTGGGTAGCGCATTAGTTGAACTTAATCTCATATCTAGAAGCCAATTAAACAGAGCATTAAGAAAGCAAAGTTGGACTAGAATGATTGCTGCTAGCATCGCTTTTATTTGTAGCCCCTGTCATTTTACTTTTGCAGCAGATAGTAACAATATAAAAAATATTATTTCGACCATTAAAATGCAATCCAATTTCTACGATAATTTAACCTCTTCCTTTAACCATTTATCACCATACAATACCCAATATCATCCTAATAATCGTTATTCTAAGCATTTCACCTTAAGTAAAATGCTTTCCAACTCTAGCGGAGTACAGCTTGACCTGTTATCGGCCAATACGATATCCGGGCAAAATCAATTGGCATATTCGGTTCTACCTCAGGTTTCCTTTTTTAAATCTTTTTTTGATTCACCTTTCAAAAAAACCTCCAACTTTTACACAACGATACGTCCTGAGTTTCGTACACGCTCTACACCTGCTATATTTATGCTATCGTTAAAAGGTCGCAGTTTGTTTCAAAGTACCGCCTATTCGACAACGGTTGCCGGCCTTCATAGGACAAACCAAGGGGTACAAAAGAAAGCTCAACTAATGTTTTCGATTACCAAACAATTTTAATCCTTTATTTATCTCTGTTACAATCAAGTTATTAATTCAATAAAAATAACCTAATTTCAGGTCAAAACTTAACTGGCGGTAAATTGTGAAAAAAATTATTGGTCTTTTAGTGTTTGTCATAACGCTTTCTTCATGCCAAAAGGCAGAGGAAGAGGGCAAAGCAATTACTGCTACAACATCTGTAGAAAATAAAACAGGATCTTCTTCGAGCTCGTCTAACAATTTTTCATTATTGGTTGAGTTGCCTTATGAAGTTATTCAATCTGATGAAACTTGTGAAAAACCGATAGTAAGGGAGTTTTTTGCTTACCAATGTCCTCACTGTAACAAACTCGAAAAATATGCAGCTAAATGGAAAGCTAACAACCTTAAAAAAATTAACTTCCAAGCCATACCAACGCATCTGGGGAAACAAGAGATGGGTCCTTACTTAATTGTTCACCACGCAGCTGACCAATTGGGTTTATTAAATCAAGCAATTCCTGCTTTATTTAAACGCTTTCATAAAGAAAACAAAAATTTCTCTTCGCAAGACCAAGCAATTAATTTTTTAGTTTCTGTTGGAGCATCTAAAGAGGATGCAACAAAAACTGTTGCTAACCAAGAGGCTGTTACAGCCGCTGCCGGCAAAGATTATAAATTATTAGAAAAATACAAAATTAGTAGCGTGCCAACCATTATTGTTAACAATCGATACCAAATAACGGTTACCCAAGCAGGTGGTTATGAGAAAGTTTTTGAAGTTGTGGAGCAAACATTAAAATTACCTTCAAATTGTTCTGAGAAATAAATTAAGTTTTATATCACTCATTTAAGCCTAGTTAAAATTAACTAGGCTTTTTTATCTTCAATAGTATGTTTTAGTTTTGAGAGTTGATCTAATTGTATAAATGTTAATATTTTTTTATCTTCAATCTTATGGTGAAGCATTTCAATTAAATCTTCTAGTGGTAAACTTTTAATCATTTCTTTTAGTTCAAGCTCTCTGTAAGATTCTTGTAGTTTTGATTGTCTTTCAACATCGGCTTCTTTGGCTCTAATTTCTGCTTGATCATTCTGCTCTTTAATTTTTATTTCAATGACTTCTTTTTCAGCTTCTTTACGTTTTTTATCTTCAATGATTGCTAAGCGCTTTTCTTTAATTTTAATACTTTCCATCATTTTATTTTTAACGATTGCGGCGGCTTTATCGGCCTCTTGCTTAGCTAAATCAACTTCCAGTGATTTTTTGTCTTTTTCTATCTTTTGTTTTTCAAGTGATTGTTGCTCGACAATTTTTTGTTGGAGTTGCTGATACATGTCATTAACCCTTTGTTGAATATTTTGTAATTGATAAAGTTGATGAAATTCATTCGATTGGCTAATAAATTTCATCTCGTTCATTGCTAATTGTAATAATTTAATATCAAATATTTTTTTTTCTAACAGTTTTTTTGAAAAAACATTTAACTTGTTGTGTGCATCGGTGTACCAATATACATGCCCTAAATCCTCTTCAGGTACAATAAAATCAGTAAAAGTTTGTTCTATCAAAAGTAGATTGATATCATCTTGTTCAAGGTCTTTTCTCAATACCTGCAAAGCAAGATTAAATTCATCAAGTTGGCTTTGAGTTTTGAACCACCAAGCAATACCTGCAAAACCAAAGCGGTTAATACATTCAACAAGATAGTTAAATTTCCGCTCTGCATTTGACGCAACCACAGAAAGTTTTTGCTTTAATTTTTCTAGATCGAACGATTTACTCACGTGAACTCTTTTATTTATACTATACCAAGCAGTTGATTTAATTATCATTTTCAATATTTAGTATAACCTAAATTTTTGTATCTTGAATATTATTATATGTACGGGATCAAAAAAGGGGCATAAAGCCCCTTAAACAATCATTATATTATAATCGGCTATTTTACCTTCTTTACATTTCTATCATAATTTAGCCGTTTTGCCGCATCCAAGGTTAGTAACTGCATAAAAGCTTTGACTTCACCATCACTACCGACAGGCGAACCAGATTGACCACTACCAAAAACCGTTGTGGGCACTTTCCTCTGAGCAAAAGCTTGCGCCCATAATTTTTGAATCTCAATTTCCGCATCTAACTTTTGTGCTAAAGCATTATCCGCCTGTAAAATAACCTTTTTTTGATAAGCTTCTGCTTCCGCTAAAGTTCTAACTGTTTGAGCTTCTATCTTGGCTTTTTGGAAGTTAATTGCGGCAGTTTCTTTAGAAATAGCGGCCTCAGCTTTAAATTTTTCGGCTCGTGTAATCGCTAATTGTTTATCCGTTTGTGCTTCCGTTGTTTTTTGGATCTGCTCTACTTTTGCTTTTGCTTGTCTTTCAGCAACTTCTCTTTCACCTCGTGCAATGGCTAATAACCGCTGTTCTTCTTCTTGCACTCTTTGTTCGCGTGCTATCGCTCTATCGGCTGATGCTTGTTGTTTTAACTGCATTCGCTCTACAAACTTCCGATTCGGACGCATGTCTGTTACTAATGCAGAAACAACGGTAATACCAAATTCAATAAAACGTTGTTTTTTACGTTTAGGTTGACCATCTTTATCAAGAACTTTGTTCACTTGAAAAACAGTCTTAGTATCTTCACCGTACTCATCTTGTTCAGTTCCTAATGCCGCATTAGCCGAAGATTTAGTTTGTCTCGATCTTACTTGTACTTCTTCACGCTTAACTAAAAAGATCCCCGAGTTCATTTGATTTTCAAATTCTGAATTAAACTCTGTGCGTCCACCAGCATAATATTCTTCGGCTGTCATTAATGAGGCATTTGCTTGTAATGTTTCTTTAAATGATGGCATCAATGCGGTTCTTAATAAATTTTCTGGTGAACGGTATTCATGTGCTAACTCTAAAAAAGATTCAGTGTCTGACGGAATAGAAAAACGCACGGTCGCCTCGGCATGCGCGTCGACCTGATCAAGAAACATAATACTCATAGGGGGAAGGCTTGCAGATGTATTTGCTGAGTCTTTTTCTGCTCTAATTGAATTGGCGCTAGAGCCTTGTAATGCTTGTACAGTCATTGCCCGTTTCCATGAGTTGTAACGCCCAAACGGATAAAACTTGTAACCAACTTCGGTAACAACTTCTTCATTACCGGTTAACGTTCTAACGTGATAAATATAGCCTGGCTCAGCATAAAAAAATGATTTTGAAACAAATACCCAAAGTACAATTGCCAAAATAATTGATCCAATAGTTTTAACTATCACATTATTACTCGGCTTTATTTTGTTTGTTAACTCTGACATAAGCTGTCCTTTTTTTAAGTTTTCTGCTTCGCTAAAAATAGGATTATATTATCTTAAAAACAGAAGTGCTTCGAAGTAACTGCATAACGAAGCCAAATAATTAATATTCCTTTTACATTTAATCTTCTTTAACTTTTGTAGAATGAATTAATGAAAGCTACTTGTTTATTTTTGTTAACAATTTTAATGCTTTTTCTATCATCTCAAGACTTTCTAGTGCTTTATTATTCAATTTAAATTGTTGATTAGCAATATAGGTTGGCGTTCCACTTACTTCATATCTTTTTGCTAGTTGTTTTGCATTACGTATTTTTGCATTTAACGCAAATGATTTATTGGCTTTTTCATAGGAATTTTCATTAACACCTAAAGCAATAAAAAAATCCTTTAATTCTGCTTCATTTTTAATCTGTTTTTTATCGACATGAACCCGATAAAATAGTTTCTCATGACTTTTGTCTAGAACTTTTAACAACTCACCTAAATAATAAGCTTTAACATAAACTTTCCATTGATCATGACCTAAATCATTAGGTACTGGGATCACTTTAATCTCACTATTATCTCTTTTAAATTTATTAATAAACGATTCCATTGAATAACAAGCACCGCAGGCATAACTAAAAAACTCCATGACTTCAGGTTTTTTGCTACCTTTTTGGGCCATGACTTGATAATCAGTACCGGCGACAAGCGCTCTTGTTTCTGCTTGTAAATAATTAACATTTAACAAGCTAATTAATGTGATGGACAAAATTGTTTTTAAAATACTGTTCATTTTTACCTCTATAGTTAATCACTAGATATTATTGTTTTTTAGGTCGCTGCCAAGAATCAATTTGTTTTTGTTTAGTTCGACTAATACACAATACGCCTGAATCAACATCGCTAGATACGGTAGTACCCGCACCAATTGTGGCCCCTTTACCAATACTAACGGGAGCAATCAATTGACTATTAGAGCCAACAAAAACATCATCTTCTATAATCGTTTGGAACTTATTAATACCATCATAATTACAAGTAATTGTTCCCGCACCAATATTCACACCTTGACCAACAACAGTATCACCTAAATAGGTCAAGTGTCCTGCTTTTGAGCCTTGTCCTAGTGTTGTTTTTTTCATTTCGACAAAATTTCCAACATGTGAATCTTGTTTCAAATGACTGCCGGGCCTTAACCGAGCAAATGGTCCAACACTACAATCACTCTCAATGGTTGTGTCTTCTACTATGCTATTCGCTTTAATAATACTATTAGCACCTATAGTACAATTTTTTAAACAAACATTAGCACCTATTTGAACACCTTGTTGTAACAGAACATTTCCTTCAATTAAACAATTTATATCAATTATTACGCTGGCTTCACAAGATAATTTACCACGTAAATCAAAGCGATTTGGATCTCTTAAGGTCACACCAGCATCCATCAGCTGATTGGCTAATGCTTTTTGCCAAACTCGTTCAAGTTCTGCCAATTGCTTTAACGTATTAATACCCTCTATTTCATACAAATTTTCTGGTTGAGCGGCTTCAACAACATGCCCATCATTAACAGCCATTGCGATAATGTCTGTCAGATAAAACTCACCTTGTGCATTATCATTATTTAAACGAGCAATCCAATCTTTTAGTTGGTCAGAATTACAACAGAGAATACCTGTATTGATTTCATTAATTTTTTTCTCTTCATCGTTTGAATCTTTATGTTCAACAATACCTGTTACTGATTGATTAGCATCTCTAACAATACGACCGTAACCTGTGGGATCATCTAAATAACAAGTCATTAACGCAATGCCTTTAGGGTTTTTTAGATGTAAATCAACTAACTCAGTTAATGTATCATGGTGAATTAGTGGTACATCACCGTACAAAATCAAAGTTGGGGAGTCATCTGCCAAGTCAGGTAACGCCATTTTTACTGCGTGTCCA
This sequence comes from uncultured Kangiella sp., assembly GCA_964476655.1. Classification (GTDB taxonomy): domain Bacteria; phylum Pseudomonadota; class Gammaproteobacteria; order Enterobacterales; family Kangiellaceae. The sequence goes on along the minus strand of CAYZBK010000003.1, from coordinate 72,805 downwards.
GTACCTAATTGTTCCTTTTGTTCGGCAAAAGTCAGTGAAACTTTTCCTCCAACAACCATTTCTTTCACTTTTTCTGCTCCATGCCCAACCACTAAATGACAGTCAGTAGCTCCCATAGATTGGCAACTATCAATAACATGCTGAACTAAAGGCTTACCCGCAAGCTGATGCAAAACCTTTGGTAAGTCCGACTTCATTCGACTTCCTTTACCTGCAGCTAATAAAATTGTTTGGATTTCCATTGAAAAATGATCCTTAATATAAAATATAACGGTTTATGTTTTAGAGTCTAACCTTAACTTTAGCTTACAACAAACATAAAAAAAGCGCCATAAGGCGCTTTTTAACATTAACAAAAAATTAATGTCCTAATTTTTTTCTAATCGCTTGTAGTGTTCTTAACTGAGCAACCGCTTCAGCAAGTTCGGCCGCTGCCGCAGAATATTCAATCTCTGAATTTTGATCTGCCATTGCTGCTTCAGCCGCTTCTTTAGCGGCAATAGCCGCAGCTTCATCAACATCATCTGCCCGTGAAGCTGTGTCTGCTAAAATAGTAGTCACATGTGGTTGTACTTCTAACATACCACCAGAAACATAATAATGTTCTTCATTTCCTTCATGATCTAACACTTTAACAGCGCCGGGTTTTAATGACGTTAATAATGGTGCATGCCCTGGAGATATACCTAACTCTCCTAACTCACCTGTTGCAACCAGCGAATTGACAGCGCCAGAAAAAATAGATTTTTCAGCGCTTACGATTTCTAATTGAAATGTATACATAGTCAGATTCCTATATCTCTTATCAAATTAAAGAGTTTTAGCTTTTTCTACTGCTTCTTCAATTGTTCCAACCATGTAAAATGCTTGCTCTGGCAAATGATCGTATTCACCATTAAGAATTCCTTGGAATCCAGCAATAGAATCTTTAAGAGAAACATATTTACCTGGAGAACCAGTGAATACTTCTGCAACAAAGAATGGTTGAGATAAGAATCTTTGGATTTTACGAGCACGCGTTACCGTTTGCTTATCTTCTTCAGATAACTCATCCATACCTAAAATGGCAATGATATCTTTCAATTCTTTATAACGTTGTAATACTGATTGAACACCACGAGTTGTATCATAATGCTCTTGACCAATCACTAACGGATCAAGTTGACGTGATGTTGAATCCAATGGATCAACTGCTGGATAAATACCTAACTCAGCAATTTGACGAGAAAGTACAACTGTCGCATCTAAATGGGCGAATGTTGTTGCAGGCGATGGATCGGTTAAATCATCTGCAGGTACATAGACCGCTTGAATAGAAGTGATGGAACCCGTTTTAGTTGAAGTGATACGCTCTTGAAGTGCGCCCATTTCTTCTGCCAATGTTGGTTGGTAACCAACCGCAGATGGCATACGACCCAATAATGCAGATACTTCAGTTCCCGCTAAGGTATAACGGTAGATATTATCAATGAATAATAATACATCACGGCCTTCATCACGGAATTTTTCAGCCATGGTTAGTCCCGTTAAAGCAACTCGTAGTCTGTTTCCTGGAGGCTCATTCATTTGACCGTAAACTAGAGATACTTTATCAAGTACGTTCGAATCTTTCATTTCGTGGTAAAAATCGTTTCCTTCACGAGTACGCTCACCAACACCAGCAAATACTGAGAAACCACTATGCTCAGTAGCGATATTACGGATAAGTTCCATCATGTTGACTGTTTTACCAACACCAGCACCACCAAACAAACCAACTTTACCACCTTTAGCAAAAGGACAGATTAAATCGATAACTTTGATACCCGTTTCTAATAATTCATTAGCGGCCGCTTGATCTTCGTAACTAGGCGCTTTACGGTGAATAGACATTCTTTCTTTTTCACCAATCGGGCCGGCATCATCAATTGGATTACCTAAAACATCCATGATACGACCAAGAGTTTCTTGACCAACGGGAACTTGAATTGCTTTTCCAGTGTTAGTGACACTCATGCCACGACTCATACCTTCAGAAGAACCCATCGCAATACAACGAACAACGCCGTCACCTAATTGCTGTTGAACTTCTAAAACGATGATGCTGTTTTCGATATTGAGAGCGTCATACACTTTAGGGACATCAGTACGTGGAAATTCCACATCTACTACTGCGCCAATAATCTCAACAATGCTACCGTTACTCATTGTTTATTCCTCTATTTTATTAAATCATTAAATTTCGTTAACAAAAATTCTTTTATTTATTGGTTTTCTAACGCTTAAACAGCGGCAGCTCCACTAATAATTTCAGAAATCTCTTGGGTAATTGCTGCTTGACGGGCTTTATTAAAAATTAATTGAAGCTCGTCAATAATATCGCCGGCATTATCAGTCGCCGCTTTCATAGCCACCATACGTGAAGCTTGCTCACAAGCAATGTTATCTACCACACCTTGATATACTTGTGATTCGATATAACGAACCAACAATACGTCTAAAAGTTCTTTCGCATCAGGTTCATAAATATAATCCCAATGATGTTGAAGCTCATCTTCTTGTTGTTTTTCAACAGGTAATAACTGAAGTACTTTTGGCTCTTGAATCATGGTATTCACAAATTCATTATGAACCAGATACAAGCGGTCAATTCGACCATCATCATAAGCATCTAACATGACTTTAACCGTACCGATCAAATCAGTAACTGAAGGCCTATCACCTAAACCGTTTGTTTTTGCAACAACATTGCCACCAAAACGGTTAAAAAATGCTGCCGCTTTAGAACCAATTAAACATAAATCCAATTCAACTTCTTGCTGTTGATATTTTTGCATTGTTTTTAATGCATTTTTAAAAAGATTAGTATTTAAACCACCACATAAACCACGGTCGCTTGAAACCATGATAAAACCAACTCGCTTAACTTCACGCTCGATGATATAAGGATGTTTATACTCAGTATGCCCCATTGCTAAATGGCCAATCACAGAACGAATTCTTTCGGCATATGGCTTGGTAGCTTCCATGCGATCTTGTGCTTTACGCATTTTGCTCGCAGCGACCATTTCCATAGCACTGGTGATTTTCTGAGTATTTTTAATACTTCCAATCTTGGTGCGAATTTCTTTTCCGACCGCCATAGGTTGTTCCCAGTATAATTAATTAAAACTTTCTCTTACAAAGGTAAGAGAACTTTATGCTACCAAGTAGCTGATTCTTTAAATTTCTTAATCGCAGCGTTTAATTTAGACTCAATGTCTTTATTGTAATCGCCGTTTTCGTTAATTAAATCCATAAGCGATTTTTCATTACTTGCCATGTGGTCAAGTAAAGCCGCCTCAAAATCTTCAATTTTATTTAACTCAACATCTTTTAAGAAACCTTTTTCAGCAGAAAACAATGACACAGCCATAATCGCAACCGACATTGGGGCATATTGTTTTTGTTTCATTAATTCAGTTACTCGTTGACCATGTTCTAACTGTGCACGAGTTGCATCATCTAAATCTGAAGCAAATTGAGCAAATGCCGCTAATTCACGATATTGAGCTAATGCTAAACGAACACCGCCACCTAGTTTTTTGATGATTTTAGTTTGTGCCGCACCACCCACTCTAGAAACCGATAAACCAGCATTTACAGCAGGTCGAATACCCGCATTAAATAAATCAGTTTCTAAGAAAATCTGACCATCTGTTATCGAAATTACATTAGTTGGTACAAATGCAGATACATCACCTGCTTGTGTTTCGATAATTGGTAATGCCGTTAAAGATCCTGTTTTTCCTTTAACCTTACCATTTGTTAATTTTTCAACATGGTCTGCATTAATTCTTGCAGCACGCTCTAATAAACGTGAATGAAGATAGAAAACATCACCTGGGTAAGCTTCACGCCCTGGTGGACGACGAAGTAATAATGAAATTTGACGGTATGCCCAAGCTTGCTTAGTTAAATCATCATATACGATTAAAGCATCTTCGCCTTTATCGCGGAAGTATTCACCCATTGTACAACCAGCAAATGGTGCGATAAATTGCAATGCCGCTGCATCTGATGCAGAAGCTGCAACTACAATAGTGTTAGCCATTGCACCGTGCTCTTCTAATTTACGTACAATATTTGCAATAGTTGATGACTTTTGCCCAATTGCAACATATACACAACGGATCCCAGTATCTTTTTGATTGATGATTGCATCAATCGCTAAAGCTGTTTTACCTGTTTGACGATCTCCAATGATTAACTCACGTTGGCCACGGCCAACTGGAATCATTGCATCAACTGCTTTATAACCAGTTTGTACAGGTTGATCAACCGATTGACGAGAAATTACACCTGGAGCCACTTTTTCTACTGGCTCATAAGTCGCGCCTTCAATTGGACCTTTTCCGTCAATTGGATTCCCTAATGCATCAACAACACGGCCAAGCATAGCTTCACCCGTTGGAACTTCTAAAATTCGTCCTGTACATTTTGCTTTTTGACCTTCGATAATGTCTGAATAGTCACCTAGAACAACCGCTCCGACAGAATCGCGTTCAAGATTAAGCGCTAAACCGAACTTGCCGCCAGGCAATTCGATCATTTCACCTTGCATTACTTCTGCAAGGCCGTGAATTTTTAAGATACCGTCAGCTACACTAACAATCGTACCTTCATTTCTTGCTTCAGAAACAACTTCAAAGTCATTAATTCTTTGTCTAATTAATTCGCTGATTTCTGATGGATTCAGTTGCATACTCATGCTCTGCCTTCCTCTAATATTACGTTAAATAGTGTTACGTTAAATAGTTTTACGTCAATCGTATCGCTATAAAGTTATACGTTTAATGCCTCAGACAGTTTAGCAAGCTGACCGCGTACTGAACTATCAATGACTAAATCTTCTGCTTGAATAATCAAGCCACCCAATAAATCAGTGTTTAACTCAACACTAATTTCAACTTGACGACCTAATTTTGCCGCTAGTTTTTCTTTTAATTGAGTAATTTGTTGCTCACTTAACTCTGAAGCTGAAGTAACTTGTGCTTCGATAGTTTTTTCAAACTCGCTGCGCAAAAAGTTAAATAACACTTCAATCTCAGGTAAAGCCAAAAGTCGTCCGTTTTGAGCTAATAATTGGATGAAGTTAACTGACTGACTGTCAAACCTATCACCACAAACTTTTAACATGGCATCTTTTTGATCTTGTTTAGTAAGATGAGGGCTTGTTAATAGCTGTTGCATCGACTCGTCGCTGACAACTTGAGAGGCAAAAGCTAGCATTTCCGACCATTCGGCCAATTGCTTTGCTTCAATTGCATGCTCAAAAGCTGCTTTTGCGTAAGGTCTTGCTAATGTTGTTAATTCAGCCATGGGCCACCTTTGCTTCTATTATAACTGTTCTAAAGTTCAGCAACTAAGCTATCGAGAATATCTGCCTGCGCAGATGCATCAATGCTACGTTGTAGAATTTTTTCTGCACCAGCAATTGCTAATACTGAAACTTGCTTACGAAGCTCTTCACGTGCGCGATGAACTTCTTGCTCTATTTCAGCTTGTGCGCCGGCTTTAATCTTATCTGCTTCAGCTCGTGCATCATCTTTAGCAGAATCAACAATTTCTGAATGACGTTTTTTAGCTTGATCAAGCAATTCAGCCGCTTTATCTTTAGCTGTACGCATAGTTTCTGCCGCATGCTTTTTGGCAAGCTCTAAATCATGCTCACCTTTATCTGCCGCCGCTAAACCTTCAGCTATTTTTTCCTGACGCTCAACAATTGCTGCATCAAGATGTGGCCAGATGTATTTCATTGTAAACCAAACAAATGCGATCATTGCAACTGTTTGGCCAATCAAAGTCATATTAAAATCCACAGCTATCTCCTCTAATGTCGGTTAATTATTAACTCGAGAGTGATTAAGCAGGAGTATTTGCAACAAGCAATTCAACAAATGGGTTTGCAAAAGTAAAGAATAATGCAATACCAACACCAATCATTGCTACCGCATCAAGTAAACCAACAACAATAAACATTTTTACTTGTAACATTGGCGCTAGTTCTGGTTGACGTGCAGCACTTTCTAAGAATTTACCACCTAAAAGTCCCATACCGATACCGACACCTAGTGCACCAAGACCGATAAGAAGAGCGACTGCTATTGCGGTAAAACCGATTACTGTTTCCATAATGTTCCCCTAATAAGGATTGTTAAAATTTAAAGTTAAAAATTTATATAAAATGATTAAAAATATCTATCTAATGATCTTCATGTGCAAGACTAAGATACACAACAGTCAACATCATAAAGATGAAGGCTTGTAAAAACGTCACTAATAAATGCAGTACTGACCAACCAAAATGTAGCGGTAACTGATACAAACCCATCATAGCGATCAATATGTAAATTAATTCACCTGCGTACATGTTACCAAATAGCCGTAACGCTAATGAAAGAGGCTTAGCAATTAACGCGGCTCCTTCCAAAATCAAGTTAATTGGAATGGCGGCCCAATGATTAAAAGGATTTAAGGTTAACTCTTTAGTGAACCCAACAATACCCTTAATCTTTAAGCTGTAAAAAATAATTAAAACAAAAACTGACAATGACATAGCAAAGGTGACATTGACATCTGTGCTTGGTACCACTTTTAAAAATGGTATACCAATTAAATGTGCGATACCAGGGATCCAATCTACAGGAATTAAATCCATTAAATTCATCATGTAAATCCAAACAAAAATAGTTAAACCTAGTGGGGCAATCATTCTGTTTTTACCGTGAAAGGTATCTTTTACGTTGGTATCAACAAAATCAATAATAAGTTCTATAAAAGCTTGAAATTTTCCCGGAACACCCGTGGTTGCTTTTTTTGCAGCACTTCTAAAGCCCCACAAAAAAACTAAACCCAGTAATAAAGAGAAGAAAATGCTATCAACATTAAAAGTATTAAAATTATTTTTACACAAAGTCGGGTTTTCGGATGTATTAAACTGCCAACCCTCCTGAGTAGAACAGATCTGCAAGTTTTGCAGATGATGCTTAATATAACCTGTACTTGTTTGTTCGCTCATAAACTCATTAGCCTTAACAATTAAATTTGAACCATTTAATGGGTTTTTACTATAATCGGCGCTAACCACTGACTCAATAACGCCGCAATATATCCAACTAATACGTAAATCTCAAATCCTGCCAAAACAGTAAAAGCAATAGCGAGTAACGTTATTGATATTACTATTTTTACACTTTCGCCAATATAAAACGCGCCAACGACTTTCTTATTTTGTTGTGCGCCAGTTTTTGAAAATGCTTTATAAACAAAATAGCTATTTCCTAAAAGGACTGCTATTCCGCCAGATAACAATGCTATTGCTATCTCAAATTCTTTAAACAAAGCAAAAAACGAAATAACAACGATTAATAATAGTTGAATCAATAACAATTTTTTTGCTTGTTGGTATCCATGCTTGATTAATACATGACTCATTGATAACTCACTTTAATCAGGCTTAATACAAGTTAGTTCAAACTGGTGGAAATTGCATATTTTTATGCGATCTCGTGCAACCATCTGAATGCGGCGGAAATTATAGTGATCAACGTGTTTAGAAGCAACCCTATAGAGCATATAAATACTTATTTATTTACATTTTTCTAAAGTATATTGTCTATATCAAAAAATTCACTTTGATATATTTATTATAACCTCCTCCTCATAACGGCTAACCTGCTGTTTTTAAAGTGTTTTATTGCCGCTTAATAGAATCAATGATACCTAAACCTTTCATTTTCTTAAGTTTGTCAACATCAACATAATAAGGTTCATCATCGTAATAGGAATCCCTTGATGTTTTATTGCTGCTAATGTCTTTGGTTAAGCCTGAACGTTTGTTGTAAACCATATTACCTACTTGAAATTCAATTTCACCGCTCACAATACTTTTAATCTTCAATAATCCATATTTATAATCTGCATCAGAATTGGGGAATAGCTTTTTAAAGTCAACGATATAAATATCATTATTTGCTGGGTATTGAATATATTCAGCTTCATTTAAATTATTTTGATGCACTGATTTTGCTAATAAAATACCTAATACAGCAATAATGAATAGCCCGGTAAATAACGGCAAAGACTGCCCTTTAGTAAAAACCGATGATTTAATTTGTTTGGCTAAATCCAAAGGGATTTCTTTACCAAGCATTGTTTTTTTACAATGAACACATTCGACACCGACTTTTTTTGAAGTAATAAATGTTGGGATCCAATAAAGATGAAAATAACGAATAATGCCAAATGTAACAAATTCTTTATTTTCGCAACTAGGGCAAGGAGGCAGTTCAATTACTTGCCCAGAAACCATTTTAGCTTTTGTTCCAAAGAATATCATTTAGGCACTCCGTCAATAGACGATTATAAGTCTAATTTTATATTTGATTTAAGTTGAGTTGTACAAGTCAATATGTAACCGCTATTCTTGAGTGCATCTTGTAATCCTGCCTCATTTTGAGTCACTGTTTCGCCTGAAAGCTTTTTAACTTGGCAAGCGCCGCAATTTCCAGCATGGCAACCTGAATCAATCTCAATTGATTCGCTCTCTAATTTTTCTAATAAATATTCATTATCTTCAATATTTATAATTCGATTCGATTTCACTAATTCAATTTCAAATGGACCACAAGCTTGATGAGCTTGCACTTGCTCAACTTTATTAGATTCCACTCGTCGCTTTGTTTTTTTCTTACCGCCTGGGTCAAATGATTCGTCATGGTAATAATCCATATTAAAATCTAATTGCATTAAGATGCTTTTGACTTGTGTCATAAAACCTTCAGGACCACAACAAAAAACAACTCGCTCATTCAGATCTGAGATTATATCAGTTAATACGGTTTGATTAATTCGTCCTCGCCGACCTAACCAATTAGAGCTTAAGCCTGGCTGAGTACAAATGACCTCTAAATTAAAATGGCTATACTTATAATCCATTAATGCTAATTCACGTCTAAAAATAATATCTTCAACGGCTCGAACCCAATTTACAAATTGAATATCTTTGTTGGGTTGGGTATCTGTCCAAAAGCGAGCCATTGACATCATTGGAGTAATGCCTGAACCCGCTGAAATTAATAAGACTTTTTTTGATTCAAGATCTAAACCATTAAAACGACCTGCAGGTCCTCTTAATTCTATACTTGAACCAATTGAAATATTTTCATGAAGCCAAGGAGAAACGATACCGCCAACTTCTTTTTTAATGGTCAACTCTAAACAATGAGGTCTGCTAGGTGAAGAAGCGATAGTATAAGATCGGTTATGCTTTTCACCATTAATCTCAAACTGCATACCAACAAATTGACCCGGCTTAAAATGAAATAATTGTGCTTCTATCGCTTCAAATTGAAATGTTTTTACATCAGGCGTTTCTTGAATGATATTAATACACCTAACCGGTGTTTTTTTTGTAACCCAAGAGCTCAACTGCTGCAATTGATCGAGACTTGCAATGGTCATATTACTGTTGCTCAACACCCAAATGTTTTAATACACCATCAAGCTCATCTAAGCTGTTATATTGAATAATTAATTTTCCTTTACCTTTTGGTCCATGTTGCAGCTTAATAGGCGCACCAATTTTATCAGAAATACGGCGCTCTAATTGGTCGATATGCGGGTCGCCTTTTGCATCAAATTTTGCTTTAACCGGTGAGTTAACTTGGCGAACCAATTTTTCTGTTTCCCTTACAGTCAACCCTTTTGCAACAACGACTCTTGCTATCGATGTTTGCTCATCGCTCGGCAGTGATAATAATGCTCTAGCATGACCCATTTCCAAGTCACCTCTTTCAAGTAAAGTACGGCAAGCTTCAGTTAATGATAATAGCCTTAATAAATTAGTCACCGTTGTTCTACTTTTACCAACCGCATCAGCGGTTTGTTGATGAGTTAATTCAAATTCTTGCATCAATCTTTGTAAGGCTACCGCTTCTTCCATAGCATTTAAGTCTTCACGTTGAATATTTTCAATCAACGCCATCGCTATAGCGGCTTCGTCAGGAATGTCTTTAACTAAACAAGGAATAGTATCGAGTTCAGCAAGTTGAGAAGCCCGCCATCGACGTTCGCCAGCAATAATTTCATATTTATCTTTACTTAACTCTCTAACAACAATCGGTTGAATAATGCCTTGAGCTTTAATTGAACTCGCTAATTCCTCAAGTGCATCATCTGCCATTATTTTTCTTGGTTGATATTGGCCAGGCTGTAAAAACTCAATGGGCAATTTTTGCAATTCGCCTTGTGCTGGTGTTTGCGCAACAATTTCTCCAGATGCTGTCTTTTTAGGTTTACTTAAAAACGCATCTAACGGCGAACGACCTAATTTTTTTTTCATATTCGATTACTCTAAACTTAAATTTTAATTATTTTAATGGCTAGCTTCATTGGCTATATCTTGTCGACGAATCATTTCACCCGCTAAACTTAAATAGGCTTTTGCGCCACGAGACAGTCTATCGTACATAAGAGCTGGCATACCATAACTAGGCGCTTCAGCTAAACGAACGTTTCTTGGTATCGCAGTTCGATAAACTTTTTCTCCAAAATGTTCGTGTAATTGATTTGATACTTCAACCGCCAACCTATTTCTTGGATCGTACATGGTTCTTAATAAACCTTCGATGTGAAGATTAGGATTAACATGCTCTGTGATTTGTTCAACTGTACTTAATAACGCTTTCAAACCTTCCAAAGCATAATACTCACATTGCATTGGTATCATCACACTATCAGCAGCAACTAAAGCATTAACGGTTAAAATGCTTAATGAAGGAGGGCAATCAATAAAAATATAATCAAATTCTTCTTTTAAATCTGCTAATGCTAGCTTAAGTAAATTTTCTTTATTATCTGTGGTTAACAAATGCGCTTCTGCTGAAGCTAAATCTGAATTGGCAGGCAAAACATAAAATCCGGCTTGCTCGGCATTAATTAAACATTCTTTTGCTGTGGCTTCACCTAACAAAACATCTAATATGTGATGTTCTAAATCATCCTTTTCAATACCGCAACCACTACTGGCATTACCTTGAGGGTCAAGATCAACGAGCAAAACCTTACGCTTAGTCGCGGCAAGTGATGCCGCAATGTTGATGCTGCTCGTTGTTTTACCAACACCACCTTTTTGATTTGTAACCGCAATAATCTTTCCCACAACAACCTCTTAAACTCAAAATTTACCAAGCATAAATTTACTTAATGTTTTTTATCTTATTGTTTTTCTTATAGTTATTTACTTTTATTTGACGAACAAAAGGACTTATCCAAACAAAATTCTATCAAATCGAACCATCCATTATAGGGTGATCTTTAAGATGATCAATAACAACTCTGTGATTTCTTTGGTTAATAGACATTATCGAAGTTTTAATTCGATTAAACATCGCTCTGCGGACAAACCTGGAACTTGTAATTGATGATGTGCAACCTCTTCAACCAAACCCGTAATTTCTTTAATTTCTGAAGCAACATAATGACCCTTCATGGCTAACCAACAACCATTTTCAGATAACAAATGCTGTGTTTGATTAACCATATCGGGAATTGATGCAAAGGCTCTTGAGATTATCCCATCAAACGATTCTGCTTTAACCTTTTCTACTCGCGAATGTATAACATCCACATTACTTAATTCTAATAGATGAATTTGCTGACGAATAAAGCGTATTTTTTTATTGTTACTATCCAACAAGGTGAATTTCACTTTGGGTAGCATAATGGCTAAAGGCAAGCCAGGAAATCCAGCACCTGTACCTACATCAACAAGATGATTTTGCCGAATATAGGGGGCTACAGACAAACTATCTAACAAATGCAAAACTAACGCGTCTTTAGCGCTTTTAATAGCGGTCAAATTATAAGCTTTATTCCACTTTAATAACTCATCTAACAAAAGCAGTAGTTTACTTTGTTGTTGTTCACTAGCGGATAGTTCTAACTGCAATAAACCTTGTTTAAGCAAACCCTCAATAGCCATTATTTGTTGCCAATTTTTTTAGTTAAATTATTTTTTTGCTTATAATTTTTCTTTTTTAACATAATCAGCAACAGTGAAATAGCCGCAGGCGTAATACCAGAAATCCGACTTGCCTGGCCAATTGTTTCAGGTTTTGTGAAACTAAGTTTTTGTATAATTTCTGAAGACAAACCTCCAACACTGGAATAATCTAAATCTTGAGGTAAAACAACATCTTGTTGTTTTTTGTTTCTTTCGATTTCATCTTTTTGACGATCAATGTAACCAGAATACTTGGCTTGGATCTCAACTTGCTCTTTAACTTCAGGCTGCAAATCATCAGCAAAGTCATCAATACACTGATCCATTTTTTGATACGTTAATTCAGGCCGTTTTAATAAGTCTAATTGGCTATATTCTCTTGAAAGTGGTTTCTTTAATAATGATGATAATTTTTTTGCAGCTTCACTGCTTGGCTGAATCCAAGTACTTTTCAATCTGGCTAATTCAGTATCAATTGCATCTCTTTTATTGGCTAGTTGCTGCCACCGTGATTCTTCTAACAGGCCTAACTGAAATGCTTTTTCCGTTAAACGCAAATCAGCATTGTCTTCACGCAACATTAAGCGATATTCAGCTCTTGAAGTAAACATACGGTAAGGCTCTTGTGTTCCTCGAGTAATTAAATCATCAATCATTACCCCTATATAAGCTTGTTCACGGCTCGGAGACCAAGTTGGTTTATCTTGAACTTTAAGTGCTGCATTTAATCCTGCAATTAAACCTTGTGCCGCCGCTTCTTCATAACCCGTGGTTCCATTAATTTGGCCTGCAAAAAACAAATTCTCAATATATTTTGTTTCTAAACAACTTTTTAATTCTCTTGGGTCAAAATAGTCATATTCAATCGCATAGCCAGGTCTAGTAATATGCGAATTTTCAAAACCTTTAATCGAACGGACTAAATTTAGCTGTACATCAAAAGGCAAACTCGTTGAAATTCCATTGGGATAAATTTCATGAGTATTTAAACCTTCTGGTTCAATAAAAATTTGATGACTCTGTTTTTCTGAAAATCTAACCACCTTATCTTCTATTGAAGGACAATAACGAGGCCCGACTCCTTCAATTTCTCCTGTAAACAGAGGAGAGCGATCCATGCCCATACGAATAATGTCATGCGTTGCTTGATTAGTATGAGTGATAAAACAAGGAATTTGCTGAGGATGCTGGGAGATCTTACCCAAAAAGGAAAAAACAGGGGTAGGCGTATCACCATGTTGAGGCTCTAAATCATTAAAATTAATCGTCCTCCCGTCTATACGAGGTGGTGTTCCCGTTTTAAGCCGTTGCACATTAAATGGTAATTCTCTTAACCGTTTAGCTAAGCCCATAGAAGGTGGATCGCCCGCGCGTCCGCCCGAATAATTTGATAAACCAATATGGATCTTTCCGGCTAAAAACGTCCCCGCGGTTAAAACCACTGTTTTTGCATGAAAAGTTAAACCCATTTCAGTCACAATGCCGATAACTCGATCATTTTCTAATAACAGATCATCAACGGATTGTTGAAAAATTTGTAAATTAGATTGATTTTCTAAAGTTTTCCGAATAAACGCTTTATACAATGCTCGGTCTGCTTGAGCACGAGTTGCTCTTACGGCTGGCCCTTTGCTAGCATTCAATTTTTTAAAATGAATTCCAGCGTGGTCAATTGCGGTGGCCATTATGCCACCCATAGCATCAACCTCTTTAACCAAATGGCCTTTGCCAATTCCACCAATTGCGGGGTTACAACTCATTTGTCCTAACGTTTCTATATTATGAGTAACCAATAAAGTTTTAGCTTGCATGCGCGCAGCAGCTAACGCGGCTTCAGTGCCTGCATGACCACCACCAATGACAATTACATCAAATTTTTCGTCAAATATCATAATACAAACGCAATTTTAAAAAAGGAGAGGGAGTTTACCTAAAACAGGCTAATAAATGAACAAAAAGTTTAAATATGACTCTATTTTGATGGTGATATAGAGTAAATCATATTATGATTTAAAAAATAATGAATTACCTCACTCTATACTTTTATCAATAATGTTAATTTTTAATTGAAAATATCGATCCGCCATTAATTTTTAATACGAGCATACCAACATGAGAAAAATTAAACCCTTTTTAATCCGATCACTATTTTATCTGTTGATTATTTCTCTTGTTCCTTATTTGTATTTTGTTATACAAGCCAAAAAAGGAATAGATGCTTTTATTGTTACTCACACAACCGGTGGAGAATTTGAGTATCAGTGGTTATGGATTAACTTAAGTGGCAATGTTTCCTTAGAAGAGGTTTCATATTTTCTTGATTCCGAAGAACCTTTATTTACCGCAGACACCATTGAAATTATTCCTCCGAGTATTTTTGATTTCCTCAATGCCGAAGAACGCATTATTTACAATGAGTATCCGTCTTTAGTTTCAATTAAATTAAACCATGGTGAAAGCAACCAAGTTAAAGAACTTTTTTCCCTATTTAACCTTCATTACACAACTGACTTATTAAAATATTTTTACCCTAAATATTGTCTTGATAAATTAGAAACTCAATTACCGTTTATAAAATTTGGAATCAATAGTACATTTCAAATAAATCTAACTGCAGATGAAAGCCTTGTTAATTTTGATTTTTCTAGTAAAGAGTTTAGTCAATTGTCTGGCAGCTTCAAATTAAATAATTTTTCTCAACAAATTAATGACTCACAGTATGTCAGTGATTTATCACTAAGGTTTTCTGAAATAACATGGTTGCAACAAAACACTCAAAAATGTTTGCAAACACTTAATCTTAATAAAGATGATTTTGATTCTTTATTTACTACTTTTATTGCACAAAAAGCTAAAGATAATCTATTGCTCATTAATGAAAAAAGCGCCGAAACCTATGCCAAATTCATTTATGCCCCACAAGAGATCGATATATTATTTAATTTGCAAGAAGGTAAAAAGTTTTCTCAAATACCATTTTTACCTATTGAAAAATATCAACAACAAACGGGATTGAGCATTAAATTAAACAAACAAAAAATTGATCCTGTATTAGGAATTGAGGATCCAAAAAAAGAATTAATAAAACTAGGACATAATACAGATTCTAAAAACGGAACATCTAAAACAAAAAAAATAAAACTAAAGTTGAGTAAAACGGGCTTAACCAATTATCTTGGTACAAAAATCTTAATCCTATTAAAAAATGATATAACAATTGAAGGTTATTTAGACTCGGTGAATCACCAAGGCATTAGAATTAGGCAGTTAAAATTTAAGGGTGAAAGTTTGTTACCTTTTTCGTTTAATGATATTGATGCCATCATATTACTCAATGCTGAGCATTAACTTCCATTTTGATAGGTTTAATAAGCATTTAATGTGAATTATTAATTCACATTATTCTATGCACAATAAAGACTTGAGGTAATTGATGACTGAACCAGTAATGATAATGATTCATGATTGGTAATATCAACATCAAATACCGCCGCTTTTAGATTTAAATCATCCACTTTTTTGATGATTTTCTCTCTTAAATGACCACTAGAATTTTTCGTTTCAATAATACCAATGGATAGACCTTGTGTAAAAAAGGAGGGGGGGTAATATTTTACTATTGTCTCTAACTGGTCTTCGATTGCCGCAATATTAGAGTTTAATAATACAACCATTCCCATCAAGTTTTTTGACCAAGATTTTTCTAAAAGATTCGCTAATTCATAGCTCTTACAGTTAATCAAACGTATAGACGTTTTTTCATTTATCTTAATCGTAGAATATTCAAAGAAATGGGATAATAAAACCATATTTCCTGACGATTGTTGCTTTCCTCTTTTTAACTGCTGAACTCCTGATATTTTTTTTATAACATGATTGGTTACCGAGCAACTAGGACCAACAAATATAATGTTGGGCTCCACTAAAGAGCTCTCCGGACTTTAACTAATTCCGTAGGATGTTTTTGGCTTGAATAATTCATAAATAGTTGCGCTGTATCTTGCAATAATAAACCCTTATTTTTTGATAGTTCGTTGATATTTCTGGTATAAAACTGATCACACTGTCTATCACTATTATCTGCGATACCTAAATTATAGGCGGCATTAAAAAAGGCAAAAACGTATCGCTGAGGTATGGCAAGTTGATTCGCTATTTCAGATAAAGTCAGTGCCTGCTTATACATTAACGCAGCTATATTAATAGCATGAGGAATCTTTTCTAATTTAGTCAAGTTTGGCCACTCTGATAAATAAACAGGTAAATGAATATCAATATTTTTTGGTATTTTTCCTCGAGATGTCCACAAACTCATTTTCCATAAAAAACTATCCCAACGCCATTCTGTCACTTCAGAATCACAATACTGCATCAAAAAATTAAAGCGGTTACTTTTTCTACCTTTTTTTAATCTTTTTACTACACTTGTTTCTCTTAAAGGTAATAAACAAAGAGGACGCAATACACTGCTGCTAACAAAAGTAAAAATAGTTTGAGTAATAGGATCAATAACAAATGATTTATTAAAATTAATCAACTCCAACATTTTATTTTCGTAACGAGCTCTCTCAATTGCTTTTTTTAAACTCGCCAATATGGTCACCGAAGGATCATAAATAACCCGCATAATACCTTGGGGATTAGACAAATCCACAGTATCTTGTTTTCCAACCAAACTTTGTAAATGAACCGAGTCTACATTTTTCTGTTTACACAAAATGTTTTTTTCTTGTTTATTAAACTGCAATTTACTTTTAATGCTGCTGGCTAGTCGGTAATTCAAATCGGCACCAACTGAACGGTTTTTAGGGATAATTAGATTTATTTGCCCTAACAAATCAACCAATGCTTCATAAGCCAAAGGCTTTTTTAATACAAAAGTTAATGGATCCATATTTTCGAAATCATATTGGCTAATTACAAGTATTGGTTTTTTTTGAAATTGATTTCGTTTATTTTTTACAAACTTTTCATCAAACTCTATTCCAACATTTACAATTGAAATATCTGCCTGTTTTTCAGTTTCAACCATTTGATACATGTTGACATAATTGGAAGCAATATATTCAGCAAGGGCACACTGACTGCGAGAATTAAAACCATGTAGAAATAGTGAAACTTTTTGAATTGACATTACTTTATCCCTAAAACCATTATTATTTGGTTTTATGTAAACAAGAGACAAAAAGTATAGATTAGCTATCAATCACTTCAATTCTTATCAGTAAAAACTGTGATGTTGTGAAAAAATATTGGTCAGTATGTGAGCTGTGTCATAAAAATAGCGGGGTAAGGTAGAAAGCTTTCCGTATATAAGCTTGTTGACAGTGTTATTTTCCAATACAAAAGCTAGTAAATATCTCACCAAGCAATGCGTCAGAGGTAAACTCACCAGTGATTTCATTGAGGCAATTTTGAGCGAGTTTAAGCTCTTCTGCTAAAATTTCACCTGCAGAAAATTGCTGTAATTGATAAAAACCTTCTTTAATATGTTGTTCTGCCCTTATTAACGCATCAATATGTCTTCTTCTTGCCGTAAAAGTGCCCGACTCTGAGGCATCAAAACCAACAACGGATTTTAAATGTTGCTTTAATAATTCAACACCATTATCTAACTGGGCGGATAATGCAATTGAAGTCATGGTTAAATTATTTATCTTAAGCTCGCTAATTGAGGCTGGTTGATTAGTGAGATCAATTTTATTTCTTATGACAGTAATTGGAGGAAGTTCTTTCTCAGAATTAACATAAAGATTTAACTCCGCTAAATTAATTTTTTCAGATTCTGTTGAATCAACCACCAACAAAATTCTATCGGCACTCTTAATTTCTTTAACGGCTTTTTCAATACCTATTTTTTCAACCTGATCTTTAGCTTCTCGTAAACCTGCCGTATCAACAATGTGTAACGGCAAACCATCTATATTTATTTGCTCTGTTAAAATATCTCTTGTGGTACCTTCAATATCAGTAACAATTGCCGTATCTTTTCCTGCCAAAATATTTAATAAACTGGATTTTCCTGCATTAGGTTTACCAGCAATAACCACTTTCATTCCCTCTCTTAACAAACTACCTTGTTCAGCATTTTTTAATAATCGGACTAAGTGGTCTCTGATATCTGCTATTTGTTGATTAATCTTTTTATCATTTAAGAAGTCAATTTCTTCTTCAGGAAAATCAATTGCAGCTTCGATATATACCCTTAAATAGATAACTTTTTTTACTAACTCATTAATTTTATTAGAAAATTCGCCACTTAGGGAGCGCATTGCACTTTTTGCTGCTTGTCTTGATCCACTTTCTATCAAATCAGCAATGGCTTCAGCTTGAGCTAAGTCTAACTTATCATTGTGAAATGCTCGTTCAGAAAACTCTCCTGGTTTTGCTAACTCAACGCCACAATCCAAAACCGACTCAAGTAGCATATCCATAATAATCTGCCCGCCATGACCTTGTAGCTCCAGAACATCTTCGCCGGTAAATGAATTAGGTGATTTAAAATAGAGGGCAATGCCTTGATCAATAATTTCTTGTTGAGAATTTAAGAAGGGTAAATAATAAGCATGACGGGGAGAAAGTTGCTGAGAGATAATTTTTTCTGCCACTTGTTGGCATAATGGGCCTGAAATTCTAATCATAGCCACCCCACCTTTTCCTGGTGGAGTGGCTATTGCTGCAATCGTTGATTGATTGGAATTCATTTTTTACTCAAGCAAGCTTATTTATTTCTTTTTTGCTTCTATTTCAGCGTTAAATTTCTTAGTAATATAAAGTTGTTGCGCGATAGAGATTAAGTTATTCATTAACCAGTAAAGCACTAAACCCGCTGGAAAAAACACAAAAAATACCGTCATAAAGACTGGCATCATTTGCATCATTTTTTGTTGCATTGGATCCATAGTCGGTGAAACCGGTTGCATCTTTTGCATTAAATACATGCTTCCGCCCATTAATAATGGCATAACATAATATGGATCCATAACCGACATATCCTCTATCCATAAAATAAATGGTGCATGTCGTAGTTCCACACTTTCCATCAACACCCAATACAATGAAATAAAGACCGGCATTTGTATCAATAAAGGAAAACAACCACCCAAAGGATTCACTTTTTCCTTTTTATAAAGTTCCATCATTTTCATTGACATTTTTTGTTTATCATCACCATATTGCTCTTTCATCGTAGCCATTTTAGGCTGTAATAAACGCATTTTTGCAAATGATCGATACTGCGCTCGAGCTAGTGGATATAAAAGCGTTTTAATGGATATTGTTACCAATATAATTGCAAGACCCCAGTTAATCACAAAACCCTGAAAGAAAATTAACAAGTGAAAAATAGGCTGGCCTATCCACCATAAAATTCCATAATCAACTGTTAAATCTAAACCTTCAGCGGTTTCTTCCAACTTAGATTGAACTTTAGGTCCAACATAGAGTTTTGAAGAAAAGGTTTTAATTTGTAGAGGATTAATCCACTGCCAATCTTGAGTAATTCTTATTTGCGCTAAATCAGTGTTACCTCGTTTTTCATAGGTGGTGTCAATAACATTATTTGTATTTGAAATGGGGATCCACGCAGTAACAAAATAGTGTTGTAAAATAGCGACCCAACCATTTTTTGTATTTTGATTAAGATCTTCCTCTAACAAGTCATCAAATTCATATTTTTGATATTTTTCTTCTTCAGTAGAAAATGCTGGCCCTAAATACGAGCGCATTCCTAAACCTGTTTGCTCTGCACCCTCAACTGCCTCAGTGTCTCTTTTAATGGCAGTAAACATTCTGTTTGCAATTTTTTGGTTAGATTTATTATTTACAATATATTCTACATCTAAAACATATTCACCAGAGTAAAATGTAAATCGTTTAATGTATTCAACGCCATTTTGATTTACCCAAGTTAAATCAACTAACAATTTTTCTTCATCACTGGCTAAAACATAATTAGATTGCACTGATGAATATGTCGCAACATTTTTGTCATGATCTGGTGCGCCTTTACCATACAAACCCGATAAAGCGATAAAAACTCGGCCGTTTCTATTTTCGAGAATATTGATAGGTTGAGAGCTTTCATCAAGCGTTTCTTTATAATTAATAAGTTGTGCTGAAACTAAGTTACCACCAACCGGAGAAAGAATAACCTTTAAAGTATCGGTTGTTACTATGATTGGTTGGATATTTTTTTCAATCTTCTGGACAAGCCCAGTCTTTTCTATTTCTGTTGGAATTTGAGCTGAAATATCAACATTGGTATTTTCTTTTATAGAATGTGTTTCTATAGGTGTATTGTCTTGGAAAGTAGCTAAAGAGGTTTCTATCGCTGCTTTTTCTATAACCGCTGGTTTATGATCTTCTTGCCATTCTTGATATAACAAAAAGCTTAAAAAAGCGAAAATAACAAATAATAACGTTTTTGCTGATTCCATAATATTGTCTCTTAAATGGAGCATTTGTGAGTGGATTTTACTTGCTCACAAATTTTGTTTTTTGAAGGTAATGGAGGAACATTATCAATTCCACCAGGATGTAAGGGTTGGCATTTACTAATTCTTTTTATCATTAGCCATGAGCCTTTTATAACACCGTAGGTTTCAATTGCTTGAATTGAATATGTAGAACAGGTTGGATAAAATCGACATTCTCCGCCAATAAACAAGCTTAATGTTTTTTGATAAAGTTTGATTAATTGAATGAGAATAGTTTTCATCTAAAGACTTTAGGTTATCAATTATTATGATTAAAGCGCTTATTAAACCGTTCAAATAAATCATCACGAAAACGAATTATATCGGATTTTGCCATTACAGCAATGTCTCTTCGGGTCAAAATAACTAAGTCATAATGGTCAAACTGAGAATGTTTGTGGCGAAAACTTTCTCTTAATAACCTTTTGACTAAATTACGTTGATAAGCAAACTTAAGGTTTTTTTTTGCAATCACCAAACCTAAACGAGCATGGTTTATTGAATTTTTTTTTACTAGTAAAGTAAATGCTTTATTGTGAACTTTTATGGCTTTATCAAAGACGCGACTATAATCTCTAGCGCTAAGTAGACGAAGTTCTCGTTGAAAACTGTATGAGAGGTTATTCACTCTTAATTCTTAACAAGAACACCGGTTACAACAAACTAATATTCGTTGTTAAGCGCTAAGTTTTTTTCGACCTTTGGCTCTTCGTCTGTTGATAATAATTCGGCCATTCTTAGTTGCCATTCTTGCACGAAATCCGTGACGTCTCTTGCGTTTGATAGTACTTGGCTGAAATGTGCGTTTCATCGTTCTTTCCGTTAATTTGGTTTAGCTCAGAGTAATCATAAATAATCACTCACCTTTTAGGGGCGCAAATTCTATTGTATAGATATTATACTGTCAACGTGTTTTAACACTTAAATTAAAATTAATTGCCCTAATTATTTTTTCTTGAACCTAATAAATCCATCCAACAAACTACATGTGGTATAAAAATAACATTTTAATACTAAATCTTCTATTTTCGTTCCCTAAATCTTAGTTTTTGTGGATAAAATAAATATTTACTAATTTCCTGAAGAGCGCTAGTTTAATCCCATTTTATTAAAAATACTAGTTTTTCTATTATTTTAATCATATAACTTTCCCAATACCGATCTTTATTTACCCACAAGTTAATAATAATAATAATTAAAAAAGATCTTATAGTTATTATTATTAAGCAACATAGATTTCTGTGTATAAGTACTTTTTTTATATATAAAACAATAAGATAATTAAATGATAATATTGTATATAAAGTCTATATAAACACTGATCTAACTATTAATAAACATGTACAACTATTTGATTTTTTCAAATTTAACAATTATTAACATATTTATACCTATTTAATATAAATATAATGTTCTAAAACATTCAACAAAACTATGAATTAAATATTTAACAATTAACACTATTTTTCATTATTTATTAAATAAATATTAAATTTATCATATATTCTGTGGATCATTTTTACAATTCGATCTAAACTAGCGAATTAATACACAATCTTGGTTGTAAAATCATTCATTAATGTTAATAAAGTTACTAGTGTTAATAAATATCTTTATAAAACAACAAGATAGTTAATCATAAATCATTGTAAAAATAATAATCAATATAAATTCTATTATGTGGACTAAATGTCAAAAATTTCTTCAAGATGAACTCCCACCTACGGAGTTTAGTACTTGGATCCGTCCGCTAAAAGCAACTTCAAATTCAAAAAAACTTTTTTTACAAGCTCCTAATCGTTTCGTTTTAGATTGGGTTAAAGAAAAATATTTAACTCGAATCAATGAAATAATTAATCAAGGTGATAATAATAATATAGAAATCTTATTTGATATTTTAACTGTTGAAGCAACTTATGAAAAAACCAAGTTAGTTAATAAGACGAGCCCAAACTCATTAACAGCTAAAAAAACAAATAATCATTTTGTTTCAAATAACAACGCATTACATCAAAGAAAGGGTAATCTTAATCAACAATTTTCTTTTGATAACTTTGTTCAAGGTAAAAGTAATCAATTAGCAATGGCAGCTGCCAAACAAGTGTCAATGAATCCTGGCACAGCTTATAATCCATTATTTATTTATGGCGGTGTTGGTTTAGGTAAAACACATTTAATGCAAGCAATCGGTAATCAGATTTTACGCAACAAGCCTAATGGAAAAGTAGTATATCTCCATTCCGAACGATTTGTTGCTGATATGGTAAAAGCTTTGCAAACCAATACAATTGACAAATTTAAACGTTTTTACCGTTCAGTTGATGCATTGTTGATAGATGATATTCAATTTTTTGCTAATAAAGAAAGATCACAAGAGGAGTTTTTTCATACTTTTAATGCTTTATTAGAGGGAAATCAACAAGTTATATTAACTTGTGATCGATACCCAAAAGAAATTGATGGTGTTGAAGAGCGTTTAAAATCAAGAATGGGATGGGGCTTAACTGTTTTTATTGAACCACCTGAATTGGAAACTCGCGTTGCTATTTTAATGTCTAAGGCTGAAGAATCAAATATTGATTTACCGCATGAAGTTGCTTTTTTTATTGCAAAACGAATTAGAGCGAATGTGAGAGAATTAGAAGGAGCTTTAAAAAGAGTAACGGCAAATGCACAATTTACCGGAAAAGATATTACCGTTGATTTTGTAAAGGATGCATTACGTGATTTACTTGCAGCTCAAGATAAGCAGGTTAGAATAGAAAATATTCAAAAAACGGTTTCAGAATATTATAAAATTAAAGTTTCTGATCTATTATCTAAAAGAAGAAATCGCTCGATAGCGAGGCCTCGTCAAATAGCTATGTCGTTAGCTAAAGAACTTACCAATCGAAGCTTACCTGAGATAGGGGAGGCTTTTGGTGGAAAAGATCATACGACAGTATTGCATGCATGTCGTAAAATAAAAGAACTTAAAGAAGAATTACAAGATATCAATGAAGATTATACTAATTTACTTAGAATACTATCGAGTTAAATAGTCTTTGGGAGCCAATGAAATGAAATTTAATATTCAACAAAATCAATTAGTTGCACCATTACAACTTGTTTCTGGTGCTGTTGAAAAGCGTCAGACTTTACCTGTATTAGCTAATTTATTACTAAAGGTTGAAAATGGTAAGTTATCAATTACTGCTACAGATCTAGAAATTGAAATGTCAGTCAACTTAAATCTTGAAGGCGAATATATTGATGGGGACATTACTGTTCCAGCTAGAAAGTTAGTAGATATTTGTCGAAGTTTAGCGGCTGATAAGTTAATTGAATTTTCTCTTGAAGAGAACCGCTTAAAAATTAAGTCTGGTAGAAACAAGTTTTCTCTTTCAACAATCTCATCGCAAGAATTTCCAAATATTGAAGATAGCATATTTACTACTCAATTTGAGCTACCAAGTCAGACGGTTAAAAACCTTATTGATAAAACGCAGTTTGCGATGGCTCAGCAAGATGTACGTTATTATTTAAATGGCATGTTGTTTGAACTAGATGGAGATGAATTTTTAACCGTTGCCACTGATGGCCACCGTTTAGCATTATCAAAAATTGTTTTAGATCAAAAGGTTACTGATGATATTGTTCAGGTTATTGTACCTAGAAAAGGTGTTTTAGAAGCTGTGAAACTATTATCAATTTCTGAAGAAAACTGTACTTTAGAACTTAATACAAATCATATTCGAATCCGATTAGGTCAGTATGTATTTACATCAAAATTGATTGATGGACGTTTTCCTGATTATGAAAAAGTATTACCGAAAAATGCAGATCGTATTTTAATAAGTAACAGACATTCAATTAAAGATGCTTTTTCAAGAGCCTCTATATTATGTAATGAAAAATTTCGTGGAGTACGGCTAACTATTAATGAAAATCGCTTAGTTATTAATGCGAATAATCCAGAACAAGAAGAAGCGGAAATTGAAGTTGATGTTGATTATTCGAATGAAGATATGGAAATTGGCTTTAATGTGAGTTATTTGGTTGATGCTTTAAACGCCATTAAAACGGATTCTGTTAAATTTAATTTAGGTGATTCGAATAGCAGTGTACTTATTGAAAGTGCTGACGATAGTAATAGCTTATATGTTGTCATGCCAATGCGTCTTTAAACTAATTTATTAACAACTTTGTAATGTTTCTTTCAGAAGTTAAAACAACTAATTTTAGGAACCTACAGAACCTCAGTATTAAATTATCTTCGGATTTAAACATCATTTGTGGGAACAATGCAGCAGGTAAAAGTAGCTTATTAGAAGCTATTTGTTATTTAGTGAGTGGTCGCTCCTTTAGGACAAGTAAACAAAACTTATTAATATCACATAATTTAAAAGATTTTACACTCTTTGGACAATTCTCAGATAATACGAAATTAGGTGTAAATTATAATTATAGTGATAAAAGCAAACGAATGAAGTTGAATGGTTTATTAACCTCAACCTTATCAACAATTGCATCTATATATCCCGTACAGGTTTTAAGCCCTGAATCTTATCACTTAATCGATTCTGGTCCTTTAGAAAGAAGAAAGTATTTGGATTGGTTATTGTTTCACGTGGAACATCGTTATCAATCTGTATGGAAAAACTTTCAAAAATCGTTAAAGCAACGTAATTCATTTTTAAGATCAAGTAATAATAACTGCAATCAAGACGAATTAGCTATCTGGAATAATGAGTATGTGGCAAATGCTAATAAAATAGACCAGTTGCGATTAGTTTTAGTTAATGAATTATTACCACACATAAAGAAAATATTAAGGCTGTTGAACTTTGAACATGTCGATAAACTTAATTTTTCCTATTATTCTGGTTATACAGGTAATCTTTTAGATAGATTAAAAGAATCATTAACAAAAGATTTGTTAACTGGTAATACGCAATATGGCCCACATAAAAGTGATTTTAGAATAAAGGTAGGAAAAAACTTAGCTAAAGACGTGTTATCTAGAGGGCAAAAGAAACTTTTGGTTAATGGGTTATATCTAGCTCAAACAGAAATACTAAAAGAAAAAACCGAAAAGGACAGTCTTTTTATTGTTGATGATTTTTCATCAGAGCTTGATGAATCTAATCAGCA
The DNA here is from genome assembly GCA_964476655.1 of uncultured Kangiella sp. Taxonomy (GTDB): domain Bacteria; phylum Pseudomonadota; class Gammaproteobacteria; order Enterobacterales; family Kangiellaceae. The sequence goes on along the minus strand of CAYZBK010000003.1, from coordinate 47,170 downwards.
GTTACTAATTAAGACTCTTCTAGAGCAAAAAAACGTGCAAATTATTTTATCTTGTTTGCAAGCAGAGATGCTAAACCCCCTTATAAAAGGGTATAATAAGGTTAGTATGTTTCACGTGGAACATGGAATATTAAGTGAGATTGAAATTAAATAACTTAGGTTGAATGTAGAGATTATATCTTGATGATATTGCTACAGGCACTTTTACCCATTAATTATAATAGTTTGAGAGTAATAAGATCTAAAAGGAAAAAATTTAATAATGTCAGATAATAACGAGCAAGAACAAAACACTTATGATTCTTCTAGTATTAAGGTACTTAAAGGCCTTGATGCGGTTAGGAAAAGACCAGGAATGTATATTGGTGATACTGATGACGGTACTGGTTTACATCACATGGTATTTGAGGTTGTTGATAACTCTATTGATGAAGCGCTTGCCGGGCACTGTAAAGACATTAACGTTACCATTCACACCGATAACTCGGTATCTGTGACTGATGATGGTAGAGGTATCCCTGTTGGTATTCATAAAGAAGAGGGGATTTCAGCTGCTGAAGTGATCATGACGGTTCTTCATGCCGGTGGAAAATTTGATGATAATTCTTATAAGGTTTCTGGTGGTTTACATGGCGTAGGTATCTCCGTTGTAAATGCTTTATCTGATGAGTTAACCATTACTATTCGAAGAGAAGGTAAGGTTCATGAGCAATCTTATGCGCTTGGCGAACCACAAGCTCCTCTTGCCGTTATTGGTGAAACTAAACGAACGGGAACCGAGTTAAGGTTTCATCCTAGCCCAGAAATTTTTGCTGATACAAACTTTCATTATGATATTTTGGCTAAACGATTAAGAGAGTTATCGTTCTTAAATTCAGGGGTTAGCATAAAATTAAAAGATGAACGAACAGGTAAGGCCGACCATTTTCAATACGAAGGGGGGATACAAGCTTTTGTTAATTATTTAAATCGTTCAAAAACATCAATCAATGAAAAAATGTTTCACTTTTCATTTCAAAGAGATGATGGCATTGGTGTTGAAGTCGCGATGCAATGGAACGATGGCTTTCAAGAAAGTATATTTTGTTTTACTAACAACATTCCACAAAGAGATGGCGGAGCTCATTTAGCTGGTTTTAGAGGTGCTTTAACTAGAACCTTAAACAGTTATATGGAAAAAGAAGTGAACAGTAAACATAAAGGTAAAACCCAAACAACCGGTGATGATGCAAGAGAAGGTTTAACGGCGGTTATCTCTGTTAAGGTGCCGGATCCAAAATTCTCTTCGCAAACAAAAGATAAACTCGTTTCTTCTGAGGTGAAAAGTGCAGTTGAACAAACGATGGGTCAGCAGCTTAATGATTATTTATTAGAAAACCCTCAAGAGGCTAAAATCATTGTTGGTAAAATGTTAGATGCTGCAAGAGCAAGAGAGGCAGCAAGAAAAGCCAGAGATATGACTCGACGAAAAGGAGTGCTAGATATTGCTGGTTTGCCAGGTAAACTAGCTGATTGCCAAGAAAAAGATCCTGCACAATCTGAGCTTTACATTGTGGAAGGGGACTCTGCTGGCGGTTCAGCTAAGCAGGGAAGAAACCGTAAAAACCAGGCCATTTTACCTTTAAAGGGTAAAATATTAAATGTTGAAAAAGCGCGTTTTGATAAGATGTTATCTTCTCAAGAAGTAGGAACCTTAATTACCGCATTAGGTTGTGGAATTGGGAGAGATGAATTCAAAGTAGAAAAAACAAGGTATCATCGTATTATTATCATGACTGATGCGGATGTTGATGGAGCACATATTAGAACATTATTGCTGACCTTTTTTTATCGACAAATGTTAGAGCTAGTGGAAAGGGGTTATATATACATTGCTCAACCACCACTTTATAAAGTAAAAAAAGGTAAACAAGAGACTTATGTTAAAGATGATGAAAGCCTAACAGAATATTTAACTAGTATGGCATTAGATGAAGCGTCGTTACATGTTAACGCAGAAGCACCAGCATTATCAGGAAAAGCGTTAGAAACGTTGGTTAACGACTACCGCTCAGTTCAGTTAGATATTGACCGTTTATCTCGATTATATGATCCTAGAATATTAACTGCTTTAGTTGATGTGCCAAAATTGGCGGTTGAAGATTTAAAAGACTCTAAAAAAATAGAGATTTGGTTAGAAAAATTAAAAGAAGAATTAACCGAAGATGGTAAAACAGGGGCAACTCGTTTTGAAATTGATTTGGTTGAAGATTTAGAAAGAAATGAGTTTAATCCTCAGATTAATGTATTACATCATGGCAGTGAAAAGATATTTATATTAGATAAGTTATTTTTCTCTTCTGGAGAATACAAAAAGATAGTTGCTCTTGGAGATGATACAAGCGACCTGTTAGAAGTGGGCGCTTACATACAGCGTGGAGGTCGCCAGCAAGAGATCACAAGCTTTAAAGAAGCGCTAGATTGGTTAATGCAGCAATCTAAACGAGGTATTGGAATACAGCGTTACAAAGGACTAGGAGAAATGAATCCAGAGCAACTTTGGGATACCACAATGGATCCAGATGCAAGAAGGATGCTTCAAGTAACTATCGAAGATGCCGTGGCGGCAGATCACCTATTTTCAACCTTAATGGGTGATGATGTTGAGCCAAGACGTGAGTTTATTGAAACCAACGCTTTGGCCGTCGCTAATTTAGATGTTTAAAAGAAAAGGTTAAGTTAAAAATTAGAAACTAAATATTAGGATGTTATTTAGTTTCTATTCAGTTTACTTTGTTAAACTAGTTTCATTAAAAAAATTAAAAAGAAGGAACTTATGAAAACTTTATCCTATATATTATCTTTTGTTATCTTTGTGAATCTTTATGTTCCAACGAGTAATGCTGGCTTATTTGATGATTTAAAGGATAAATATAAAAAAGAGCAAAAAAAAGCAAAAAACAAATTTAAGAAGAAAAAACAATCATCAGCAAAAAAAGCAGTAAAGCCGAAAAAAACTAAAAATCAGAAGTACGTCCCCTCAAAAGTGAGTATTAAAAAAGGGGTGACCCATGTCATTAAGTCCCCATCAAAAAATTATAAAACACTAACCTACGAAACCTTTCGAGGCCTACCACGTTTGGGCATACAAAATTTTGAAGGGATGAAAAAACAAGATCCCAAAAACAAACAGATTATCTCCAGGTTAAATAATCACAACCTAAGTTTATATTTATTACTGCATTATGATTTTATGCAAAAAAATAAAGACTGTTTCTCAGGAGTGAATGGTTATTTGGTGACAAAATCGAACTGTGTAGGTTTTCCAATTCCACATGGCTCTCAAACGGCATTTTGGCATCAATATATTAAAATGATGGCTTATTCGCTTAAAGATGCCAATTATGAAAAAACATTTTGTTTAGATGATAATAAAGGCTGTCAAGCAACGTCAATTGATAGAATTCAAAAAATGAATACTAAAAAAGGACGGCATGAGAATTTAAATGAATTTGAAAAACGTGATTTTATTGCTGATTTATTTAAAAAGCAACAAAACCCCTTTGATAAACATTGGAAAAAAACTAATAAACCTAAGGAAGCATATTTAGTTTCAAAAGTTCGTTTGGGGGAGTATGACTTTGATAATCAATCATTTTCGGTTCGCTTGTCTAGCCAACCTTTTAGTAATGATTTTTCTCAGTATTATCAAAATAGTAGAAAGCGAGGATTAAAAAATCGTTTATTTCTCTTTCATGGACAATATGTTGCAACTAAAGATTTTGAAAAACAAAGATATTCCGGATCAACTGATTACCTCTACAATGTTTCTTTTCCCATGAATTCCAAAAAAGCGCGAAAATTAATAGAAGGCAATAATAAATATAGAGAATATTATGCGGTCACTAAAATAAAATTGTTAGAACCCTCTTTTAATTCTTCACAGGATGTAATCAGGTATTTAACTGGCGCGTCATATTCTTATCATTTAGCAAAGAATAAGGTTGAATTATTCTCAGATGAGGCACTTACAAAAAAAATAGCGGAGGAAAAAATCAATACGGAGGTTAAGAAAAATAAAGAAGTAAAAAAAATAAATAAATACGTATTAAATAAAGGGGTGAGATTATTTGATTCACGATTATACAATGCTCTATATATTAAATCGGTAGAATTGACAAAAAAGAGTCTGATATATTTAACAAGTAATATTGTTCGTACAGAAAATGAATTTTGGCGTGAATATAATTTACGCGTTAAACAACTTAAAACGGCACAAGAGATAATACTTTCTTATCGTACGTCGGCTGAAGCAAAAGCGGCTAAAATCAATGAAGCAAAAGACCGCTTAAAACTTAATAGTTTTAATTGGCAACAGCTCTCTCAATTAAACTCGGAACAAAAACAAGCGTATTTTAATAGTATATTAAATTATGGTGATGTAAAAAATATTAATGGATCACAAATTAACTGGCCGAAAGAGTTAAAAGCTATTCCGTGGGGTATGAATTATTTAACAGTATTTAAAAAGGGCGTTTTACCTGGTACTAGTACAGCTCCTTTTGATGAAAATAATCAAAATATGATCAATACCGTCAAAAACTTTGTAAAAGCACTAGGGAATTCGCAAGATTTCTCAACTACAGTGTTAATTTCTAATGTTAAAAAAGTTAGTTATGATCAAGGTTCAAAATCATTAAAAATTCCGCGGATGAGAGGTGCTGTAGAATTAAAAAATGTTAGTTATGTAACTGCAAATAATAAAAGTGGAGTCAGCCAAAAAGCAAAAAACAAAGTCATCTATAATCTTATGATAAGCGATGGCTATATTGGTAATTATTTCTCAAATCCTAATGCCGTTAATTGCCAGAAGAATCAAATCTCTTATTCTAAAAATTGCATCAATATGATTAATGTCGATTATATTTCCAATGGTGTTGTGAGTAATGTTTTAGCATTAGATAGAAAGTTAAATTTTAAAGATTCTGTTCCAATGTCATTAAAAAAAGCGACCAAATTATTAAATTACCGCCATCCAACAGGGAGGTATAGCCCTGGTTGGCGATATGTTATTGAGCTAGAAAACCTTTCAATGGATGTTAGTTCTTTTACTCATCCAAAAGATAAAAGAGAACTGGAATCACGAACGACATTTGCGAAATTAAAAAGAATATTGTTAATTGCTCCTAATGATGAAATTGTTTGGTCAAAAAAAGGCAGTGAATTTGAAAGTGCTCAAAGTGCAACAAAAAAAACAAAGGATATTTCTAAAGCAAAAAATTATCACTTCCCGAAAAATTTAAATTTTCAAGATAGTTTTGGTGTATTAAATGCACCAATATTGGATTTTTTTCTAGCTAAATATCAACCGAATAAGTTAAACAAAAAAATGATTGAGGGAATGATAAGTTCTCGATGGTCCTATGAGCAGATATATAAAGATAAGCCTATTGGTGGAAGATTCTTTAAGAAAAACGCTTCCACACCAAGTTATTCTGATGTTAAAGATATGGGTTCTAGTTTCAAAAAATGGTTATTAATTATAGCTAAAAAACTACCTGATGAATTTATTTTAATTAGTCGGCTAGCCTATGCAAATAACACAGTTAAACCAGCAATGTCATGTTTGAAATATCAACAACCTAAAAACGCACCGTTGCGTAATAATTATTCTGCAGAGGAAAATGCGAAGACAAAAACCAAACAATGCAAAAACACTCACCGGAAGGCTTTAAGGAAGTACGAAAGGTGCGAAGAATTTAACCAAAGAATATTTAAAGCTAAACAGCAATTAACCAAAGCAAAAGAAAATCAATGTGGCTTGAATCAAAAAGATAATTTATCTGTAGTTGATAGTGATGAAGATGTTAGTTCAAACAATGGACTATGTGATTTCTCTAAAGGGATAAATGCTGTAACAATGCAACAAGAAATGATGAAGTGTCTTACTAAGGTTTGTGGTGATGTGACTCAAACTACCAACATGCAAAATTATCAGCAGTGCTCCCAGAGTGTCGTAGAGAGTTCAAAAAAACAATTTATGAGTATGATGGGTTTGCCATCTAATAACCGCAAGAAAACAAGTGAAAATAAAAATCAGGTTAAAAATAGTTGCAAAGGTCCTGAGAGAGAGCTGAAACTTGTTAATAGTGATTTTAGAAGATTAAAATGTAGTCACTACACAAATTTGCCAGAAGAACCAGACTGCCGAGTCGCGCTGGGTGTGAAAATTCCAGATTTTATGGAAATAGAACGATTAACATTTAATTTGAAAAACTCTTGTGCAGCTAACAATACATTTGATAGAAGCCATAAAACAGCAACTATTTTATTACCAAAATCATCCAATTATTCTAAGATGAATAGTGTTGTTGAATTAACCTTTAAAAACTTTAATTTTCCTTATAATCCTCCAATGGAAGTAAAAAACAATCGGTTTGGTGTCAATATTGATGCTAAATTACGAGTGAAAATTATTGGAATAAATTCGAACGAAATAGAAAAAGATAAGTTAATATTAAACGCTTCTGTAGAAAATATTGTTTATGTTGAAACTAAATTATTTGGTGGGTAATAAAAGCAGATTTAGCAATTTTTTAACAAGATTATCATTTTTTAATATTAAATAATAAAGTAAAAATTAAATGCTTAGGTGTTTTTTTCGGAATAGACTAATATCATTGACATTAATCAAATATATTTTGTTTGATATAAGATATTATTCACTTTTAAATATTGTAGCGTGTAGAAGGGGAAAGAAAAATGTTAAAAAAATTATTGATGGTGTCGGCTTTATCTGTACTTCCTATGGGAGAGGTTCTGGCTGGTGGTGATATTGAAGCAGGTAAGTCAAAAGCGAATGCTGCATGTTTTTTTTGCCACGGACAAAAGGGGGTTAGTTCCTCTCCTTCTTTTCCTAATTTGGCCGGGCAAAAAGAGGTTTATTTAATAAAACAATTAAAGGATTTTAAAACTGGAGCACGAAAAGATGCTGCTATGGGCAACACAGCAAAAACATTAACGGATGCCGATATTGCTAACCTGGCGGCATATTATGCAAGTCTGAAGTAAAAGAATATTTAAGATCACCATTTAATAATGGTGATCTTAATTACTTTTGCAATAATGAAATATCTGCAATACCAATAAATAGATTTCTTAATTCATTAATTAAAGCTAAGCGGTTATTTCTAACATTAATATCATCAACATTAATCATAACATTATCAAAAAACAGATTAACCACATCTTTTAGGCTGGCTAGTTTTTCTAATGCTTCTTTATATTGACCTTGTTTTACCTGCTTTTCGACAAAACCTTTTACATTTTCTATTGTTTCGAAGAGTGATTTTTCATGTTGTTCGAATAAGTTTTGATTAACCTGAATCTTGCAAGGATCGAAATCTGATTTTGATAAAATATTTTTAACTCGTTTATTAGCTTCAGCTAGATCCTGACTTTCTGGTTGAGAGTCAAAAGATTTAACGGCATTAATTCTGTTTAAAAAATCCATTGGACTAGAAATATTTAGCACTTGAACAGATTTTATAATTTGACTGGATATGCCCTTATCTTGATACATCGCAGCGCTTCTAGCAGAGAAGAACTTTAACAGTTCATTTTTTGTATTAGATTCAATAGAAATATTTTTATAATTTTCAATGGCTTGGTCAATTAATTGGGCTAAATCTAGCGGTAAAGCCTTCTCAGTAATTAATCTTAGAACACCTAATGATGCACGGCGTAATGCAAATGGGTCTTTAGCACCTGTTGGAATTTGTCCAATACCAAAAATTCCAACTAAAGTATCTATTCTTTCTGCTAAGGCTAAGATCAATCCCGTTTCAGTTTTTGGCAGCTGATCACCCGCGAATCGTGGCATATATATTTCGTCCATCGCTTCTGCAACTTCGCTATTTTCGCCGTCTTTAATTGCGTAGTATTTTCCCATGATGCCTTGAAGGTCACTAAATTCTCCAACCATATCTGTCATTAAATCACATTTACAAATTTCTGCGGCTCTTAATACTAGTGAGGGATTAGAGCCAAGTTCTTTCGCTATGTAAGCCGATAGTAATTTAACTCGCTGAGACTTATCAAATAAGCTCCCCAGCTTATTTTGAAAAACAATATTTTTTAATTTTTCAATATAACTATCTAGACGCTTTTTACAATCCGAGTCGTAAAAGAATTTTGCATCAGCTAGTCTTGGACGAATGACTTTTTCATTTCCATCAATTACTGATGAAGGGTTTTTGCTTTCAATATTAGATATTGTAATAAAATGTGGTAATAGATTTTCTTGTAGATCAATTAGGTGAAAATATTTTTGATGTTCAGCCATTGAAGAAATAAGTGCTTCAGATGGAACCTGTAAAAATTCTTTTTCAAAATCACCTAATAAAGCGACAGGCCATTCAACTAATGCCGTGACTTCTTCTAATAAATTTTCATCAACAACTGCATTGGCATCTATTTGTTTTGCGATTTGTTCTATTTGTAAACGAATTTTTGCTTTTCTTTCCTCAAAACAGCAAATGACTTTGTTTTTTGCTAGTGTTATTTCATATTCCGCAGGAGTTAATAATTTAATTGCGTTAGGGGAGTGAAAGCGATGACCATAAGTAATATTGCTTGCCTTTTTCCCAAATAATTCAATTTCAACAGTGTTATCGCCAAGAATTGCCAAAACCCAATGAACGGGTCGGCTAAATTGATAGCTTTTATCACCCCATTTCATTGCTTTTGGAACAGGTAATTGAGAGATTGCCTTTTGTAAAATATCTTGTAAAAGTTCAACAACTTTTTGTCCTTTAACTTCTGCAATAAATGCTAAGCGCTCCCCTTTATCGGTTTGTTTTCTGTCAAGTTGATTAACATCAACACCGTTAGATTTGGCAAAACCAATCGCTGCAGGTTTTGCATTACCATCTTGGTCAAATGCCGAACTAACCGCCGGGCCTAATCGTTCAACTTTTTTATCGGCTTGAGCTGTTTCTAATTGAATAAAGCGAACAGCTAAACGCCGAGGTGTTGCAAAAGATTCACTTTCAGTAAATTCTAAACCTAAAGTGTTAAAAGAAGATTTTATTGAATCATGTAGTGATTGAGATAATTTAAGCAATGCCTTTGGAGGCAGCTCTTCACAACCTAACTCAAATAAAAAGTCTTGCTTAAGTAGTGGAGTATTTGACATTAGTTTTTCTCCAGAGCTGAATCAGTTGTTTTACAGATAGGAAAACCTAATGCTTCACGAGAATCATAATAGGCCTGCGCGACAGCGCGAGACAAAGTTCGAACTCTTAAAATAAATCGTTGTCTTTCAGTCACAGAAATCGCATGACGCGCATCTAATAAATTAAAAGTGTGTGACGCTTTTAATACCATTTCATAGGCTGGTAAAGACAATCCTTTTTCAATTAATAATTGGCTTTGAGTTTCACAGTGATCAAAATTCTTAAAAAGCGCATCAACATCTGCATGATTAAAATTGTAATCTGACTGTTCAACTTCATTTTGGTGAAACACATCACGGTAAGTGACAGTACCCTGCGGGCCTGTTGTCCAAACAAGGTCAAAAATACTATCAACACCTTGCAAATACATTGCGATCCTTTCTAGACCATAAGTTAATTCTCCAGTCACTGGTTTGCACTCAATTCCGCCAACTTGCTGAAAATAAGTAAATTGGGTTACTTCCATACCATTTAACCAAATTTCCCAACCTAATCCCCATGCTCCTAAAGTGGGTGATTCCCAATTGTCTTCTACAAAACGAATGTCATGTTCTAAAGGATCAATGCCAAGCATTTTTAGAGAGTCAAGATAGAGCTCTTGAATATTTTCAGGTGATGGCTTGAGTACAACTTGATACTGATAATAATGCTGTAACCGGTTAGGATTTTCACCAAAACGTCCATCAGTTGGTCGACGACAGGGTTGAACATAGGCAGCATTCCAGGGCTCTGGACCTATTGATCGTAAAAATGTCGCTGGATGAAATGTACCTGCGCCAACTTCAAGGTCAAGAGGTTGAATGATAACGCAACCTTGATTTGACCAGAATTCTTGCAGCTTCATGATGAGACCTTGAAAAGTCTGAGGTGCACCAATGATTGCTTGATTCTGTTTTAATTTAGACAAAGTTGTCGCTCCGAGCCAGTATTAAATAATTCGAGATTATAACAACCCTGCACGATTGATCCTATATTTTCATTTAAACAGCGTGGCATTTTTTATACTTTTTTCCGCTACCACAAAAACAAGCTTCATTTCGTGCAATTTTTATATCTGGTAGAAAGCTTCCTCCGGTGTAAAACCATTGTTTATTTTGTTTTGAAAATATCGATTTTTCATGAAGTTGGTGAAAATAAGTGCTGCAGGTTTCATTTGGCTGTTGATAAAATGCAACAAATTCGACCCAATCCTGAGGGTCATTGATGTTCTTATCGTTCGTTGCGATAATTTTTAGCCCCAACCAAATAGTAGAGAAATCAAAATCTTCAGGGTTTTTTGTTTGATTAGATTGATCAGTATCTAAAAGGTATTGAGCTTCTTTAAGAATAAATGCGCTATATCTAGAACGCATTAGTTGTTCAGGCTGGAACGGTAATAATTGTTGATTAATGTATTTTTCACAACATAAGGAAAAGCTTAAATCTGAACCGCAATAACAGTTTTTGCAAATATGCATTATTTAACCTGAAATAGGAATAGATAACGTTTAATTATAGATCCTTTAAGCGAACTTCAATACGGCGAGTCGCTTGTAATGGTTGCCCTGTGTTGCACTGACCATTGCTGATAATTTGATAATAATTGGTGCCGTTAATAGTAATTTGTGTGCAAGTTGTTGAAGAGCTACATCCTATTAAACCGTTAGTATTGAAGCTATAATTTTCGTTTGAGCAATTACTCGCACTGCCATTAACTGGAAAAATAGAGAGGGCTTGCAGATGAGCGCCTGATTCGGCAGCAAAAAAAGCGCGGGTTGAAATGGTTTGGTGTGCTAGAGAAATTCCAGACTGCGAATTTATTCTCATTAATGATGCTGCGAGTAAACTTACTATTACAATAGTAAACAGTAAAAAAGCTAAGCTAATGCCTGATTGTTTATTTGGAAAAGACTGATGAAATAAGTTAAGGCACATTGCGAATATGCACCTCATGAAAAACATCGAAAGATTCTTGATTGCCTGTTAAAGAACGACTGCGATTTTGGGTATGAAGATTAATTTGTAATAATCCCGAACGAGATAAAGTGTTTGAGCTGTAATTAAAAACCGTACTCGTTGCCGATAAGTTTTCACCAATTAAATCACCGCCGCTTGGGGGGAATTGTTGTGAGGGATTAAGATTATAATTATCATATCTAAACATTTGCCCACTATTATTATTTAAACAATAAGAAACAGGATTATTTAACAAATAAAACCGTTGTTGAGGTGAGCGTTGAGAAAATGTTGTTGCCGCATTTAATGTAATAACAACTTGATTGGGATCACCTACAAAGGTTTGAATATTATTCACTATTCCAAGTGTGCCGCTAGAGTTATAAACCGAGTTTGCATCTATTGGCATAATGGCGATTAAAGTAGCGTTTGAGTTTAATAAATTATAACCAACAGCGTTAAAACTTGTAACACTTCCACTTGCAGGAAAGTTTAAATAACTGGATGAATTGTTTATAGGTAAAAATTCTAAACAATGAAAATTACCATTTGAACCGGCTCGAACACTTTGAGGTAAAGCTTCTCTTACTTCTCTTGAAATTTTTTCTGATAGCCACTTGGCAGATTGGCTTAAACGATTTCGGTCTTTTGCGTCTACATAGCTATAAACCGTACTGGTTGTTAAGTTGCCTAAAGAAACCGCCATAATACCGATTAATACAATTACAATTATTAGTTCTAAAAGGCTAAATCCACTTGCAGTAATGGGTTTAGTAGGTAAATGTTTAATTGAATATAAAGCCATTAAAAATTACCTTTATATTGGCTAAAAACAAAACTATCACCTGTTGGTGTATTAACTGTTACCTCAATTCGTTTAAGATATTGTAATGGCAAACTAAAATCTGTTCCTGCATAGGCGACTGAAACTGTCACTCTAAAATTATTAAATCCGACACGGTTATTACCAAAAGCATCTTTTGCAGGTTGATCATTTAACAGGTTATAGTCATCAACATCATCAAATAATATTCTATTGTTTGCGCCTTCTTCAGTGGCAATGGGACCACATGTTGGAGCAGATATTTGGTTGCAGCGTAATCTATTTCCAACAGGTGAATTTTCATCAAAAGCTTTGGGTGCTATTTCTTCTAAGTAGGCTTGACCAAGCTGTGCTGCTTTAACTTGCATTACTGAAGAGACCGAGTTTTTTTGATTTGGGGCAAAAACAGAGTAAAAAATAACCATAACAATACTGGTAACGGTAATTGTGATAATTAATTCAATTAAAGAATAACCGTGAATAGTCGTTAAAGATTTAAATGCCTTTGGCAATTCATTATGGTTTAGCATCGGTGTATTAAACCGCTTGATTCAAAACAAACATTTTGATTGCCATCAATGCTTATGTTGATGATTATTCCAGATGTGTTACCTAAATTATTAAAACCAACACTACCTGTAGGAGATAGGGTGACTTGCGGGTTAAAGATTAAAGGAAATTGTAAACCCGTAGATGAAAAGATAGTCCCATCGGCATATAAACTAATTTGGCTATTTTCTATTAGCAAAGAAAAACTTCTGCTGGAATCATTCATACTTAGTTGTTGGGCGAGCTGCCCAGTAGAAACTATTTGCTCTGCAATGGTATCTTGTTGATAGCTACCAGAACGACTAAATTTTGCTGAAACATAAACGCTAATAATAGCTAATATAATAACAGCAAGCACGAGCTCTAATAAACTAAAAGCCGCCTGAAAATGAGGCGGCTTTAATTTATTCATTTGATAAAAGTACTCTGGCGATTAGCAACCGGAAATAGTTGGCACTATTCCAGGAGGTGTAATAACTGGTGGTGTCGCACCGTTTGAGCTAGCCGCTGTATAAGTGACGAAGCAATTTGCTCTTAGGGTAAAAACCCTGGTACCGCTTGGTGTTACGCCAGAAAGATCAAGAGCGGCATCAATACCTAATGCGGTTGCTGCTGGGTAACCAAAAACGGTAGCAACATTGCCCCCAGAAACAGCAACACTGCTAGTTGCCGCTAGTTCGACACCGTTAATTAATGCTTTTGAATAGACTAATGTTGCGGCACTTCGAAGAGAACCTTCAACACCTTCTATAACGGAGACTCGAGCGTCAGATTGTAAATTAACAAATTTAGGTCCTGCAACAGCGGCCATAATTCCTAAAATAACAATCACAACAATTAATTCAATTAGAGTAAAACCACTAATTTTAGAGTAAGATTTTTCCACGGTGTACACCTCGATTAATGTATGTATATAAATGAGTTAGTTAATATATAGAGTCTAGTACAGATTTGAATAAATTGAAGAAAAACTTCAATTTATTCAAAGAAATACACTTTTCCTGTTAAAGCGTTGTAATGAATTTCTGCATCATCAAGTTGATTCGAAATATAAATACAAATATTATTTTTTGAGAGTCTTGCATGATAACTATCTTGCTGATGAGTCAAAAAAATTTTTGGTTGTAATGGACCGAGCACGAACTTCCAGATAGTTAAACAATCATTAGATGATAAAGGTGTTTGTTGCTGATTGTTGGTGACGTCTGTACCTATCGGAAATCCTTTTTGATTGAAGTCTAAACCAATATTATTACTTATCCATCGATCTAATGGACTATCTAATTGGTGGTTAGTGATAAAACGAATGTTAGCTAGATAGATACCATTTTTTAAAGCGGAAAAATTTAAAAAAAATGCCTGACGATTTAGTGACTGAGTTAAACTAGGTTGTCTAATAAAAATTAAGTAAAATACCCCCAGTACAATTAATAAGGTAAAAATCAAGTAGAGTAAACTGCTTTTTATACTGGTATTGATTAGTGAGCTAGCCATTTTTAGTGACCGAAGTTAGTTCCCACATGGGTAAATAAATAGCTAACATTAATAGTAAGACAATCATTCCAATAAACACGATTAAGATTGGCTCGATATAATCTGAAAGTTTTTTAAGATCGTAATCCACTTGCTCTTCGTAAAAATCAGCAACCTGCTCTAACATCTCATCTAATTGTCCTGTTTCCTCACCAACAGAAATCATTTGAAGAATTAAAGGAGAAAATAATTTGGTGCGAGTAGCAACTATTAATATTGATTCGCCTTTTTCAATACCATTGCGCATTTCTAATATTTTTCTAGCAACCCAAGCATTATCCACCACCTCTGCAACAATATTGAGCGCATTAATTAGTGGCACACCTGAGCGGATCATCATGCTAAAGGTTCTAGAAAATCGAGCCAATAATGATCGATAAATAATATCGCCAAAAATAGGAAAATTGAGTTTCTTTTTATCCCACCAGTCTTGCCCTTTTGGACTTTTAATATAGTTATTGAAGGCGTAAATGACAGCAATGCAAGCAAACAAAAAATGAAAGCCATACTCAATAAAAAAGTTACTAGAACTCATTAACATTCGAGTTGGTAATGGTAGTTGCTCAACACCAAAAGCTTTAAACATTTCGGTAAATGGTGGCATCACCCAAATATTAATAATCACAACGGCAAATATAATGGCGATTGAAACAAACATCGGATAACGTGTTGCTGTTTTTATTCGTTGACGAGTTTTTTGTTCCAGCTCTAGGTAAGCGGCAATTTGTTTAAAAGCTTCTTCTAATTGACCTGTATTTTCACCAACGTGAATGAGGCTAATATACAAAGGGGTAAAGATATGATCGTGGCGCTTAAATGATGTAGCAAGATTAATTCCGGCGTTTAGATCAGAATATATTTCTTCTAAAGCCTCTTTTAAAACCATGGAATTAGTTGTTTCTAATAATCCTGTAATGGCCCTGGTAAGTGGAATACCTGCTTTGGTTAAACTGTGCATTTGTCGGCTAAACATGACTAAGTCAATAATATCAACTTTGTTTGATTGAAAAATTTTTCCTACATCAATTTCAGTCCAGCTGCTAGTTGAATTTTTCTCAATAATAGATGATGGTAATAACCCTCGAGAAATTAGATTTTCTGCCACAGCATCTTTATTAACGGCTTCAAGTTCTCCTTTGGAAGACTGCCCATCTTTTTGTCTTGCTGTGTATTCAAAAATAGCCATTAACTGTGTTCACTTATATCTTCAATAGATTCACAAACCCTTAACACTTCTTCAAGACTGGTAACCCCTTGTTTGGCCAAACTAATGGCTGAAGTGGATAGTGGTGTAAAAGTATCACTGTTGTTTGCTAAAGAAACAAATTTGCCATATTCTCTTTTTCGTATGGCTTCTAGCATCGCCAAATCGGGGATCAAAATTTCGAATATTGCGGCTCTTCCTCTATAGCCCGTATTGTGGCATTGCACGCAACCTTTCCCATGTTTCCAAGGTGTTTCGTTTTCACTAATGGCTAAATATTTTTTTAGCCAAATGGATTCTTGTTCGTCAGGCTGATAACTTTCATTGCAAAAATTGCATATTCGTCTAACTAAACGTTGTGCAATAACACCTCGTAAACCGCTGGCGAGTAAATATGGCTCGGCTCCCATATCAGATAATCTAACCGCAGCCGATAAACTATCGTTAGTGTGTAATGTTGATAAAACTAAATGACCGGTGACTGCTGCTCTTAATCCTATTTCTGCCGTTTCTTGATCACGCATTTCACCCAGTAGAATAATATCGGGATCTTGACGCAGTACAGACCGCAATACTTTAGCAAAGGTTAAATTTATTTTTGGATTAACCTGCACCTGATTAACTCGAGCCAATTTATATTCAACAGGATCCTCAATAGTAATGATTTTTTTCTCAGGTGAATTTAATTCAGAAAGTGCGGCATATAATGTGGTTGTTTTACCACTACCTGTTGGTCCCGTTACTAAAATTAAACCATGAGGAAATGAGAGTAATCGCCTTACTTCTTTTAATAATTTTCCTTCAATACCTGTTTGTTCCAGTTTAAGCAGGCCAGCACTTTGATCAAGTAAGCGCATAACAACAGACTCGCCATGTTGTATTGGCATGGTTGATAAACGAATATCAACCTCGTGATCTTTTACCCTAATACGAAAACGCCCATCTTGAGGCAATCGTTTTTCAGAAATATCGAGACCACACATTAATTTAAGTCGTAAAACTAATGCAGAGACAATGCGACTTTCTTTAATCACTTGTTCTTGAAGTTGACCATCCACTCGCATTCTTACTCTTAGAACCTGAGCATCAGGTTCAATATGAATATCAGAGGCTTTAATTTGAGTGGCTTGTTCAAATAAACCTTGAAGAAATTTTGCCACAGGAGCTTCATCATTAGAAACATTTTCATTTAATGTGGGCAAGTCAAAATTATCTTCACTAAGATCATCTTGAAGAGCACCAGCTAGATCAAATATTTCGTCACCACTACGATAAAAATTATCAATGTTTGCAATAATTTCAGATTCGATAGCGACACAAAGTTGTACCGGTTTAGATAATGACTCAAGTAATTGGTCGTATTTTCCTAAATCCGTAGGATCCGCCATGACGACTAATAAATGATCAGGCTTTTCATCAATCACAAGTGCCCGCAATCTTCGAGCGGTCATTTCATTTAAATTGTTAATAGCCTCAGCATCAATTTTAAATGCAACTAAATCAATAAACTGTATATTTAACTGTTCAGCTAATAAACGTAATAATTGTTTTTCTTCAACATAGCCCAAATTGACCAGAAGTTTTCCAAGACGTTGATGGTTCGTTTTTTGTTCTTTTAAAGCATCTTCAAGTTGCTTTATGGAGATAACCTTTTTTTCAACAAGCAGGTCACCTAATCTTACTTTTTTTAATATCATTATTTATTCCTGATAGGCGATTAATCGTTGTTTAATGAATTTTTTTTGAATGGGGTTTAAACTGCGATCCTTATTTGCATTTAACAAATGAAATATCGCAGAGTCCCTTGACTTGAGTGCCTCATATGAAATTGCTATAGCCATGTGAATATCCCCACGCCCGGAAGAAAGTGATAGAATTTTTTTGTAACTATCGATCGCTTTATTATGTTGATTAAGTTTTTGTGCGGCTAACCCCATTAATTGAAATATTCTTGGCCCTCGATCTTTATGGTTGATTTTTTCAAGTTGCTTGTTGGCCTGTAAATATTGTGAACCCTCAAAATAATATTGAGAGATTAACAATAAAAATTCAGCATTGTTAGGAAAATGGTCAAGTGAATAATTGAGTAGCGTTAAATAGTAAGTATTATTCTTTGAGCGAAAAAATGATAAAGCATTCAACCAAATACTAGGGTAGCGTTTATTGTCTATCAATAATTGATAGAGTTCTTGTTTATCAGCTGTATGATCTTGCCAATGATTAAGTATTTGAGAAAGCTGTTTTTCTGCGATGCTAATTTTCGACGTGGACTTAATAATACTAGTATTTTTCTTTTTATTAATCGTTTTTGATTTTTTATTTTCTGCTGCTGGTTTTTGAACAGTGATATTTATATCATCTTTAATCTCATCATTAATGACAACATTATTAGTTTTATTTGTTGTTGTAATTTCCAGTAAAGTTGGTCGTTCTTTTTTGATTACTGCTCTAGATAACGGTTCCTTAATAGCAATAGATTTAGAAGTACTGTGTGTAATGATGTGGATATTTTCAGTTTTATCAGTGGTAAGATTAAAGAATAAAATCGACTTGTAATTTATTAATATGAATAACATGATTGGCAAAATGAGGAGCCAGTAATATTTAAAAGATGAAGATCTATTTTCTGGTGAAGTTATGCCATCTAACGTAAAAGAATCTTGGTTAGTTTTTTGTAAATCAGAAAGCATTTCATTAATTAAACTCATGAGACACCAAAAAATGCGAAAGCGGTTGAACTAATGCTTAATAAAGATAAAGTAACGGTTAGTTTTAGATGCCTAATAATATATCGGTCGATACTTTCAGTATCAAACGCCGATTTAATGCTATTGAGTACAGTAATACTTTTTTGATCTTTGGCAAAAGCTAATAATAATGATTTATGACACAAAGTATTAATAAGTCTTGGCGTCCCTTTAGAAAAATAATATATCAACCAAGCACTTAAAAATGAAATAGTAATGGGCTTCCCAAAACACACCTGTTTCAATCTATGACGTATATAAGTCAAAACCTGTGAAGATGAAAGAGGTTTGAGGTTATAACTAAAATTAATCCGTTGCTTTAATTGTCTTAAATTATTTTTTTGAAGTTTTATATTTAGCTCTGGTTGTGCAAACAAAATAATTTGTAATAGTTTTTGTTGTTCAGTCTCAATATTTGTAAATAATCGTAGCGCTTCTAAAGCATCGTCAGATAAAACTTGGGCTTCATCAATAATGAGAACAACAGGGCCATTTTGTTTGTTTAATTTAACAAGCTTAGTTTGTATGCTTTGTGAAATTTGATCATCTCGGCAGTTTTTATTTATGTTTAACCCTAACTCTTTTGCCAATGCGAAATGCAAGGAGCGTACTCCAAGATTTGGGTTAGGAATATACGCTATGGTACGAGTTTTTTCTAATTGACGAATTAACAGTCGGCATAACATGGTTTTTCCACAACCAACCTCACCAACTATTTTACTAAAAGCCTCTCCGCTTGCAATAGAAAATAATAATACATTCATTGCTTCAATATGGGTTGGTGTTGGACAATATAAAGCCGTATCCGGTGTGTGACCGAATGGAATTTTTTTCATTGAAAAACGATAAAGGTACATATCTAAAATTGTTGAAAGCGGTTCTTAATTTGGTTCAGTTGATCATTAGTTTGTTGGTAATCAACTAAGTGAGCTTTTAATAAAATAACTAATTCACTTTTAACTTGAGTTTGACGTGTTTGTGTAAATAATTTTCCTAGTAATGGAATGTCACCCAAGATTGGCGTTGAGGTTGTATCTTCGGTCATGCTATTTTGCATTAGACCACCAATCACAATCACCTGACCATTCCGACTTCTGACAATACTGTCTGACTCACGAACATTGGTTAGTGCTAAGGGCAGAATAAATTGGTCTTCTCCTAAACTTAATGTTTTTGGTTGATCAGTTACTTCACTAACAATAGGATGTACATGTAAAATAATATCTCCGTTGTTATTTATTTGTGGAGTAACATCTAAAGAGATACCTGAAAAGAATGGAGTTAGAGTCACGTCTGGTGTTGTTGAAGTACTAGTTCCTGTCACTGTTGTTGTGGAAATATCGGTAACAAAAAATTCATCACTGCCGACCTTAATAATAGCCTTTTGGTTGTTAACTGTAGACACTCTTGGTGATGACAGAACTTGTACATCACCTTGAGATTTTAATAAATTAATTGCAGAGGTGAATGAATTCCCTTCATATAATAATGAAAATATACCATTGATAGGTGCGCTTGATGGCGATTGATTGATAATTTGCCCAGCTTGATTTAGGGTATAATTATCGCCGTTATGCGTACCAATTTTGCTCCAGTCTACACCAGACTGAAAGCCATCATTCAATCTAACTTCTAATATTTTTGCCTCGATAATGACCTGTCGATCTAAACTGTTTTGTGTGATTTTTAAATATTCTTTAATTAAATTTTGTGTTGTTGGCAAGGCGCGAACAACAACTAAGCCTGCATGAGGACTAACAACAATACTGGCTTTATCTTCATTTTTAACAATTAAGTTTAAGCTAGAGTTTAGTTCCTTCCAAAAATCTGTTTGGCTAGATGTTTCTACATTGCTTGAGCTACTTTGCTGCATGTTATTAGAGGAACCTTCCGATGAATTGTCATCATCACCACCAGAAACCGATTGTCCGGCTATAAATGTTTTAGAATCACCTTTACGTTGAATATTTAAATAATCAATATTATATATTTTAGTCATTGTTTCAGCAGAAGTAACAAAATATAAGTTATCGTTTTGTCTTACAATGATGGGGTATATTTGGGTTAATGTATGTAAAACTTCAGAAACAGTGACATTTTTAAGTTGCAAAGAAATATTAAAATCTAAGCCCGGACTAACAACCAAGTTATATTTGGTTGAGTCAACAAGACCTAACAAGAAACTATTAACCTCAACATCTTTGACCGCTACGTCAAAACGGTCTTCCTTGGGTATATACGTTGGTGCTTGTGGTAAAGTTAAGGTAGAAAGTGCTTGCTGGGATGAGATTTCTTGCGGTTTTTTATTTTTCTCTTGCGGCTCTTGATTCACATTAATTGCGTCAACCAAAACACGCTTTTTATTTTCTTCTTGCATGATAGATTGGCACGCAGATAGAAAAATAATAAATGTAAATATATAATAATTTTTGTAGTTTAATTTTTTCATTCTAGTATTTCTTTAGTTTTTTAAAGGATTGAATTAGGGTAAGTTTTTTAGTGCCTTGACTGTTCTTTAATATAATATGATTTGCTTGTATAGAAATAATTTTTGTACCAGAAAAATAATCACCAATAGAATACAATTTGTTATTGATGATGGCTTGTCTTTTGTTCTGCTTATAAAAAATAGCTGTGAGCTGATTAGTTTTTTTAGTCGCTGACTTTTTATTGGAGTTATTAAATTGATAACTCGGGGCCGTGGGGTCATGAATCTGCGAAGTAGCACTAGCGATACTAGAAAATATATAGCAAATAATTATAAAGTACTTAACCACCTACCCACTCCTTATGCAAGCTTAATGTAGAAACCGTTAGTGTAATAATAGCCTTTGGATGAGATTCTACAAGATAGTTTATGCTGTCAAAAGCAACAGGCTTTTTCATTTTTTCCAGTTTTTGTAAGAAATGAATGGTTGCCAAATAATTGCCTTTAAGTACTATTTGCATACTATGACGATACAACTTAATTTCATCATCTGTATTAGTTTGATGTTTGTTTATTGGAGATAGTTCGACCGTTGTATGTTTATTAAGTTTTTGTAACTCTAGAGATTTAGATGATACGAGAATAACTTTAATAACATCTGCCATATCTTCAGGCTGTACTAAATTTATAGTATGCTTAGTTAATTTTTCATGAATTGCATTTAACTGTTCATTTAATAATTGCAGTTTCCTATTGCGTGGATCTCGCCGTTTTTTAGTGATATTTTGATTAAGTTCATCTTGCGCATTAAGCAAGTCTTCAATTTGATTATTATTGTTTTCGATTGAACTTTGAGTGCTTTTTATTTTTTCATCGTTGGGGGTAAATATAGCCATATCAAAAAGCATAAATATAACAAAAATAGTTGCCACAGTTAGCATAATTCTCATTCGTAGCTCAAGAGAATCAAATTGCTCAATATTTTTTGTTAATTTAATTGGCATATTCTATTTTCCCATTGCTAATTAAGAAATTAACAAGTTGGTTATTACCATCATCTCGTTCTATTTTTAACTCCTCAAATTGTTGACGTAAAGCTTCATTTTTTGCCATCTGGTTAATATATTGTGGTATGGATTCTGGTTGAGTTGTTTGACCGCCCAAACTGATTTTGTCTAAAGAAATATCAATATTCGTTAACCAAAGAGAAGGTGTTTTTATTTGTGATAAAGCGAGTAAAACTTCACTGTATTTTTTTGTTTTTAAAACGGATAAATTTGTGACGTTTTTTAATAGTTTTTTATTTTTTAGTAATCTATTTTGTTTAATTAATATTTGTTGGTTTATATCCACAATGGTTCTACTGCCTGTCCGTTTCATTTGAATTGATTGTAAGGCTTGTTGAGTTTTTAATAACATTTGTTTTTTAGTGGCTAATTTATCATCCAATAAATTTTCTTCATGATTTTGTATTAAACCATAACCTATAAAAACAAGAATAAATATAGCTGCAATACTTGTGGCAAATTTAAAACCAAATTCTAGAGGCTTAGGCCGATATTGGTTGAGATAAAAATTGATTGATTGAGATGGTTGTTGAAATTGTGATAGGAAAAGCCCGGCTTCTGCGAAAGTTAATAGTTTAAAATTTTTGTTATTCTTTTCACTTATCGATATTTTATTTTCAATATCATAACGAACAATTGGTAATTCAGTTAGTTGTTGTAGCGCGGTTGATAAATCATCGTTTGTTTTATTGCTATCTAATACGAGCGAATCAACTGGTTTTCTAAAAACCTGACTTACACAGTAATCAAGAGTCCTTTGTGTTTCTAATAGAAATTGATTTTGCTTATCTTGTAAATTTTCATTATCTAATAATAAATCTTTCTCACTGGAACTTGGAAAATAACGGCCTTTAATATGACGAGTAAATGCTAAAGATTGTCCTACATAAAAATTAAAAATAAGTCCTTGATTGTCTTCATCAATGTAACCGGTAATTTTTTCATGATGGTTGCTGTTTGATGTTATTTCATCAGAAAATGTGTGAATAGGGGTTAATTCATTAATTTGAATACTATTAAGGTTCATTCCGCTGTCTTGAGTCATCGCTATTAAATTTTCAACAAGATTTTTATCAACAACAATGGCGGTAATTTTCTCGGCGTTGTGGTCACGCAACTGCGGTAAATAATGGCGGGTTAGTATTTTATCAAGAGGTTGTTCAATTTGATCTTTTACTAACCATTTTATTGAGTCTTCAAGTTCTACATCAGGGACTTTCGGTCGATTGATAGTAAATGCGTTATAGAGTTTACGAGATAACAACCAATGGCAGGTTACATTTTTACAATGATTATTTTTTACCCAATGGTTACAATATTCTTGTAGTTCATCGATTTGCTTATAATTGTGTTGCTGGCTGTTGACTAATGTCGTTTTATTAGAAATTTTGTCCACAAGAAAAAAACGTATCTCTTTTTCAGATAGAGATATGATCGTTTGCATATTTTGTGCTTGTTGGTTAATTCCCCAGATCATGGTAGTTAAATATCCTAAATGACGCTTTTATAATTTGTTGTATTGGGTCAAGTTATTAACAGGTTAAATATAAGTGTAGTAAAGAACTATTAAAAAAGAAGTAAATATTTGAATTAATAGCTTTTTTTGTAATATAGAGATTAATTTGAGTATTATTTAACCGATTATATTTTAGTGATATTTTTAGTTCATTGATGTTAAACAATCAACTTGATTTAATGAATGTTCAATGTCTTATGAATTGTGTGTATAACGAATAGATAAAACTCCGAAAAAGAGCTATATTTTTAAGATTAATATTTATTACTCAGCTATAATCTGCGCAATTTCTAAGAATTAGAGGATAACAGTGTGTCTAAAATTAAAATATTATTGGTTTCTTTTGTTTTCGGTTTTATTGGTTCTGTAGCGGCTGATCATTTAGATGAGCATACAATTGCGAAAAGAATTTTACCGTCAGGTAGTGTTTATGTTGTTGGTGATGATGTACCTGTCGCCGTTGCACCTGTTGAAGTGAGTTCTGGTCCTCGTACCGCTCAAGATATTTATGAAGGTAAATGTGCAGGCTGTCATGCAACAGATGCTATTGGAGCACCTGTTTTTGGTAATGCCGCTTCTTGGGCGCCTCGCATTGCAAAAGGTGAGCAAACTTTAATTACAAATGCTTTAAATGGTTTTAATAATATGCCACCAAAAGGGACTTGCGGTGACTGCTCAGATGAAGAAATTGGGCAAACTGTAAAATATATGATCGCGAATAGTCAATAATCCTTTATTACATAGTCTCGATTACATAGAATTTAGTTGATGAAAGGCAACCTAAATATACCAGCGAATAAAAAATTAACCGTTGTTTATAAGATGGAACCAGGTTGCTTAGGGCCTAATGGCGCTGCATTGATAGAAGATTATTGTCAGTTTGCGCAACAACAAATCTCACAGTTCAATCAAGAATTTGTTAATTGGGTTGTTGAGCCTCGGTTTGATAAGTCTTTAGCTGAAATTAAGTATGAGATAAACGGAAAAGAGTTACTTCCCACTATGGCGGAACGTTATTTAGCCAAATTTGATCATAATCTTGATGATTTTGAAGAGCAGTTTAATGAACAATTTATGAACTACATTGAACAGTTTTTAAAACGCTAGTTTTTGTTCTTGTTTGCTCGACAGGTTTAACCTCAGCTAGGGTTAAGTCATAAATTTAGTCTTTTTGTCAGGGTATTTACTACTTTTGGAAGCTTATAGCGCTTTCTAATACTAATAATCATCTAGAAATTGCTTATATGAATAAAAAATTCATAAATAATTGTTATTTTTGCTTAAAAATAGATACAAATTTCAAAAAAAAAGTATAATTCACCTTCTTATTCAACAAATTAGCCTATTATTATAATAATTTTTAATAGTTGTAATTATTTTTGTTCATGTCTAATTATGTCTTTAACCATGTTTGTCATTAAAAAACGAACCATACAGAGTGGGAGTTTGGTGTGAAGCCAACAAATATAAAAGATCCAGAGATATTTCATAAGGTAGTGGATTGTCAGTATGCTTGTCCTGCGCATACACCAGTGCCTGAATATATTCGCCTAATCGCTGCTGGCCAGTATGATGATGCTTATATGATTAACTGGGAGTCCAATGTTTTTCCTGGCGTTTTAGGGAGAGTTTGTGATCGTCCTTGCGAAACCGCCTGCCGTCGAGGTCGAGTTGAAGATGAGCCGGTTGCTATTTGTCGTTTGAAACGAGTCGCTGCTGATAATCGTGGCGATATCACTGATAGACTTCCTAAAGTGATGCCAAAAAATGGTAAGAAAGTTGCATTAGTGGGTGCTGGACCAGCATCATTAACAGTGGCTAGAGGTTTGGCTCCATTAGGCTACGATATTGATTTATATGATGAGCAAGAAGTGGCTGGCGGGTTTATGCGCTCACAAATTCCTTCGTTCCGCTTGCCAGAAACGGTTTTAGACGAAGAAGTGAATTATATTCTTGATATGGGGGTGACAACTCATTTCAAGCATTATGTTGATAGCTTAAAAGGTTTACTAGAAAAAGATTATGATGCCATTTTTGTTGGAACGGGCGCACCGAATGGTCGAGATTTAGCTAAATTACCTGGGCGACAAGATGGTGACGACTCTATTCATTTAGGGATTAATTGGTTAGAAAGCGTAGCATTTGAACATACTAAGTCTGTTAGCAGTAAAGTCATTGTTTTAGGTGGCGGTAATACGGCAATGGATTGTTGTCGTACAGCTCGTCGCTTAGGTGGAACCGATGTGAAAGTGGTTGTTCGTAGTCCAAAAGCAGATATGAAAGCATCTGATTGGGAAATTGAAGATGCAGTTCAAGAAGATATTCCAATTTACGAAAATCATACCCCCGTCGAATTTGTTACTGAAAATGGCAAATTGATTGGAATGAATTTTGATAAAGTTCGCGCAGAGTATGATGATAAAGGTAAAAGAAGCCTTATTTCTACCGGTGAAGACTTAGTTTTTATTGAAGCGAATACTGTATTAATTGCAATTGGGCAAGACAATGCATTTCCTTGGATCGAAAAAGATGCCGGGTTAGATTTTGGAAAATGGGACATGCCAATCGTTGATAAAGACACCTTTCAATCAACTAATGAAAAAGTCTTTTTTGGTGGTGATGCGGCGTTTGGTCCCTCTAATATTATTACCTCCGTTGCTCACGGTCATCAGGCCGCTATTTCAATTCATAAATTTTGTCAGGGTGATTCGGTAACAGAGCGTTTGCAACCAGGCGCTAATTTAATGAGCCAAAAAATGGGTTTTCATGAGTGGACTTATGACAATCATATTGATCATGACAAACGTCATTTAGTGCCTCATGTTGATAAAGCCATGGCTTTGAAAAATTTAAAGCTGGAAGTAGAAAAAGGCTTTGATCAAGACTTGGGTTTTGAAGAAGCCATGCGTTGTTTAAACTGTGATGTGCAAACAGTATTCACGGATGATTTGTGTATCGAATGTGATGCTTGTACTGATGTTTGTCCTACTCAATGTATCAACTTTTTGGATAATGGTGAAGAAGAAGAGTTAAGAACACGACTTAATTCACCTTCAAATAATAAAGAACAGGATCTTTATGTCTCAGGCGATTTGCAAACATCTCGTGTGATGGTAAAAGATGAAAATGTATGTTTGCACTGTGGTTTATGTGCAGAACGTTGCCCAACAGCAGCTTGGGATATGCAAAAATTTAGCTATTCAGTGACTAAGGCAGGATAAAAATGCGTCTTGAAGCAATAAATGATTTTGTCATTCGTTTTGCGAATGTTAATGGGACTGGATCTGCCAGTGCTAACAATATGTTTTCTAAAGCGGTTTTTCGAATGGGTGTTCCAGTTAGCCCTAAGAATATATTCCCTTCAAATATTCAAGGTTTACCTACTTGGTTTGAAGTAAGGGTTACCGAAAAAGGTTATTTAGGTAGCCGAGGGGATGTTGATTTTGTGGTCGCGATTAATGGTCAAACATTACGCAAAGATTACGATACATTAGTACCCGGAGGATATTTTCTTTATGACTCTACCAAGTCATTACCAAGGGATTTTCAACGTGATGATGTGATAGAAATCGGCATTCCTTTAACGCAAATGTGTATTGATAATTATACTAATCCAAGACAACGTCAATTATTTAAGAATATTATTTATGTTGGTGCATTAGCTTATTTGTTTGATATGGAATTTGAAGTGTTGACGAATATGGTGAAAGATCAGTTTGCTAAAAAAGAAAAATTGATCCCGCCTAATATTAAAGCGTTAGAGTTAGGCTTTAATTATTCAAAAGAACATTTTGCTGAAACTTGTGGTTTATCGGTTTCAAGACGAGATAATGTTGGCGATGCGATTATGATTGATGGCAATAGTGCAACAGGTTTAGGAGCAGTTTATGGTGGGGCAACGGTTTGTGGTTGGTACCCAATTACACCATCAACTTCGGTTGTTGAGGCGTTTGAAAAATATTCAAAAAAATACCGCATAGAAGAAGATAGCGGAAAAAATAAATTTGCCATTTTACAATCAGAAGACGAATTAGCGGCTATTGGTATGACCATTGGTGCAAACTGGATGGGCGCGCGCGCTTTTACCGCAACTTCTGGTCCCGGTTTATCTTTAATGAGTGAGTTTTTAGGGCTGGCTTATTTTGCAGAAATTCCAGTGGTACTTGTTGATGTTCAACGCAGTGGACCAAGTACGGGAATGCCTACAAGAACTCAACAATCTGACGTAATCTCGGCGGCTTATGCATCTCATGGTGATACTAAACAGGTTTGTTTAATTCCATGTGATCCAGCGGATTGTTTTGAAATGGCTGCTAGAGCTTTTGATATAGCGGATAGGTTACAAACACCAGTGATTATTTTATCGGATTTAGATTTAGGAATGAATGATGGCATGAGCCGACCATTTGTTTGGGATGATAATCGAGAATATGATCGTGGCAAAGTGTTAAATGCTGAAGATTTAGATAATTTAACAGAGCGTTGGGGAAGATACAAAGATGTTGATGGTGATGGTATTGGTTACCGTACTTATCCAGGAACACACCCAACAAAAGGTGCTTATTTTACTCGTGGCACATCTCACGATGATTACTCAGGTTACACAGAAGACAGTAGTATTTATGAAGCCAACATGGAACGTTTAGTGCTTAAATGGGAAACAGCAAAAGAAATTGCTCCGCATCCACAAATTAAATATCGCGATAAAAAATCTAAAATCGCGGCTATTTTTTACGGTACAACGGCACAAGCAAGTTATGAAGCGTTAGATGGTTTAGAAGCAGAAGGCACTAAAATTAATACCTGTAGAATTAAATCATTTCCATTTCATCCAGACATCGGTAAATTTATTGAAGAGCACGACACCGTTTATGTGATTGAGCAAAATCGAGATGGGCAAATGAGAACCTTGTTAATTAATGAATTTAATTTTGGTACTCAACGTTTACAATCTATTTTAAATATAGATGGAATGCCAATGAGAGCACGACGCATTAAACGAAAAATAGAAAGAATGCTAAGTGGTGAAAGTGTCGGTCCTTTTACGACAGCCAATAGCAGTGTTGAAGGAGTAGAAGCATGAGCTTTTTAAAATCGACATTTCGTCATCCAGAATCACCTAAAAATGATTTAGGTTATACCGAAGCCGTTTATGAAGGTGCCTTATCGACACTTTGTGCAGGCTGTGGTCATGATTCAATCAGCAATTCTATTATTAAAGCGTGTTTTCAATCTTCGTTAGAACCTCATCGTATTGCAAAAATGTCAGGTATTGGCTGTTCTTCAAAAACACCCGCGTATTTTCTTAAAGGCTCTCACGGGTTTAACACCGTGCACGGAAGAATGCCTTCAGTGACTACAGGCGCAAATATGGGTAATAGAGATTTAACCTATATCAGTGTTTCGGGTGATGGTGATACCGCTTCTATTGGTATGGGGCAGTTTATGCATTTGGTGAGAAGAAACCTAAATATGGTATATATTTGCATGAACAATGGCGTTTATGGATTAACTAAAGGGCAAGATTCTGCAACCGCTGATGTTGGTAGTGCCAGTAAAAAAGGTGTGCCAAACATGTACGAGCCAATGGATTTATGTGAATTAGCCATATCACTGGGTTCTGGTTATGTCGCACGCAGTTTCTCTGGCGATAAAGATCAATTAATCCCATTAATTCGTGGTGCGATTAAACATAATGGTTTTGCATTTATCGATGTTGTGTCACCTTGTGTCACCTTTAATAACACACCCAAGTCAACTAAAGGTTATGAGTGGATACGTGATCATCAAGAAGCAACTAACACGGTTGATTTAGTGCCTCATGAAGAAGCGATTAAAGTACGTAATCCTCAGCAAGAAACCGAATCGGTTACCTTGCACGATGGATCGGTTTTGAATTTATGCCGTCAACCGGGTGCGTTAGACATTAAATGCAGAGAGTCTGTTTTGTCTTCATTGGAAACAGCTAAGCAAAATAGCCAAGTATTAACAGGTCTTTTATATTTAAATACAGATTCACATAATACCCACGAAATTATTAACACATCAGATCGTCCTTTGAATAGTTTAACAAAAGAAGATTTGTGTCCAGGTAGCGATATTTTAGAGACCATTAACGAGTCTTTGCGTTAATAATTTAAGATGAAGGTATAAAAGTGAAAAACAAATCTCACTTAACAACAAATATTAGTGTTAATGCGGCTACTGGTAAAATGGGGCAGCAAATTACCCACCAAATCATCAATAATGATAAAGCCGAGTTATCAGCGGCTATTTGTCGTTTTGCTCACCCTT
Source organism: uncultured Kangiella sp. (assembly GCA_964476655.1). Lineage (GTDB taxonomy): Bacteria > Pseudomonadota > Gammaproteobacteria > Enterobacterales > Kangiellaceae. Next base: position 17,859 of record CAYZBK010000003.1, on the reverse strand, counting down.
ATTTTGATAAAATGGTTCGTGGTTCAACCAATATAAGATATTCCAATAATGTTGTTAGTGGTTTATCCGCTAGTCAAGTGGTGATTGATTTTAGTTTACCAGCAGTTTCAATGGATTTATTGGATAAAGCGCTTGAAACTAAAACCCCGCTATTAATTGGCACAACGGGTTTTTCTGAAAAACAGCTTGAAAAAATTCATCATGCCAGTAAAAGTATTCCAATTTTATTAGCACCAAATACCAGTATTGGGGTGAATGTGACTTTATCTTTAATTGCTAAAGCCGCAGGTATGTTAGCTGATGCAAATATCGAAATTATCGAAGCGCATCATAAACATAAATTAGATGCGCCATCTGGAACAGCTTTAAAAATAGCCGAAGTCATTTGTGAAGCGACAAACACTGATCTAAAAGAGCGTGCGGTTTATCAACGGCAAAATGCTAAAACTGAAAGACGTGAAGATGAAATTGGTTTTTCTGTGATTCGTGCGGGTGAAATTATTGGTGAACATAAAGTGTTATTTGCACTAAATAATGAAATCATTAGTATTGAACATAAAGCTCAAAATAGAGAATGTTTTGCTGAAGGTGCTGTAAAAGCCGCCATTTGGTTAGTTAAACAAAAGAACGGCTTTTACAATATGCAAGATTTTTTAGCCAAATAGATTCGCTATAAAAATATCGCTTCAACTAATTATTGATTAGTTTGTTTTTTAAAGTGACGATCTAAATAATAATCAACACTAAAGAATTTACCACCACCGCTAAAGAATAATGCAAATAGCATAACAAAGTAAGTTACTCCAAATTCAATGCCATTATTAGAGCTGACTATTTTTCCTTTTTCAGTTAACCACTCATAATTACCGTGTTCTTGTAAAATATCTCTGGCAATGCTTAATCGGTTAATGGCTTCTGCAGTATTTTCATTTGCCCCCCAACTTATTAAGTCATGAGTCGCTTGCCAGCCATGTGGCCAATGCACAGAGAATATGGCTACAAGCATCGTTACCATTAATGGAATACTAATCCACCGAGTGGCGAAACCAAGCAATAATAATACCGCGCCAAATATTTCTGTAGCCGTTGCTAAACCCGCCATTAACGTAGGAAATGGTAATCCGAGGGATTCACCAAACCAATAGACAACACCATCAAAGCCTTCAAGTTTATTGAATCCAGCCACCCAAAAAACAGGTACTAAAAATAGACGAAGTGCCAGTGGGCCTAAACCACTAAAAAAACAGTTTTCATTAAATAGGCGATTGTGTAATTGGTAATATTGATTAACTAAATTCATAGGTTTTCCTTTAAGTCTTCATTCTAATTAACTGACGTGCGATAAGAAGATTTGTTGCAAAACAATTTTGGTTAATCCTAAATAACAATTTATTGTAGAGGATACCACTGCTGAATGGCGTGTCGATCCAAAACAGAGAGTTTAACGGCGGGCTTTATTTGATATTGCGTATTATCGAAGATAAAGCTTGAAGGGTAATTCATAATGGATAATTCATCATAGGCTGTTAATAGAGCTTTTTTGATTTTGATTGAAGCATTGATTGTTTGGCAGTGTGCTTTTGCCCCCGCTGGTGAATAACCAATAAGTTGCATTTTAGGTAAGCAATCTTGAATATATTGTTTAATAGATTGGATGCCATAAGGCCAGTATGGGCTTCTATATTCATGTTCTAGACCTAATGCATGACCAAATTCATGCAAGATAATTCGTATAGAGCCATTATCGCTTATGTCATTTGAACTGAGATCAAACAGCCCCATGGTAGGTGATTGAGATAAATAATCTTGGTGATTACCCAATTGAGAACCGGTGTGGGATAAAAAGCTAATTCGAATATGTGTTTGTTTGGGAGCTGTTTTAGCATCATGATAAAAATTGAATTTTAAATTAGTATTTGTTAGCCATTGAGATGCAATTTTTTTGACTAGCTGTTGCGTAATTAAGTCACCATCAAGAAACAGAACATTAAGCGTTTGATTTTGAGCCCATTGCTTGTCCTTAATTAGTACAGCAGAATGAGCCGTTAAAGTAAAAATAGCGAGCACAATTGCAAGGCTATTAAGTAAGCTATTTGTAGAGGTATTATTCATAAATAACCGGTGTGCTTAAATTGAAAATGGAGAGAAAAATTTTCTTCGGGGCTAATTCTAAACAATTATTCTAGGTTAAACCACAAGGATCTTATAAACTACGGATTACAACCTAACCATTAGAGAATGACGATGAATTCACCGATTATTGCCCCATCCATTTTATCTGCAGACTTTGCAAGACTAGGCGAAGAAGTCGATAATGTTATTGAAGCGGGTGCCGATTGGGTGCATTTTGACGTGATGGATAATCATTACGTGCCTAATTTAACCATTGGGCCACTAGTTTGCGATGCCTTGATTAAACATGGTGTTACAGCGCCAATTGATGTGCATTTAATGGTGAAACCTGTTGATCGGATTATTGGTGATTTTGCACAAGCTGGCGCGTCAATTATTACTTTTCATCCTGAAGCCAGCGATCATGTTGACCGCAGCTTACAACTAATTAAACAATCAGGTTGTAAAGCGGGTTTAGTGATTAATCCTGCGACAAGCTTACAATGTTTAGAACATGTAATGGATAAACTCGATGTCATTTTGCTAATGTCTGTTAATCCAGGTTTTGGTGGTCAATCATTTATTCCAAATACCTTAAATAAATTAGTGGAAGTAAGAAAATTAATTGACCAAAGTGGTCTTGATATTCGCTTAGAAGTGGATGGCGGTGTGAAGATTGATAATATTCAAGAAATAGCGGCAGCCGGAGCCGATGCATTTGTGGCGGGTTCAGCGATTTTTAATAGCAATGATTATCAGGCGACAATTGCGGCTATGAGAGCAAACATTGCTAAAGCGACAAATACTTAATTAAAAACCGTTTGATATAAAGACTGGAAGCAACCCATGAGAAATAAGTCTCCCCATGTCTTAATGATTGATAATTATGATTCCTTTACCTTTAACCTTGTTCATTACCTTGAACAACTCAATGTAGAGGTGATTGTTAAAAAAAACGATGAGATTAGCCTTTCACAAATCGACGTTTTATCACCCACGCATATCATTATTTCACCAGGCCCATGCACACCCAACAAAGCGGGCATTTCATTGAGTGTTGTCGAACATTTTAAAGGGAAAATACCAATATTAGGTGTTTGCTTAGGGCATCAATCTATAGGACAAAGTTTTTCAGCAAAAGTAATCTGTGCAGATAAAGTGATGCATGGTAAAACCTCCAAAATTTATCACCGCAATATTGGAGTGTTTAAAGATTTACCACAAGGGTTCACCGCCACTCGATACCATTCATTAATTGTTGATAAAAGCAATTTACCCGATGATTTAGAAATTACCGCTTGGACAAAAAATGAAGCAGGTGAATTAGATGTCATTATGGGTATTAAACATAAAAACTATGCGATAGAAGGTATTCAATTTCATCCAGAATCTGTGCTGTCTGAATTTGGTTTGGAAATGTTAGAGAGTTTTGTCGCTAATATTTAACCAATTGATTTTAAAAGCTTTTATACCTCATTTTAGAAAACTTGATAAAATCAAAGTCATAATTTGTTAATAATATTATCTACAATATTTTTAATACCATGCTCTCCTAACTCTAAACCAAGGGTATAACCTGGGTTTATGACAATACCAAAACCCGCCGCAGATTTTGTTAAAAGCACCGCACCATTGATGGCAAGATTTCCTTTGCTGTATGTTTTATACAAATCCATCAATTTCACATTAGTGAAAACCGCAGCCATGGGAGTTCCATCTTTATCAAAAACAATTGGCGAAAAATTAGAAAGATCTTTATCTAACTTAGTCGTGCTTGGCAAATAAAGTTCTGATTGAACGAATACTTTCAAAAATGTATCCATACTGGCTTTGCCAATCATAGTTTTTTGCAACGCTATTTCTAGAGGATTGCTTGGTTCAAATTCGTGTATCATTGTTCTAAATTAACTCCCAACAACGGTTTGATTGTTCCGTAAAAATGTCCCAAAAATATGGATGTATTATATACCAATTTAACATTGACAATGCTGAGGTTTAAACACAACTTATTGATAGTAAATATGGCATAATAGTGGCTTGTAAGTATATTGAATGAAAGAACAGAATAGTATCAATGCACTCAATTCTTAAGCGATTAAAACAGACATTATTCCCTATTAAGGGGGCTTTCATTGTCTTTTTTTTATATTTAGTTTATCGATTACCTCAAGGTTTTACTTATCGTCTAGGTCTATTTTTAGGTCGTTTGTTGTATAAATTTTCTAGCAAAAGAAAAAAAGTTGTACTGACTAATTTAAAAATAGCCTTTCCGCAATTAAATCAACAAGAAATTGATAAATTGGCATATAAATCGAGCCAACAAAGCGGCATATTATTAATGGAATTTCCTTTAGCTTGGTTTGGCCAGCAAGCAGAAATAGAACAACAAATCTTAAAGGTGTTCAATACCGCACTAATTAATGAGCCGTTAAATAATCAACAATCAGTAATTGTTGTTATGCCGCATTTAGGTAATTGGGAAATTTTAGTGCAATGGATCCAAATTAATTTTCCGATGGTAGGTTTGTATTCACCATCAAAAATTCCGCAAATGGATAAAGTGCTGTATTCAGCAAGAAGTAAATTTGGCGGCAACCCTTATCCGAGTAATAATAAAGGTATTTTAAGACTATTACGCAGTCTTAAGCAGGGTGGTCTAATGATTATATTGCCTGATCAAGTACCTAAAGGCGATGGAGGAACTTATAGTCCCTTTTTTGGACAGCCTGCATATACCATGACCTTGTTGCATAAATTTATACAAAAAACGCAGTCAAAAGTTGTGTTTGCTTGTTGTATTAGGTCGGAGGAGCAAAGAGGCTTTCAGATAAATTTAGAAAAACCTATTTTTGAAATTGGTGAAAAAGATCCAATGATTTTTAATGCGGGTTTAAATCATCAGTTAGAACAAATGATTAAAAAAAATCCCGAGCAATATGTTTGGGATTATAAACGCTATAAACGGCAACAAGATGGGCGAGACTTTTACAAAAGAGATTTTAAGAATTAATCATTAAAAAATTAACGGGCGTTAAAATGAGCTGATTAATGTAATCGAGCATCAATATTTTCTAACCAAATAACGGCTTCTTCTTTGCCTGGAATGTTAAAAAGCACCATACTGATAACCCATTTAAGCTGATCTAAATCGACAGGGCTATCTGATTCAAGGGCTAAAATACGGTCAATCACAGCTTCACGAGAGTGGTTGTCTAAAACGCCAACTTGTTCAAGTAAATAGATAAAACCGCGACTTTCTACTGAAAAAGAAGTGAGTTCATAAGGGTGAAAAATACGGGTGTGTTGTTGGCTCACATTGACAGGAGCAAAGGATTCGGCGCTAATGTCGATTAGTCCATCTAACCAGTCTAAAGCAGAATCTATTTCGCCAGTTCTAAATCCGACTTCTTTTAATTCATTCACAAGTGTCTGAGTTTTTTCTACAGCGACAAATTCTTGTTCTTGAAAACGCTCAAAAATGTATTGCAACACATCCATTACTTCGGTTTTCATTGAGTTCCCCAAAACGACTACAATTATTATATACGGCAATAACCGCCAGCGGTATTTTTTACCCAACCATCAAGTTCTAATAGTAACAGTTTATTTGTTGCAGATTCTATAGATAATTGGCTTCTTAAAGTAATGGTATCTAGGCTTGTGGTTTCATAATCGATAAAGTTAAGAAAAGTCGTTGTTTCAGTATTAAGCTGAGGGCGAGTATCGGTTTGAGTCGCTTGATGTTGAGCATGGGCAAGTGAAGGTATCTCATTGATAATATCATCGATTGTCTCAGTTAATTTGGCACCTTGCTTAATTAAATGATGACAGCCTTTTGCCATTTGGTTATGAATAGCGCCAGGGATCGCAAAGACTTCTCTTGCTTCTTCCATCGCAATACGGGCGGTAATTAATGAGCCACTTTTTTCTGCCGCCTCAATGACTAATGTTCCTAGGGATAAACCGGCAATAATGCGGTTTCTGCGAGGAAAACATCCGGCATGTACTTTCTCATCGGGAAAACATTCTGAAATAATCAGTCCATTTTCGGCAATTTGATGAGCTAACTTGTGATGAATAGCGGGGTATACCCTATCTAAACCGGTGCCAGTAACGGCAACGGTATAACCACCATGATTTAACGCGGCACGATGTGCTTCACCATCAATACCAAGGGCCAGGCCGCTAGTGATAGTAAAACCTTGAGAGACCAGTGCTTGACAAAAATTTTGAGTATTTGAAATACCTTGATGGGTTGGGCTTCTGCTACCAATTACGGCAATTTGAGGATCAAGTAAACGTTCTATATTGCCAATGGCAAATAGAAAAATTGGCGGAGTTGCTGTTTGTTTTAGTAGCGGTGGGTAGTAAGGCGAATCTATTGTAATAATATGGCGATTAGGTTTTTCTAACCATTCAAAAAGGGGATCAAATTGTTCAAAATCGATTGTTTGAATTGAGGCGATTGATTTTTGTCGCAACCCCGAAGCTATTAAGGTTTTTGTATCGGCAGAGAAGAGCTCTTTGGGATTATTAAAATGTTTAAGTAGTTTGCTTGCGCCGACATCGCCGACACCATCAATTTTTCGAATTGCAAAAAAGGCTTTTAGACTGTGCTCATCAATTGGCATAAAGCTAAGTTAGCTGGCGTACAGTCTATTAAAAAAATTATAGAGGTGTTTTAACATTATCCATTGTGTGAATGGTTCTGCTTGCTTTTAACACTAAAGCCAAACTTACTTTTTCAAAAGTGCGAAAGATAATTAGTTGACCCGCTCGTTCATCGGGTAATTTTACGGTTTGTTTAGTATTAGTGACGCTATTACTCAGTTTACTCCAAACACTAACGTTGTCATCATTAAGGTGGCGCTCAGTTGCAATTTTATCGACGATAACGATACCACGCTGATAAATATCGAGTACATGACCTACTTCCATTTTTTCTCGTTCACCACGATTAATAACAACAACATCAAATTGACCGATTTGCTCTACTCCACCATAAACAGAAATAATTTGTCCGCCTTCAAAGTTTTTAGGAGCTCTTGGAAAATAAACAGGACGAATTTGATCTTCATTAGTTGGCCAAACTCTGTCGCCATTTCTTAATTCTTCAATTGATTTTTTTACTCGTAATACACTCGGATCACCCGATTGTATTTTTAAGCCTTCTCCTAAATGCCTCGCTTCCGTGCCTAAATATTCTCCCGTTTGCGGATCGATATATTTGTCACCAATACGAAAAAATGAATAGTTGTCATTAGTTTGCTTTAATATGCCTCGAACATACACCTTGTGATCTTGAGCTGCTAGTAAACGTTCACTATCGCTTCCAACAATATAAGGTGCTTGTTCAAGCTCTTTTTGATCCAGCACTCTTGCAGAAGTTAAAAAAGGTAAAATCGCATCAAGAGGTATTGTCGTAATTGCTTGATCCGCAGACAGCTCTCTTACATGAGGTGTAAGTTTTATGGTGCCGTTAGGCAATTTATTTGATTTTTGAATTCGAGCTTGCCCATCAATATAAACTAATGACAATACATCACCTGGAAAAATGAGATGAGGATTATCAACTTGCTCATTAACATGCCAAATCTCAGGCCATAACCAAGGTGACTCAAGAAAGGACTGAGAGATGTCCCACAAGGTGTCTCCAGGTTGCACAACATGAAACTCTGGATGTCCCTTTCTTAGTTCTGCCGCATTGGTATAGAGCGCTGAAAAGCAGATAAATGCAGATACTATAGCGATGGTTAATTTTTTCATTGTCTATTTTCCTTCACAATTACTGTTTAGTATTGGAATATTTTTTAGCATTTAACACATTCTAGCCTAAAATAAGGCTAAAAACCCAGTATAAATTTAACAAATTTTCCAGTATGATCATTATCTTAGCAACATTTCTTATGTTTTTACTATAACTTACGTCACACACTTATGGCTTTATTAAAAATTCTTGAATATCCGGATACTCGTCTTAGGACAAAAGCAAAGCCAGTTTTTGACTTTGGAAAGCCGTTACAAGATAAAATTGATGATATGTTTGAGACTATGTATGCGGCGCCAGGCATTGGTTTGGCTGCAACTCAAATTAATTTTCATCAACAAATATTTGTGCTTGATGTGTCAGAGAATAAAGATGAGCCTTTAGTTTTTATTAATCCTGAAATTCTTGAATTACATGGCGTGGAAGAGATGGAAGAAGGCTGTTTATCTTTTCCTGGTGTTTATGCCACGGTTGAAAGAGCAGACTCTTTACGAGTTAAAGCGTTAGATAGAGCAGGAAAATCTTTTGAAATGGATGCCGATGAGTTGCTGGCGGTTTGTATTCAGCATGAATTAGATCATTTACAAGGTAAATTGTTTGTTGATTATTTATCGACACTTAAGCGTCAAAGAATTCGTAAAAAATTGGAAAAAGAACATAAAGCACAAAACACAAAAGGTATGTAACGTTTTTGCTAATAATTTGGTTTACATAAATGATCTCATCAAAATCACCTCTTAATATTATTTTTGCGGGTACTCCAGAATTTTCAGCTTCCATTCTTGAATCTATTTTAGCGGCAGGGCATTATGTTTCTGCTGTTTATTGTCAACCTGACCGTCGAGTTGGTCGAGGCAAAAAACTGAGTTTTGGGCCTGTTAAATCTCTTGCATTAGAAAAAGGGATAGCCGTTGAACAACCAGTAAAATTTAATCAAGAAACCGATGAAGACGGTTTAACCGCAAATGAAAAGTTAGCCAATTATAATGCCGATTTAATGATTGTTGTGGCTTATGGTTTGATATTACCTGAAACGATTCTAAAAATGCCAAAGTTTGGATGTGTCAATATTCATGCATCTTTATTACCTCGGTGGCGGGGCGCTGCACCCATTCAAAGAGCCATTGAAACGGGTGATCAGCAAACAGGCATTACCATTATGCAAATGGATAAAGGTTTAGATACCGGCAACATGTTAACTAAACAGCCATGTGAAATTCAGTCTACAGATACAGGTTCAGTTTTACATGATCGTTTAGTAGAAATTGCTTGTAAGCAGATAAATCAATTTTTAGCTGATTTTTCTGCAGAAAAAGGCTCTTCTTATTCGCCTGGAAAAGTTCAAGACAATGAACTGGCTTGTTATGCCCATAAATTACATAAGCAACAAGCAGAAATTGATTGGGCACAATCCGCTGTTGATATTGAACGTAAAATTAGAGCGTTTAACTCATGGCCCGTTTGTTTTACTTATGTTGGAGAGCATCGTTTGAGAGTTTGGCAGGCAATGGTTATTAATAATGCGGAGGTGATGGACCGCTTTGGGCAAGATTTTACTCCGCCATTAAATCCGTCTGCCGCTGGCGATATTATCAATGTTGACCAACAAGGAATATTAATAAAATGCGGAGGTGAGCAATTGCTTTTATTAACTCAATTGCAAGCCGATGGCAGCCGAATGATGAATGTTAAAGAAATGCTTAATTCAAAAAAGCATTGGTTTATTGAAAACTCAAAGCTCGGTAAACACTGTGAATGATTTTAGGTTAAACAATGAATAAAACGACCGTTGTTTCTGCCCGCTTACGAGCGTTGTGGTGGGTAACAGAAGTGGTTAAAGATGGGCGCTCTGTTAATGAGATTTTAGCGCGAGCTACTCACTCCAACGAGCAAACGGTAAAAATAGAAGATAGCGCATTTGCTAAACAGTTATTGTTTGGCAGCTTGCGTTATTACCATCAGCTTAAAGCCATTTTAGATCAACTGCTTGAAAAACCACTAAAGCAAAAAGATAGTGATGTGTATGTCATTTTATTACTAGGTGTTTATCAATTACGCTATTTGTCAGTGCCTGATCATGCCGCATTATCTGAGTCGGTTGAATTAACTCGAAAAATTAAAAAACCTTGGGCCTCGGCTCTGGTTAACGGTGTTTTAAGAAATTATCAACGACGAGTTTCTGTGATTGAAAAAAAACTATCAGAGGCTAAGACGTTTCAATTTTCTCATCCTAATTGGATCATCAATCAATTAATAAAAGATTGGAATGAGCAATCTCAATCCATATTAATAGAAAATAACCAACAAGCACCCATGGTTATTCGAGTCAATCAACAAAAGGTGTTATTGAGCGAATACCTAGAAGCATTAAAACAAGTTGATATATCTGCAAAATGCCATCCTATTGCGAGGGATGCATTAGTTTTAGATTCCGCTTGTGATGTGATGAAATTGCCTGGCTTTGAGAAAGGGTTAGTGAGTGTTCAAGATGCAGCGCCTCAGCTCGTGGTTGATTTATTAGATTTAAAAGAACATCAAAAAGTTCTTGATGGTTGCGCTGCTCCTGGTGGAAAAACAACACATATTTTACAAAGACAAACGGATTGCCAGTTAACCTCTGTTGAAATGTCATCAACACGCTTAAAGAAAATTGAACAAACTTTGAGCCGTTTGGGTTACCAACAAAATCAAAATATTACGTTAGTGAATGAAGATATTTTGCTCACCGACAAATGGTGGGATGGTGAATTATTTGATCGAATTCTTATTGATGTGCCTTGTTCCGCAAGTGGTGTTATTCGACGTAATCCCGATATTAAAATTCACCGAAAAAAACAAGACTTAATTAACATTGTTCAACTACAAGCTGAAATTTTATTGAAAGCTTGGTCTTTGTTAAAACCTGGCGGAAGATTAGTGTATGCGACTTGCTCAATTTTTAAAGATGAAAATGAAAAACAAATACAAGCTTTTGTTAATTCTAATCAAGCAGATGTAGCCTTTTTGCCTGCGGGGCAGCATGAACAGTTAAAGAAACACAGCCAGTTAGGTTATCAAATTTTTCCTGGTGAATGTCAGATGGATGGGTTTTATTTATGTGGCTTGATAAAGCCACAATAGCAAAGGCGATCGTTAAGGTTATTTTTATGCATTTTTTCGAATTTGGGTGTATGGTTACGCAAACAAATGGATGAAAATCTTAATCTCTAGATTAGAAAAGTCACAGTAAAATAATTTGAGTAATAAATAACGATGAAAATTATTATTTTAGGGGCCGGCCAAGTTGGCGGAACGTTAGCTATTAGCTTAGCAGGTGAAGATAACGATATCACTCTGGTTGATACTAACCCGAAAAAATTGAGAGCTTTGCAAGATCAACTCGATTTACGGACCATTGTTGGTTATGGCTCTCATCCTCAAATCATGCGTCAAGCAGGGGCAGAAGATGCCGACATGATCATCGCTGTCACTAATAGCGATGAAACCAACATGATCGCTTGCCAAGTTGCTTATTCAGTTTTTAATACACCAACAAAAATTGCTCGCATTCGTTCACCGGAATACTTAAAAGAAAAATCCCTTTTCAACGCCGACAATTTACCTGTTGATGTTGTGATTAGTCCTGAGCAATTAGTGGTACAACATATTCATCGATTAATTCAAAATCCAGGCGCACTGCAAGTATTAGACTTTGCTAATGGATTACTTCGGCTTGTGGCGGTAAAGGCTTATTATGGCGGGCTTTTGGTGGGAAATACTTTATCAACATTGCGCTCACACATGCCTAATATTGATGTACGTGTCGCCGCCATATTTCGCCGAGGTAAAGCGATAATGCCGACAGGTGATACCGTTATAGAAGCCGATGATGAAGTCTTTTTTATTGCTGCGAGTCATCATATTCGGCAAATTATGGGTGAACTTCAAAAATTAGAAAATCCTTATAAAAAAATAATGATTGCGGGTGGCGGTAATATTGGTCGAGGGCTGGCAAAAGCTTTGCAAGACAATTATTACGTTAAACTGTTAGAAATGGATGCGAAACAAGCCATGTCTATCAGCGATGAATTAGATGAAACCATCGTTTTGCATGCTGATGCCAGTAATCAGCAATTATTGATTGATGAAAATATTGATCAAATGGACATGTTTATTGCAGTGACTAATAAAGATGAAGCCAATATTATGTCAGCCATGTTAGCTAAAAAGTTAGGCGCTCGAAAAACAATGGTATTAATCAATCGAGTAGCTTACACCGACTTACTTCAAGGCAACGAAATTGATATTGCTATTTCTCCACAACATACCACCACAAGTAGCTTGTTAACTCACATTAGAAAAGGTGATGTCGCCAATGTTTATACGCTAAGGCGTGGTGCTGCTGAAGCAATGGAAGCTGTTGCTCATGGCACAGAAGACACCTCCAAAGTAGTCGGCAAAGCGATTGGTGAACTTGATTTACCAAAAGGAACGACTATTGGTGCCATTGTTCGTGACGAAAAAGTGATCATTGCTCACCACAACATTGTCATTCAATCAGATGACCATGTCATATTATTTTTAGTGGATAAAAAACATGTTGGTGATGTAGAGCGTTTATTCCAAGTTGATTTAACCTTTTTCTAGTTAGCCTTCCACCAACAATATACGTTACTTTAATTTATGCAAACACAAGTTATTACACGAATTTTGGGCATCTTACTGATGATTTTCAGTTTGGCTATGTTGCCGCCAATATTTGTTGCATGGCACTATGGCGACGGCGGGGGGTTATCTTTCTTTATTGCTTTTTTAGTCAGTTTAACTCTGGGATTAGTGCTTTACTTAGCAAGAAAAGACAGTAAAGGTGAGCTACGTACTCGAGATGGATTTTTAGTGGTGATCCTTTTTTGGAGTGTTTTAAGTTTTATGGGAGCGCTACCTCTTTACTTAGGCGACATCCCTAATTTTTTTCTTGCCGATGCTATTTTTGAATCTTTTTCAGGACTAACAACAACCGGTGCAACAGTTATTTCTGGTTTAGATAATTTACCTCATTCGGTATTGTTCTATCGTCAACAACTGCAATGGATGGGGGGCATGGGGATCATCGTATTAGCCGTTGCAGTATTACCCATGTTAGGAATTGGTGGTATGCAGTTATATCGTGCAGAAACACCAGGCCCAGTTAAAGATGCAAAATTAACACCCAGAATTGCAGGAACAGCTAAAGCGCTTTGGTACATATATTTTGGTTTAACCGTTGTTTGTGCGTTAAGTTATTGGGGGGCAGGTATGAGCCTCTTTGATGCGATTTGCCATAGCTTTTCTACTATAGCGATAGGTGGTTTTTCAACGCATGATGCCAGCATTGGTTGGTTTGACAGTACTAATATCGAATTGATTTGTAGTTTTTTTATGTTGATTAGTGGGGTAAATTTTTCATTACACTTTATTGCCGTTCGTACACTAAATTTAGAATCATACTTTCAAGATACCGAATTTAGAGTCTACCTTTCAATTTTGTTCCTAGTTATTTTGTTGTGTATTTTAGTACTTGTTTCTCACCAACATTTTAATTTTTCTGATGCTGTCGTAAAGTCTATTTTTCATACCATTTCTATTGGCACGACAGCCGGTTTTGCAACAACCGATTATGCTTCATGGCCGATATTTTTACCGATGTTATTATTGTTTGTTAGTTTTGTTGGCGGCTGTGCAGGCTCTACGGGTGGCGGCATGAAAGTCATACGAATTTTGTTGTTGTTTAAACAAGGCTCTAGAGAAATCAAGCGATTGATCCATCCCAATGCAATTTTTAAAATGCGAATTGGAAATACCGCAATTTCAGAAAAAATTATTGAAGCGGTCTGGGGTTTCTTTTCGGCGTATGTTGTATTATTTTTTATTTTTATGCTGATATTAATGGCAGACGGACACGATCAAGTTACCGCATTTTCAGCCGTTGCTGCTTGCATGAATAATTTGGGGCCTGGACTTGGTGATGTTGCGGCTAATTATTCGGGATTGAGCGATGTGTCAAAATGGGTTTTATCTTTAGCCATGTTATTTGGTCGTTTAGAAATATTTACCTTATTGGTTTTATTCTCACCTGATTTTTGGCGCAGTTAAGTGAATGGCTAATGAGAAAAGCATGGTAGAAAAAATCATTCCTTCACCTTGCATTGGAAATTGTTGTTTAGATCAACAAGATATTTGTTTAGGATGCGCTAGGCATATTGATGAAATTGTTGGCTGGCATGGTTCAAATAATAATCAACGGTTGCAAATTTTAAAAGCATGTCAACAAAGAAAAACGGCGTCTCAAGAAAAATTGAAGCTAAAATAAGAAAAAAATAAACTCGTGTTAAAAATTATCTTTTAAGCGTTTGTCTTATTCCTAATATAACTTTCTAAATTAAGCAGTGCGGTGGTTTTATTTGGAAAAGGTCCCATGGCTTTACCTTCGCGAGTTTGATAATGGTAACCTTGCTCATTCATTAACAGACGGTCAGAACGATTAAAAAAAGAGCCAGGAAAATACCCTTGACTACGACTTGTTTGATTCATTTCGAATTCCTCTTAAAGTGACATATTAACGAAAGATACTATGTTATTTGCTATCTAATTTTAGTTGGCAAAGTATAGAGAATTCAACATTAGCTGTCAGTCAGATTAAGCTACCTTGTGGTGTGAGAAATGGCTTACAAATAGGTAGGAAATTGTTGTGATCATTATTTCGGTAACTGCGACAATATGTCACTGTTAGATTACCTTCCGCTTGATTATACTTTGCGTTTTTATGCTTTATGGAAACAACCATGCGTTCAACACTACTCTCTTTCGTTTTAATTTTCTTTATTCATATCTCATTTACTATTGCACATGAAAATGATGATGAAAGTTCAACAAAAAATGCTAGAGCAGATAGCCATACACCCATTAATGTTATGGGAGATCATTTGCATAAAAAAGGCGATTGGATGTTTTCTTATCGTTATATGTCAATGAATATGAAAGGTATGCAACAAGGAACTAGCGCAGTAAATACAAATAGTGTGTCTAGTTTAGCTAATCCGCTAGCAGGAGAAACAATGCGAATGGGTGACTTAGCAAATGGCTCACCTCGTATGATGATGGTTCCCAATACTTATAGAATCGTACCGTTAGAAATGGATATGAAAATGCATATGCTTGGTGCAATGTACGGATGGAGTGATGATATTACTTTAATGTTGATGTTACCTAAACTAGAAAAAACAATGCGCCTGAAAACGTTTGGTGGAATGATGGGAAGTAATGCGATTGGTAATTTTACCAGTCAAACTTCTGGCATTGGAGATATTAAATTTTCAGCCATGTTGAAAATATTTGACCAAGACAATTCTCAGCAAAACAACGCTTATAAAAA
>CAYZBK010000003.1:0-2490 GCA_964476655.1 uncultured Kangiella sp. | reverse complement strand
CAGATCAAGATAATCAAAAAATTCATGCCACAATCGGTTTAAGTTTTCCAACAGGTAAAATAACTGAAAAAGGAGAAGTTTTACCACCATTTGCAGGAATGATGATCCCCGCTGGAGAAAAAGTTGAGATTGATCGGTTAGCTTATCCAATGCAGTTAGGTTCAGGAAGTTATGAGCTTTTATCTGGAATTACTTTGAATGACCGCAAAGCCAATTTAAGCTGGGGCGCGCAACTTTCTACAGTAATTCGGTTAAATGAAAACAGCAAAAATTATCAATTAGGCAATCGTTTGCAAATAACCGCTTGGGTTGCAGAGCAGTGGCAATCTTGGATGAGTGGTTCAATTAGAATTAATGCTTTTAGCGAAGGAGCAATTAAAGGCAGAGACGACTCAATTACTGGCGCCATGCCGCTATTTGTAGCATCTAATTCAGGGCGAGACCAAATAGACATTAATTTGGGAATTAACTTATTAGGAGAAGACGAAATCTTTAAAGGCCATCGATTAGCCGCTGAAATAGGTATACCTGTTTACCAAAGAGTCAATGGTTTACAAATGGAAAGTGACTGGAATTTCACCCTAGGTTGGCAAAAAGCATTTTAAATGAGTGGTTATTAAATAAGTAAACGATATAATTTAGATGCCCTTACTCAATAATGAATGAATAAATGTGCAATCAATTTAAAGACTTCTTTTATTTGAACGATCTTAAGCTAAATGGTGATGGTGCTAATAGAGATAATATTAGCATTTTACGTCGCGTGAGGTTGATTGTAATTAATGGTCAAATCGCACTTATATTATTAGCTATTTTTTACCTAAAAATTCAATTGCCGGTGTTACCGCTAGCGATATTATTGTTTATAGAAATCGGTTTTGAATTTTATTGTTATGTTATTGTAAAACAACGCTCAGTCGTTTCTTCATTAACCATATTCTTTCACATACTCTTTGACTCGCTGGTTTTGGCGTTAATTATTTATCTTACCGGCGGTGCAAATAATCCATTTATCACGTTATTAGTATTACCGGTAGCATTAGGTGCGTTTATGTTGCCGCCAAGATTATTATTAATAGTGTCGGTATTTCAACTGGTTTTATACTCTTTATTAAATCTTTATCAGTTACCATTAAAACTCACTCATGAAAGCCACCTTAATTTTTTTCATATACACTTATTAGGCATGTGGATTAATTTTATTTTAACGGTCATCTTAATTGCTGTTTTTGGTTTGTTAACACGTAACGCATTACTGACAAAAGAAAGAAAAATTCAAAGGATGAGAGAAAAAAATCTTCAAGATGAGCAAGTTTTAACATTAGGTATAATGTCAGCAAATGCCGCTCACGAATTAGCAACACCCCTGTCAACAATGGCAATTGTAGTGGATGATCTTCAACATGAAATTAAAGAAAGTAAAACATTACAAGACATTCAATTGTTGCAATTACAAATTATCAATTGCAAAAAAATAATTAAAACCTTAAACAATAAAAGTCACAATGCGCAACAATATGTCTCTGAAGAAGCAATTAACGAACGCCTTACAGACGGCTTTAAAGATAAATTGCAATCAATTATTGAACAGTGGTTAGTATATAAACCACAAATTAAAATTAATCAGAATTGGCAAGGAGACTTTTCAAAAACTAACATTTTAATCAGCTTAAGTATGGAGCAGGCACTTACCAACTTGTTAGACAATGCTGCAGAGGCGAGTTTAGACAATCATGTGAGTAAAATTGAATTAAACGTTTTATGCCAAAACAACCAGCTAGTGATCGAAATTACGGATTTTGGTGTGGGTATTGAAGCAGAAGTTGAAGGAACTTTTAGTCAAAAAATTCAAAAAACGAGCAAACAAAATGGCTTAGGCTGGGGAATGTTTTTATCCAATGTCAGTATAGAAAGAGCAGGCGGCTCCGTGTCTTTTTCTAAAGCTGAATCAGGTGGAACAAAAACAAAAATAATACTTGCTGGATAAATAATGAATCAATCAAAGACAAAAAAGATCATCATTATTGACGACGACCAAACATTTAGAGAAATTTTGGCAAGAAGTTTGAGCCGACTAGAATATACGGTAGAGAACTTTGCTACTCCTCAAGAAGCATTACCTTTAATTAAAGAAACATCTAATCTAACCATTCTACTAGATTTAAAATTAGAATCTGATTCTGGTTTACGTTGGATTAAAAGAATTAAACAGGCCAATTCAGCTAGTAATCTTATTTTGTTAACCGGATACGCTAGTATCACAACAGCCGTTGAAGCGATAAAATTAGGTGCTAATGATTATTTAACCAAACCGATTACCGCGCGAGAGATTGTTGCACATTTAAAGAAAAAAACAGAAGATCCTAAACCCATTATAAACCAGCGCCCCATGTCGGTAGAGCGATTAGAATGGGAGCACATTCAAAAAGTTTTGTTAGATAACCAAGGTAATATTTCTGCCGCCGCCAGAGCGCTAGATATGCACAGAAG
>CAYZBK010000002.1:0-120434 GCA_964476655.1 uncultured Kangiella sp. | reverse complement strand
AACTAAAAAATAGAATTTAGTAAAGTATTAATGAATTTTCCAAACCCTGCCCCCCTAAACAAGCAACAAAATAAAATAGTTAAGTCCGCGTTGTTTAGGTTTAATAGTTGCTTTGTATGAGTTGAATTTTTTATTGTATTACTCCATTTAACGTTTATCTAAATACTTGTTATAATTCCCTTCCTCCCTTTATTGATATAGTTAAGTCACATGTTGCATGAAACAGGCATTATCTCTGAAATAGTTGATGAATATGCGGTTGTGCTAACACGCAGTCAATTAGGTTGTTCTTCGTGTAAAGCTGTTACTCATTGTGGAAATGGTATTGTAGAACAATATCTTTCAGGCAAAGTTTTTTCGAGTAAAATCCTTAACCGTTTAGGTGCAAAAAAAGGTGAAAAAGTATTATTAGAAATACCTAAATCAAGCATCACTCAGGCTTCTATGATTGCTTATATGATTCCGTTGTTCTTTTTTGTTGTAACGAGTATCGTTGTTTCACAATATTCTATTTTAGTACAAGATCCTTTTTCAGAAAATGAAATCATTGCTATTTCGCTACTTGGTTTATTGGTTGGTTTTTCTGTTACATTTTTTTACAATCGTTATTTCATCAATAATGAATTATATGAAATCAACATGGTCTCAATTGTTACTGCTGATTTGTTAAATAATCAATCTATTGATATTCAAACGATTGATTCAAACGGCTAAACTTTAATCTATTTTATAAGGAATATTTCATGTTATTAAAACGAGGTGTTTTTGCTTGTTTTGTTATCTTATTGACTCAAATTGTTTTTGTTCAAAATGTCAGTGCTGTTCGATTACCTAATTTTGTTGATCTAGTTGAAAAGGCTCAGCCTAGTGTGGTTAGTATTTCAACGGTGATTAGCGTTCGTTCAAGAAATGCTTTTTCAAGACATTCTGGTTCAAGAAGAGGTCCAAGCGGTTCGGGGTTTATTATTTCGGCTGACGGCTATGTTGTTACTAATAATCATGTAATAGATGGCGTAGAAAAAGTATTTGTTAGACTCCATAATGGTAAAGATTTACAAGCTAAAATAGTGGGTACTGATGCAGAAACTGATATTGCATTACTCAAAATAGAAGCTAATGAACTAATACCTTTTAAAATTGGAAATATTGAAAAAACTAAAGTTGGTTCATGGGTGTTAGCCATTGGTGCGCCTTTCGGTTTTGAACAAACAGTGACGGCGGGCATTGTTAGTGCAAAAGGGCGTAGTGTTGGAGAGCAATATATTCCTTATGTGCAAACGGATGTTGCCATTAACCCTGGAAATTCTGGAGGTCCATTAATTGATATGAGTGGGCGAGTGATAGGTGTTAATTCAAAAATATTAAGCACATCAGGAGGGTCGAATGGATTATCGTTTTCAATTCCCATTGATTTAGCGATGAATGTGGTTGAGCAAATTAAAACAGAAGGTAAAGTGAGTCGAGGTTATTTAGGGGTAAGTTACCAAGAAGTTAGTTTTGAAATGGCCGAGTCTTTTGGACTAGAACGTTCGCAAGGAGCGTTAATTAACATGGTTTCACCCGGTTCTCCAGCACAAAAAGCGGGATTGAAAAATGGCGATATCATTTTAAAAGTAGATAAAAAGCGTATTAAAAACTCGACCGAGCTACCGTTTATCATCGGCAGATATAGACCCAATGATAAAGCAAAACTATCAATTGTTAGGGATTCAAAAAAAATGACGCTTGATGTCGTTATTGGTAGTAAACATGGCGATGTTGCACCTGCATCGAGTTTTTCCGTTGATAAAGACGGAGTTGATTGGTTAGGAGCAAATTTTAAAGATATTCCAGCAAGTATAACCAGTAGAACAAATATTCGTCATGGTGTTATTGTTGATTCGATTGGGCAAGGTGCTTTCCAAGAAATGGGTCTTCAAAAAGGGGATATTATTCAATCTATCCACCTTAATACGATCCAAAATTTGAACGGTTTTAAGCGTATTATTAAAAAACTGCCTTCACAAGGTAATACTCCGGTATTAGTAATACGACCTGGGGCGGGATCTCAGTATATGATTTTAGAGTTATCTAACTAATCTTTTGTTTAATTTGTTAGTCATAACGCTTTCGGAAAGTTATGTGTATTTGTATAACTCGCGAATGATGGTTCAATTGAACCATCATTGAGCTAACTATAAGTTGCTTTTTTAGTCAAAAACTCCTACATTATCAGCTAGATAGAAAATAATTCAGTTTATAACTTTATTTTATTTATTCTGAACTCAGGTTATTTAAGAATTGTAGGAATTTTATTCAGATGGCTGCAAAGATTGTCTCAATAGCTCAAGCTAAAGGTGGTGTTGGAAAAAGCACTCTTTGTGCTAATTTGTCGGTGACTTTATCGCAATCGGCAAAGGTGCTGATGATAGACTGTGATCCTCCTCAGCACTCATTATCCGCATGGTACAACGTGAGAGATGAATTGTATGTAGATACGGGGTTGAATCTTTCATCGGCCTCAACAGCGGCACAACTAAGCAATATCATTGATAAAAACAAATCAAAATACGATTACATCTTAATTGATGGAGCGCCTCATGTTAATTCTTTAGTTCGAGCGATGTTATTGCATTCAAATTTGGTTTTAGTACCTTTAGCCCCATCGCCGGTAGAAATTTGGTCTTTTTCTTCTTTTGAAGAATTAATTCATCAAGCAGAAAAATATAATAAATGGCTTAAAACAAAAATAATTTGGAATCGGGTGAGAAAGCGAGTTAAGTCGTCTGATTCAGTGATTGAAACCGTGGGTAAAAATTCTAAATTAAGCGCGTTGAAAAATCAGATTACTTTTAGAGTTTCTTATGTTGATTCTTTTGCTGAAGGTTGCAGTGTTTATGAGTGGAATGATGCTGTGGCTAGTGCAGAAATTTGGTCACTGAGTTCCGCGGTTAAGCGTGTTTTAAATAAGGCGGAAGATATTAAAGTTTCTAAATCTTTAGCTGTGCAAAATTTTGTTAAAAAGGGTTGAGAATTAAAAATTAAGGTTCTGTTCTTCGTCGTTGCCAAGCAATAAAACCGCTAATGGCTAACAGAATTAAAACAATCCCAAATAGATCCGTTGCCAGTTTCCCTGCGAACGAAAATAGTCTTCCGCTGTGTAAGTCTTGAATGAATTTTAATTGAGTGATTTGAGTCTGTAAATAACGCTGTTGAAGTCGGCTTAAATGCGTCTTTTTTACTTGTGAAAATTGAGCTAAGTTTTTTTGCATTGCGTTTTCATTTTTGTACCAAGATAAGTCGTTTTGATTAAGTATCCATTGTTGTTTATTTGATGTTAGCGATAGCAGCATGTTTGAATTACTTTTTTTATTCGTTTTGAATACAGAAATTGCATTAATAGGAACTGGTAAGTTTGATGTTTGGTCAAATTTATCAACGAGAACAAATTGATTGGTATAAATAAACAATTCATTAATTGTAGCTAGATAATACAAGTTATCTAATAAAATAAGCCCGACGACTTCTTCTGCTGACTCAATTAAAGGTGATGTATTAAGATATATTTTTTCACCTATTTGGCAGATTGAAGATTTTTCTTTTTTTAAAATAAGGCATTTTGCTTCTTTGGGAGCTTTTATTCCGTATAACTTAATTAACCAGTTGGATTGTATATATTGTTTGTGTAGGCTTAAACCTTCAGAGTGATTTAAAAGTATACCTGTAACCGCTAAGTTGATTAAAAAAATTGCAGCAGTAAAACCTATTCGACGATGCCACTTTCTAAATAAACTTTTACGCCTTTTAGTATTTTGTTTTTTTATATAAGGACTCATTAATTTATTTTCTTTTATTAAAGCGATGAAAGTTTAGCTGTCACAAGTTGGTGAAGCATGAGTGCCACACGGGTGATTTTTTTCATTGCGCTTACTGACATCGTTGCACCCGTTATACCATCGATTGAGCTGTCAAGATGGCCTTTTTTATTTAAACCAATATTTTCAAACTGTTTTGTAAAAGCAGAGAAATGAATTTCGTAACCTCGGCTTTCTCTAAATTCAAGTACTCGTATGTTTTGTACTTGAGAATTCGAAATACTAATAGCAAAGGTTATGTTTCGCTCTTTACCTATCTCATCTAAAAACCAAATAGTTACAGGATGTTGAGAATGAGAATTGATTTTGTATTTAATGCGTAGCTTAGGATATTGATGGTTTAGAATAAGGGATATTTTTTCTTGGATCGTATTATTTAGCCAAAGTACTTTTTGATTAAAACGAGAATCTGATGTTGACTGACTTATCGTGATGAATTCATCTTTAGTCATATAAACTACAGATGAGGCTGACGGCATGTAAAAAAATAATAAAGAAAGCCCCCAAAGGAGGTAATCTTTATTGAATTTGTATTTTAAATTTAAAAGCTTGATAGCTTATTCCTTTATTTCATTGATGATTTTGAATGATGTTTTTATTATCGTTAGAATTGGTAACCAACACCAAGGTTGAAACCTTTACCATCATGAGCTCCAGAACGGTTTTCGAAATCAACCTTAAAAACAACATCTTCATGCGGCCAATAGTTTAAACCGACATTACTTTGTTCTTTTTCTGTTTCTAATGAATTACCTGCGTTATTATCCCACGCATTATAACGTGCAAATAGGCCAAAATTTTCATTTATTTTGTAGCTAGGCTCAATATAATAACCGGTTTGATGATCTCGTCCTACGGCTTCTGCGATAGAGGAATCAATCTTCCATGTGGCGTATAATGCTTTTAATCCAAAGTTATTATTGGTGTAGCTAATATGAGCACTAAATAAATTAGCATTGGCATCAAGCGAACCTTGAGTCACATCAGTTTGATGTTGGTATGATGCGGCTAATTCTAATCCTGGAATGGCGCTGTATTTTATTCTAGCGGTGTAGGCTAGACTATCAGCATTGGCTTTGGCTGCTTTTTGACGACCACTGCGTATTAAGAATGATTTATTGCCGCTAGTCGGCACGCTTAGTCCTGAATGAATGGCAAAATCTGCAGTAACACCTTTACTTAATTGTGTACTAATCGCCGCACCTGCCTCCCACCAAGTAGAAGGAATGATATTTTTTTCAACAGGATTTCTTTCAACGCCGTAAAAGCTCGGTGGCTCGTGGGTTTCATTGGTGATACCTACTGGTACAAGGAATACACCGCTTTTTAGCAGTGTTATGTCGGTTAAATCAATTTCAACATAAGCTTGCTCAAGTTCAACTTCGCCAGGTTGAGCACTGCCAGATAAAGCGTGTTCTAATTCAAATTCTGATACAAAACGAATTGTGTCTGAAAATTCGTGGCTTATAAATAAAACAAATCGGTGAAAATCAATACTTTGATCTTCTTCAATGTTGTTATAGTGAAGTTCGCCATAACCGCCTATTTTAGTTTTGTTGTTTGAGCTTTTATCTAAAACTTGTTCAATAGCGGTGATACTACTTTCTATTTTTTCATCATTACGTACCGCTTTTTTTTCAGTTTTTTTAGTTTGATTTTGTAATTCTTGAATTTGTTTTTGTTGTTTCTGAATGAGATCAAGTAGTTCGTTGTTACTTGGTTCTGCAGAGAAGGCTGCTGAAGACATTAATAATCCTGATAAGGCAATGCCTGTTTTTAAAGTGTTCATATTTTCCTCAAAAGTGTCGGTTTTTTCAATCTGAGCGAACTATAGTACAAAATAAATCTTAATGCAAATGATTCGCATTAAGAAGTGGTTGATATGATTTATTTCATCACTTTAAGCCCCAAGGTAGCAGAGGAGAGTTGAGATTGAAGCCTAATGATTAATTTGTGAAATAGAGCTCATTAGAGAGATTACTAGTATCTATATACTTGATTGTTATTGAAATTGTTTCTATTTCTGCATATTGGGTGGTTATGCTTGTAGACTTTTCATAAAGCAATGTCATGGATACTTACAATGAATAAAAAAGCACTGATTGTTGATGATTCAAGGTTGGCCTGTAAAGTAATGTCTAAAATGTTAGATACTTTTGAAATACAAAGTGATGAAGTCTACTCCGCTGAAGAGGCATTAGATTATTTAAAACATCAGCAGCCCGATGTGATTTTTCTTGACCATACGATGCAAGGCATGGATGGTTTAACGATGATACGCAAGATAAAAGCAAATAAGCAAACCGCTTCGATCCCTGTGATGATGCACACCGCTAAAGAAGGTGAAAGCTACAAAAAACAAGCCATATCTTTTGGGGCCTCAGCAGTACTGCCTAAAGGCTTTGATAAAGCTCAATTATTGAAAGTATTGGACAAATTTAAGCTATTAAGTCATGTCAATCATATTGAAATGATTAAACCTCAGTCTAGTGCTTTAGATAAAAAAATTGAAATTAATACTAATGAACTTCCAAAAGGGCAGTCCGCCCGGCAGCGCTTTTGGCAACGACTTATACATCCTTATTTTGAACGTCAAAAAGAGCAGTTACTGCAAGAGCTTGATTATAAACTTAATCTTCAAACACGTAAGTTAACTAGAGAAATGCATTTAACGCTAGAACATTTTGAGCATGCATTAGTGCTGAGAATGGAATCTCATTCAGAATATGTTTCGTCCACAGAAGGTCTTGCGAGGCGATCTAATCAAAAATGGTTTATCGGTTTATCGGTTTATCGGTGTTCATTTTATTAATTCAAATGTTTATTTTTATAAATCTACATCAACTTAACTCTCAGCATAATGATTTAATTACTGAGATTCAACAGAAATTACCAACTAAAAAATCTATCAATGATTATTTAGGCAAGATAGAAAGTGAGCTTAATGATTTAACAAAATCGACTGATAGGACTATTGAGAAAACCATTTTATCAAAAGTAAAACCAAGTTTAGTTGACGAATATAATACAATTGTATCAACCTTAACCTTGGTCGAACAATCAAATCAAACTTATAGGGCGACAACATTAAAAGGTTACCATTTTTTAATTGATTCTGAAAAAAATATTTTATCTAACTCAGGAGAGCATTTTTATTTAAGCGAAAACTGTGAAGGTGATGTTTTTACAAAATCTTCAGCAGCCAGTTTGCTAAAAGATCAATACCATAATATTTGGTATGTAGATAAAAAGGCAGATGATTTTTTGTTAAATATACATTCTAAAAAAGATACTAGTGGACAATGTTTGGCATTAGCTGGGGATGCGATATCTGTTAGACAACTCTTAAAAAATAACAGCTTTGAGACTGGATTAAATGATATTCAAACAACTATGATTAAATTTAATTGATAAAGTCGACTACGTTTTATAACTCTACGGGATCAATTTCTTACTTTATCAAGCGCATTTGTTTTTACAGATTGCATCTGTACCATCGTCGGTAAATTGAATTTCACAACAGGCTAATAATTTTTTCTTTAAAAGGACTCGCCAACGTCTTAATCTAGGTTTTACTGAGGTAATTATCTATAATTTTATTTTTTTAATTGCTTCATGACAAAACGGGCAGGATGTACTGCATTCGATAGTTGATGAGTTAAAGGTGATATTTTATTGGTGAGTAAACTGGTTAAATGCTGGCTTGCTAATAGTGAATATAATAACCCGTGCGAGCCATAAGCGGTGTTTAGCCACAAACCTTTTAAATTGTATTCACTAATTTTTTCTCGCAATAATCTTGTTTGTGTATATTGAGTAAATTCTTTAAGTAATTTTTCTTTGTTAATTGCAGCGCCAACAATTGGAAATCGATCGTCTGAATGTAGTCTATAACCGACAGTTCCTTGTAAAGGTATTGAATTAATTTTATTCTGAGACCAATAAGGTAATGAAAGTTTTTTTAGTAGAGTTGACGATTGTTGAAGAATTGTATTTTGGCTTTGTTGGTTTAGTTGTTTCCCTTTAAATCCATAGTCTACAAAATTATCGGCTTCTAAACTCTCAGTATTAAATGCTTCAAAAGTACTACCCAAGTGTAATTGATTATTTTCTAATGGAACAATATAACTTTTTTCATAAAGTGTGTGATCTATTTTATGCGATAGCTCTTTAGCATTAACAAAACAACTTTGGCCTCTAGTGGTATTAGTATGATCAAGGTTAAATGTTTTTAATAAAGGGCTCTTTGCTCCGCCACAATAAATAATATCTGAATAGAAATGTTGTTTTTCATTGGTGGTAATAAGCCAGCCATTTTTTTCGCTATCAAGTTTATTTATAGGATGATTATTTTTAACGGATAATTGCTTTTGTGATACGAGATCAAGAAGTAGTTGGCAATATTTTGGAATATCAATTGCCGCAGAGTGAGGGAAATATACGGATTCATTACTTTTGCTAAAAGACGTATTCTCAATGAGCCAATCAGAAAGCCCAAGGGTTTGACTGAGTTGTAATATTTTATCTTTTGTTTGAATATTTTCTAGAATACGTTCAACACCCTGAGACAATATAATTTTATTTTTTTGTTGCTGAGTTAATTGAGATAAAAAATTAACTAGAGTAAGATAACTTTGCCAACTAAATTGGCTAGCAAGATTAAGATCGGATGTTAATTGAGGATGAAATATTCCTGCAGCCGCTCCAGAACCTCCTTGTGCTATTTTTTCGTTTACATCATATATAGTACAATGAAATCCTTTTTTAGCTAAAGAGTAAGCGGTTGTACACCCCGCAAGTCCAGCACCGATTATAGCGACTTTAGGATGGTTGTTTTTATTGCCGCTAATATTTTTAGAAATATTAAACCACGGCTTTTCATATTTTATATTAATGAATTTATTTTTCACTCTGTTAATTTGAATCAATTTTGCCGTTAACATCTCCCGCTTTTTTGCAAAGCCTTTTGATTTAACAATTTTAAAGCCGGCTTCTTGTAGCGGTTTTTTTACTGAACCGGCTACGCTATAAGTTGCTAATGATGTACCTACTTTAGATAGCTTTGCTATTTTAATCGCATTTTCTTCACCCCACATTTGAGGATTTTTGCATGGAGAAAAACCATCTAAGTACCAATAATCAATTTTAATTTTATTGTTTTGTGATTCTGATTCTGCCACAAGATTATCTAATGCATCATTTACCGGCATGAGCATTAATGTGAGAGTGACGTTCCATTGCTTAAAATGAATTTGATGTTTTCCATATATTAAAGAAGGGTAATGCTTTATTAATTGATTTGAAAAAACTGAAAGTTCAGGCCAAAGTTTTGCAACTTTTTTGAAGTCATCTAAATGAAAAGGACGTTTTTCAAATGCGATGTAGTGTAGATGATGAGGTTGAACTTGTGATTTTGATTCAGATTCTGCCCTAGACCCTGACTCAGAAGCGGAAGAGTGAATAGATAACTGAGCAGCCCAATGTTTCAGTGTGTTTAAAAAATTTAATCCACTACCAAAACCTAATTCAGCGATGTAATAGTTTGTTTGCTTTTTACTTTTCCAATGATGATTTAGCTGATTGCCGTTGATAAAAACATGTTCGGATTCTTCTATTGCCCCATGAATTGAAAAATAGACATCATTAAATTCTAAACTAAAAGGTAGTTTATCTTGCCATTCAATTTCTGCTGGCTTAACGGATAAGAATTTATCAATTTGCGCGCTTGTCATTACAAGGTAATCACTAGAAGGTGATTAAATTAAAAGCTAATCTAACCATTATAATAATCAATTTTTAACAAGATTCAAAAACTCAGCGCGGGTTGCTGGTTTTTGTCTAAATGCACCTAACATGATAGAAGTGATCATTGATGAATTTTGTTTTTCTACACCACGCATCATCATACACATATGCTTGGCTTCAATCACAACACCAACGCCAGACGCATTGGTTACTTCCATAATGGCTTCTGCAATTTGTTTGGTCATGTTTTCTTGAATTTGCAAGCGCCTAGCAAACATATCGACAATACGAGCTATTTTCGAAAGACCAATCACTTTGCCTGTTGGTAAGTAGGCAACATGGCATTTACCAATAAAAGGCAAAAGGTGATGTTCACATAATGAGTACAATTCAATGTCTTTCACAATGACCATTTCGTCATTATCTGACTCGAAAATCGCATTATTAACGACTTCATCAAGAGATTGCTCGTATCCACGGGTTAAAAACTTCATCGCTTTAGCCGCGCGCTGAGGTGTATCTATTAATCCATCACGATTAGTATCTTCACCCAATTCTTTCAAAATTTCAGAATAGTGTTTAGCGAGTTTATCGTTCATTGTGATAGCCTTTTTAGCAAACTTATTTTATATTGTCGCTATTGTAGATTAATCGCTCTAGAGTGCCAAGTTGTTGTTTATTCTAAGACGTTGTTGTTAACCTCTGCTGTCTTTTGTTTTTTGGAATATGAGTTAATGAAAAATTATCGTATCGTAGTTGATGAAAATATGCCTGGTATTACTAAACTCTTTGCTGGATTTGATATTGTTTCAGCGGATGGTCGAACTATCGATCCGTTAATGGTTCAACAGGCAGATGCCATCTTTTGTCGTTCTGTGACGGCAATTAATAAAAAGCTGTTAGAGTCTTCAAAGATAAAATTTGTGGGGACTGCGACAATTGGAATTGATCATTTAGACATTCATTGGTTGAAAGAGAATCATATTGGTTGGAGTAATGCGGCGGGCTGCAATGCTGCTGCTGTTGCGCAATATGTGTTAAGCGCTATTGCTTTTTGGTGTTTGAAAAAAAATAGAACAATGCAAGGTTTAAAAGTGGGTATTGTTGGGGCTGGTTTTGTTGGTACAGAATTGGCTCGATGTTTAGATGTTTTAGGAATATCGTATTTACTGTGTGATCCACCTTTACAATTAAAAAATGACCCTCGAAGGATGAGCGCCTTAGACAAAATTTTAGCTTGTGATGTGGTTAGTTTGCATGTGCCTTTGACAAAAGAGGGCGATTATCCAACTTATCATATGCTCAATGAAAAAACGTTAAAACAACTAACGGATCAGCAATTATTAATTAACACCGCACGAGGAGCTGTGATCAATAACAAAGAATTAGAAACATATTTTCAGCGACCAAATTCAGCAGATATTGTTTTAGATGTTTATGAAAATGAACCTAATCCATCAATTTATTTAATTGAACAATGTTTATTAGCGACTCCTCATATCGCCGGGCATACTTTAGAAGGTAAATTGAGGGGGACATGGGCTGTTTATAAGGCTTTTTGTGATTTTTTTAATGTTGATGTACAACATACTGAAAGAGAACTTTATCCTCCTTTAAATCGGATTAGATTTAAAAGCGATATTCTAGAAAAACAGTTAATTGAAATCTATGATATAGCTTCTGATTCGACATTATTAAAACAAAAAAACGATGAGTTAATAGCCGTTAAGTTTGATCGGTTACGTAAAAATGCGACACAACTGCCTAGTGGGATAGTTCGCCGAGATTATTCTGGTTGGTGCTATGAAGGAAAATATCAATTAAAACTTTAATTCACCACCTGAACACAGTTTCGGCCTCTTTCTTTGGCAATATAAACGCCTTCATCCGCTTTGCTAATGAGATAATTTTGAGCCGCTTCAAATGTTATAGGTTGTTCATTGACCGGTTGCCAAGTGCTAACTCCAATTGAAACGCTGATTGAAAAGAATTCATCGTGATCATCTTTTAAGGCTATTTGACTTATTTTTAACCTAATTCGTTCTGCAATTTCTATTGCGTGAGATTGGTTAGTATCGGGTAACATGATGGTAAATTCTTCACCACCAAAACGAGCTAGAACATCAGACTGTCTGAGTAATGGCATAATACAATTGGCAACAGCCTGCAAAGCTCTATCTCCTGTTAGGTGTCCGTGCGTATCATTAACTTGCTTAAAATGATCTAAATCTAAAAACAAACATGAAATGGGGTGTTGAGATCGTGTTGCTCTGGCAATTTCACGGTTGAGTGATTGAATAAAGTATCGTCGATTTTTTGTACGAGTTAATAAATCGACAAGGCTTAATAATTTAAATTGTTCTTGGGTGATAGAATTTTGAATGCATATGCCAATAATAGATCCTAAATGTTGTAAAAAACTGGTAGCAAGATCTGGGGTAAAACGATCTTTATTATGACTGCCTAAATGCAAGCTTCCAATCAATTTTTTTTCTCTAACCAAAGGTAACATGGCAAGGCTGTAGATTTTTTTTGAACTAAATTTAAATAATTGAGCTATTAGTTTTGGATCTTGACTTAAAGTGACATCCAAATTATTGTGATATAGTTGCTTTAAAATGACAGAATCATTGTTAAAGCTTAAATTTTCAAATTCAAGATCACCGTAAATATCTTTTATTAGTTGCTGGGTTTCTTCATTATGATCAACGAGATGTAGTTCAACCAGTTCGAGTTCCAATTTACTCGACAATTCGTTTAACAAACGAGTAAATAAAGTTGATATGGATGTTGATTGTAAAAAGTATAATTCAAGATTATAAAATTTTTCTTGCGTGATCTGATTGTGTTTTGCTTTTTTGATTAAATCATTGAGGGTGGCGCTTAGCGACTGATTATGTTCTTCCTGCTCAGAATTTGAAAGGTGATTGAAACTTTTGGGGTTTAGCAAACTATTCATAGAAGAAGTTTAGACTACTTTCTTTTATTAAGTATGTGACTTAGAGCAAATAATGAGCTTTTTTTGATAATACTGAATTAATACTGATATTGATCATCACAAGCTCTATACTGAAAGTGTAACTAAAATAAAATTGTACAATGCAAGCTGTAATATGAACCATAAACAAATAAGGTTATCGCGTGACAAAAAACTTAACAGATGATGTTAAATGGTCATCAGAACAGCAAATCCGAAGCACTGATGAAAGAAGATCAGGGATTGAACGACGTCAGTATAAAGGACCTAGTATTACAGTGCCTGACATGCGTGCGGGACACAATAGGCGCACGGGTGACGAACGACGTGATAAGTTACGATTAACGATTACAGGCCGTGCTATTGATGTATAGTTTTTAGCATTAGTCATAACTATAATGAACTAATCTTTCTAACTACTTGCATAACTGGTGGTTGTTCTGCTAGTATTAAGTCTGTTAAGGTTAGTCATTCATTGAATGCCAAATCTCAAAGAAATTAAAGCGAATGACATTTTTGCTTTAATGACTTTAATCCAGGTCGCTTTCTCCACAAGAAACCTTAAACCTCTGGATTGGCTCCTTTTGGTTTTTACCACTGCCGATTATTTAATCGCAGGGGTGTGATGAATATTTTGAGTGAATCGCTATCGAAGTGATTGATTAATTATTATTCATTAAATAACCGGCAGTGGGTTTGACTAACCTTAACAAATCAACTCTTTATTTCTATTGACTTTCAAGAGTTTCAATAGTTTGGTGTTATCATTTGACTTTGTTATTTATTAAAAGTAATCAACTCTTATGGATTATTTAAATCAGCCTGAAATTATAATTTTGCTAGTTAATTCACTGATTTTGCTGGTATTGTTGATATCGCGCTTTTATAGAAAAACCAACCAGTTTGGTATTGTTAAGTCGATGATTCGTGAAAATCAGAAAAACTTAGATGATAAACTTTCTCGTAGTCAAACTCAGTTATTTGAAATAATATCGAACGACAGAGAAAAACAACTGACCTCTTTAGAAGCATTAAAACTTAATTTAGAACAACGCTTTGCTAATTCTGAAAAAGAATTAAGCGGTAATATTCAGTCCTTTAAACTCGATATGATTGAAAGGTTCGAACGGTTAAAACGAGAAACCTCACATTCATTGCAGCATGGTCATGAGAAAATAACTGTCAAAATAAACGCGTTTGGCGAGAAAATCAGTCAAAACATGCAAGTTCATCAAACATCAACGTTAAAATTAATTGCTGACAACATTAGTAAAGGGATCCAAGAATTGCGTCAAGATCTTGACCGTAGCTTAAAACAGCAAGGTGATCTCATTAATAAAAGTATTCGTGGTTTAACTGATTCGACTGATACTCGGTTAAAAGAAATTAGTGGGCAAGTTGAAAAGCGATTAACCGAAGGTTTTGAAAAAACCAACGAAACCTTTAATGACGTGATTAAACGATTAGCTTTGATTGATGTTGCTCAACAAAAAATCACGGAATTATCGTCGAATGTTGTTAGTTTACAAGAAATATTGAATGATAAGCGCTCTAGAGGCGCATTTGGTGAAGTTCAATTGCAATCTTTAATCAGTAATATTATGCCGCAAAGTCATTATGTTATGCAGCATAAGTTTTCAAATGATAAAATCGCTGATTGTGTTTTAACGTTACCTGAGCCAACAGGAAAAATAGCGATTGATGCAAAGTTTCCATTAGAGAGTTACAAAACCATGATGGATGTTGAAGTGGCAGAGGTTGATAGAAAAGAAGCGGGCAAGCAGTTTGCCAAGGATGTTAAAAAACATATCAACGATATTTCAGGCAAATACATTTTACCGCCTGAAACCTCTGATGGTGCGGTGATGTTTATTCCTGCTGAAAGTGTTTTTGCTGAAATTCATGGCCATTATCCGGAATTAATTGAATTGGCTTATAAACGCAAAGTTTGGCTGGTTTCGCCTACGACATTAATGGCTATTTTAACGACCGCATCAGCCGTAATTAAAGATGAACAAACACGCCAACAAGTGCACATTATTAAAGAACATTTATCATTTTTAGGTCAAGATTTCACTCGTTTTCAAGATCGTATGGATAAATTATCATCACATATTGGTCAGGTCAGTAAAGATGTCGATTTAGTGCATGTTTCTGCTAAAAAAATATCATCACGTTTTGATAAAATCGAAAGAGTTGAACTTAATCAAGAAACCCCCTCTAACGTGCTAACAGAATGAACAAACGTTTCCATCGATGTGTTATTAGTCTGATTTAATGTAAAAAAAGAGGAAAGTTTTAAAAAGTTAGACTATATATTAAGTAATATTAATTAAAGTTGTTTTGAGGTTATAGTATTGTCTATTCCTAAGAAAGTTGTAGAAACATTAGAGTCTTTATCGGTTAATTATCAATTAGTTGACTATTCCAATAGGCTAGAAAATGATAGTGAAACATCCTTAGACAAAACTAAACTATTAAGATCGGTTGGTTTTAAATATGACTCGCATAATTATTTAGCTATTTTGCCTTATCACTGCTTGTTAGATTATAAAAAGCTTAGTGATGTACTTGGTTTTCAACCGAGCATTCTTAATGAAGAAAAATTACAGAGTCTTTTTAATGGATGCCAAGAAAACAGCCATCCACCTATTAACGGTTTGTTTAACATCAAATTATTTGTTGATCCTGTGGTACTTGATATGGATTCAATCTATATTGAAAGTGGTGATGCCGATCAATTAATACAACTCGACAAAATAGCGGCAAACTTGTTATTTCAAGATTGTGATTCATTACAGTTTAGCGTGAGTTCTGAGCGTTTGTATGCCGGTCGTAACAGTGACAAATCAAGTCAAGATGAAGAAGTTGACTTAAGCTTTACACCGATGAGATTGAAGCAACGAGTCGATGAAACTTTTGATTTGCCCGCGATGCCAGACATTGCTCAAGATATTATGAAACTTCGAGTTGACCCCAGCGCTGATGCGGTTAAATTGGCACAAATTGTCTCACGAGATCCCTCAATTGCTGCACAGGTGATTAGCTGGGCAAGTTCTCCCTATTATGGTTACCAAGGAAAAATTGACTCAATTGAAACGGCTATAGCAAGAGTTTTAGGCTTTGAACTGGTAATGAATTTGGCTTTAGGAATTTCCATTGGTAAATCATTAAAAGTACCTAAAGAAGGGCCTTTGGGAGTTAAAGAGTTCTGGAAACAATCAATTTATACAGCGAATTTAGCTGAAAAGTTAAGCCGTTCAATGCCGCTTAAACAAAGACCAGAAAGAGGCTTAATTTACTTAAGTGGTTTATTGCACAATTTTGGACATTTATTATTAGGTCACATTTTCCCACCACAGTTTGAGCTAATAAATAACAGTGTGTTAGCTAATCCTAAAATAGCCGTTGAAGATATTGAACATTATATTTTGGGTGTGACACATGAAGAAATTGGTGCATGGCTAATGCAAAATTGGCATATGCCTGACGAGTTGATCGTTGCCGTTCATCATCATCATCAAGAAGAATTTTGGAGCAAACATGCGGTTTATTCTAATTTAGTTTTAGTGGCTAATCGACTACTTAAACAGTTAGACATTGGTGATTCCGTGATGACCTCTATTCCTGATTCAACTCTGGAGTTATTGTCACTCGATACGGATACTATTAACAAAGCACTTGATGATATTAAAATGGAATCTGAATCACTTGATATGTTGGCAAATCAATTAGTTGCTTAATTCAGTGTTTAAAATATACTGCGATATCACCTTTCATAGTAATAACTCATTCAGTTAAGATTCATTTGCGCGGTATATCCTTCATTTGTCTAGCCGCGCTTTATTAGACTTTTCTATTTAACCTGATTGCCTGCCCATGGTATAGTTTAGCCATCAAATTTAAATATATTTTGTTCAAATTATGAAAATAAATCTTTTAAAACCAATCACAGCCTTTCTATTATTATATTTTTTTGTAAATGCTTCTTTTGCTGAGAGACATCGCCCTTTTAAAGATAATAAATCGTGTCAATACATTACTAAAGGTGAAGCGATTAATCGGGCAAAGCAACGAAATGATAGCAAAGTGGTTGGTGTGCAGTTGATAAAACGAGGTAATGCTTCGGTTTATCGAGTTAGATTATTAGTTGGAAAAAAACGCATAAAAAGCATTACGATTAATGCTTGTCGATAAATTAAATATTAAGTCCTAAATTAAGGAAATTAATGTGAAAATACTTATAGTTGAAGATGAAGACATCATTAGAAATAATTTAATTAATCAATTTCAACAAAATGGTTTTGCCACAGAATCAGCTGCTAATGGCAAAGACGGTTTGTATTTAGCAAAAGAATATCCTGTTGATTTAGCGGTAGTTGATATTGGTTTGCCTGAAATCTCTGGTTTGGAGTTAATTAAAGAATTAAGAGCGTCGGGAAATAAAATTCCTGTTATTGTTTTAACCGCTAGAGATTCTTGGCAAGAC
This sequence comes from uncultured Kangiella sp., assembly GCA_964476655.1. GTDB lineage: Bacteria > Pseudomonadota > Gammaproteobacteria > Enterobacterales > Kangiellaceae. Next base: position 103,369 of record CAYZBK010000002.1, on the reverse strand, counting down.
AAAGTGGAAGGATTGTCCACCGGTGCGGATGATTATATGGCAAAACCTTTTCAGTTTGAGGAGCTGTTGGCGAGATGCAATGCACTGTTAAGAAGAACGGCTGGTTTTGCCTCTCCGGTATTACAAGTTGCAGATATTGAGTTAGATACATTATCTCAATCAGTAAAAAAATTAGGCAAACAAATTGAATTAACCGCTTATGAATACAAAGTTATCGAATATTTGTTTCTAAATCCCAAAAAGGTAGTTTCAAAAACAGAATTAACAGAGCATATTTATGATCAAGATTTTGACAGAGATAGTAATGTTTTAGAAGTCTTTGTTGGTAGATTACGAAAAAAAATAGACCCTAATCAAGAACTAAAATTAATTCAAACACTTCGTGGACAAGGTTATCGTTTAAATCCAGATTTTGTTAGTTAATGAATAATTGGTCATTAAAAAATCGACTAAGAGCTATTTCTATAATTGTATTATTTATTGCCTTTAGTATTATTTATTTTGCAACCGAATCTGCCTATTCCATTGCAAGTAAAAATCGTCTACAAGAAAGTATGAACGCTCAAGTTTATGCTTTAATGGCAATCGCAAATGATGAAAATAATACGTTATCGATCCCGGATATTTTAAGAAATCAGCGTTTAGATAATTTAAGTTCAGGCTTGGTTGCTTACGTATTAAATCAAGATGGTTCATTAGTTTGGCGTTCGCCATCCAGCGAAATATTTGAATCATTACCTCGCGTTAATTACCTATATTCAATGACTCAATTAAAGGATTATCCATTAGATCGTAGAGAAATGTTTTGGGTCGGTGAATCTATTATTTGGGAGCATGATAACCAGCAAGAAAAAAACTATTATTTTATTGTGGGCGAAAAACAATCGTTACTAATAAGTGCAGTTGATAAATTTAAAAATGAAGTGTTTTTTTGGTTGTCAATTTCAGGCGTTTTATTAATCATATTTTTTTCTTATGCATTAAATTTCTTTTTACAACCGTTAAAAAATGCGCAACAGCAAATTGAATTAGTGAGTCAAGGAAAAATAAATAAATTAGAAGGAGACTTCCCTGTAGAATTAAAACCGTTGACTTCAAGTATTAACCAATTATTGCAGAGTGAAGCAAGGCAAAAAAATCGTTATAGGGACTCCTTAGGCAATTTAGCTCATAGCTTAAAGACACCTTTGGCAATTATAAAAAGCATGATTGAGTCACCTAAAAGTGAAGAGCAAGAGTCAGAGCTAATTTCTCAAATAAAAAGAATTGATGATATTGTAAAATATCAATTAAATCGTTCGGTTATATCTTCAGGTCAAACCCTCATCAGAAGTTGCGTTGTAGAACCTGAAGTGGTTAATATTATTTCAGCTTTAAACAAAGTGCATCGACAAAAAAATATTAAAATAGAATATCGCATTGAAAATAATACTGTTTTTCCTGGTGATTCTGGTGATTTATTAGAGTTGATTGGAAATTTAGCGGATAACGCCTGTAAATGGACAAAATCAATGGTTGTGATTTCTGCAAAAATTAAAGAAGGAGCGTTTTGTCTTTATATTGATGATGATGGTAAGGGGATTGCTAAAGAACATAGAGATGCCATTTTGAATAGAGGTAAGCGACTCGACCAAAAAGTTGAAGGTCAAGGATTAGGTTTATCGATAGTTATGGATATTATTACTCATTATCGAGGTGAAATAACTATAGAAAATAGTGCTTTAGGTGGAGCATTATTCAAAATCATTATTCCATTGACATAATCCATGATCGTAACCTGTTGTGCGTGCCGTTAATGATGAGTTTTTTATCCAAAAATGCTCATAATTTGGCGCTTGTCTCCATGACGGTTGTACCCTGGATCCGAATTCTTATTGTGCCGAAGAAATATTTCATTAATATTTTCTAGCGTATCATCTAAACGACAACAGTCATTTTCTTTTAGCGTTTGCATCATACTCGAAGCAAAATAATTGTACTCTGTTGCCCATAAATGCGGGTTGTTAGCTTGTTTCATTCGTCTATTGACTCGTCCAAGAATACCATACAAGCGGGGCGCATCATGAGTAATACAGTACTCTTGAATGACTTCCTTCATCATAGTGTACTGTGAACTTGTTATTTTAATGGCATTCTTCTTATCAAACTGTGGTTGCATTGATTTAAGAATGGTTGGTATTTGTTGAAAAGACATTAATTCAACTCCTTTGAACATGATCAATTTATTGATAATAGTAAATATAGAAGAGCTTTCAAAAATGTCCAATAAATTGTTCTATTTATTAAACATCTTTGGAATAATGAGAAATAAAGGTTTATTCTTCCAGTAACAATAAAAATAAAAGGCAATGATATGGCTGAACAACGAGGAAACTTCTCTTCAAGACTTGGATTCATTTTGGCAGCCGCAGGATCGGCTGTTGGTTTAGGTAACATTTGGCAATTTCCATTTAAAGTTGGTGATGGAGGAGGGGCTGCTTTTGTTGTGATGTACCTTATTTTTTGTTTTGTTTTATGTTTTCCTGTGATGGTTGCTGAAATTGCAATTGGTCGAAAAACACAATTAAATCCTGTGGGGGCTTTTAAAGCTTTAGGTTATAAAAACTGGGCATTTGTCGGCTACCTTGGTCTTGCCAGTGGAGTATTGATCCTTTCTTTTTATAATGTTGTTGCGGCATGGGCATTTGGCTACTTTGTTGACATTCTATTTTCTCAGTTTTCTGTTGGAGAGCTCGCTTTTAAAAGTTTTGTTGCGGATTATGTGAAAGTTGGTGCTTATGCGGCTTTGTTTATGTTTAGTACTGCTTACGTGGTATCAAAAGGTATTTCTCATGGAATAGAGAAAGCTGCTAAAATTTTGATGCCGAGCTTATTTATGATGATACTTGTACTAATCGGCTATGCATTAACATTGCCCAATGCTATGGATGGGATTCGTTTTTACCTATTACCTGATTTTAGTCAAATTACGGGGAAAGTGATTTACTCAGCACTTGGACAAGCTTTTTTTAGCTTATCTTTAGGCATGGGCGCGCTGATCACATATGGAAGTTACGTCTCTAAAAAAGAAAATATTGTCAGTGCCGCTGCCGTAATTACATTAATGGATGTTGGCGTCGCAACTTTAGCGGGTTTTATGATTTTTCCTTTTGTATTTTCACAAGGAATAGAGACTGACGGTGGCGCGGGTTTGATATTTATGACATTACCCGGCGTGTTCGAATCTTTGGGGGATTTATTGGGCGTTATTGTAGGAGCAGCTTTTTTTCTACTATTATCTTTTGCTGCATTTACTTCTACAATCTCTCTTTTAGAAGTGCCTACGGCTTATATGGTTGATGAAAAAAACATTGCTAGAAGCAAAGCCACATGGATCGTCGCTATATTTATCTTTCTGGTTGGTATACCTTCTATGTTATCTAATGGAGCAGTTGATTCATTGACTCAATTTATTAGCTTAGAAGGAGTAGGTGAGAAGAGTTTTATGGACTTTATATCCATTATTTCGAGTGATACTTTTTTACCTTTGGGTGGTTTCTTAATTGCTATTTTTACCGCTTACGTGTGGAAAAAAGAAAATTTTAATCATGAATTGAGCAATGGCGATAATGAAATTGAAGGCAGCTGGCTTCAACGTTATGTTGATTTTGCTATTTCTTATATTTGCCCTGTTCTATTAGGTCTTATGTTTGTGGTAACAGTAATGGATACTTTTTTTGACATTAAGCTCCTTAACCTCTTATTTGACTAACTAGAATTTGAATAATTTAGTATCGAATAATGATGAAAAGTTAGCTATAATCTCGGTCATTCAAGCTCTTTGAGTGAGTACTCTTTTTATAGCTTCTGCAATATTTGTTTTCATGTAGATGCATTTTTATTTAGATACTTGCTATTTCTTATTGTTTAAAGTACTTTGAACGAATAAAAAGACAGCGCTGTCATTTTTATGGTTTCTTAATATTATTGCTTAATAACTGTTTTAAGAAAATAGGCATGAATATATAAAAGATTTTAGTTTGAAGTATGAAATAATAAGTTATTTTCAGCAACAGCAACAGCAACAGTCAATGTCTATTTTTGTGAATAGGCAATAAACATGAATAAGATATAAAGAGGATTAATTTGAGTATGTCTAATGTAAACGAAAAGCTCTATATAGGTATTGATGGTGGTGGAAGTAAATGTAAAGCCGTATTGACTGACTCAGGCATTAATTTGTTAGGTGAAGGTTTAGGAGGCCCTGCCAATCCTTTTTATGGTTTAGAGAGAACACTTAACTCGATTGTTGATGCGAGTACTCAAGCTCTTGAAAGCGCTAACTTACCAGGAAAAAAATTATCTGATTTAGTGGTTGGTATGGGGTTAGCGGGTGTTAACTTACCAGAATTGTATAAACAGATAACGGACTGGAAGCATCCTTTTGCAAAGCTATATTTAACGACAGATGTCGATATTGCCAATATTGGCGCTCACAGTGGTAAAGATGGCGGCGTTATTATAGTCGGTACTGGTTCAATCGGTTTTGCTAGCATTAAAGGCAAACAACGAATGTTGGGCGGCCATGGTTTCCCTATAGGGGATGTCGCAAGTGGAGCATGGATCGGATTAAGAGCGATTGAGCATGCCATTTTAGCTGATGAAGACTTTGAAGAGAAAGGTGAGTTAGCTACAAAAATATGCAAATTCTATGATGTTCATAACGGCTTGGGTTTATCAGAAAAACTGATTGGTAAAGCTTCAAGCGAATATGCTCGAATTGCTTCAATCGTTTTCGAAGCATCAGACAATGGTGATAAAGCGGCTGAAAAAATCATTAATGCAGGAATGGCATATATTCAGCAGTTAGCGGCAAAATTATTTGATGATGAGTCTGAACGACTTGCCATGATTGGCGGATTGACTCAATTTTATATGCCAAGATTGCCAAAAGAAGTTGCTAGTTTGTTTTCTGAAACCCTTGCTCAACCAGAGATCGGCGCGGTACATCTAGCAATGCATCGCGAAGAGAAAGATAACGCTTAAATGACTTTGTGAAGCAAATAACTTCATGAATCTAATCAACTTTGTAAATGAGTATTAAAAATGAATGATTTTGTAATCAAAGTAGAATCGTTATTTAACGGTGATGCATTACTTCATAAACAACAAATCACCATTAAAAATGGCTTGATAGAGTCTATAGAGCCTCTTGCTGACAATGATAATGATTTCAAGTCGGGAACGCTTGTTCCGGGTTTGATTGATGTTCAAGTTAATGGCGGAGGAGGTTATTTATTTAATCAAACTCCCGATGTTGAGACTTTAATTAAGATTGGAGAAGCACATCAAAAATTTGGTACTACGGGCTGGTTACCAACCTTAGTGACAGATTCAATTTCAAAAATGCAAGAAGCTGCAGATGCAATTGCCAAAGCAAGAAAACAGCAAGTGGGCGGTATTTTAGGGGTTCATTTTGAAGGCCCTCATCTTTCAGTTGAAAAAAGAGGTGTACACTCTAAAGAGCTTATTCGTCGGTTAACGGATGCTGAAAAACAATTGTTTACTCGAAAAGATCTAGGCAAAGTGGTTGTTACATTAGCACCAGAAAATGTTGCACCCGAATTGATTTCAGAATTAGTCAGCGAAGGCGTGCTTGTTTGTCTAGGGCACAGCAATGCTGATTGTGCGACTACTCAAAAAGCATTAAAAGCTGGAGCCACAGGTTTTACACACTTGTTTAATGCCATGTCAGCTTACACATCAAGAGAACCAGGCATGATAGGAGCCGCTTTATTAGACAAAGCGAGCTATGCGGGTTTAATTCTTGATGGGATCCATGTTCATCCTGATACAGCTAAATTAGCTCTGCAGCAAAAAGAGAATATCATGCTAGTGACTGACGCGATGCCGCCAGTAGGTGTTGATCAAACGAGTTTTGAGTTTTTTGGACACTCCGTCATTCGAGAGGGTGATAAGTTGACAGATCGTGAAGGGCGTTTAGCCGGTTCGGTTTTAGATATGATTGGAGCGGTAAACAATGCTATTACCATGTTAGACATTGATCTAACTCATGCAATTAATTTAGCTTCTAAAAATCCAGCAAAATTTTTGGGATTATCGGATCAATATGGTTCACTTAAGGTCGGGGCAAAAGCAAGTATGTTACTGCTCGATCAAGCCAATGTTATTCAATCGAGCTGGATTGATGGTAAAAACGTTATCTAATCAATAGGCTGCTTATTTATGCCATCAACAAATAAAAAAATAAGGTTAGCTTCGCTTGATGCTCTAAGGGGGTTTGATATGCTGTGGCTTCTTGGAGCAGAAGGTTTATTTGCAGCGCTTTTCACCGCAACAGATTGGCCGGTTTTTGAACTATTAAGTCAACAGTTTGAGCATAGTCAATGGCATGGGTTTACATTCTTCGATTTGATTTTTCCTCTATTTATCTTCTTATCTGGAGTTTCCCTTGGCCTAGCCAATAAAAATTTAATTCAACTACCATTTATAGATAGGAAGCCTATTTATAAGCAATCCATTAAACGATTTTTTATATTATGTTTATTAGGTGTTTTATATAACCATGGAAGGGGAAAAGGTATACCATTAGAGTTCAATCAAGTGCGGTTTGCTAGTGTACTTATGCGAATTGCATTTGCATGGTTCTTTTGCGCCATGATTATTTGGCATTTTAAGCTGAAAATCCAAATTGTTATTGCAACAGTGATCTTATTTGCCTATTGGCTTTTACAATCATTTATACCAACACCTAATGGTTATATTGGAGAGCTAACGCTTGAACATTCGTGGAACACATGGGTTGATCAAGTATTATTACCAGGGCATATTTATCAAAACCTACCACTCGATCCAGAGGGCTTGCTTTCACAACTCCCTGCAGTGGTTAATGCTTTAGCCGGAGCCTTTGCTGGTCGATTATTATTAGATTCACAACAATCAGCAAACCAAAAAAGCATAAAGCTATTGATTTCAGGGATTGTTGCCTGCTGTGTCGCCTATTTGTGGTCTTTTGTTTTACCATTAAATAAAACTCTTTGGACCAGTTCTTTCGCTTTATTGACTATTGGCTATAGTGTCATTTTATTAGGCCTTTTTTATTATTTATTTGATATTTTAAAATGGAAGCCACTAAGTTACTTTTTTGCAGTCATTGGTGCAAATTCGATCCTTCTTTATATTTTAACCAGTTTATTTAATTGGCAATATCTATCAGACAGTATTTTTGCTCATTTAATAAGTCATTTAAATACTGATATCCAAGCTCTATTATCCATCATAATCCTTGTGTTAATGCAATGGTTTCTTGCCCAAAGACTTTACACACACCGCATTTTCATTCATGTTTGATTAAATAATCACCATTGGTCAATATTTGACGAACGAAGGCAAATATGCTCGCGACATTGCCTATCTAATTTAGTTCATTTTTATTTAAGATCTACTGGTAATGAGTAAAAAAAAAGTGTATGTTTGTCTCTGCGCTAATGACGGCGTGGTCGATTAGTGGTTAGTTTATTGTTAACTTATCGTTAAAAGGCAAGATAAAACTAATTTTTCATTACCTCTATTTAGTCATCTAAATAGAACAAAAGGAAAATTCGTTTATCGATTAAAAGCTAAAAACACTTAATAATATAAGGGGAAAAGTATGTCATCAAATTTATTCAAAAAGCGGTTACTAGTAAGCAGCATGGCTGTAGTACTAGGTAGTAGCTTATCAATACCTACTTTCGCAGCTGATGATGCAGCTGACGAAGGCGAAACAGTTGTAATCACGGGTATTCGTGGTTCTTTAAAAGAAGCGCTCAATAAAAAACGATTTTCAAATGCTGTTGTAGATTCAATTTCTGCAGAAGATATTGGTAAGTTTCCAGACAGAAATATAGCAGAGTCTTTACAAAGAATTCCTGGTGTTGCTATTTCTAGAAACTTTGCAGGAGAAGGTGGTAGTGTTTCTATTCGTGGTACAAACCCAGAATTAACACTAGTAACAATGAACGGCAATGCTGTTTCATCAACAGGTTGGTTCTCTCAAGGGCGTGCGAGACGTTCATTTGATATGGATTTATTACCACCTGAAATAGTTGCTGGAGTTGATGTCTACAAATCACCTATGGCGAGTCTTGATGAAGGTGGGGTTGGTGGTACGGTTTCTATTCGTACAAGAAAACCATTAGATTTAGATCCAAATACAGTCTTTTTATCAGCAGAAACACAAAACAATAGTATTTCTGATGGAAGTGGTTCAGGTTTTACTGGAATGTATAGCTGGAAAAATGATCAAGACACATTTGGTGCGATGATCTCTTATTCAACATTAGAAACTGTTGGCCGTGCTCACAAAGCTGAAAATTATATGGATGACGGTTGGGCTGGTGCAGGTATTGCGGAATTTAATCAAACTAGACAACGTGACGTTATTGATTTCACAATTGAATTTTCCCCATCTGATTCGGTGTCTATGAATTTACATGTTCTTGATATTGATTTAGACGCTAATAATACCAATCAAAACTATTTGATTATCGCTGGTGGGCTAGATGATGACCTTAATGGCGATGGCGTGATTACTGGAGCTGAAGTAGGATACAATCGTGATGCATTCAATGCATCTGTATCGGGTACTACTGACTTCGGACCAACTAAAGGTTTTGCATTGAATGGTACGCGTACAGGTGGTCCATCCGATGATACTAATTCACGTAATGCAGCGATGGATAGTAAAGTTGTTGCTTACGAAATTAATATTGAACAGGACTCTTACACTGTGAATGCTAAAATTGGTAAGTCTGAAGCTTCTGGTGGTGATGGCGGTAACTACAATGCTGGTTGGAAGTCAAATAATGCTAATCAATCAATCATATTTGATATGCGCGGCGATGATGCTATGTTGTTACAACCTGTAAATACAGATGCTAGCAATCATTCTGAGTATGTTTGGGATGCTGGTTCAGTAACAGCTCAATATCGTTTTGATGAAGAAACTTTTGCTCAAGCCGATTTAGATCACGAAGTTGAGTGGGGTCCTGTTTCAAATATTAAAGCGGGTCTTAAAGTCAGAGATCATGAATTTAAAACTTATTCGGACAAGTGGGCATTTGATGCAACTTTTGGTGACAATATCACTAAAGAAAGTTTTGCTGATGGAACTTTTGATCATTCTGGCGTTGGGTTGTTAGCAGGTTCTCCTACTGATATAGCGCGAATTAATGGCGATCAGTTAAGAGCTTATTATGATGCTCATAAAACCACTGAAACACGTCAAAATAATACATTTGGTCTTATCCAAGAAGATATTACTGCGGCTTATGTTCAAGCAGACTTTAGTGGAGATGACTTTGCTGGTAACGTGGGTATTCGTTATGTTCAAACTGATGTATCTGCAGATTATTATGTTGTGAATGATTTAGTGACAGAAAATTCTGATTATGTTGATTGGTTGCCTAGTTTTAATATATCTATTAATTTAAGTGATGATGTAATATTACGTGGTTCAGCAGCAAAAGTAATTAGTAGACCAAATTATTCATTTATGAATCCTGCCGCAAGCGTAAATACTGTAACTCAAACAATTACACGTGGAAGTGTTGCTCTTGACCCTTACCGTGCAACTCAAAGTGATATAGGTGTAGAGTGGTACTTTAATGATGAATCTTTGTTTTCTGTCACTTTGTTTAACAAAGACATTCGTTCATTTATTGCACCAGGCGCAAATACATCTACTGAAGTTGTTGGTGGCGTGGCGTATCAATCAATAACGCCAGGTCAAGGTCTTGGTGGCCAAATTGAAGGTGCTGAAATCCAGTATCAACAACAATTAGGTGATTTTGGTTGGTCTGCTAATATGACTTTTGCTGATGGTTATGGATTACAAGAAGTTAATGGTCAAGTTACTGAGCTTCCTTTAGCTGGTATGTCTGACTTTAGTTATAACTTAAGTGCTTATTATGAAAATGATGTTGTTTCAACTCGCCTTGCTTATACCTTCCGAGAAGACTTTATTGCTGAGTCTACAGGCATTGGTGGAAACACAAGTTGGGATGCTCATGGATTTTTAGATGCTAACGTTACATGGCATGCTACTGAAAATCTTGATGTAAGTTTAGAAGCAACTAATATCACTGAAGAGTCTACAACTCAACGTTTTGCTACTGGATTTAAAGCAATGCGTTTAGCGGCTCAAAATGGTAGAAATATTTACTTTAAAGTTTCATACCGTATGTAAGGTATAATTTTTTAAGTAATAAAATATCAGAAAAGGAAAGTTCGCTTTCCTTTTTTGTTTTATTTATATAGGGCTTGTTTAATAACGGGCCCTATTTATTTCTAAACATATTCGTTATTTGTAATGTTTTTGAATTACAATATTCCATTAGTTTTTAAAGCGATTTGAGGTAATGATAATGGAAACAACAGAGAATAATCATATTCTTATTATAGGCGGAGGCACTGCTGGCTGGTTAAGCGCCGCAATTCTTGCTAAGTCTTTAAATTCTAAAGAAAAAAATGGTACAAAAATCACATTGATTGAATCTCCTGACATTCCCATATTAGGGGTTGGAGAAGGAACATGGCCTAATTTACGCGCAACGTTGCACAAAATTGGGATAAGAGAGACTGATTTTATTCGTGAATGTGATGCAACCTTCAAACAAGGCGCAAAATTTGTTAATTGGATAGATAGTAAAGAGAAAGATGAGCCTCATAGTTATTATCACCCACTCAGCACCGTTAGCCATTCATCTTATGGCTTTAACTTATCGCCTTATTGGTTACAGCAAGATAAAGAAACTAGGCTACCTTATGATAGGGCTGTAGCTATACAAGCAAGGTTATGTGATGAAGGTAAGGCTCCTAAAGATATTTCTATGCCTGAATACTCTGCAGTACAAGAGTATGCTTATCATTTAAATGCAAATAAAATGGCAAATTTTCTAAAGCGCCATTGTATTGAAAATTTAGGTGTAAATTATGTTAGTGCAAATGTGACTAATGTGGTTTTAGATCCAAATGAATTTATTCAATATGTTGAAACAGATCATACAGATAAAAAGAAAATTTTGGCTGATTTTTTCATTGATTGTAGCGGTACAACAGGTTTAATTATTAAAAAAACCTATAATATTGAGTGGCAAAGTATCAGTGATATCATTTTTAATGATACGGCTTTAGCTGTTCAAGTCCCTTATAAAAAAGCATCTCAACCGATTAAAACCCATACAATAGCCACTGCACAAGATGCTGGATGGATTTGGGATATAGGCCTTCAAGATCGCCGTGGTGTTGGTCATGTGTATAGTAGTAAATATACTTCTGATGAAAAAGCGAAACAGCAATTAATTGATTATATTGGTGATGATTATTCAGACGACTTAATGATACGAAAAATAAAACTTAACCATGGTTATCATAAGAAGTTTTGGCATAAAAATAGCGTTGCGATTGGTATGTCAGCAGGCTTTGTTGAGCCTTTAGAGGCTTCGGCTATTTTTTTGTTTGATGCTGCAGCAAGTATGCTAGCAACTCAATTTCCGAGAAATAGAGACGATATGGCTTATGCAGAAAAAAACTTTAACCGTCATTTAACAATGAGAATGGAAAGGACTGTAGAATTCATTAAATTACATTATTGCATTTCTAACCGAAGAGATAGTCAATATTGGATTGACAATTGTAAACCATCAAGTATTCCTGAAAACCTTAAGCAGCGACTTAAATTTTGGAAAAATCAACCTCCAACTAAGTATGATTTTGAAAACGCTTGGGAACCGTTTAATCTTGATAGTTATTTATATATCCTATATGGGATGGAATTTAATACGGATTTAGAAAATGTTTCATTGAAATATACAGAAACATTAAAAGCAGAACAAATGTTTTTGGCAATTAATAATGATAGCCAAACGTTAATCAGTAAGTTACCAGATCAAAGAGAATTGATTGAAAAAGTAATTCAGTATGGATTTAGTCGAGTATAAATTATTTAAAATTATTAATTAGGAGTTAATTGTGTCAGAAGTTAAGCCAATAACAAATATTTCTCATGGTAAATTAAAAATAAAAGAAAATGCCACTTTTATTCAAAGTGAAAAAATGCATTTTTCACCAATTGTTGTACAAGAATTTATTCCAGCAAGTAGAGAATTTCCAATTGTTTTTATCAAAGAGCAAGACACTGGTAGGTTTAATGCTGTGGTTCTGTTTGGATTAGAGCCAGGTGAAAACTTGTTCTTTGATGCAAATAAGTGGCAAGCCTCGTATAGCCCTCTTGCATTAACACTATATCCATTTTTAATACATCAGACTGAAAATAGTGACAATGCATTGTTATGCATTGACGAAAATTCACCTTTAATAAATGAATCAGTTGGTGATGCTTTATTTGATGAAAATGGGAAAGAAATGAAATGGTTAACTCAAAAAGGTGAAGCGATTGTTAACTATATTGAACAAACAAAATTAACTAAGGCTTTTATTCAGCTATTATTGGAAAATGAAATACTTTCTTCACAAACCTTGAGCATAAAAATAAAGGATCAAAAAGAGTTCGCTCTAAATGGCTTGTATGTTGTTGATGAAAAAAAATTAAGCAATTTATCAGACGAAGATTTTCTTAAAATAAGAAAGTCAGGAGCCTTAGATATTATTTACGCATCCATTAATTCTATGCAATCAGTTAATAATTTAGTCCGTAGGAAAATAGCTAATTCGTAGTTTAAGCGTAAATACATTTTCATTTTTTATGAGTTTTGATTTTGAAGTTTGGAAAATATTATGAATCAGGTTAAACATGTTGTAGTAGTTGGGGGTGGAACGGCGGGTTGGTTAACTGCGGCTAATCTGGCTTACTCCTTTAACTCAAAAAAATCTGAAAGTATTCAGGTTACACTGGTTGAGTCTCCTGATATACCAATAATTGGTGTCGGTGAAGGCACATGGCCAACAATACGTACCACCCTGCAACGTTTAGGTATTGATGAAGCTGAATTCATGATGGAATGCGATGCAACTTTTAAGCAAGGTACCTGCTTTGTTAATTGGGCTGATAATCCAAGTGAAAATGATAAATCTTATTATCATTTGTTTAGCACAGTTAATGATTCTTATGAGTTTAATTTAGCACCTTATTGGATTTTATCTGAATCTAAACACAATTATGCTTCTGCCGTTGGTTTACAGGGAGATTTATGCGATAAAAATTTAGCCCCTAAAAAATTAACAACTCCTGCCTACGAAGGCATTCAAAATTATTCTTATCATTTAAATGCGGGAAAGTTTGGTAAATTTCTAGCGAAACATGCAACTAAAAATTTAGGTGTGAAACATCTACTTGCAAATGTTGAAAAAATAAACCTTGATTGTGATGGGTATATTGAATCTATTGATACCGATGTAAAAGGACGTATCAATGGAGATTTTTTTATAGATTGCACAGGCTTTAAGTCTATGCTCTTGGGTGAAGCTTTAGATATTGATTTTATAGATGTTAGTGATGTTTTAATGAATGACACTGCAGTGGTTATGCAAGTTCCTTATGAAAATGAACAAGAAGAGATACGTCCTTATACAAAATCAATAGCACAAGAGGCAGGGTGGATATGGGATATTGGACTGATTGACAGGCGAGGCTTAGGCTATGTTTATAGTAGCAAATATACTAGTCACGAAAGGGCAGAAGATGTATTTAGAAGTTATGTGGGGGATGCCGCTGAAAAACTAAATGCGCGAAAAATAAATATGAAAGTGGGCTATCGTGAAAAATACTTTCATAAAAATTGCGTGGCGATTGGTCTATCCGCTGCTTTTATTGAACCTTTAGAAGCTTCAGCCATTTTTTTAGTTGAAGCTGCTGCTAATATGTTGAGAGATCAATTTCCTGCAACTCGTGCTGAAATGGAATTAGTTGAGGAAAAATTTAATCAATCTTTTCATTTTCGATGGAAAAAAAGTATTGATTTTATTAAATTACATTACATGTTGTCAAAAAGAACTGATTCACAGTACTGGATTGATAGTCGCTTGAAAAAGAATTGTTCTCAATCTTTGTTAAATCAAATTGAACATTGGAAAACTCATTGTCCTAGTAAATATGATTTTGATAATGTTTATGAACCCTTTGTTTTAGACAGTTATCTTTATGTATTATTTGGCATGGGTTATAAATCTGATTTACAAAAGAAAATAAATAATTTTAATGAGTCTAAAATAGCGGATAAAAAATTTCTCATGGTTAAAGCTGCGAAAGAAATGTTAGCGAAAGAAAACCTTCCTAGCCATAGAGAGTTACTTAACAAAGTTTACCAATATGGTTTTAGTAAAATTTAGATTTTAATTATAAAATAAGAATTTTGTTAAGCTCTCATTAACAAAAAATAGCCAGCATTAGTGCTGGCTATTTTTTATAGATGTTCTTAATTTAGATAAAGATTTAAACCAACTTCTCAACCTTAGCCCAAGCCAAAGCATTGTCTAACATACGGTTTGAAAAGCCCCATTCATTATCATACCAAGCCATAACTTTAACCCATTTTCCCTTTACTTGAGTTTGTGTGGCATCAAAAGTTGACGATGCTGGGTTATGATTGAAGTCGATTGAAACGAGTTTTTCGTCGTTATATTTTAAAAATTGACCCATAGCTGTTTCACTAGCGGCTTTCATTGCTTGATTAATTTCTTCTACGCTTGTTTCTCTTGAGGCGATAAAGTTTAAATCAACTAATGAAACATTCATCGTTGGTACTCGAACGGCCATGCCGTCTAATTTACCTGCAAGTTCTGGTAAAACAAGGCCTACGGCTACAGCTGCACCTGTTTTAGATGGGATCATTGATTGCATTGCTGCACGGCCTCTATAAGCGTCAGAATGGTCAAAATCTAATAAGTTTTGATCATTGGTTACTGCATGAATAGTTGTCATTGAACCTTGTTCAATGCCAACTAAATCATTAAGTACTTTGGCTACTGGTGATAAGCAGTTAGTTGTACAAGAAGCATTAGAGATCACTTGCATATCAGCTGTTAAGGTATCGTGGTTAACACCCATAACAATAGTCGCATCTGCATTTTTTGCAGGTGCTGAAACAATCACTTTTCTTGCTCCAGCCGTAATATGTTGAGAAGCAGACTCTTTATCTGTAAAGCGTCCTGTACATTCAAAAACATAGTCGATGCTAAGCTCTTTCCAAGGCAGCTGGCTTGGATCTCTATTCGATAAGTAACTAATTGTGTCTCCGTTAACTGTAATAGAGTTTTCGCTATTTGATACTTCTGCTGCAAAACGACCGTGAATTGAATCATATTTTAACAAATGAGTTGCGCCATCAATGTTACTTAAATCGTTAATAGCAACAATTTCAAGTTTATCGCTATACCCATTTTCGTAAAATGCTCTTACGATGTTTCTGCCTATTCGTCCAAAGCCATTAATGGCTATTTTTACTTTCATTGATAATCTCCTAAAATCTATTGGTCACTTTTTATAGATGCTGTTTTGTTTAATTTAATTTAAAATTCTGATTGTAATCATTTATCATTCGATTGAATTATAACGGTTGTAATTCATTTCAGCCATTTAATCGTAGTAATTTTATTGCGGATGATAAAATACAATACTAATGACAGCGCTGTCAATTAATATGTTATGATTTCGACGGGATATTAATTGCAAAGACGCTTTTGTTAATCATAAGCTTAATTGGTTGTATAGAAACAGAATGGTATGGGCATTGTAATATGAATAGTACAATATGAACTGCACAATGAGTGATGTTGCTAAACATGCTGGTGTGTCAATGAAGACGGTATCTAGAGTTGTGAACAATGAATCGTCAGTGAAAAAAAATACATATGAAAAGGTTCAACAGTCAATAAAGGCTCTTAATTACCGTCCAAATAGTTTTGCACGAAGTTTAGCGGGTAATCATTCGTGTACGATTGGTTATATTTATGACAATCCCAATGCTTATTATGTGATTGACATGCAAAATGGTATTTTATCAGAGTGTAAAAAAAATCATTTTGAGTTATTGATCCATCCTTGTAACCACAAAGCGGAAGATCTTGAGCAACAAGTTTTATCTTTAGTTAACCACTCAAAAGTTGCTGGCATTATACTAACGCCTCCTTTTTCAGAAATGCCTGATCTATTAAATATTATTGAAAAAATAAACTTACCCGTTGTTAGAGTTATTTCGGCTCATCAAAGCCCTGAAATGAATGATAATTGTATTGTCGTTAATGATTATCAAGCATCATATAATATTACTGAGTATTTAATTAAATTGGGACACCAAGATATAGGTTTTTTGTGTGGAGGTAACGAGCATGGTTCGAGCCGAGAGCGATTAAATGGTTTTCAATCCGCTTTGTTAGCTCATGGAATAGTTATCCCATCTAAGCGGGTGGTACAAGGTGAATATTCATTTGATTCAGGTGTTCAAGGTGCAAAATTACTTTTGTCAGAAGATAATCCTCCTACGGCTATTTTTGCAAGTAATGATGAAATTGCTGCTGGGGCTCTTTTTTCTGCAAGGCTAATGGGGATTGATGTTCCTACTGAGCTTGCTATTACAGGTTTTGAAGATAGTCCTTTTTCGCGGCAAACTCATCCTCAACTAACCACTGCACATCAACCTAATTATTCCATTGCTGAACATGCAACTAAATTGTTGATAGCCAAAATTCAACAAAGAGCTAACGAATACATTGAAAATCTAGAGATACTTCAAGAAATAGTTCCTGCGTTAGTTATTCGTGGATCGACAGACCAAATTTAAACGGATTATCCGATAAAGCATAGTTTTTTAATATTTTTAAATTAAAAGCTCTTTTATTGAACTATTTTAATAAAGCTGAGTCTTATTATTATGAGCAGTAAGTTTCTTTTTATTTGTAAACCCTGAGCGGATGTTGTTAAGAGCTTTCCCCCTTTTTAACTCTTTTCAATGTGATTCCGACAAGTTAAGCCACCATTTGGTGGTTTTTTTTTGCTTTTATTTAATTCACAAGACAACAAAATAAAGGTTATTGTTGTCTGACCTTAATGTATACCCGCCTATTTAATGCTCTACCACTTACTTTACGATTGCTGGCAACAGGATTTTTTTCGCCATATGCAATTGTTTTAAAGCGAGAGGAGTCTGTTCCTTCAAGGGTTAAAAGCTTTTGAACTGTGGCAATTCTCTTTTGAGAAAGTTTCTGATTGTAGCCTCTAGTTCCTTTGCTGTCGGTATAACCATTAATAAAAACAACTTCAATTGATGGATCATATCTTACGTAAGCGGCAAGCGCCTTGATCTTTTTGTGATAAATGTTTTTAAGAGAGTATTTATCAAAATCAAATCTTAATGTCATCTTATTTAGTTCGTTTAATTGATACGGGACAATTGTTGTTAAGCAGTTTAAAAATTGATTATAGGGCTGTTTAAAGCCGACCGCAGATAATGAAACGGCTACTTGGTCTTGCGCGGCTTCAAATTCTTGATAACGAAAAGTTGGAAAACGACCGACTTCTAATTCGCTTAATAACTTCCAACTTACAATTTTATTAATTTTAAATATTGGATTGCCTTTTAGTACAGCTGTTTCACCTAAATCTCTAGCGCGTTGATTAGGTAACCAAGAGGGACTTAGGGACTGAACTGAGGCTGTTTTTGAATTGATAGCCTGCCTTTTGTAATTTAATTGAAATGCCAGTTTTTTATTTCTTCCCGCACGTTTTTGAAATATTGCATTGCCATACATTGGAACATCATGAGTTAGTTTGCAGCCTAATGGGTTGCCACTAAATATCCAGTCGGACTCGTCTAATGGTGCTTCAAAAACCTTATAGTTTGCAATACTGCAGGAACAATAAAATGCAAAAACAAACAGAATAGACTTTGTGCGTTTTATATACATAGAAGGTCCTTGCAATTTATAATCAATATTTATTTTAATGTTTTATCGGCATAAAAAAAGCTGACTTAAATTATCTCTTATAAAAAAGGACGCTTTAAGTGATTATTTTATTCAGTAAATGATAGAATTCTTATTACAAACGAAATGATCTAAGGCGTAGTAATAAAAATGAGTATGATGAAACGACGATTCAGGGGGTTTTACCCTGTCATTGTTGATGTAGAAACGGGGGGCTTTAACCCGCAAACTGATGCCTTACTTGAAGTGGCTGCGGTGACGGTCAAATTTGACAATCAAGGCAATTTGCATCCGGATGAAGAATACCATTTTAACCTTAATCCTTTCGATGGCGCTAATGTAGAAAGTGCGGCTTTAGAGTTTACAGGTATCGATCTTGGCAATCCTCTGCGATATCCAGTTTCGGAATCCGTTGCACTAAAAGAAATTTTTTCATCCATTCGAACGGCTCAAAAAGAACAAGATTGCCAACGTTCTGTATTAGTTGGGCATAATGCGGCATTTGATTTGAATTTTATCCAAGCAGCAGCAGGTCGAATTGATGCTAAACGTAATCCATTTCATCCATTTACAAATTTCGATACTGCGACTTTATCTGGTTTGGCACTAGGACAAACGGTTTTAGCTAAAGCTTGTGAGTTAGCAAAAATAAAATTTAACACGAAAGAAGCACATTCAGCACTGTATGATGCAAAGAAAACGGCGGAACTATTTTGTTTTATAGTCAACCGGTGGAAGAAGTTAGGAGGCTGGCCTTTAGGTGATTAGGCTAATCTTAATCACCTTAGTAAATCGGTATTTTAAGTTGTAGTAGTTCATACTTAAGCGGTAGTTAAGCAGACAATGATTGTCCAAAATGTTTTACCACAGTGCTATCACCCGCTGAATTATAAAGATGATTATCAGGATTAAATCCTTTTATTAAGTTAAAAGTTCGTTTGGTTGAACTGGTTAACAATTCTATAAGGCGAGCATTAACTTCATTTTTAAAATGGCATTGTTCAACAAGGTTCATCAATTTATCCCAGCCGGCTTTTAATTTAGAATTAGAAAGACAAAATTGTTTTACCTGAGCAATTTGTGGCAGGTTTTCTTGCCCTTGTTTAATAATATTAGGTAATTGCTGAAAATTGATTGTTTTAATGAGTTCGTTTTTTTCTTTTATTAGAGTTTCTAATTCTTCAAAATTTCTTTTTTCAAGCGCTAGTTGCTCGCAATTGAGAATATCATGCAATGTCTGATATTGCTCTGACCATTGGTTTAATAATGTTTGGTAAACTTGTGTATCACTCATAATTTTCTCCGTTGTTAATAACCGCCGTAGCCAGACTCAAAATCAAGCATTTTATTGGCAACTTCTTGATACTTTATTTGGTAATCATTTTTTGATAATTTTTCTTTTATTGGTGAAACTCTTTCTAAATCAAGCATTGGCGCCGCTTTCATTTGTTCAATTAATTGCGCTATTTGTCCAGATTGCGCTGTAATATTAACCGAATCGCTGTCGCCTACAGCACTTTTAGAGCCAAGAGCTTTAGCGCGTTTTTTTTCTGATTTTTCCATTTTTCCCAGTAACGCTTTAGATTGTCCTGGTACTAAACTTCGAATATCCAAAACCATAATTAAAGGTACCTTTGTTCTAATGACTATTGTTAAGAGAAACTTCTAATTGATCTTTGCCTATAACTTTAGCATTAAAAGTGCGTTTTGATTGTGTATTTCTTACCATAGCAATTTGTCCCATGTTCGCATTAGCTAAAGCTATGGCCTGCATATTAATGCTAAAGTATTCGTTCTTAGCCTTTACATTTACAATATCTCCTCTACAAATCATACAAATGTGCTCTTCAAACACAATTGAACCACTGCGAATATAGCGTTGAGATTTGGTATTAACTACTTGTGATATGTTAAATACTGGCTGATATCTTAATGCTGAAATATTCATATTTCTAATTTCTAGATCTTGAGCTGTAATCATTGTTTTTTTAGTTAGGTTACTCTTAGCAACAACGACATCGGCAAATTCATTGACGGACGCTGATACAAATAACTTCCACAATACCGGAGCATTACAGCTTACACCAACCGTTACTCTTCCTTTTTTTCTTGAACCTCTCGGTAAAAAACTTTGTAGATTATTGGCGCAATGTCTTAACCGTAATCTTGGATCAAGTTGATTAATTTTTATCACTATATTGGGGTTATCGGCAGCGTTTGTCATTTCCTCAAGGAATGATTTTGCCGCTAGTTTTATATTTTTGGCACTTTCAAATCGTTGCATTGGTTCTGCATTGACGTTGAAATGGATAATAAGCAGCAATGCAAAGCCTTTTAATATTGTCAAAACACGTTGGCATGGTGTTTTTTTATCGATCGGATTAAAAAAAATCATCTTTATCCTACAGTTTTGTTGATTTTTACTATACTCATAGTTATATAACGATTAAATGCTTTAAGTCAGTCGGTCATTTAATTATTGATATTAATAAATAGAGCAATAACTATGCCAAAAGCTAGGCATTATTATTGATACAGAGGAAAGCTTAATGTCTAGTATTCTTGATTCGGTTAATCAGCGGACCCAAATGGTTGGGCAAAACCGTCTAGAGCTGCTGATGTTTAGTTTAGCGGGAAAACAACTTTACGGTATTAACGTTTTTAAAGTCAGAGAGGTTATTCAATGCCCGTCATTGACAACAATGCCAGGTTGTCATCCGGTTGTTAGAGGCGTTGCCCAAATAAGAGGTAAAGCAATTTCTGTGATTGACTTGAGTTTAGCTGTTGGTGGGCCGTCTCTTGGTGATGTAGAAAAATGTTTTGTCATCATTGCGGAATACAATAGAAA
Organism: uncultured Kangiella sp.; assembly: GCA_964476655.1. GTDB lineage: Bacteria > Pseudomonadota > Gammaproteobacteria > Enterobacterales > Kangiellaceae. The sequence continues at coordinate 82,602 of CAYZBK010000002.1, read as the reverse complement.
GGTTCAAGGCTTTTTAGTAAAAGCGGTTGAAAGAATCGTCAATATGAATTGGAATGAGATCCACCCACCACCAAGTGGTTCAGGTAAAACTCATTACTTAACAGCCGTTACAAATATTGATGATAAGTTAGTAGAGATCATTGATGTCGAAAAAATATTGTCTGAAATTACCCCTAATAATGATACAGTCAGCCAAGATATTATTGAGGAAAATTTAGGCAAAGCACCAGAAGATAAATTTGTATTAATTGCCGATGACTCTTCCGTTGCAAGAAATCAAATTAAACGAACCGTCGAACAGTTAGGGTTTAAAACCAAAATATTTAAAGATGGACGCGAATGTTATAACTATTTATTAGCCCTTGTGAGCGACGGTGTTAGGCTTGAAGATGAAGTTATTATGCTGATTTCAGATATTGAAATGCCAGAAATGGATGGGTATACCTTAACCGCTGAAATACGCAATAACGAAAAATTGGATCATCTATGGGTGATGTTACATACTTCTTTAAGTGGTGTATTTAATGAAGCCATGGTTGAAAAGGTCGGCGCAAATGATTTTATACCAAAGTTTAATCCTGATGAATTAGCGAGAGCTGTTCAGCGCCGAATTGATTTAGAAGATTAATTTCTCGGACGATTAATGTCGGGTTGTTTAATAAGAGATATGTCGAATTGAATATATTAATGTGTTACTCAGATTAGGATAATAAAAATAGATGGATATTTCACAGTCTGACTATGACAGCTTTTGCAAAATACTTGAGCAGCAAAGTGGTATTTTGCTCAGTGATAACAAACAATACTTAGTACGAAGCCGTTTAACTCATTTTTTACAAGAAAATAAAATAGCCTCTCTTTCTAATTTATTAAGTGAGATTAAACGAGTTACGGGTAAAGCGCTTCTTCAAAAAGTAGTTGATCAAATGACAACTAACGAAACGCTTTGGTTTAGAGATAATTACCCATTTGATTACATGAAGAAACAAATCCTGCCAGAATTAAAAAAGCAGGGGCGAACTCGAATTTGGTGTGCCGCATGTTCATCTGGACAAGAACCTTATTCTCTTGCAATGTTACTTGATGAAATGTTTATGACTTCTACTAGCGAAATTATTGCGACAGATCTTTCCTCAAAAATTTTACAAAAAGCCAAATTGGGCAGCTATCAAGAAATGGAGTTAAAGCGAGGTTTACCTGAAGGCAAGTTAAAACGTTATTTTCAAAAAAACAACGATGATGCATGGCAAATCAGTCAAAAACTAAAAAACAACGTTAAAATCAAAGCCCTTAATTTACTTGATTTACCTTATAAAAATGGAAAGTTTAATGTTATTTTTTGTAGAAACGTTCTTATCTATTTTTCTCAAGAAAATAAAACTAAAGTGTTAAATGGCCTGATTGATAGCCTGCATCCTGGCGGTTATTTATTTTTAGGTGCTTCAGAATCATTAACACAAGAATGCAAACCACTAGAAATGGTGAGATGTAACCCAGGTCTTGTTTATCTAAAAAAATCTTAGTTTCTCTATTCTTTATTACTATTCATTGCTCTTGCCGCTTTTGCGGAATCCCCTTGCCGTAATCTCACTTTATTAAAAGAGTAGGATTGATTAATTAAATCATATCAAACACTCGACGATAGTTTTTATTTCTTAATTACTTGTTTAACCTTCTGTTTTTATAGTTGTTTATTCTTTTTTATTTTCTAACAGTCTCAACAAGTCATACTTGGCATAACCTTTGCAATTCTATTAATAAATTTTAATCAAATTATTATGGTTAGGCAATTTAACTTATGGCAATCAATTTTGAAAACGCATTTGGTATTCATGAAGCGGCTTTAAATTTAAAGGCGCAGCGTGCTGAGGTTTTGGCAAATAACTTAGCTAACGCTGATACGCCAAACTTTAAAGCAAGGGATATTGATTTTAAAAAAGCGTTGCAAATGGCCTCTTCTAATCAGCAAGTTGGTCTTAATAGAACACATGCAAAACATTTTGATAGCCGTATAGGCACTGAAATTGCTGGATTGTCATATCGAATTCCATTTCAACCAGATACCGGTGATGGCAATTCTGTAGAGGCACAAATAGAGCAAACAAAATTTGCAGAAAACGCCATGCAGTATCAAGCCAGCCTGACATTTTTGAGTGGTCGTATAAAAGGATTGATGTCAGCCATTCGTGGCGAGTAATTGTTTGAAATAAACTAGCTTCAAGGTGAGAAACGTTAATAGAGTAAGTAGAAATAGGAAATATTATGAGTTTATATAACATTTTTAATATTAGCGGTTCGGCAATGTCGGCGCAAACAGTTCGATTAAATACAGTCGCCAGCAATATCGCTAATGCAGACAGTGTTGCCAGCAGTACGGGTGAAGTTTACAAAGCCAGACACCCTGTTTTCTCAACCATTATGAATAACGTTAATGGTTCAAATCAAACGGGTGGAGTAAGAGTTTCGGCAATTGTTGAAAGCCAAGCTGAGTCTGTAGCGCGTTACCAGCCAGATAATCCTTTAGCGGATGAAAAAGGTTATGTTTATGCGCCCAACATTAGCTTAGTTGAAGAAATGGCGAATATGATTTCAGCCTCACGTTCTTATCAATCAAATGTACAAGTGGCAAACATGGCAAAAAGTTTATTGACTAAAACCCTTTCGTTGGGACAGTAATTGAAACGAAAAATTATTTTTTATAAATTAAATATTAATTAAACAAGTTATTAATTGAGTGAGAAAAGACGATGTCAATTATAAGTAATCTAACAGAAAACAATTTTGCCGATATAGGACTTAATGCGCCAAAAGCTAGTGATAGTGGGGCTAAAAAAGAATTAGGTCAAGCTGATTTTCTAAGGCTATTAACCGTTCAATTGGCCAATCAAGATCCCTTATCGCCAACGGATAGTAAAGAATTCATTAGTCAAATGTCTCAATTTTCAAGTGTTGATAGCTTACAAACCTTAGTGACTCAATTTGATGATTTATCAACCTCATTAACCTCTAATCAAGCGCTGCAAGCATCATCACTAGTTGGTCGAAATGTTTTGGTGCCTTCAGCTGTTGGACACATGTCTGATACCTCCGGTATGTCAGGGCAAATTAATTTACCGTCCTACGCTACTAATGTGAGGTTTGAAATTCGTGATTCTTCAGGAGAGCTGGTAAGGCGAATTGATGTTGGTGATCGTGAATCAGGTGACATAGATTTTTATTGGGACGGCAATAACGAGCAAGGCGAATTTATGGGAAGTGGTCAATACGAAGTGGCTGCATTTGGAAACGTCGCTGGAACTACCGAACAATTACCCACTTCAATTAGAGCGCAAGTGCAAAGCGTTAATTTAGCAGGTTCAGCAGGTGGGATCTTTTTAAATCTTACCGGTTTAGGTCAAGTTAATTTTAATGATGTTAAAGAAGTTGGATAGACAATATTCATTAGCATCAATTTTTCGAATCATTTAATAGGAGAGTAATTATGTCTTTTAATACCGCACTAAGTGGATTAAACGCCGCACAAGCAGAGCTTAATGTCACCAGTAACAATATTGCTAATGTTGGCACAACGGGGTTTAAAGGTTCAAGGGCTGAATTTGCAGATATTTTTGCGACATCTTCTTTTGGTAGTTCCAGTACCGCCATTGGTAATGGTACATTGCTTGCCAATGTTGCTCAGCAATTTGGTCAAGGTAATTTAGAGTTTACCTCCAACACACTTGATTTAGCGGTATCTGGAGAAGGATTTTTTATTCTTTCACCCAGTGATTCAAATGCTAACAATCTTTTTACCCGAAATGGTGAGTTTGGTGTGGATAGCAATGGCTTTGTCGTTAATAACGCCGGCGCTCGATTACAAGTCTTTCCTGTTAACGCAGACGGAACAGTAACTGCCACCAGCATTTCAAGTACAACACCTTTACAGCTGCCGCAAACAGCGGGTGTGCCAACCACCACTAGCTTGGTTGATATTGGTGTTAATTTACCAGCCAACGCGGCGGTATTAAATCCCACATTATTTGATCCACTTCAAGCTTCAACATTTACCCAATCAACCTCATTAACGGTATTTGATTCGTTAGGCGAAAGTCATGTGGTGACGGCGTATTATATAAAAACCGGCGCAAACACATGGGGTAGTTATTACAACAGTACCGACGATGCAGGCGCAACACTTGCTTTAGATATTGCTGGCGGTACAGTAGGAGCTGGCGGGCAACTATTTAATTCAATGACTTTTAACAATTCTGGAGTGTTTTTATCAAGTCTGCCTGATCCAATTGTTACTTCAGCAGTTGATTTTGGAAATGGCTCTAGTGCTGCTGGCACGTTAACCTTTAATTATGCCGGCAACGGAACCACTCAGTTTTCATCACCTTTCACTGTAAATGTTTTAGAGCAAAACGGTTTTCCTATTGGGCGTTTAACCGGTGTGGAAATTTCTGATACGGGTGTTGTAAGAGCTAATTTTAGTAATGGTCAATCAACCGCGCTAGGTAAAATTGCATTAGCTCGATTTCAAAATGCTCAAGGTCTTGCTCAAAAAGGTAATAATTCTTGGGAAGACACAACGGCATCAGGTACTCCATTAGTTGGTGAAGCGGTAACCTCTAGTTTTGGTCAAATTCGTTCAGGCGCTATTGAGGTTTCTAATGTTGATTTAACCGCAGAGCTAGTGAGCTTAATCGCCGCTCAACGTAATTTTCAGGCAAATGCCAAATCGATAGAAACAGAAAATACCGTTACTCAAGCGATTATTAATATCCGATAAATTTAAGAGACTTAGACAGTTTAATCATTAACTGAAACAAGAGCGCAAATATTATGGACAAATTACTTTATGTCGCCATGACAGGAGCCAGAGAAGCGAGTTACGCTCAAGCTAATACTTCGAATAATTTAGCTAATGCTTCTACCACGGGATTTAAAGCTGATTTGGCTCAGTTTCGTTCTATGCCAGTATACGGAAGCGGTTTAGCGAGTCGTGTTTTTGCTATGACTGAGCGACCAGGACAAAAACTAGACTCGGGTAGTTTATTAACTACAGGCCGTGATCTTGATGTGTCAATTCAAGGTGAGGGCTGGTTAGTGACGCAAGGAATAGAAGGGGAAGAATTATTAACTCGCAGAGGCGATTTAAAAGTAGATGCCAACGGCACACTAACTAATGGTGTGAATCAACCTATTTTGGGTGATGGAGGACCTATATCCATCCCTCCTTATGAAAAAATTGATATTGCGCAAGACGGCACAATAACAATTCGACCTGTTGGCGCGCAACCTAATGAAACGGCAATAGTTGACCGGATTAAATTAGTTAATCCCGATCCAACAAAATTATTTAAAGATCCTCAAGGTATATTTAAAAGCTCAGAAACAGACGTATTTGAAAATGATATTAGCGTTACTTTACAAATGGGAGCCTTAGAATCTAGTAATGTTAGTGTTGTTGAAGAGCTTAGCAATATGATTGAGTTATCACGAAAATATGAAATACAAATTAAATTAATGTCATCAGTTGAAGAGCGTGGGCAAGCGTTGGATCGTTTATTGCAACCGTAATGGTTAATAGTCAAATTATTAACAGATGGTTAAAAGTTGTTTTAGATAAATTATATTTTAACCAATTAAAAATTTAGTTTTGAGGACAATATCATGCATCCAGCTTTATGGATTTCAAAAACAGGTTTAGAAGCACAAACGACTAATTTAGCCGTTATTTCTAACAATTTAGCCAATGCTGGTACCATTGGTTTTAAACGAGATCGCGTGGTATTTGAAGATCTTTTTTATCAAAATTTTCGTCAAGCTGGTAGCCAATCTTCTCAAGATACAAAATTGCCATCCGGCTTACAAGTGGGTACAGGTGTTAGAGTTGTAGCCACTCAAAAACAACATATTCAAGGAGGCTTTCAAACTTCTTCTTCACCATTAGACATGGCGATAAAAGGTAATGGTTTCTTTCAAATACAAATGCCAGACGGAACCACTGGGTATACACGAGCAGGAACCTTTGCTACCGATGAAGCTGGACAAATCGTTACCTCAGGTAGTGGTTTTGTTTTAACCCCAGCAATCACAATTCCTGCCAATACCACTAGTTTAGATATAGCAATAGACGGTACCGTCACGGTACAAGAACAAGGTGCGGCAGCGCCAACAAATATTGGTTCTATCACTATTGCAACGTTTATCAATCCAGCAGGATTACAATCTATCGGTGGAAATTTATATCTCGAAACTGGCAGTAGTGGTACTCCCGTTGTTGGTACACCAGGACTTGATGGTGTAGGTGACTTGCTAGGTGGGCAATTAGAAACGTCTAATGTTTCTAGCGTAGAAGAGTTAGTTGCGATGATTGAAACACAGCGAACTTATGAAACAAATGCCAAAGTATTATCGGCTGTTGATCAAATGCTACAGTATATTAATCAAAATTTATAAGCGTTTTTATTTAACAAAATATTATTAAGTAACGATTGTTGTAATTAAGTGAAAAAGGTAAAACATAATGCAAAAAATGATTGTGATTATTTATAGTTTAATTCTTTCTGGTTGCGCCACAGTATACAACAATGAAATTCAAGACGATCCAAATTGGGCGCCAAGTTATTCAGATAATTACAGTGAACAACAAAATAATAGTGGCTCAATTTATAATGTTTCTAGTGCGAAAATGCTTTTTCAAGATAAAAAAGCATTGAGAATAGGTGACATAATTACCGTTGTTTTATCAGAGAGTACGCAAGCCACTAAAAATGCTGATACAGAATTATCAAAAAATAAATCAACCAGTACTACTGCACCAAACCTGTTTGGTAATTTAACCAGTTTAGGTGGGGTTGCCGTTGGATCACCTGCTGTTTCTATTACTAGCGCAAATGCTTTTAAATCAGAAACGGACAGTAAGCAAAGTAATTTATTACAAGGCATTATTACTGTGACGGTACAAAAAGTTTATTCCAACGGTAATTTATTAATTAAAGGTGAAAAATGGATTTCACTAAATCAAGGTAATGAATTTATTAGAGTCTCCGGTCTTATTCGTCCTGAAGATATTGATAAAGACAACCAAGTAGTTTCAACAAAAGTTGCAAATGCAAGAATATACTATGGTGGCACCGGCGATTTAGCTGAAGCAAATGATCAAGGTTGGCTAAGTCGATTCTTTAATTCAGGTTTGTGGCCTCTTTAACCATGTTGAAATTACAGAGCGATGAAAAATAACTTATAAGGTTTTATTAATGATGCATACAGCTATAAAAAATATAACGATTTCTATTGCTCTCTTTGTTGTGAGTTTTTCTGTTTTGTCAGAAAGAATTAAAGATATTACCAGTATTCAAGGAGTAAGAGAAAATCAATTAATCGGCTATGGCTTAGTGGTTGGGTTAGATGGCACAGGCGAAAAAACTAAATATACCGAACAAACATTTCGGACTATGCTTGGTCGGTTTGGTATTAATGTGCCAGCAGGTGGGCAATTAAAATTAAAAAATACCGCGGCGGTTTCTATTCATGCAACGTTACCTGCTTTTGCTAAAACAGGTCAACGAATTGATATAACCGTTAGCAGTTTAGGAGAAGCTAAAAGTTTAAGAGGAGGCTCATTATTAATGACGCCTTTAAAAGGGGTCAATGGCGAAGTTTATGCCATTGCTCAAGGTAATTTAGTGGTGGGTGGATTTGGTGCTCAAGGTGGAGACGGCTCAAAAATTACTGTTAACGTACCTACGGTTGGCCGTATACCAAATGGTGCTTCGGTGGAAAAAACCGTAGCCACTGATTTTATGAGTAATGAATTTATCACCTTTAATTTGAATGAACCCGATTTTACCACGGCAGTGCGATTAGCAAAAAAGATTAATCAATTAGTTGGTTCACAAACAGCCGTTCCAATTGACGCGACAAGTATTCGAGTTTCTGCACCAAGAGATGGCGCTCAAAGGATCAATTACCTTTCTGTGATAGAAAATCTTGAAATTAAACCCGCTGCAGGTATCGCCAAAATTGTAGTGAATTCAAGAACTGGTACGATTATTATTGGTAAAAATATTCATCTTAAAGAAGCGGCTATAGCTCACGGTAATTTGATTATTAATATTAAAGAAAATCAAGATGTCAGCCAACCTGCACCGTTTTCAGAACAAGGAACTACGGTGACAACTTTAGATAGTCAAATCGAAGTGGTTCAAGAAAATAACAGAATGTTTCATTTTAAACCCGGAGCAACATTACAACAGTTAGTCGAAGCGGTTAATGCTGTTGGAGCTGCGCCAGGTGATGTTATGGCTATCTTAGAAGCATTAAAAGTGGCAGGGGCAATTAGTGGGGATTTGGTTGTTATTTGATGACTAAGTATCATTTAATCGATTAAAAAATTATGGCTCAATATATAACACATTCTAATCAACCATCAAGTATCTTTACCGATATTAATTCGCTTGATGGCATTAGAAAACAAGCCAAAACAAATACTCAAGAAGCGATCAAATCAGCAGCAAAAGAATTTGAAGCTTTCTTTATGAATATGATGTTGAAATCGATGCGTCAGGCAAGTGAGGTGATGGGAGAAGACTCTTTTTTTGGTAGTGAACAAGAAAAAATGTTTATCGGCATGTTAGATGAACAGATGTCTGTTGAGTTATCGCAAAAGGGAAACTTAGGTATCGCTGATTTAATGGCAAGAAGTATGTTAGGAAAGTCATTTAATGCGAATGAAACTAAAACTTCTGAACAAATTAATAAAACCACTCGCTCTCATTTGTACAATACAAATAATAGTGGCAACAATATTAAATCAAATTTAACCATGACTAATGATTTGGATTCTATTAATAAAAAACCAGACGTTTTGTTATCTAATAATCAAAAGAGTTTGAATATCCTAACTTCATCTGTTAGCCCTCAAAATAGTGAACAAGTAGCAGAAAAAAAATCTTTATTTGATGACGCCAAACAATTTATTAATGACTTACTTCCGTCAGCAATTAAAGAAGCTAAGAAGATTGGAATAAACCCAAAATTGTTACTTGCTCAAGCCGCCTTAGAAACGGGGTGGGGTAAATATATAATGCACGATAAAAATGGACAGCCTAGTAATAATTTATTTGGTATCAAAGCCAACAATGAATGGCAAGGAGATGCCGTTAAGGTTGATACCCTTGAAGTCGAAAAAGGAGCTTTTGTCAAACGTAAACAACCTTTTAGGATGTATGAAAGTTTTGAAAAAAGTTTTTCAGATTATGTTGATTTTTTACAAACTAATCCTCGATATCAATCGGCACTCAATGTGACTAAAGATGTGAAAGAATTTGTCAACTCCTTACAGTCGGCAGGTTATGCAACAGATCCAAATTATGCAAAAAAAATACTCAATATTTTTAATCGCGAGCCATTAAAAAATATTTCACTAAAGGCTGGCGAATAATATGAATACTCTGATTAAAAAATACTTTTTATTCAGCCAAATGATAGGAGAAAATTATGCCTAGCATTTTTGGGATAGGTGTCTCAGGGTTATTGACAAATCAATCGGCTTTAAACACCACCGCACATAATATAGCAAATGCCAATACTGAAGGTTATAGCCGACAGCGCGCAGAACAAACCATTAGAAATCCAGAATTTATTGGAGGAAATTATTACGGTAGTGGCGTTGAAGTTGCCAGAGTAAGACGAATTTTTGATCAAACTCACCAATTAGAAATACAATCTGCTAGTGCTGATTTTATGCAATTGGACTCCTACTTATCGCAAGCTTCACGAGTAGACAGTTTATTAGCCGATAGTAAAAATGGATTGAATAGTGCCGTACAAGGCTTTTTTACTTCGGTGCAAGGGGTGGTAAATGATCCTGCGTCAATAGCTGCACGCCAGGTGATGTTAGAACAAGCAAAAAGTCTTGAGTCACGTTTTGGCTCTATACATTCACAACTAGAATCACAGACCACACAAATCAATGCAAATATTGATTCTATTGCTCAAGAAATTACCAGTGTTGGAGTCAGTATTGCCTCATTTAATAATAAAATTGCAGGTTCCTCAGGCAACCCTCCACCGGATCTTTTAGATCGACGTGATGTGGCAATTGCTCGTTTAAGTGAATTGGTTTCAGTTCAAACCTCTGAGCAATCTGATGGTAGTGTTAATGTATTTATTGGTAATGGACAGTCTTTAGTAACTGGTTCACGGTCTAATCAATTAGTTGCAGAAATTGATACACAAGATCCAAGGTCAATGAGTTTGAGTTTTGTTTCAGGTACTTCAACTATAGAAATAACAAACAATATTACTGGTGGCGAGCTTGGCGGTTTGATGCAGGCGGTTAATGAAATTATTGAACCAGCTTTTAACACTTTGGGTCGAGTTGCCATTGCCATTTCAGATGCATTTAATCAACAAAATCGTTTAGGAATGGATTTAAATAATAATTTAGGGGGAGAGTTTTTTACTGATATTAATGACAGCAGTATTGCGGCCACAAGAATTTCCGGTGATACAAATAACACAGGAAATGCTAGTTTAAGCATTAATATTGATGATCCTTCTATTTTAGGTGATGATAATTTCACTCTCTTTTTACAAGGCGGTAATTATCAATTAGTTAACCAGACGACTAATACAACAATTGCAACATTTGCACCACCTGCCGTTTTACCTGATTCTGTTGCAATTGCATCGGCTGGAATTAGTATCAATTTTATTTCGGGCGCTGGAGTTAATGGCGATTCATTTGATATACAACCAACTAGAAATTTTGCTAGAGATTTTTCTGTTTCAATAAATCAAGCAGAAGATATTGCTGCCGCTTCACCAATTCGAGCGGAGCAGGCACTTTCTAATATAGGATCAGGGCAAGTTACTTCAACTCAGGTGACAGATACATCAACATCACAATTTACAGGAGTTGCTAATGATTTAAACCCGCCAATCCGTATTCAGTTTGATTCACCTCCCGCCGTGGTTGGTGATTTTTCGATATATGATATGTCGAGTGGTTCCCCGGTATTACTCGCTGGAGGCATTTCAGGTTACGTAGCTAATCAAGATAATAATATGCTCGCTTTAGCGGGCGCTCCATACAATACCTACGGTTATGACGTGACTTTAAATGGTAATCCCCAGCCGGATGATTCTTTTGATATTACTTACAACAATAACGGCGCAGGTAACAATGAAAATGCGGCGGCATTTGGTCAGCTACAACAATTAGCCGCACTTGATAATGGCAATGCTACTTTTCAACAAGCGTTTGGACGCATTATTAGCAAAGTGGGAGTTAATACTCAGTCGGCTCAAATAAGAAGAGACGCGGCTGAAAGTATTTTATTTCAAACTAAGGAAAGACGAGAAAGTTTGTCAGGAGTTAATCTGGATGAAGAAGCGGCTAACTTAATGAAATATCAACAAGCTTATGAAGCTTCCGCACAAGTGATTAATATTGCGAGAACATTATTTCAAACTGTTCTTGATTCTGTTAGATAGGATGTACTGATGAGAATTTCTACAGCACAAATTTCTAGCGCTGGAGTTAGAGAAATGTTACTTCGTCAATCGGAGTTACAGCAAACTCAATTACAATTAGCAACTCAAAAAAGAGTTTTAAAACCCTCAGATGATCCCGTTGCAGCGACTTCAATCAGCTTACTTCGAGGTGAAATTTCACAGTTTGAACAGTTTAATAAAAATGCTGATGCAGCATTATCCAGTATAGAGCAAGAAGAGACAGTGATGTCTAGCTCAACCAATATTTTATTTCGGATAAAAGAATTGATGGTTTCTCTTGGTAATGGAACTTATGGCGAAGCTCAGTTTGATTCGGTAAAAGTTGAAATTAGAGAACGAGCTGATGAGTTAATGGGTTTAGCAAATACTAAAAATGCTAATGGAGATTCATTATTTTCTGGTAGCTTGGTTAATGTTCAAGCTTTTACTAAAGATAATGCTGGCAATATTTCATATGCCGGTGATCAAGACCAGCGAATGCTTAGAATTAGTAGTGGCGTAGTATTACCGGTTTCAGACTCAGGTTTTGATGTTTTTGTAGATGTTAAAAATGGCAATGGGAAATTTATTACCAATGGTAATAGTTCAAATACGGGATCAGGCGTTATATCAAATGGTTCTTATTCAGCACCTCCACAATTTTTAGCTGAAGCTTACGATGTTACTTTTGCGCTGAATGGTGGAGGGCAGTTGGAGTATACCGTTACCGGTCGAACATCATCTACCGTTGTCGCAGGACCTGCAGTCTATCAAGATGGTAATAGTATTAGTTTTAATGGTGTGCAAATTGATCTTTCAGGCGCTCCTGTTGTGGGTGATACGTTTAGTATTGAGCCGAGTTTTAGTCAAGATATATTTACCTCGTTAAAAAATATTATTGATGCAATAGATGTTTTTGTTGATACACCTGCTGGTAGAGCAACATTGATGAACAAGGTGAGCAGTCAACAAATATCAATTGATTCAAGTATGCAAAATATTGATATTGTAAGAGCTGAAATTGGTAGTCGATTAAATGTCATTGAGTCTGAGCAATCGAATAATTTATCCATGTTAATAACGAGTCGATCGGCACTATCGGGGTTAGAAGATTTAGATATAGTTGAGGCATCAACTAGGCTCTCCCAACAACTGGTTGTGCTTGAAGCCGCTCAAAGAAGTTTTGTAAGAGTACAAGGTTTAAATTTGTTTAACTTTTTATAAGTGATTTTTAGATCCTGTAATTAATTTTATGCTGATTACCATTCAATTTAATATCACAAGCTTTTGATGGGTGATATTTTAAAATATTTTTCTAGCAGTCATGGAACTTTTTTTGTATCCCTGTTTTTTCCAGAAAGACTCCGCGAGTTGATTTGAACTGGTGTAATTGCATTCTACAACACCAATTGCCATCTCTTTAAAACAAGCTTCAACTTTTTTTACCAGCATTTCTGCTGTAAGGTTTTTTCTGTGTTCTGGCTCAACCCACAATAGCTGTATTAATCCCTTTATAGGAGATGATGAAAAACCGTTGTCGTTAATCACACAGACAGCACTAATAAAACCAATAGGACATTGGTTTTTTTCTGCGACTAAAAATAGAGCGTTTGAATCTTTTAATCCGCTTGATAACCAGGCTCTTAGGTTCACCGAAAAATTTTGATGGGGTGGTATTTCCCCATCGTCTTCATGCTGGTGGAGTTTTAAAGTAAATTGAGTAATGATCTCCAAATCTTTAACTGATGTTTCCCTAATATTACAGGACTCAATATTTAAAGCCTTAGCCTTGCGTATGGACATATTTTTGGATTGCATGGTGTGAATTTTTTAGTGATAAGCTATGGCTGATTGATTTGGATTTTTCTTCAGCCATTAATGCCGAAAAATGCTCATCAAACTGTGTTATATCATCGAACAGCTGCGACAGAATTAAATTGCTATCAGGTAAAGGTTTAATCTCAAAATAAGCTTTTAAATAATCATTACGTTTAGCGCTTAGTACTAGGATTTCATCCCACAGGCTTTTTTTTAGCAACGCCATCATTTTTTCATGCGTCGCGATGGTCTTTTTCAGGAGTGAATGCACTTTAGTAACCTTGATTATTATTGGATCAGTTGTTTAACGAGAGGGCCTGCTCTCTTATGCCATTCCAACCGTCTCTAATATCCGACATAACAGCTAATACACTATCAAGTTTTTCTGAACTATTTTGGACATTTGCTTCAATTAATGTATGAGTACAGTATTCATAAAGATCATTTAGATTAGCTGCAATTTCGCCACCATTTTTTTGATCTAGACTTGCTTGTAAACCACCAATGATTGAAATTGCCCAACTAATATGCTCACCTTTTTGTGAGATCTTTTTTTCAGTCATAAAGTATTTTGCTCGATTTATTTTCTCAATTGCGCCATCTATCAGCATTTGAATCAGCGTGTGTGGATCCGCATCTTCTACACCACTAGTCGTACTTACTTTGTTATAAGCTAGAGCGCCAGATAATCCCATTTTTATTTCCTCTTTATAGAAACGTTTCCGTTAGAACAATATTTATATTTAATATTCAGTTAATTACTGTGATTGTCTTTATCTATTATTTTTTCTTACCACCAAAACCCGGTAGATTTTCAAATTGTTGAGCAAGATAAGAACGAGTGCTATTAAACTGCGCAACAATAGCGTCCATTGCTGCAAACTGTTTAGTCAATCTTAACTCTAAACTATCAATTTTTAGTTGAAGGTTTAATCTATCATCACTTATGCGATCAAGTTGCCCAGTTAGCGAAGTCAATCTTGATGAGATAATACCGCTGCTATTAGTATAATCATCAACTAGAGAACGTAGTTTTGTTGCGAAGCCATTTTCACTACTAAATAGTTCATCAAACTGGTCAAAATTATTCGCAATGGCATTATCTAACACTGTGTTATCTATCTCAATTTTTCCATCTTGAGTCGATTTAATACCAATGGATGACAAACTATCAAATTCACCTGAAACACCTTTAATGGTTGATGAAAATAAATTTCTTACCTGAGAAGATACTTGTCGTAATGTTGAGTCACCGATTAAAATTCCTGGTGAGTTAACATCTGCTGAACCAAGTGTTTTAATAACTTCGGTATAGGCATTATAAGCTTCAACAAAACCAGTAATTAAAGCTTTAGTGCTAGCCGTATCAACGGATACACTCAATGAGTCAGTGACAGCCGCTTCATGAGTCTTTTTAAGATTAAGTGTTATATCTTGAATAACATCGGTAAAAGTATTACTACTGCTAGTTGCAACAATACCATCAATTTTAATGGAGGCATCACCGGCATCCTGAGGTTTTGAAAGTCCTGTTGAAAGATCGGCTAACGAAGCATCACCGATAAAAGTAACAACGAGATCATTTCCAGTCCCAAACGTGGTTGAATCAAATGTGAGCAAGCTGCCCGTATCTGGAAGTTCAGTGACATTATTCAATAAATTGACTGAGACTAAGTCATTGTCTGTCGCGGCATTAATGTTATTTCTAATATCAGCAAGTGAGTCACTAGAAGTTACAGCAATATTAAATGTGTTTGAACCCACGGTGAAAGTTAAGGTTCCACCAGTTCCAAAGGTGGTAGTTGCTCCGCCAGTAAAAACTTTTGATTTATGGAAGCTTCCTTGAGCTAAAGCGACTACTTCAATATCATAATCACCTTCAGTAGCCGTTGAGCTGGCTGTGGCAGTGAAAAAGCTATTATCAGATATGTTGACAGAGCGTTTATTAAAACTGGATGATAAACTTAAATCAAAAGCTGCAGACTTTAATTCATCAAGAGAGGACTTTAAGCCGCCTAATCCAGTTAAAGAAACCGTAACATCGGTTTCATAACGGTTTAAACTATTTTCTTTTGGTGCTCGCTCTGCGTTAACTAGAGCTTCAACGATACTTTGTGTATCGAGCCCTGAACCTAAACCACCTATGCTGATAAGTCCCATGAATCACTTAGCCTTTAAATTTGTTTTTTACCTATTAGAAAAATATTTATTTAATGCCTTGTTAATGTATCGGCCAACAAAAGCTCTAAATAAATATTTTTATTAAATAATCTCAATTATTTTTCTTATTGATATAAATAGTTTTGCTAAACAATAGCAATTATAAAGGCGCTATTACGATTAAAATGCAATTTTCACGCCAATTTTGCACGTATGGAATATTTTTAGCTCATTGCCGAGAGTCAAAGAAATTTGAATTAATAGGGTATAAAAAAACAAAGAGAGGCCAAAAGCCCCTATTTGTTTAAACTTTCTCTTGTAACAACACTCCACTGTTTTCAGAGCCTTGTGCATGTAGCTCCTTCAATCGTCTGGATAGATTGATGAGTTCTTCAGGAGGAAACTGTCTGATTAACTCATCAGTATCCTTGTCGATAACCCGTACTATGGTTACCCCTAGTTCATCATCAACCTCAAATTTGAGGCTACGGTTAATATTTTGATTGAATTGTTGTAACTCTTCAATCTGGTTTTTAACCTCATCCTTACTGACTTCAATCCTTTGATTTTCAGAAGTCTCAATATTTCCAACGTGACTGGCTTCCGTATCGCTTAGCTTGTTTAATTCAGCAACTGATACGCCACTCTTATCCAAACTACTTGAAGTTGGAGGAGCTCTATTCAGTTTTTGCGGCGAATCAATACCACCGACAACTGAGGTCGGTTGAAAGTTGCCAGCTAAATATAAAATGGCCATATTCATTTACCTCGAAAGAGCGAAAGAGAAAGTTAGCTTCCGCCAACCTTCTCGCCAAACGTTAAATTGTATTGTTAAATAAATCATAATTTAACGTTTCCCATCAACTTACTGTAGAAGTGAAAGAACTGATTGGCTAGAAGCGTTTGCTTGAGCTAGGATTGATAATCCTGCTTGTTGCAACACTTGATTTTTAGCCAGATTAGCCGTTTCAACAGCAAAGTCAGTATCACGTACACGAGAACGTGCAGCTGATACATTTTCGATGACACTACCTAGGTTAGAAATTGTGCTGCTCAAACGATTTTGAATTGCACCCAAATCACCACGTGAAGAATCAATGCTTTGGAGCGCAGCATCTATTACGGCAATTGCATCTTGTGCACCAGAAGATGTACTGATATCTAAGTTACTGACACGGTTACCAGAATCTGCAGCAACACTAGCACCAGGAGTCGCTGTTGCAGCTGTAGTAATACCACCACCAATTTGAGTGGTTCCTAACGTAACAGCATCTGTTGAGGTAGTCGTGAAAGTTATATCACCAGTGACTACTGTTCCTTGGCCGGACGTTATTGCTTGGCTAGTACCATCTACGGTTCCAGTTGCATCTAAAGCTTGTACCGCTACAGTACCTGCAGCACCCAATATTACATCGTCAAAGACTATGTCGGCTCCAGTTGTATCAGTGATTGTTGCAACACCGGCAGCAACCGTTATAGTAAGATTAGATAAACGAGAGTCGCCTTCAATTGCGCTTTTTAAAGCAAGTGCTTGTGCTGTAACGGTACCGGCAGCTTGAGCACCTAAATCAATACCATTGATGGTAAAGGCTTGGGTAGCATCTGTGGTAGTAACTCCAAACGTGACTTGAGCGCCAGTTGTTGCTGTGGCAGCGATTTTACCGACCTGACTATTAATATTATCTGCAATAGTCTCTGCTGAATCACCCAACGCTACTGATACGTTCGTTGTTGTATTTCCAACTTTAAAGGTCAAGGTTTGTCCTGTTACACCACTTGCTGCAGTTGCGGCAGAAGCCGTTGCGGCAGCACTTACAAAACCACCTGCGTCGAAATCCAAAGTATCTACTCGTCCAAGGTCGGCACCTTTTGCTGAAGAAATACTAAAACTGATGGATTCATTCGCAAAAGAACCAACTTGAAGCGCTACATCCGTGAAACTACCCGTTAAGAGTGTACGGCTACCAAAACGAGTGGACGATGCGATTCTATCAATTTCACTTTTAAGTTGAGTTACTTCAGCATTTAAAGCGTCACGTTGTTCAACACTGTTGGTACCATTGGAAGATTGGATAGATAGATCACGCATACGTTGTAGGATATTAGTGGTTTCCTGCAACGCGCCTTCAGCTACTTGAGAGAGTGAAATACCATCGTTTGCATTTCTGCTGGCAACACTCAACCCATTGATTTGAGAGGTTAATTGATTTGAAATCTGTAAACCCGCCGCGTCATCTTTTGCACTGTTAATACGTAAACCCGTGGAAAGACGTTGAAAAGTAGTCGCAAGGTTTTGATTTGTTTGACTTAGCGAACGTTGTGCGCCAAGTGACGATACGTTCGTTTGTATTACATTACCCATGATAAATCTCCTAAACCTTCGATATTTGAAGTATTTTGTGCTTGAGCTGAGAACTCAAAACACACTCCAAAATTACAAAGTGCTTAAAAATAAAGGATAAAAATTAGACGCTAGATCGAGGTGCTTGGAGTTAGGAAAAATCAAAAGATAATACCTAATCCTGTACCACGAACTTAGAAACTAATAACTATCCGCGAATGTCTATTTCTAGACGTTTGAATTAAAAGTCTGAGAACTACTAATCCAAGATTAAATTAGAGTTTCAAAAGAGAGGATCTTTGAGAAATCACCGCCTGAGAAACAATAATCTAAGTGAAACGTAAAAAGCTGAGAACTATTTGCGTTCAAAAGTTGTATCGGCTCCCAAAAAGTCGACTTTAAAAAATCTTAAATTAAATGACTAATAATTTGAGATGATGTGTATAGATAAGTGCTAACTTATTGATATTTTAGGCTGTTTTTATTTTTAATCGTTATTAAAGTATTTGAAATAAATAAAAGGACAGAGCTAATATCTGTCCTTTTATTGTAGTTACACCTAAAGTTGTCGTACGGTAGGGGCTTTTTTGATGTTCATTGTTCTAACCTTGTAACAAAGTCAATACAGACTGACTTGATGCATTGGCTTGTGATAATACGGATAATCCCGCTTGCTGAAGTACCTGACTCTTCGCTAAGTTAGCGGTTTCTACGGCATAATCCGTATCTCTAATTCTAGAACGTGCAGCAGATACATTCTCTACAATACTCTGTAAATTAGATATGGTTGAAGATAACCGGTTTTGCACAGCACCTAAATCTGCACGGTTTTTGTCAATTTGTTTTATTGAGGCATCAACCACTGAGATAGCTTCTTGAGCACCCGTATTAGTTGATATATCAAGCGCATCAACTCTAACCCCTGCTGTTGTGTTACCGGCAACAAGCGTTGTACCTATAATTCCTCCATTAACACCGGTTGTAACAGCGCCTGTTAGTGCAAAGGTCGTGTTTGTTTCAGAGGTGGTAAATGAAATATCACCTGTAACAACCGTACCTTCAGAAACAGCATCTAATACAACCGCGGTTCCACCAGCGGTACCTGCAAAATCAACAAAATCAACGGTGAGTTGTTCATCTGTATCGGTACCCGTATAAGCCGTCACTTGTATACTGATATCTGCACCGGTTTGATCCGTAAGACGTACCGTGTTGAGAGTCGTATCAACAACGACTTCTAAGTTAGATAAAGCACCTAATTGCTGAATACCTGAACCTAGAGAAGTCAGTAACGCATCTTCATCCGCTCCAGTAACAATAATTGAAGTGTTGCCATTGATGCTGATACTAAATGATTCATCACCATCTAATGTTCCCAAAAAGGCTAATTCTGCAGTCGTTTTAGCATCGGCTGTCACATTAGGCACTTCAGAGTTGATTTTGTCCGCAATTTGTAAGGCTGAATCTCCTGCAGCAACTGATACCGATGCGGTTGTTGCATTAACGCCAAACGTTAACGTATCTGCAACCACAGAACTAAGGGTACTGTTAGCCGTAGCCGTTACTCTGTTAGAAGTAAAACCCGCAAAATCAAGGTTATTAATCCCTAAATCATTCGCTCGTGCAGAATTAATTGAAATGTTAATAGTTTCAAAAGCTTGAGCGCCCACCTGAAATTGCGCGCCGGTTAAAGTGCCCGTTAAAATATTACGGCTACCAAAACGTGTAGTATTAGCAATACGATCGATTTCTAATACTAATTGTTGAACTTCTGCATTTAGAGCGGCACGTTCAGATGGACCGTTACTGCCGTTGGCACTTTGAATGGATAAATCTCTGATCCGTTGTAAGATATTAGTTGTTTCTTGCAATGCTCCTTCAGCTACCTGGGCGAGAGAGATACCATCGTTGGCATTTCTAGAGGCAACCGTTAAACCATTAATTTGAGATGTTAAGCCATTGGAAATTTGCAGACCAGCCGCGTCATCTTTTGCACTATTGATTCTAAGCCCCGATGATAATCTTTGGAATGTTTGAGCAAGACTGCTATTAACATTGGTTAAGTTACGTTGGGCGTTTATCGAAGAAACATTTGTAGAAAGTACGTTTCCCATTTTATTTACTCCTTACTCTTTTTAAAAGCGCCCTCTATCAATGAGGAACAAAAATGCTTTTTTAAAAAGTACTAAATAGTTATAAAAATTAATTGGGAAAGAAAAACTGAGAATAAATCTTTCGGTAAATAATCTACCGACTGAGAATTGGTGATTTTACTTTAAAAGTTATTTGAGAGATAAATTCTAAAGTGAAAGAGAGTTGAGAGCTCCCGTTCAATCAGGGTATCGGCTTTGAAAAAGTCGACTTTAAAAAAAAGGATGAATATTCTTTGAAGAAAACTTGGCACAGCCTATGCATTGAATAAGGGTAGCCAATATAGCTATTAGCGAAAAAAATCATTACCCATGATAAATCTCCTAATTTTTATAGCGGTTTTGTTCTTAGGAACAATGTTAGAGTTTAAGTCTTAAGTCGCTGAGAACGGCTTATAATAAGAGCTCTAGCGCGAAGATTTAAGTCAGGTGGTTGCTGAGAACGGCCACCCAGCGCTTATGCTTCACGTCGTACGGTAAGGGGTCGTTCATCGACCCCTTTTCTTTTTGGCAATATCTTTTATTCCTTTCTAAGCTAATAATCGGAATTTTTTTTCCGCTTTTATAATCAATATTGATTCATTTTTACTTTTAAAAGCAATCATATCGATTTAATTGGCTGAAAAAATAAAACTTGTTTTAAATACGAGCCATACAAAAAAATATACAACTTAAAGAGCCGTTTGTTTGGTTTTTATACTAACGCAGTTTAATTGTCATTAATTGCTGCCAAAACTTTGACAAAAGAGAGCCACTCAGCTAAAACATACTCTATGTTGTTAATTTAAAAAGCTTTTGGTTGAATAATAGCCAGCTGTAGTTCCAAGATTGATGTTAAGGAAGCCTGAATGACCGAAATGATGCAGTTATTAGTGATCGATGATAATCATGAACGAAATCATGATATAAAAACTATTTTAGAGTTTATAGGCCAGTCTTGCATAGCAACAACTAGTAAAAGTTGGTCTTCAGAATATCAACAAGCGGATTCTATTTTAGGGATCTGTATTGGTGAAGTGCGGCACTTTGATGCCATTGCAGATCTTGTCAATGAAATTTATCAACAAGACCCTCTTATGCCGGTTGTTATGTTGGATGACGTGGCTTTTTCTGGAGATGCATCTACACAGGCAAGTCAATTAGTTGTGGGGCGTATTACTTGGCCACTAAACCAAAATGAAGTTTTAGAAGCTATCCACTCTTGTCAATCTTGTCGAGATGGTTCACACACTCCGCAACAACAAATTAAATCCCGCGAACTTTTTAGAAGTATGGTTGGGCAAAGCGAAGCCATGCAACAAACTCGGCGCCTTATTGAACAAGTTGCAGAGAGTGAAGCAACGGTTTTATTATTAGGTGAATCAGGCACAGGAAAAGAAGTCGCAGCAAGAAATTTGCACTATCTGTCTGACCGAGCGGATAAAGCTTTTGTACCCATTAATTGTGGAGCTATTCCTGCCGAGCTACTAGAAAGCGAGTTGTTTGGTCATGAAAAAGGTGCATTTACTGGCGCTTTAACAACGCGTAAAGGGCGTTTTGAACTGGCAGAAGGTGGAACTATTTTCTTAGATGAAATTGGCGACATGCCAATGCCAATGCAAGTAAAATTATTAAGAGTATTACAAGAAAGAACTTTTGAACGAGTTGGAAGTAGCCACTCTATTCATACTAATGTTCGCATTATTGCCGCGACACATAGAAATTTAGAAGTTGAAGTTAAAGAAAATAGGTTTAGAGAAGATCTATTTTATCGTTTAAATGTTTTTCCGATTGAAATGCCATCTTTGCGCCAAAGAGCAGAAGATATTCCTCTATTGGTGAATGAACTTATTGCACGTTTAGAAAATGATAAACGTGGATCAGTTCGATTAAGTCCAAATGCATTACAGTCTTTAATGAAATGTCATTGGCCAGGTAACGTTAGAGAGTTATCTAATTTAATTGAGCGTTTATGTATTTTGTATCCATATGGTGTTGTTGATATTAAAGAGCTTCCTTCAGATTACCAAAATTCTGATGGTTTAAGTTGTTATCCAAAACCTGATTTGGCTGAGCGCCGAGAGAGTAGTGTATCGTCAATAAAAATAATGAGTAACGACGGACCTATTGCCTCGTTACCTGAAAATGGGGTTAATTTAAAAGAGTTTGTAAAAAAATTAGAAATTTCTTATATTGAACAAGCGCTTTCTGAAGAAGATTGGGTTGTTGCTAGAGCAGCAAAACGTTTAGGAATGCGTCGTACAACATTAGTTGAAAAAATGCGTAAATACTCACTGCAAAAAGTCAGTTAACACATCACCGTTGTATAATTTATTTCCCTTCTTGTTATTCCTTTCTGCTCAACAATTACTAGACAATAATTTGACACTGATACAAGTGTCTTTGGTTATCAACTTATAACTCATTGATTCTAAACGTGTAATAAAGTTGGCTCGCTATTTGCTCTAACTAAAATCAATCATCAAAGTAGTTAAAACTTTGACAAGTTATTTTAGATTATTAGTGAGCGAGGATTGCATGTCACAAAATGCGCAAAATTATTCTTCCAACTTTGTAGGCGAAGCACCTGCTGAAAAAGATATTCATATTAATTCAGTTATGTCTGATCTAAATCGTTTATCTAAGTCGTTTATGAATTCTTATCAAAGCTTAGAAGGGCAAGTTGAACAATTAAATGGGCAACTACAAAATGCCAGTGAACAAAGAAGCGAAGCTATTGAAGAAAAACAAAACCTAGCTGATCGTTTACAAAATTTATTATCGATCCTTCCGTCGGGCGTTGTTGTATTAGATGGAAAAGGTATTGTCAGAGAGTGCAATGCTGTTGCAATTGATATTTTAGGTAGACCGTTGTTTGGTGAATTATGGGTCAATGTTATTAACCGAGCATTTATGCCTCAAGCCGATGATGGACATCAAATTTCTCTTAAAGATGGAAGAAAAGTACACATAGAAACTCGTGCCTTAGATTCTGAGCCGGGTCAAATGATTGTGCTAACTGATATGACTAAAACTCGTCAGTTACAGTCTGAACTGAGCCAACAACAAAAACTTTCCAGCATGGGAAAAATGATTGCTTCTTTAGCGCATCAAATAAGAACACCTCTTGCCGCTGCAATGCTTTACGGTTCGCATCTTAACGGAATTAAATTATCAGAAAATAAAAAAATAGAATTCAGCGGGCACTTAATGGAAAGATTAAAGTTTATGGATAGGCAAATTACCGACATGCTAAATTTTGTTCGTGGTGAAAAAAAGGAAAAACAACTTTTTTCAATCCATACATTAGTTGATGGAATTAATTCAGCCTGTAGTTCTTTGACTCACCCTATAGAATTTAAAATAAAGATTAAAAAAAATAATAATAAAAATATTTTAGGTGATATTGATGCATTGATTGGTGCAGTTATTAATTTAATCAATAATGCTATTGATGCAAGTCATGATGATGATGCGATTAAAATTGAGATTTTTGAAAATAAACAATCCACTTTGGTGATTGAAGTGAAAGATAGTGGAACAGGAATTAGTCAGGAGAATCAAAAGAAATTACTTGAACCTTTTTACACTACTAAAACTCAAGGCAATGGTTTAGGTTTAGCGATTGTTCATGGTGTGATCACTCAACACCATGGAGCTATTGCTATTGATTCAAAAGAAGGTGAAGGAAGTTTGTTCTCTATAACTTTGCCTGTTTGTGAAAATCAAATAGGTCAACGAATAGTCAATGAACAATTAAATAATTTGGAGAGTCTTTGTGGCAGTTAAAATACTGGTAGTAGAAGATGATTTTGCATTGCGTAGTGCTCTTTGCGCAAGTTTAGAAGTGTCAGGTTATGATGTTTGTACTGCTGATTGCGCTGAATCTGCCGTCGCTAAATTAACCAAGTTGCCACTTCCAGATATGGTGATTACTGATATACAGATGAAAAAAATGTCAGGTATTGATTTGTTAAAATATATTCGAAATAACAATTCATCCTTACCTGTGATTTTAATGACCGCCTATGGTGATGTTAGCGATGCAGTTGAAGTCATGCGACTGGGTGCTTGCGACTATTTACAAAAACCTTTTGAACCTGAAAAGTTGAGCGAGTTGATTGAACATTATTTACCTCAATCAAATTGTGACCATATTGTTATAGAAGATCAAAAAAGTATTGAAATTTTTCGTTATGCAAAAAAAATAAGTACAACTCCGTCAAATGTTTTGTTGTCAGGAGCTAGTGGTTCAGGCAAAGAAGTAATGGCTCAATATATTCACCAAAACTCTTCTCGAAAAAATGAAAAGTTTGTGGCGATTAACTGCGCAGCCATCCCAGAAAACATGTTGGAAGCTACTTTGTTTGGTTACGAAAAAGGTGCTTTTACCGGGGCATATCAATCGTGCCCGGGGAAATTTGAACAAGCACAAGGTGGAACGTTATTGCTGGATGAAATTTCAGAGATGCCTCTAGCGTTGCAAGCAAAAATATTAAGAGTATTGCAGGAAAAAGAAGTAGAACGTTTAGGTGGAAAAAAAACGATTAAGCTTGATGTGAGAATAATTGCTACCACGAATCTTGATTTAAAAAATGAAGTGAAAAATAAAAAATTTAGAGAAGATTTGTATTACCGACTTAATGTTTTCCCTATTAAATGTTTATCGTTAAAGAATAGAATAGGCGATATATTACCTTTAGCTGATTTACTCTTGAATAAATATGACTTAGTGGACGCAAGAGGTTCATTAAAGTTTTCTGCAGAAGCAGAAGCCAAACTGCTGAGTTATGAGTGGCCAGGCAATGTTAGAGAATTAGATAATTTAATTCAACGGGTTGCGGTGTTGGCTAATGACAATTTAATTACCGCAGAAGACCTGTTTTTTGAAGGGCATGAAAAAAGCGAGTCTCCTGTATCAACTGATTTTATTGATGAAGAAAATAATAATCTATTAAGTGAAAAAACGTTAGATGAGAGTCAGTTAACTGACAATCAGTTAGGTGCTGATATGCGAAGTCACGAGTATCAATTGATTATTGAATCATTAATAAAATGTCATGGAAAGAAAAAGCTTGTCTCAGAAAAACTTGGGATCAGCGCTAGAACGCTTCGCTATAAAATCGCAAAAATGAAAGAAGCTGGATATAACATTCCAGACAAAAAGTCATTGGCTTAAAGCATTAAATTTAGGTAACTAATATGAAAACATCTCTGCAAACTAATCAACTACTTGAGCAAATGCAGCAGCTCACTAAATTAGCTAAAAGCGCTCAACAAGCTGGAATTAATCCTACGGCAAAAACAGGGTCAGAGTTTAGCAATCTGTTTACCCAAGCAATCAACAACGTTAACCAACAACAAATGCATTCAGCACAGCTAGCCTCTCAAGTTGAAAGTGGTGATGGTGGTGTGAGTTTAGTTAAAGCGATGATCGCTTCACAAAAAGCAGGCGTTGCATTTCAGGCGACACTGCAAGTTCGTAACAAAGTGGTGAATGCTTACCAAGACATTATGAACATGCCGATTTAATTTACATGAATAAACGTTAACAAAATTTAATATTAACTCGATAAAAAATCAATCAGTTCGAAAATCAATCGGATAGAGAAGAGCTCGTATTAATCGTTATAAAAGTTGGAGAAATAACCAGTGGCAGAAGCAACAACAACGGATTTAGTCCCAATGGAAAGCCCATCCCGAGGTGTGTTTCCGGGTATGAGTGGTTTAGGACCCATTAAACAAGTTGGCATTTTAATTACTATAGCTGCAAGTATTGCATTAGGTGTGTTTGTTGCCTTGTGGTCAAACGAACCGCCTATGAGACCGCTACCTAATTTAGAACCTGAAGCGGCAATGGATGTGATTAATTATTTAGAGCAACAACAGATTGCTTATAAAGTAACGTCCAATGGACGATTGTTAATTCCTCAATCAAAATATAAAAGAATACAAATTGAATTAGGTTCACAAGGTATTTCTGTTGAAGAGTCTTCTAGCCGTTCTTATTTAGATAAAGACACCGGATTTGGTGTTTCACAACGAATGGAAAAAGCACGCTTATTACGCAACCAAGAAATGCAATTAAAGCAAACCCTTGAACAATTTAATGGAGTGCGTGCGGTTAAAGTACATTTAGCAATTCCTAAAGAATCATCCTTTATCAAAAACCGCCGTAAACCGAGTGCATCAATATTATTAAACTTATATTCTAGAGGCGCCATTTCTGAAGAACAAAGTGATTCAATGGTTGATTTAATTGCTGGAAGTTTACCAAATTTGGAACGCTCGCATGTCACAATCACCGATCAATTTGGGCGTTTATATCATTCGGGTTCAATGAACAACTCTCAACGTTCTAGTTCGCGTGAACTCAATGTTGTTAGAGAAAGACAAAGTGAAATCCGTAGTCGAGTTGAGCAAATTTTAACCCCAATTGTTGGAGCCGCTTCCTATACGGTTCAAGTTAATTTAGATATGGATTTCACTAAAAAAGAGCAAACCATGCAAACATATAATCCTGATCTTCCGGCTATTCGAAGCGAAAGAACTATTGAAGATAGAGGGAATTCAGGCGGTGCAAATGGTATTCCGGGGGCATTATCAAATCAACCACCAGCAAATTCTACAATCCCTACAACAGGCACTGGAAATAATGTAGAGCAAAACTCGTCAATGAGTAATAGCCGAATAGAAGCTGAAAGAAATTATGATTTAGATACAACCATCAGTCATATATTACCTCAAGTTGGTATCGTCAACCGTATTAGTATTTCTGTCGGTTTAGACTATGTCGAAGATCCAGACAATGCAGGAGAAAGAATTCCTAGAGCGACTCCCGATATGGAAAGAATCAGTCGATTAATTCAAGCGGCTGTTGGTTATAGCGTTCAGCGGGGAGATGTTGTTAGTGTGGAATCTTTTCCATTTGTTCAGGCAGAAAAATTACCAAAACCAGCACCTCTTGAATTTTATGAAGGAGAGTTATTTCAAACCTTATTAAAACCAGTTGTTGGTCTTATATTGGGATTAGCCTTAATTATTTTAGTGTTAAAGCCAATGTTTACAAAACTCTCAACTGCGCCACCGGTAGTTGCTGCGCAAGGTTTAGAAAATAGTTTTGATGATTTGGGCAGTGGATTAAGTGGGGCGGAAGGCATAGCGGGTGATCAAGTGACATTGGCTGGCCATGATAATTTAGAGCTACCGGCACCCAATGTTGGCGAAGTGAAAAAATTAGAGCAAGCAAAAGGTGTGGTCAGTAATAACCCAACATTAGTCGCACAATTAGTTAAAGGGTGGATAGAAGAAGATGGAAGATAAGAACACAGCTAGTATAACGGGTGTTGAAAAAGCGGCTGTCTTATTACTTTCTTTAGGTGAAGGGACTGCTGCTGAAGTATTAAAACATATGGGGCCAAAAGAAGTTCAGTTGTTAGGTATGAGCATGGCATCATTAAAAAATGTGGGTAAAGGGACTGTTGAAGAAGTTGTTAGTGAATTTTTAGAAAAAGTAGAGGAACAAACAGGTATTGGTATTGGTACAGAAGATTACATTAGAAGCACTCTAAAAACCGCATTAGGTGATGATAAAGCTGGCGGAATTATTGATCGTATTTTAGCTGGAGCTAATACCAAAGGCTTAGATACTTTAAAATGGATGGATGCACGTTCCGTTGCCGATGTTGTGAGATTTGAACATCCACAAATCCAATCAATTATTCTTTCTTATTTAGATCCTGACCAAGCCGCAGAAGTTTTAAAGTTGTTACCCGATAAAGTTAGAATTGATTTAACCATGAGAATAGCGGCGCTTGAAGCCGTACAACCCGATGCATTACAAGAATTGAATGACATTATGGAAAAACAGTTTACTGGCAGTGGTTCATCACAAGCGCATGAAATTGGAGGTGTTAAAAAAGTAGCCGATATTATGAATTTTATGGATGGTAGCAATGAAGCTCTAATCATGGATTCAATTAAAGAAACGGATGAAGATTTAGCACAACAAATTCAAGATTTAATGTTTGTATTTGATAATTTAGAACAGGTGGATGATAGAGGTATACAAGCACTATTAAGAGAAATTTCTACGGACACATTAATTGTTGCGTTAAAAGCTTGCGAAGAAGCAATAAAAGAAAAAATATTTAAAAACATGTCAAAAAGAGCTGCTGAATTAATGCGAGATGATCTTGAAGCCATGGGGCCAGTGAAATTAAGTGAAGTTGAATCGGCGCAAAAAGAAATTTTAACCATTGCAAGGCGTATGGCAGAATCCGGTGAAATAACCTTAGGTGGTAGTGGTGAAGAAATGGTTTAAAAGAATTATTTAAATATTTTAATCAAATTATATAAAGTTAAAACAAAGAGTTAAAATTTATGGTTTTTAAATCAAAGTCTGAAGTCCCAATAAAGCCTTTAAGTAATGTCAAAGAATATTCTTCTTGGCAAGTACCTTCGATAAATGCAGAAGGCAAAGTTTTTAGGCAAGTTAGAGATGATAACTCTTCAAAAAATCATAAATCTGATGAATTGATCGTTGCAGAAGAATTACAGGCTCTAAAAGATAAAGCCTATAATGAAGGTTTTGAAAAAGGTCGTCATCAAGGTTTGGCGTCAGCAGAAAAAGATATTACAGAACAAACTAATTTAGTGAATCAACTTTTAACAGAATTAGCAAACCCTATTCAACAATGTGGTGAGCAAACGCAACAAGAATTACTTGAATTATGTTTGGCACTGTCAAGACAAATTGTTCGGCGTGAAATAAAGCAAGACCCGACACAACTTATTGCGATAATTCGTGAGGCATTAAAATTATTACCGATTGGTTCAACGAATATTCGTATTGTATTACACCCAGAAGATGCGGCAATTTTAAGAAAAGTTTTATCAATTAATAAAGACTCACCAGATTCTCGCTGGCAATTGGTTGAAGAGCCTTCAATGGCTAGAGGTGGTTGCACATTAAAAACCGATAATTCAACGGTTGATGCATCGGTCGATCGGCAAATCGCAGTATTGTTTAATCGTATGGTTGGCAGTGAAAGAACTCGGGAAGATGATGAATCATAAAAGCATTTTAAATCATCAAGTATTACAGGCGATATTTTTATGCTAAACGATGAAAAATTAAGCCAATATCTTCTTCAAAAAAAAGAAGAACTAAAGCACTTGAACTCAATTGTAGTTGAAGGACGATTGACTCGAATGGTTGGTATGACTCTTGAGGCCGTTGGCTGTAATGTCAACATTGGAGAGCGTTGTTATTTAGAAACCAACACGGGCCAACTCGAAGAAGCTGAAGTAGTTGGTTTTTCGGAAGATAAAATCTATTTAATGCCTATTGGTAACATTCATGGCTTAGGTCCAGGGGCTCGAGTTATTCCAACTAATCGAGCCGCTGAAATTCCTGTTGGTAATGCTTTATTAGGTCGAGTGTTAAATGGTCAAGGTTTGCCTATTGATGGTAAAGGACCTATTCACTGCGTTGCTTCTCGTCCGCTTGTGACAGAACCTATAAATCCACTTAATCGTAAACCCGTGGTTGAACCTCTAGATGTTGGAGTAAGATCAATTAACTCAATTTTAACCGTTGGGCGAGGTCAACGAATGGGGTTAATGGCCGGGAGTGGTGTTGGTAAAAGTGTATTATTAGGCATGATGACACGGTTTACCGAAGCTGAAATCATTGTTGTTGGTTTAATTGGGGAACGTGGTCGAGAAGTTAAAGAATTTATTGAACAAATTTTGGGAAAAGACGGAATAGACAGGGCGGTAGTCGTGGCAGTACCTGCGGACAACTCACCACTTATGCGAATACAAGGCGCAATGGCCGCGACAACCATTGCGGAATACTTTCGGGATCAAGGAAAAAACGTTTTATTACTCATGGATTCATTAACACGTTTTTGCCAAGCTCAACGTGAAGTTGCATTAGCCATTGGGGAACCGCCTGCCACTAAAGGTTATCCACCATCGGTATTTGCTAAATTACCACAGCTGGTTGAAAGAGCCGGTAATGGAAGTGACTCTCAAGGTTCCATTACTGCATTTTACACAGTTTTAGCGGAAGGAGATGATCAACAAGATCCTATAGTAGATGCTTCAAGGGCGATTTTAGATGGGCATATTGTCTTGTCGAGAGAACTGGCCGATTCAGGTCATTATCCAGCGATAGATATTGAGGGATCAGTCAGCCGAGTGGTTAACCAAATTACCACAGAAAGTCACAGAGATGCGATAGGGCATCTTAAACACCTTTACTCGAGCTATCAGCAAAATAAAGAACTGATCACGGTAGGCGCCTATCAAAAAGGCAGTGATGCTGCGATTGATGATGCCATTGAGAGCATGCCAACTATCCGCTCCTTTTTGTGTCAAAAAATAAATCAACAAGTCGACATGGAAGAAAGTATTAACGAGTTACAACAGATGATGACGCTATAACGCCTTTTTTAGACTAAGCTTAAAATAAGCATGCCATTGCCGATAAATAAAGCATTAGTCGATGAAGTTAAAATAGATGTTTCTGAAAATAATGTTACTGCAACTAATTATTGATGTTAATTAGTAACATAAAACAGATTATTGAGGCATAAAATGAATTCTTCACGAAAATTAAAACCAATCAAAAAATTAGCTGATAACAAAGAAAAAGTAGCGGCACAAAATTTAGGTAAGTCTGTGGAGCAAAGGCAGCTCCAAAAAAATAGGCTTGAACAATTAATAAATTACCGATCTGAATATGTCGATTCAATGACACTTAAAACTCAACAAGGTGTTTCTGGTGACAAACTTCATCAATATCATCAGTTTTTAAATAAACTTGATTCTGCCATTGATCAGCAGCATGTTGAATTAGAGCATAGCAATGTCAAATTGTCTCAGTGCCAAACAAAATGGCAGTCAGATAATAGTCGAGCAAGCGCGATTGATAAAGTGATGAAAAACCTTTCCAATAAAGAAAAAAAAGCCAGTGATAAAAAAGAAACAGCACAGGTTGATGAAATGTCTACACAAGCCTTTTTGCGTCGCAAAATCCACTAAACGCCTCAAGTATTTATCTCACTACAGAGCTATCTTATTGTATATCCATCATGCATTTTGATTGATTGATAGGTATAAATAAACAAGTTAGTTTTGATTTCACTTAACTAATGGAATTGTTAAAAATAAGTGAACAAATGTGCTTATGAGCAAAAAAATTAGTAACTTATCAAATTTCTGCTATACCTTATCTAATGCCTTTAATTAGTCGTTATTGGTGATAATTAATGAGGATGTTAATTTGACAGATAAAACCACCGTCAGCCTTGGTAGCGCACTCGATATTGTTCATGTTTCTGCTCTGAAAGAAAGGCTATCTGCCGCGTTAGAGAAAAAACCTCATATCGTACTTATTGCTAATAAAGTTGAAAGAAGTGATACCGCAGGTTTACAACTTATTTATGCCTTTAAAAAAGAAGTTGAACAGCGAGGTAAACAGCTTAGCTGGCAAAAACCTTCCGAGAAGTTAATTTTAGCAAGCAATACTTTAGGTATGACTGAGGTGTTAAATATTATTTAGCGAAAGTTATTTTAGTTGATAAATAATCAGCGGTTAATAATAATTTCACAGTATAGATGGAGATAATAGAATGACCAAAATTTTAGCCGTTGATGATTCAGCCTCAATGCGCCAAATGGTAGCATTTACCTTGAAGAGCGCAGGCTTTGATGTTGTCGATGCGGATGATGGCGATAAAGCACTAAAAATTGCTCAAGGTGAAAGTTTTGATTTGGTGATTACGGATGTCAATATGCCAAACATGGATGGAATTTCTTTGTGTCAAGAGCTCAGAAAATTAGCCGACTTTAAATTTACCCCCATCTTAATGTTAACCACTGAATCGTCGATTGAAAAAAAACAAGCCGGTAGAGCTGCAGGCGCAACAGGCTGGATTGTTAAACCTTTTAATCCGGATCAATTATTAGCAACCGTTAATCGAGTGATTGGATGAGTTGATTTTGGATAAATATTTCTTCTTAACAATAAACTTATCGAACAAATATGAACAAAAATCTTTTCAACTAAAAATCGAATTAGGAAAATAAATGGAAATCGATTTAAGCCAATTCCACGAAGTCTTCTTTGAAGAAAGTTTTGAAGGGCTTGATGTGATGGAGCAAGAGCTTCTTAACCTTGAAGAAGATACGGATCTAGAAAATGTTAACACAATTTTTCGTGCCGCTCATTCCATTAAAGGTGGAAGTGCTACTTTTGGTTTTTCTAAAGTAGCTGATTTTACTCATGTTATGGAAACGCTTTTAGATGAAATGCGTGAAGGTAAGAGAACGATTACCCGTGAGATCATAGACCTGCTTTTAAAATCTGTTGATTGTTTACGTGGCATGCTTATTAAACTACAGGATGGAGAAACAGTGAGCGATGATTATGTTGAGTTAGTTAATTATTTTAATCAACTTTTATCTAATAACGAAAATCAAGCAAGCAATGAAGAACCTGTAATATCTTCTTCAGCTGAAAATGAGGTTGAACAAAATAATAATTTAGTGAACAAAATGACTAGTTGGAATATTTTATTTGAGCCAGAAAGTCATATTTTACAAACAGGAAATGAACCGCTTCGCATGTTTAAAGAGCTTAACGGATTAGGTCATTTAGAGGTAAAATCAATATTATCTAAAGTTCCCGACTTTCAGTCGTTAGAAGCCGAGTCTTGTTATATTTCTTGGCAATTGATTTTAGAAACCGATGTAGAAAAACAAATGATCCAAGAAGTTTTTGAATGGGTTGAGGATGAATGTAAATTAGAAATAACATCTAACTCTATAGATGCTACATCACAGAGTGATACTTCCCCAAGTCATTCAAATCAAGACAGTTTAAATCAAAGCAATTTAGCTAAAATCAGTGACATTAATTCTCAAGAAAACTCCAATGATAATCAACAACAAATCTCTTTAGAGACAACAAATAATGTTGAGTCGAAACCGACTGAAAAAAAATTAGTCCCTATCAAAAAAGAAGCGACTCAATCGGCTACAAAAAAAGCCACCGGCACTGCATCAATCAGAGTTGGTATTGACAAGGTCGATAATTTAATCGATCTAGTTGGTGAGTTAGTTATTACCCAATCCATGTTAGGTGAACTTGGTGATAATTTTGAGATGAATAAACTTGAGCAACTGGTTAATGGTTTAAGAGAGCTGGAAGCCAATACTCGTGAACTGCAAGAAAGCGTGATGCGAATTAGAATGTTACCGATTGGTTTTGTGTTTAATCGATTACCACGAATGGTGAGAGATCTTTCTGCTCAGTTAGGAAAGAAAATAGATTTAAATATTGTTGGTGAAGAAACAGAGCTTGATAAAACCGTGATGGAGCAAATTGGTGATCCATTAACTCACTTAGTTCGAAATGCGCTTGATCATGGAATTGAATCTATTGAAAAAAGGCTTGCTGTTGGCAAACCAGAAACAGGAAGCGTGACCCTAAATGCCTATCATCAGGGTGGTAATATCATTATAGAAATAAAAGATGATGGAGCAGGAATTGATCCTCAAATTATTTATCAAAAAGCAGTTGAGAAAGGCATGATTGAAGATGGTGTAGAGCTCCCTCGAGAGCAAATCATCGCCATGATCCTTGAACCTGGATTTTCTACAGCCGCAGAGGTTACAGATGTTTCAGGAAGAGGTGTCGGTATGGATGTTGTTAAGCGAAACATTAATAACCTTGGTGGAAGTGTAGAAATAAAATCGGTATTAAATGAAGGAACAACTTTTACTATCAGGCTACCATTAACCTTAGCTATTTTAGATGGTCAACTAGTTCGTTCTGCAAATGAAATTTATGTGATCCCCCTTGCTTCTATCGTTGAATCTATTCCTTTATCAGGTATTCAAATCACGCGAATAGCAGGAGATATGAAAGTCTATAAAAATGATAATGAATATATTCCTATTGTAGATTTATGTGATGAATTTGAAATTCAGCATGATAACCAGTCAACTAATGAAGGTTTAATTGCAATTGTTGAAGGTGAAAATAGAAAAATAGCGATTAAAATTGACGAATTGTTAGGGCAACAACAAGTCGTTATAAAAAGTTTAGAAAGCCATTATAAATCTCTTCAAGGTGTATCTGGTGCTACTATTTTGGGTGATGGTCGAGTCTCCTTAATTTTAGATATCGTCGGATTAGCAAAACGTTCGTCAGAAAGGATTTCGGCAACAAAGGACCGTGTTGCTTAATTAAAGCTAATAAATAAAAGAGAAAGCTAGGACTAAATAGAAATGACGTCAGACATACAAAACATTATTAATGACCAAAATATTTCAACACTAAATAGAAATATTGTTGAAGAGGATTCTGGCAGTCAATTTTTAAGTTTTGATATTGGAGGCGAAGAGTTTGCCGTTAATATTTTAAGTGTCCAGGAAATAAGAGGTTGGGAAATACCAACTTTTTTACCTAATTCACCGGTGTTTATTAAAGGTGTTTTGAATTTAAGAGGGACAATAGTCCCTGTCATGGATCTTCGTAATCGTTTTTGTTTTAAAAATATCGACTATTTAGATACCACCGTTATTATTATTTTAAAGGTGGTTGAAGAAGAAAAAGAAAGACTCATGGGATGTGTCGTGGATGGTGTTTCAGATGTTTTTAATATGGATGAATCAGAAATAACACAGGTTCCTGATTATGCGAGTGGTGTTGATTCTCGATTTACCGCTGGAGTAATGACAGTCGATAACCATGCAGTGACTTTATTAGAATTAGCTAATTTATTAAGTTTGGATTTAATTAATCATCCATATACTGGAGTTTCTCATGTCTGAAACAGCCACAGAAACCCAGAAAACTTCTGAATCAGAGAAAAATATCGACCAACAATATTTAACATTTAAAATGAGTGATGATGAGTATGGCGTCGATATTCTTGCTGTTCAAGAGATCCATTGTTGGGTTGAACCTCGACCATTACCTAACACACCAGAATATATTCGCGGAGTGATTGATTGGCGTGGAACAATGGTTCCGATTGTTGATTTAAGAGTCCGGTTTCAATATCCTGAAGCCCAATATAACAACACCACAGTTGTCATTATTTTACAAACAAAAATCGCATCATCAAATCAAGAATGCATTATAGGAATTGTCGTGGATGCTGTTGCTGATGTTTATGATGTTGCCTTTGATGATCTAAAAAAAGCACCCAATTTAGGCAGTAAAATAGACACCAAATATGTTAAAGGGCTCACTAAAATTGGTGATTCCATGATCATTATTTTAGATATAGAAAAATTAATTAATTTAGATGAATTAACCGATTAATCAAATGCTGTTTTATTAATCAATGCAGAAAATCAATTGAGAGTTAGATGCTATGAA
Source organism: uncultured Kangiella sp. (assembly GCA_964476655.1). Classification (GTDB taxonomy): domain Bacteria; phylum Pseudomonadota; class Gammaproteobacteria; order Enterobacterales; family Kangiellaceae. The sequence continues at coordinate 47,264 of CAYZBK010000002.1, read as the reverse complement.
TGAAAAAACTAAAAAAGTTAAAGCCAATAATAGCATTGATAGCAGTAAGAAAAAGAAAAAAACGAGCAAAGAAAAACAGACCAATTTAACAACCTCTAACAGATTAAACACAGAGCCATCGAAACAAGGAACTATCATGAGTAAGCAAACAGAAGATCATTTAAACCTAATGTTGGCGCAAGCAGCACAATCATCACAAACGGCTATGATGATGATTGACCGCGATTTATCGATTAATTTTCTGAATTCAGCAACGCTCAGATTGCTTAAAAAATTAGAGCCTGTGATGAAAAGTATTTGGAGTGATTTTATAGCAACGGAAGAATATATGCTTGGAAAGTGTATTGATGATTTTCATAAAGATCCTTCACACCAAAGGAAACTTTTAGCGGATCCGAGCAATCTTCCTTATCAAACCAATATTGCTTTAGGTGATTCAACGATTGAACTAAATGTTGCTTCAGTGACCGACCTTGATGGAAATTATATTGGTTCAAGTTTAGAGTGGTCTGATGTAACTGAAAAACTTGCGAATGACAATATGATTGCTCAAATGCAAGGCGCTATGGCTGGTTCTGCAACCGCAACTATGATGGTAGATCGTGAACTGGTGATTACATATTTGAATCCTGCGACCTTGTCTTTGTTAAAATCTTTAGAGCCAGTAATGCAAAATATTTGGAGTGATTTTATCGCTACTGAAGAATATATGCTTGGAAAATGTATTGATGATTTTCATCGAAATCCGGCACATCAACGAAAAATTTTAGATGATCCTAACAACCTACCTTATCAAGCTAATATTAAACTTGGCGATCAGACTGTGGCATTAAATGTTGCGGCTATTTTAAATGCAAATGGCGAGTATGTTGGTTCAAGTTTAGAATGGTCAAATATTACAGTACAAGTGAATGCTGAAATAGAAATAGGCCGCTTAGTTTCTGCGACTCAAGGAATGACGGTTAATTTAATGATGGCAGATCCTGATGGGGTGATTAATTATATGAACCCAGCAGTAGAAAAAATGTTACGTCGCAGAGAAAAAACCATTCAAAAAGCGCTACCTAATTTTAGTGTGGATAAAATCATAGGCACTAACTATGACAGTTTTCATGCTAATCCGGCTCATCAGCAAAATTTATTAAAACCTGAAAATTTGCCATACACGTCCAATATTAAAGTCGCTGGACTACATTTTCAATTAACCGCAATTCCTTTATACGATGATAATAAAAATCATCTTGGTTCAGCCGTTGAATGGACTGACAACACCGAAATAGTTAGTGCTCAAATGGAGGTTGAGGGGCTTATTGAAAAAGCCATGCAAGGTCAATTAGATGAAAGAATTGACGCAACTAAATTTGATGGATTTATGAATGATTTAGCTCTTTCGGTTAACGGTTTACTAGATACTTTAGTTGAACCATTAAGTAACTGCCAAGGAATTCTCACTGAAATGGCGGGAGGTAATTTACAAAAAACTATGGAAGGTGATTATCAAGGAGCTTTTGCTGGATTGCAATCTTCAATTAATACCACCATTGATAATTTACGCAATATGGTAGGCGAAATTATGGAGTCCTCAAGCCATGTTGCTACCTCTTCACGAGAAATTTCTCAAGGAAATACGGATTTAAGTCAACGTACTGAAGAGCAAGCTTCAAGTTTGGAAGAAACCGCGTCAAGCATGGAGGAATTAACGGCAACGGTTAAAGAAAACTCTGTGGCGGCTAATAAAGCTAGAGGTTTAAGTGAAACAACTATGCAACAAGCTGAATCAGGGGGAAAAGTTGTTGAAGATGCGGTTATTGCTATGAAAGAGATTAATAATGCATCGAGAGAAATATCCGATATTATCGGTGTCATTGATGAAATCGCTTTTCAAACTAACTTGCTCGCACTAAATGCCGCGGTTGAAGCGGCAAGAGCGGGTGACCAAGGTCGAGGTTTTGCTGTTGTAGCCGCAGAAGTTAGAAACTTAGCGCAACGAAGTGCCAGTGCCGCTAAAGATATAAAATCTCTAATTAGTAACAGCGTTGATAAAGTGAATCAAGGAACTGAATTGGTTAATGATTCTGGGCAAAAATTAGGCGAAATTGTTGAATCAGTTCGAAATGTTACTGGATTAGTGAGTGAAATTGCTAATGCCAGCGAAGAACAAGCAAATGGTATTGAAGAAGTGAACCAAGCCGTTACTCAAATGGATAACATGACCCAACAAAACTCAGCCTTAGTAGAGGAGGCCGCTGCCGCCGCAGAAGCATTAACCGAGCAAGCAGGCAATATGCTTGAATTAATGAGCTTTTTCAAAACGGGGGAGGAAAGCGGGGTAAAAGGAGGGAAAATTGTTTCTCCATTAAATAATATAGCTGACAAATCAAAAACCAGTGTTGTTGAAGATGATTGGGAGGAGTTTTAAACATAATCGCAAGACAAACAATATTGATTAATGGTTAGCTTAAACGAAAAACAAAGTAATGAGGTTTAAAGTGAGTTCAGGATTTACTCAAAATAAACACCGGGAATTTGATTATCAAAAAAAAGATTTTGATCGAATTGTTAATACGATCTATCAGGTTTCTGGTATTAGCTTGTCCGAAAGAAAAGAGGATATGGTTTATTCTCGTTTAGCAAGGCGCTTACGGGGTGTTGGTTTAACCAGTTTTAAATCCTATTTAGATTATGTTGAAGAAAACAATGAAGAACAAAAAGCCTTTGTTAATGCGCTGACTACAAATCTAACGCATTTTTTTCGTGAGGAACATCACTTTGAATATTTAACGGATGTTCTTTTTCCTGAGATTTTTTCAAAACAACAAAAACGAATTCGTTTTTGGTCAGCAGGGTGTTCTACTGGTGAAGAACCCTATACTTTAGCAATGATTTGGGAGCATTTAAAAGCTAAACCAAGTCACTGTGATTTTAAAGTTTTAGCAACGGATTTAGATACCAATGTTCTTGATACAGCTAAACAAGGAATTTACTCAATCGATAAGTTAAAGCCAGTTGATGAAGAATATTTTAAATGGTTTTCTCAAAACAACAATTGCACCAATAATCAAAAGCAAGTCTCCGAAACGTTAAAGCAGTACATACATTTTAAACAGCTCAACTTAATGCAAGAGTGGCCCATTAAAGGACCGTTTCAATTAATTATTTGTCGAAATGTTTTAATCTATTTTGATAAACCGACTCAAGAAAAATTGATCAAGCGATATACCGAATTGTTAGAGCCTGGAGGATGCTTAATTTTAGGGCATTCAGAAAGTTTAGGTAAGAATCGAGATATATACGAAAATTTAGGTAAAACTATTTTTAGGAAATTAAGTTAATGGCAGTCGGTTATGAAAGAGAAAACTTACCTTCCTGTTGGCAAGAGTTTAATCATATCAATCGTTATTGGGATAAACTCACGGGATTATCTACTGCAAAAATATTACCCGGTGAATTCTATGTAACCGCTCATAAAGAAGCCATTGTCACTATTTTAGGTTCTTGTATTTCTGCTTGTATTCGAGATCCTAAAGCGGGAATAGGGGGAATGAATCATTTTATGTTACCAATCAGTAAAAGTGCGACAGTCAGTCAAACTGCCGATGCTGCAAGATATGGGAACTTTGCAATGGAACAAATGATTAATGATATTTTACGCAATGGCGGAAACCGAAAAAATTTAGAAATTAAAATATTTGGTGGTGGCCGTGTGATGCGTGGGATAACTGATGTTGGAAAGAAAAATATTGCTTTTGTAAAAGAGTATATTGCTCTAGAAGACCTCAATTTATTAGCCGAAGATGTTGGTGGAAATTACCCTCGTAAAGTCATGTATCTGCCAAAAACAGGACAAGTGAAAATGAAAAAACTCATCAATCAGCATAATGATACAGTTGAAACTAGAGATGAAAGTTACTTCGATAAAATATCACATCAAAAAACGGAAGGTGATATTGAGTTGTTTGATTAGCCGAGAATCTTACTATGTCTGAAAAAATTAAAGTTTTAATTGTTGATGATTCTGCATTCATTCGAGTTTTGCTAACCGAAATTTTGCAAAGTGATAAACAAATAGAAGTTATTGCAACAGCGGAAGATCCATTAGATGCGCGTGAAAAAATAAAAAAACATTCCCCCGATGTGATTACCCTCGATGTAGAAATGCCTAAAATGGATGGTATTACCTTTTTAAGAAACATTATGCGTTTAAGGCCTATGCCTGTGATTATGGTTTCAACATTAACTCAAGCAGGAGCAGACATTACTATTCAGGCATTAGAAATTGGTGCATTTGATTTTATTGGAAAACCAAGTACAGATGTTAAAAGTCAGTTAACTGAATTAGCTGAAGAGCTGATTGAAAAAGTAAAAGCGGCTGCAAATTGTAATACCATTGCATTAGAAAAAACAGATAGACAGAAAAAAGCAGTTATTAACTTAACTAAGAAAAAAGGTGAGTTTGAAATCATTGCTATTGGCGCATCCACAGGGGGAACCGAAGCTATTAGAGATATAGTCACGCGTTTACCTAAAGGTCTTCCGCCAATTGTGATGGCGCAGCATATCCCTGATACTTTTTCTACTTCCTATTCTAAACGTTTAAATAGTGAGTCAGTTATTGAAGTTCGTGAAGTACGTACTACAACTAAATTAGAAGATGGATTTGCTTATATAGCTCCTGGAAGCCATCACATGAAAGTGCAACGAAAAAAAGATGGTTTTTGGGCATATATTGATGACGGCGAAAAAGTTAATCGACATAAACCATCCGTTGATGTGCTGTATGATTCAATTGTTAAATTAGGCGCAAAAAAATGTTTGGCGATTATTTTAACGGGTATGGGAAAAGATGGAGCATTAGGCCTAAAACGATTGAGAGATGAGGGTGCCACTACAATTGCTCAAGATGAGGCAAGTAGTGTTGTGTGGGGGATGCCTGGTTCCGCCGTAGCTATTGATGCAGTAAAACATATTTTACCTTTAGCTGAAATTGCTGATTTTATTGTTAAAAAGCAATAAATTAAGATAAAAATCTTGTTTATTGTTTTTCTAATAAAAACTGTAAAAAAAGTTAGTGAAAATTAAAATATTGCACTATGCTTAAACTAAATAACAATCAATGAAGTTGTTGGGCATTGATTGAATATCAGCATCAATTTGGCTGAGTTAATTGATTTATATCATAGGAGAAAATCATGGCAGTAACTTCTGTTACTTCGGCGGACGAAAAGTCACTGACTATATTGATAGAGGGCCGTTTTGACTTTAGCGCACATCAATCTTTTCGTGATTCATACGAAAAAGTTTCACCTGTGCCAAGTGAAATAATTGTAGATATGAAAGAAACTTCTTATCTTGATAGTTCAGCTTTAGGTATGCTGCTCTTGTTAAGAGATCATTCTGGAGGCGATTCATCTAATATTTACATTAAACAATGTAATGATGATATACGTAAAATCTTAACGATTTCTAATTTTGAGCAATTATTTAAAATTATTTAACAGTTCAGGTGAGCGATTTTGAAAATACTCATCGCAGATGATAATAATACCGACCGTTTAATACTCTCTAGGGTATTAGAAAATATTGGACACCAAGTTGTTCAAGCCGAAGATGGCACCTCCGCGATAACTCAGTTTGAAAAACATACACCAGAGCTCGTTCTGCTCGATGTTTTAATGCCTGGCTATGACGGTTATGAAGTGGCTGAAATAATCACCAAAGAATCAAGTCGACCTTGGTTTCCAATCATCTTTTTAACCTCTTTAACTGAAGCCAGTGACCTTGCAAAATGTATTGATTCTGGCGGTGACGATTTTGTTACAAAACCAATTAACAAAATTATTATTAAAGCAAAAATTGATGCTTTTGAAAGAATTATTAGTTTGTATAGTACCATTGCCGAGCAACGAGAAAAAATACAATATCATAATGAGCATCTTATTCAAGAGCAAGAAGCGGCTAAAAAAATATTTAACAACATCGCTCATCGAGGTAGTTTATCGTCAACTAATATAAATTATCATTTATCGCCAATGTCAATTTTTAACGGTGATTTAATGTTGGCGGCAGAACTTCCCATGGGGGGAATGCGTTGTATGCTAGCCGATTTTACCGGTCACGGCTTACCTGCGGCAATTGGCGCATTGCCAGCATCAGAAATTTTTTATGGCATGACAACTAAGGGGTTTTCTATTGTCGATATGATGGTAGAAATGAATACTCGTTTATACAATGTATTACCAAGAGGTGTTTTCTGCTGTGCAATTGTTTTTGATATTGATTCCTTAGATAATCGTATGACTATTTGGAATGCTGGTGCCCCTGATTCTTATTTAATTAATCAAAAAGACAATAGTATTGAATTAATTCATTCTGCACATTTACCTTTAGGTATACAGTCACCACAAAAATTTGAGGTTCATTGTAAAAGTTATGATTTTACAAAGACTCATAGAATTATTGCGGTAACTGATGGCATTATAGAAGCCGATAATGACGATTCTAAAATGTATGGCGAGCAACGAATGCTAGAATTTATCGAAAAAAATATTGCAGAAAAAAGTATTTGTGACTTATTAATTGCAGATGTTGAAAATTATTGTGGAGAAAAAGAACAAGCTGATGATGTTAGTTTATTAGAAGTTGCTTTTCCTCCAGAATCTAAATCTAAAGCCGTTACCGTTAATAATACAGTGACGGCTATTTCTGGCGCGTCCGATTCGAAATTGACTCTTAAATTAAGAGGGAAATCATTAGGTACTTTTGATCCGATCCCTTTATTTTTACAAACACTATTAACTTGCAAGGAATTAGATCCTCATAGAGCAAGGGTTTTTACAGTGCTTTCAGAGTTGTACAATAATGCATTAGATCATGGCGTGTTAGGGTTAGATTCTGAAACTAAAAACGACAGTGATGGTTTTGCAAAATATTATCAGCAAAGAGAGCAAGGGCTTAAAGATTTAGATGTTGGTTTTGTGACTGTCTCGGTTGATCATCATCCAACAGCTGAGGGGGGTAAACTTATTTTCGAATTAATTGATAGTGGCTATGGTTTTAATGTTGATAAAATTGTGAAAGAAGGTAATAAAAACTATAGTGGTCGAGGCTTACCATTACTATTGAATTTATGCGAGACGATAGAATACTTAGATGGTGGTAGTCGTGTTCAAGCCGTCTATCATTGGAAACACGATGACATACCTGAGTAATTAAGGATAAAAAATGGAGACATCTTTAAACAAAGAAATCCTTGATGAACTGGTTGATATTATGGGCGATGATATGGGGATGTTGCTCAATTCTTATTTTTCAGACAGTCAGGTAAAGTTGGATGAACTTGCGACGTTAGATTGCAAGACCGACCAACAAACCATATTTCGTGTTGCTCACTCATTAAAAGGCAGTAGCAAAAACGTTGGCGTGGAAACTTTTGCTGAGCTCTGCGAAGAAATAGAGCAATTAGCCCGTAATGAAAAATTAACGGAAGAAAAATTTGACAAAAAACAGTTAAATGTCTTGTTTCAGCAATGCGTTAAAGAATTAAAACTAAACTATCTATAGTTCATTTATATCCATTATCATTCAATATAGCGATATCCTCGTTACTTTTCAATAGGCTCTTAACGCCATAGAAGATTAGAATTCTATTTGATTTATTATTTAACTAGTGGCATCACTATTGCATTGTTATAAATATTATTTGCATGTACGGTAAACAATTATGTCAGCAACGTTAATTAATATTATTTCTGACCAATCAGTTAATAACAATCAATTGAGCAAAAAAAGTTCTTCGGAGTTATCAGGTCAATTATCATGGGCTTCAACGATTGAAATAGACAGTGATCAACAAATTTATTCGGAGACTGATTTTTCTGATCAACTGGTCAAAGTTCAACTTGAATCAAATTTAAACACCCTTAATAGCGGCAAAGATATTCCGTTAATGAATTCATTGGTAGAAGATAAAATAGACTTGTTGAATAGTGATAACTCGGATGCAGTGCTTTTTACAGAAAGCATGGATAGTGAGGATAAATCTCTTAATAGCGTGAAAAATTTAGATACCAATCATTCGGAACTCTTGACTAACAAAACAACCATCAAATTAGAAGGTGAGAAATTAGGGTTAATTAGAACAGCTCTTGATAGTGATAGTCTAAATATTCATCAACAGGCTAATAAAAGCTCTAATCTTGTTAATGGAGCAAATCATAAAAACCAAGATCTTCATAGTATTATTACGGGAACTAAAACCAAAAAATCAGCTGTTTTAATGCAAAATATTATTCAGGAAAATATTAAGGAAAAAGTATTAATTGATTCTACTAAATTTAAATCGGTAGACACTAAATCGGTAGACACTAAAACAATAGACAGTAAGCCGATAGACAATAAATTGGTAGATGCTAAATTAAGTGATGCTAACTCAAAATTATTTTCAGAAAAGAAAACGGCTGATTTATTTGTTAATCATTCAAAATCAGCGGTTAATCGTCTCTCAAATAACAGCTTATCATCACCTGTTTCACCGTTAGAAAGTCAGGTCGAATTACCCGTGGATAAAATAAATGAAGCATTACTTTTGAATAAAAAATCGACCATACAAACTGACAAAAAAGTAATAGAAAATGGAGTAATTGAAGGTCGAGCATTTGAAACCACTATGAAAATCAAAGGAAGTAATGAAGTTCATTCTTCAATATTAAAAAATGTTAGTCAATTACCGCATGGTGAAATGTTGTCTAAAAATATAGACATGCAACAACAACAACTAATAAATAACGAGTCAGTCCTATCTAGCAGTCCCAGCCTTTTATCTGCAAACCCGTTAATGCCAACAGCGGAATTGAATTTAACAAGCCAAATAGCCGCTAATTCATTGATCCAGTCAGGTTTATCTCTTAGAAAAGATTTTACGCCTAATTTAGCACTAAGAATTCAATGGGTGTATAAACAAGCATTATCAAGTGCCGAAATTTTAATGGACCCTCCAGAATTAGGTCCTTTAACAGTAAAGATGACTCACAAAAATGGGGAAACTAATATCATATTTCATGTTTCTAATCCCATGACTAAAGAAACTGTTGAAGATAACTTACCAAAATTGAAGGAATTACTTGCGGAGCAAGGCATAACCCTTGGGGATACTCAAGTGGAGCAAAATCAAAAAGAAGAAAATAATGAATCACTAACAAAAAATACTAAGTCAAACGGTTCAACTGAGTTTGAAGATGAGGAATTGATAGTTAACGAGGAAATCAGCACGGCATTGCTTGATACTTATATTTAACCTTTAGTACTTGCATTTAACACTCAGCATATATATTGAATAACCATTGCATATACTTATACAAGCATTACCTCTATTTAATTGTCAATTAGCTCTAAATAACTTAAGAAATTCGAATAAGCGTCTCTGTCATCTTTTCGTCATTGCATCTTTTAAAGTGCCAAATTTACGCCGTTACTCGTATTTCTCCTAATTGAATACCACCTAACCATCTGTTATTTAACGATATAATCTATTGTTAATGTTTGGTATGACAATTGCATTCCAATAAAATATATAAAATACACATCTTACGAATAAGAATTTTTATTAATTATTACAATCATTTAGTTTTGTGCAAATATAAAAAATATTAGCCATAATCATTAGTGAAAGAATTTTTTAACCAATGATTAGGTGGAGAATAAAATGGCTGAAGAAGAGCAAGATTTAGAGTTAGACCTTGAAGAGGGTGGTGAAGAAGGTGATGCTGGCACCGGTGGAAGTAAAAAACTTATCATTATTATTGCTGCGGCGGTTTTATTGATTGGAGGTGGAGCTGCGGCTTATTTTTTAATGGGGGATGACAGTCCATCAACGTCAGATGAAGAAGTTGTAGGTGATGAGGTTGAAGCGGAAGTGCCTAAAGGTCCAGCGATTTATGTTGGTGTACCTAATGCGATAACGGCTAACTTACCGGGAAAAAGAAAAAGCAGAACGGTTCAAATTAAAATGTCATTTTTGGTACGCAGTAGTGACGCTCAAATGGCTATTAAGCAACATATGCCACAGTTAAAAAATGATGTTCTTATGTTAGTTAGCCAAAAAAATGCGGATGACTTAAGGCTGCCAGAAGGTCGGCAAAAATTACAACAGGAAGCGCTCGTTACCGTACAAAAAACGTTAACGGACTTGGTTGGAAAACCAACCGTTGAAAAAGTACTATTTGTTAGTTTTGTCATGCAGTAAATTGAATACTTTAGTCGAGATACTATGTCAGATTTATTAAGTCAAGATGAGATCGATGCATTACTTCATGGAGTTGATGATGGTGATGTAGAAGTTGAAGAAGAATCACTCGATCCTGGGGTTGCCAGATCTTATAATTTTTCTTCACAAGATCGTATTGTTCGCGGCAGAATGCCATCTTTAGAAATGGTTAATGAACGATTTGCCAGACACATGAGAATCAGTCTATTTAACATGATGCGCCGTAGTGCCGAAATATCGGTTAATGGCATTCAAATGATTAAATTTAGTGAGTATATACATAGTTTGTTTGTACCAACGAGTTTAAACATGGTTAAAATTCGTCCGCTTCGAGGTACTGCATTATTTACACTTGAGGCAAAATTAGTTTTTATTCTTGTCGATAATTTTTTTGGCGGTGACGGGCGTTTTCATACCAAAATTGAAGGTCGTGAATTTACCCCAACGGAAAGAAGAATTATTCAACTTCTTCTCGATCAAGCTTTTATTGACTTGAAAGAAGCTTGGGCTCCAGTAATGAAAGTTGATTTTGATTACATTGATTCAGAAGTGAATCCCGCTTTAGCAACTATCGTTAGTCCTTCAGAAGTCGTTTGTGTTTGCAGTTTTAATATTGAACTGGATGGTGGTGGTGGTAATTTTCACGTCACTATTCCTTATTCGATGTTAGAACCTATTAGAGAAAAATTAGATGCAGGCATTCAAAGTGATCGTGATGAGGGTGATGATCGTTGGACTGATGCACTTAAAGAAGAAATTTTAACGGCTGAAGTTGAAATTTCGACTTCATTAGGTGAAGCAGAAGTGAGTTTAAAAGATGTGATGGATTTTAAAAATGGAGACATTATTCCTTTTGATCTACCGGAACATGTTGTTGTTAAGGCTCACGGCATGCCTTGCTTTCGAGCAAAGTATGGTGAATCAAATGGTTATATGTCAGTAAAAATTATCGAAGAAATTTCTAGAGAACACATTATGCGCAGCATGTTAGAGGATTAATAAATATGTCAGATGAAAATACACCAACAGACGATTCCGGCGATGATTGGGCGGATGCCATGAATGAGCAGGATGAAGCAACCGCGGTAAAACCCGATAGTTTACAAGAATCATCAGCGGTTGAGGGCAGTATAGAAAACGAAAAACTCGATGTTATCTTAGACATTCCTGTCTCGTTATCTATGGAGGTTGGTCGTACTCAAATTCCCATTAGAAACTTATTACAACTTACTCAAGGCTCAGTGGTTGAACTCGACAGATTAGCCGGTGAACCTTTAGATGTTATGGTTAATGGCACATTAATCGCTCACGGTGAGGTGGTTGTGGTTAATGAAAAATATGGAATTCGATTAACCGATGTTATGAGTCCACACGAAAGAATTCAAAAACTTAAATAATCTTATCGCCACTGTTATTACGAGTTGAAATGATGCTGATATTAAGAACAAAAAAAAGCCAATTTATAATTATCTGTAGCATTATGTTGAGTTTTTTTTCAACTCAACTTTTAGCATTAGAAAAAATCAAAAAAGTGACACCTGCTGATAGCATCATACCGATGCTATCAGGATTATTAGTTATTTTAGCGGTAATATTTATTTTGGCTTTTATTTTTAAACGATTTAGTCATTTTAATAGTAATAATAATCAAATTAAGATTGTTGAAACTCAAATAATTGGTCATAAAGAAAAACTCATGGTTGTCGAAATACAACAGCAACAGTTTTTAATTGGGGTTACTGCTCAATCAATTAATCAACTTGGTGAACTAAAAGAAAAAATCCCTAGCCCATTAAATTCAAATGTTAATGTAAATAAAACCAATGATAAAAGTCCTAATGCGGTTTTAAATCAATTACCTTTTGGAAAAATTATTGCTCAGTTTATTCAACCAACTAACTCGACTTCACAAGTTGAAAACAAACCAATCGTTTCTCAATCAAGAGAATCCGTATCATGAAGTCGGTCCGTTTTTTATGTGTTTTTGTATTGTCTATTGTATTGCAGTTATTGATTAGTCAATCGGCTGTTGCAGATACCGGACTACCAATTTTATCTGTTGAAACGAACAGTTCCGGTAATCAAGAATACAGTGTCACTCTGCAAATTTTAGGGTTGATGACTCTGCTGACATTTTTACCAGCAATTTTAATGATGATGACTTCTTTTATTCGGGTGACCGTTGTTTTTGCGATTTTAAGACAAGCTTTAGGAATGCAACAAACACCATCAAATCAAATTTTAATTGGTCTTAGTCTATTTTTAACACTTTTTATCATGTCTCCAGTGATTGAAAAAGTAAATCAAAATGCGGTTCAACCTTATCTTGAGGAATCAATCACATCTATGGAGGCATTAGATCGAGCGAAAGAACCTTTTGCTGGATTTATGTACGGACAAATTAGAGAAACTGATTTGATGTTATTTATGGAGTTATCAAATACGACAGAACTTAAAGAAGGAGAAATGCCACCTTTTAAAGTTTTAGTTCCCGCATTTATTATTAGTGAATTAAAAACGGCTTTTCAAATAGGCTTTTTATTATTTATACCTTTTTTAATTATTGATTTAGTTATTGCCAGTATTTTAATGGCAATGGGCATGATGATGTTATCGCCATTAATCATCTCTCTACCTTTTAAAATAATGTTATTTGTTTTAATTGATGGTTGGGTTTTAGTGGTAGGCACTTTAGCTAATAGTTTTAATTGAGCAGTCTTACTTATATTTTAAAGAGAATAAAATGTCACCAGAAATTGTTGTCGAAGTTTTTAGAAGTGCGTTATACCTGATTATTATTCTGGTATCCGCGGTTGTAATTCCTGGCTTAATTGTTGGTTTAGTTGTTGCTGTTTTTCAAGCGGCTACCAGTATTAATGAGCAAACGCTTTCTTTTTTACCAAGGTTGTTAATGACATTAACTTCTATTATGTTTTTAGGTAATTGGATTTTTGCAAGTTTAATTGACTTTGCTACAGAGCTCTATCTGTCAATCCCAGAATTAATTGGTTAATGCTTTGCAAAGAAGCTCTCACGATAATTTTACTAGGTTAAACCGTGTTAATTGATGCAGAACAAATCCTTTCTACAATGGCTCTTTATATCTTGCCATTTGCAAGGTTGTCTGGCTTTTTAATGACAATGAGTGTGATAGGTTCAAAAAATTTTCCAGCACGATTTAGAATGTTATTAGCCTTATCTATTACTTTAATTATTGTTCCCGTTATTCCTCCCTACACTTCAGTGACTCTGTTTACACTGCAAACGACATTATTAATTATTGAACAAACATTAATCGGGGTTGTCCTAGGTTTCATTTCTCGTATTATGCTAGAAACATTTGTAGTTGGCGCTCAGGTGATAGCAATGCAGTCGGGTTTAGGTTTTGCTTCTTTAGTTGATCCGGCAAACGGTAATAGTGTTCCAGCATTAGGACAATTTTTCTTATTGTTAACCACCTTATTATTTTTATCGGTTGACGGTCATTTATTAATGACACGACTACTGGTTGAAAGTTTTACCTCTTTTCCTATAGGCTCATCTTATAGTGTTTTTGAATTATTTTATCAAATAGTGATCTGGTCTAAATGGTTATTTGCGGCCGCGTTAGTTATGGCGTTAGTTTCAATGGCTTCGTTGTTAATTGTTAATATTTCTTTTGGCGTAATGACCCGAGCTGCACCTCAAATAAATATTTTTACCGTTGGTTTTCCGTTAACCCTGGTGACAGGGTTAATTCTTCTTTGGTTGACGTTATCAATATTTCTACCACATTTTGATCGCCAGCTTATTCGAGCAAACCAATTAATGTGCGATATGATCCAGCTCTCATGTTAGTGAATTATCAAATTATAACGCAAGTTCAATTATTTATATGGTGTGGCTACCATGTCTGAAAAAGACTCAAATGAACGCGAAGAAACAGCGACCCCCAAGCGCTTAAAAGAAGCGCGTGAAAAAGGACAAATTGCTCGATCTAAAGATCTAACTACAGCATTATTGTTAATGACATCAGCAATCGCTATTTACAGTTTTTCTTCATCGGCAGGCACTCAAATTGCAAACATAGCTAGGCGTGCTTTTACCCCAGATCGACGAAACATTTTTAACCCCAGACAAATGCTGGCAGCATTGGCTGATCTTGTTGGCGATGCAGCTCTCGCCGTCGCCCCATTTTTTATTATCTTATTTGTTATTGGATTATTATCACCTATGGCTTTAGGCGGAATGTCTTTTAGTACAAAAACATTAGCGCCAAAGGCAAGTAGAATGTCTATGTCTAAAGGGTTAAAAAGAATGTTTGGTTTACATGCTTTAATTGAATTAATTAAAGCCTTGGCTAAAATTTCAGTTGTTTTTATTGTAGGGTATTTTGTTATGTCGAGTGCTTTTCCTTCGTTGACGGCATTAGGTAGTGGCAATGTAGAAGCTGGCATAAGTCAAGCGATGGATATAGTGAGCCGAAGTTTCTTTTTATTATCTTTATCATTATTGGTGATCGCATTAATTGATGTGCCGTATCAAATTTGGAATCATGCGAAAGAACTAAAAATGTCTAAACAGGAAATTAAAGACGAATACAAAGAAACTGAAGGAAAACCTGAAGTTAAAGGAAAAATAAGACAAAAACAACGAGAAATTTCACAGCAAAGGATGATGGAAGCTGTTCCTGATGCAGACGTTATAGTAACCAATCCAGAGCATTTTTCAGTTGCTTTAAAATATGATGTGATGCGTTCGAGTGCGCCAATTGTGGTCGCAAAAGGGCAAGACTTAATCGCAATGCAAATTAGAAAAGTGGCTATAGCTAACGATGTTCAAATTTTACCTATGCCACCATTAGCGCGTGCGTTGTATTATACAACAGAAATTGATCAGGAAGTTCCGCAAGGTTTGTATTTGGCTGTTGCACAAGTTTTAGCTTTTGTTTTTCAATTGAAAAACTTTAATCAAGGCAAAGGGCCTCGCCCTGATAAATTAAATAAGATTGAGATCCCAAAAGATTTTGAATATTAACGATAGTAGATTTTAATAGCCGTCGATCTGATCATCCGAAAATTCCTACAGTAGTCGTTTTTAATACCTGTAAATATTCACTTCATCAAAAATTAAAAGTGGGCGCGATTCTTGCAACTACCCAAATAACTTTTATGATCCGCTATTTTTTTGACGAATTTATATCTTTATGGCTGAAACTCTTACACAAAATTTAAGCTCTGGTAAAATTCCTGCATTAGGAACTCCAATTATATTGTTGGCTTTGTTAGCAATGATGACGTTGCCCATTCCCACTTTTATATTAGATATACTATTCACTTTTAATATTTCTTTAGCGTTAGTGGTTGTGCTTGCAACCGTCTATTCGCAACGACCATTAGACTTTGCCGTGTTTCCCACTGTTTTGCTAGTTGCCACTTTAATGCGTTTGGCTTTAAATGTTGCTTCAACACGTGTGGTATTAATGAACGGGCATACAGGCGCTGGCGCTGCTGGTGATGTTATTGAGTCATTTGGTTCAGTGGTTATTGGCGGTAATTATGCTGTTGGTTTAGTGGTTTTTTCGATTTTGGTTATTATTAACTTTGTTGTGGTGACTAAAGGTGCAGGGCGTATTTCTGAAGTGAGTGCTCGATTTACTTTGGATGCCATGCCCGGTAAGCAAATGGCAATTGATGCGGATTTAAATGCAGGATTATTAACACAAGAAGAGGCAAAAGAGCGAAGAAGCGAAGTTTCCCAAGAAGCAGATTTTTACGGCTCAATGGATGGAGCATCAAAATTTGTACGTGGTGATGCGGTTGCAGGATTATTAATTTTATTTATAAATATTATTGGTGGTGTTGCTGTTGGAGTTGGTCAACATGGTCTTGATTTTTCCACCGCAATGCAATATTACGCTTTGTTAACCATTGGTGATGGTTTAGTTGCTCAAGTTCCCGCATTACTGTTGTCAACCTCGGCAGCTATTATGGTGACTCGACAAACAACGGCTCACAATATGGGCACGATGTTAATTAACCAATTAATTATGAAACCCAAAGTCTTATATGTTACCTCGGGTGTTTTATTTGTTATGGGAATTATTCCTGGTATGCCGCACATACCCTTTTTATTATTGAGTGGTATTTGTGGTTTTGGAGGACATTTAGTAGAGAAAAAAAATGCAGTTGTGGAAACTCTTCAACAAGAAGAAATTGAACAGCAACCGGAGCCTGAACCTGTACTAAAAGAATTAAGCTGGGATGACGTACCATCGGTTGATCAAGTTGGCTTAGAGGTTGGCTATAGGCTAATTCCTATGGTTGATCCGGCTCAAGACGGAAAGTTAATGGGACGAATTAAAGGCGTTAGAAAAAAGGTTTCTCAGGAATTAGGTTTTTTAGTTTCATCCGTACACATTAGAGACAACCTTGACCTTGCGCCTAACGCCTATCGAATTGCTATTCAAGGGGCCACAGTTGGAGATGCAGAGGTTTATCCTGATAAAGAACTTGCGATTAATCCTGGTCAAGTCTTTGGTAAATTAGAAGGGGTTGAAGCTAAAGATCCTGCTTTTGGTTTAGATGCTATTTGGATTAATAGTTCACAAAGAGATAATGCTCAAGCATTAGGTTATACCGTGGTTGATGCAAGTACTGTTATTGCGACACATTTAAGTCACTTATTACAGTCTCATGCGGCGGATTTATTTGGTCATGAAGAAGCAGAACAAATGCTAAAAGCATTAGCCAAATCAGCTCCTAAATTAGCTGAAACATTAATCCCTGATGTTGTACCTTTAGGCACCTTAGTCAAGGTGTTACAAAACTTATTAGTAGAGCAAGTTCCTGTGAGAGATTTACGCACAATCGCCGAAACTTTGGCGGAGTACGCACCAAGAAGTCAAGATCCTGCCGTTTTAACTAGTGCCGTCAGAGTGTCTTTAAATCGATTAATTGTGCAGAATATCAATGGTCTAGAGGATGAAATTCCTGTTGTTACATTGGCTCCGGAATTGGAACAGATATTGCAACAGTCATTATCACAGGGAGGAGAAGAGTCCGTAGGAATTGAGCCAGGCTTAGCTGATAGGATTCAAACCTCATTAAAACAATTGGTTTCACAACAAGAAGCCGCAGGGCAAGCGGCAATATTATTAGTTGCCCCCAGTTTGCGACTTTCATTAGCGAAATTTGCGCGTTTTGGGATTAAAGGATTGCATGTATTAAGTTATCAGGAAATACCTGATAACAAACAAATTAAAGTGGTCGCCAATGTTGGCAATCAATAAGTTATAAAAACGTAAATTAAGAAATAACAAACCGTAGCCGTTAGAACGAGAATTATTATGAAAATAAGACGATTTTATAGTAGCAATATGAGAACAGCACTTCGCCAAGTCTCAGAAGAGTTTGGCGATGATGCCGCAATTTTATCAAGTCAAAAAACAGCGAATGGTGTCGAAGTTATTGCGGCTCTGGATTACGATGAAAACTTATTACCGACTTCAAAGAAAAACCAAACAGAAAATCCACCTGAAGTCGCAGAGCAAGCGTCATTAAATAATACTGAAACGGTTCCATTAGAGTCTCATCAACAAGCGGTAATGAATCAAATGACCGGTGTCAATGAAAGTGAGTTTAATGAGAATGAATTGAACGGTGATAAGCCAAGACTAATTAAAAGTAATAATCGTTCAACATCTAAAGCTAAAAATAGAGCGGTTGAATGGGTGAGTGACCCAGGTCTTGATGCCATGAGAGAAGAGCTAGGTTTAATGCGCTCGATGATGTCGGAGCAGTTAAAAGGTATTGGCTGGGAGCGGTTTAGTGAAAAAGATCCGGTTTCTGCTATGTTAGCTAGGCGACTATCTGCTTTGGGAATTAGTCAAGCAATTGCTAACCGCCTTATCCCTCAAGTAAAACCACAACAAGATGCTGAATGTTGTTGGCAGAATTTATTGGCCTTATTAGCTAAATCAATGATCAGTCATTCTCACAACCTATTGGAAAAAGGCGGCTCATACGCTTTTATGGGACCCTCGGGCTCAGGAAAAACCTCAACAATTGCTAAGTTGGCGGCTCGTTTTATCATACAGCATGGCGTTGATTCTGTTGGTTTGATTTCTACTGATGGTTACGGCATGTCTGCCCAACAGCAATTAGGCAATTTTGCACGCTTGTTAGGTATTCCAATGCTAAGTGTTAGTAGCAAGCATAATTTAGAACATTTACTTCATCAGTTTAAAAACAAGAAATTAATTCTTATTGATACCGCATCACTTAGCAAAAATAAAAATAATCAGTCGCTGATGACATTAAAAAATACTAACCATAACATTAAGCGTTTTTTAATGATTCCTGCAACAAATCAATTAACCGTTATTAAACACTCCATTGAGCTGGCTAAAGCTTATTCTCCTTATGGTGTCATTATTAGTAAACTGGATGAAGCGACAAGTTTAGGTGAAGTTTTAAGCACCGTTATTAGTAATCAATTGCCGGTTGCATTTACTTGTGATGGACAAAAAATACCGGAAAACATTCGCACAGCTCGTAGCCATCAATTAGTTTCAAAAGCCGTCTGTATGGCAAATAAATACGGAGCAGAGGTAGTGGATTGGCAACTAGCTCAAGAGCTTCAACCTGTAAAATCTGCGTAGTTGAAAATTAAAGTATAAAACAACATTCTTGCAAATATAGGCTATGCTTAATTAAATACTGAATAGCCGTGGTTTATTAAAATCATTTAGGAGAAGGCTTTTTGAACCCGATGAGTGATCTTGCCGATGTTACATCATTAAAACCTGTAAAAGTTATTGCGGTTACGGGCGGTAAAGGTGGTGTAGGCAAAAGTAACGTCTCAGTTAATCTGGCGATTGGTTTATGCCAACTGGGACACAAAGTGATGCTGTTAGATGCGGATCTTGGTTTAGCCAATGTTGATATTATGCTAGGTTTAAAAACGCAAAAGAATCTAGCCAATGTTTTGCAAGGTGAATGTGATTTATCGGATATTATTCTTGAAGGGCCTTATGGGCTACAGATAGTTCCCGCTTCTTCGGGAACTAAGAGTATGTCCGAACTATCATCAATAGAACATGCGGGCATTATTCAAGCATTTAATGATATTGGTCATAACATTGACTTTTTGATCATTGATACGGCGGCTGGCATCACCGACATGGTGGTTAATTTTATTCAAGCGGCTCAGGAAGTTTTAGCCGTTGTTTGTGATGAACCAACATCTATAACTGATGTTTACGCTTTGATGAAAGTATTAAATAAAGACCATAATATTGTTCGTTTTCATGTGTTAGCGAATATGGTAAAAACAAGTCAAGAAGGTCGAGAGCTTTTTGCAACGTTGAGCGGCGTTTGTAATCGGTTCTTGGATGTCACCTTAAATTATTTGGGCTCAATCCCATTCGACGATAATGTTCGAATGTCGGTTAAAAAACAGAAGCCGCTTTTAGATGCTTTTCCACGTAGTCCGGCATCAATCGCAATTAAAAGTTTAGCTAAAAAAGTGCAGCAGTGGCCTCAACCAAAAAATGCCAGTGGCAATATTGAATTTTTTATGGAACGATTAATTTCGCGAGCAAGTTGAGCTTAATAAAAACAAGCGTAATGGATATCAGATTTAACGCATTATTAAAATAAGGCTGGGGATGTGAGCGGAGCGGATACTTACAAAAAAATACAGGATGATAATTTTGCGGAACGTTATGCCCCTTTGGTTAAACGTATTGCACATCATCTTATGGCTCGACTGCCCTCAAGCGTCCAATTTGAAGATATGCTACAAGCTGGCATGTTAGGTTTGTTAGAAGCCAGAGGCAATTTTGATGCGAATAAGGGTGCTAGTTTTGAAACTTTTGCTGGGATCCGAATTAGAGGTTCGATGATTGATGAAATCAGGCGAGGTGACTGGGTTCCTCGTTCGGTACATAAAAATGCAAGAAGCATTGCAAGTGTGATTAAAGAAATTGAGCAACAGACAGGAAGAGACGCTAGAGATACGGAAGTCGCTGAAAAATTAGGCGTTGAAGTGATCGAGTACCGGCAGATGCTAATGGATGTTAGTAATGGACACATGATGGATTTTGAAGCGATGGGAGTTACTGAGGATTATTTCTCTCAAGGACTTTCAGATGCGGGGCAGACTCCATTAGAAAAAATTCAAAAAGAAGATTTTAGAAATTCTTTAGCAAAAGCCATTTCTACATTACCCGAGCGAGAAAAACTCGTCTTAGCGCTTTATTATGATGAAGAACTTAATTTAAAAGAAATTGGTGATGTTCTAGGGGTAAGCGAGTCAAGAATTAGCCAAATAAACAGTCAAGCGATGTTACGACTACAATCTCGATTAAAAGATTGGAAGAAATAGCAAATCTAGACTAAATTTAATATGAGACATTAGATAAGATATTGTAAATAGTGATAAAAGAACAATTTAAGCCGGTTAATACTTTTTAACCTAGCTTAAAAAACTGAATTGCTGATAATTTCATTTGGAGATTGAACTTGGATAAAAACATGAAAATCTTAGTTGTTGATGACTTTTCTACCATGCGTAGAATCATCAAAAATTTACTGAGAGACTTGGGCTTTACAAATACTCAGGAGGCTGATGATGGTAATACGGCATTACCAATGTTGCAATCTGGAAATTTTAATTTTTTAGTGACTGACTGGAATATGCCCGGCATGCAAGGGATTGATTTACTTAAGGCAGTTAGAGCTGACAGTAAATTAAAAACAATGCCAGTATTAATGGTGACCGCTGAATCTAAACGAGAACAGATTATTGAAGCGGCTCAAGCGGGCGTGAATGGTTATATTGTTAAACCATTTACAGCAGCAACCTTGGATGAAAAATTACAAAAAATATTCGAGCGAATTGACGGTTAGATCAAGCTCTACAAGGAAAAAACAATGTCACTATCGAACAAAGATCAGCTCACAAAAACGATTACGCAAACTCGCGATTTACTCTCGCATTTAGAAAAAAATGAAATTGAAGATGCTCAAGAATTAATTGACTCATTTGCTTCCGATGGTGATGACGATCTCTTTCTTGAAATAGGAAAACTGACACGTAACTTACATGAAGCGCTTACCAACTTTCAGATGGACTCAAGGATCACTGATATTGCCGCTTCTGAAATTCCTGACGCAAAAGAGCGTTTAAATTATGTGATAGAAAAAACAGAAGAAGCCGCCAACAAAACCATGGATAAAGTTGAAAGTTGTACAGAACGTTCTAATACCATGGCAAAAGATTCTGAAGAATTGCTGATTGAATGGAAAAAACTTTATAACAGAGAATTGGCTCCAGGTGATTTTAGGAAGCTTTGTAAAAAAATTGAAACACATTTAGTTAAAAACAAAGATGATGCTGATGCATTACATAGTGAATTAAACGATGTATTAATGGCTCAAGATTATCAAGATTTAACGGGTCAAGTAATTCGTCAAGTGATCACATTAGTTCATGATGTTGAAGAGAGTATGGTGCATATTATAAAAATGTTTGGCAGCATGGAGGGATACAATTTACAAAAGGATCAAAATGTTGTCAAAAAAGGGGTAGAAGGACCAGTGGTTAACGCTAACAAGCGTGACGATGTGGTTCAAGGTCAAGATGAAGTTGACGATCTGCTTTCTAGCTTGGGTTTTTAAGGAGCTTTAAATGTCATTTGAAGCAGATGAAGAAATACTGCAAGACTTCTTGATTGAAGCGGGCGAAATTCTTGAAGAAATGTCGGAGCAACTGGTTGCTTTAGAAAATGATCCTCAAGATATGGAACTGCTGAATGGAATATTCCGTGGCTTTCATACGGTAAAGGGTGGCGCAGGTTTTTTAAATTTAAAATCTTTAGTTGATATCTGCCATATCACAGAAAATATTTTCGATATTCTTCGTAACGGCGATAGAGTTGCGGATGCCGACTTAATGGATAGTATTCTTAAGTCGTTAGATTATGTTAATGAAATGTTCGACTCAGTAAGAGCCGGAGAAACACCTGAAGATGCGCCTGCCGAATTTTTAACACTATTAGGAACCTATGTTACGCCTAACGGTGGGCAAGAAGAGGTAGTTGCACAGCCTGAACAGGATGATGATGCAGGATCGAACCATCAAGAATCAGCAAACGCTTCCCAAGAAGAAATAACTGATGACGAGTTTGATGCACTGTTAGATGAACTTAATGGCGCGGCAGGAGCGGAACCCGCGACGGCAGCCCCCAATACAACAAGCACAACGCAAGCGGGTTCATCCAATGATGAAATAACCGATGATGAGTTTGAAGCGTTATTAGACGAACTGCATGGCGATGGCACATTTGCCGCAGATGAATCAAAAGCGGCGGCTAAAGAATCTTCAGCAACAACATCTCCTGCTCCAGCGTCTAATAACGATGAGATTACCGATGATGAATTTGAAGCGTTATTAGACGAGTTACATGGTCAAGAAAAAATGGATACAGCCACCGCAGGAAATACTTCTGCAGTCGCCTCAGCAAGTAAGCCTTCTGATGATGGAATGATTGATGACAGTGAGTTTGAAGCATTATTAGATGAGTTGCATGGTTCGGGTAAATCGCCAACAACAAAAAGTACAAATGTAAAACCAGCGGAAACCAAGCCGACTAAAAATTCGCCTCCCGCTAAAAAAGCTGTAGAGCCTAAAAAGACTAAAGTAGCGGCAAAACCAGTCGCTAAACCAGCAACAAAAACCGCTACGGCGCCAGTAAAAGAAAAATCGGCCGCTAAGGCACCTGCTAAAGCTAAAAAATCAGCAATCGTGACTGAAGCCACCGTAAGAGTTGATACTAAACGACTTGACGATATTATGAATATGGTTGGGGAGTTAGTTTTAGCAAGAAATCGATTAAAAACCGTTTCTAGTGAAATGAAAAATAGTGAAGATTTGACCAAAGCGGTTTCAAATCTTGATATTGTCACTGGTGATTTACAAGGTGCCGTGATGAAAACTCGGATGCAACCTATTAAGAAAGTGTTTGGGCGTTTTCCGCGTGTTGTACGAGATTTAGCCAGAAGTTTGAAAAAAGAAATTACTTTAGAAATGAAAGGTGAAGATACGGATCTCGATAAAAACTTAGTCGAAGCTCTGGCAGATCCATTAGTTCATTTGGTTAGAAACTCTGTTGATCATGGTATTGAAATGCCAGAAGATAGAGCCAATGCAGGAAAAAATCGTTCAGGTATCATTACGCTTTCTGCCGCCCAAGAAGGTGATCACATCATGCTGATCATTGAAGATGATGGTAAGGGAATGGATCCTAATCTATTAAGAAGTATTGCTGTAAAAAAAGGTTTGATGGATAAAGAACACGCAGATCGTTTAACTAATAATGAATGTTATAACTTAATTTTTCATGCCGGATTTTCCACCAAACAAGAAATTTCAGACATTTCAGGACGAGGTGTTGGAATGGATGTGGTTAAAACAAAGATCACCCAATTAAATGGTTCACTTGATATAGAGTCATCGCTTGGTAAAGGCACTAAAATATTAATTAAAGTACCCTTAACTTTGGCTATATTGCCAACATTAATGGTTAAAATTGGCGATAATTCTTTTGCCTTCCCATTAACGGCGGTTAATGAAATATTTCACTTAGATCTCACTAAAACAAATACCGTTGATGGTCAATTAATGATTGTGGTTCGAGAAAAAGCATTGCCGTTATTTTTCCTTAGTGAAATGCTTTCTACCGGACAACGGGATAATAACCGCGAGAGAAACGGTCATGTTGTTCTGGCTCAAATTGGAACTCAAACCGTTGGTTTTGTTGTTGATGGTTTGGTCGGTCAAGAAGAAGTGGTTATAAAACCCCTAGGGAAATCGCTTCATGGCACACCTGGAATGGCGGGCGCGACAATTACTAGTGATGGTAAAATAGCTCTTATTTTGGATATTCCTAGTTTATTAAAACATTACGTGAGTTGATCATCGTTAGTTATTGATCATAATTATAAAACCCCTTTTTAAGGTAGCCTTATGCCAATTACGGTACTTGTTGTTGATGATTCTCAATTTTTTTGCCGCAGAGTGTGTTCAATTCTGAGCAGTGCTGCAGGAATTAAAGTTGTAGGTGTTGCCAATAATGGTAAAGAAGCAATTGACAAAGCAAGGCAATTACAGCCAGATGTTGTCACCTTAGATGTCGAAATGCCAGTAATGGATGGCATTACAGCTCTTAAACAAATTGTAAAAGTCAGTCAAGCCAAAGTATTAATGTTATCGTCATTAACCTATGACAATGCAAAAATAACATTGGATGCTCTTGATGCTGGAGCAACCGATTTTCTATTAAAATCTTACGAATCTATTTCGAATGATGGTGATGGTTTAGCCAGCTTATTGCATTCTAAAATTAGAGAGTTAGGCGGTGTTACTTTAGCTCCAAAAGCTATTCGAGCATCAACAACTAAACCCAAACCTTTTCCTACTTATAAAGCTAAAAACATTCAAGCGAATAAAAAAATTGACCTATTGATGATTGGAGCATCAACAGGTGGTCCAGTAGCATTACAAAAAGTTTTAGTTCCATTGCCTGCAAACTTTCCGTGTCCTATTACTATTACGCAACATATGCCAGGCACATTTACAGGCGCATTTGCAGCAAGGTTAAACGGCTTATGTCAGTTAGAAGTTCATGAAGCTGAAGACGGTATGACGCTTCAAGCGGGTCATGTCTATATAGCACCTGGTGGAAAACAAATGATTTTTGAAGGTCGTCCGCCATCAGCTCGATTAAGGGTAAGAGATACCGATGCCAGAATACAATTTTCACCCAGTGTAAATATTTCTTTTGGTTCTGCATCTAAAATATTTAATGCTAATATTTTAGCCTTAGTGCTAACTGGCATGGGGGATGATGGGACAGAAGGTTGTAAATTAATTAAAGCAAAAGGTGGAAGAGTTTGGACACAAAATGAATCATCTTGTGTGGTTTATGGTATGCCAATGTCAGTTAGTAAAGCTGGTTTGTCAGACAAGGAATATTCCATTGATCAATTTGCAGGCGCTTTAATGAAGGAAGTGTAATGGATCGTTTAACCATTATCGGAATTCTACTTGCTCTTGGAGCCATTTTTGGAGGGCAAGTTTTGGAAGGCGGCAGTATTTCTGCCTTATTTAATCCTGCGGCATTGCTTATTGTGGTTGGTGGTTCGTTTGGGGCGGTAATGATCCAAACACATTTAAAAACATTTATTAAAGCATTAAAAATTTTTGTATGGACATTCAAACCACCCATTCAACCAATGAAAGAAGGTGTATTAAAAGTTACAGCATGGAGCCATCTTGCTCGACGTGAAGGGCTACTTGGACTAGAAAAAAGTATCGACCAATCTTTAGATCCCTATATTTTGAAAGGACTCAATATGTTAGTTGATGGCAATGATCCAGAAGCCATTCGAGGCGCGTTATACGTTGAGTTAGACGTTACTATTAAAGAATTATTAAGCGCTTCAAAAGTGTATGAATCACTTGGCGGTTATTCTCCAACAATTGGTATTGTGGGGGCGGTACTTGGTCTTATTCATGTTATGGGAAATTTATCTAACCCTGAATTATTAGGGGCTGGGATTGCAACGGCTTTTATAGCAACTATTTATGGCATCGGCTTTGCCAATCTTTTATTTTTGCCAATTTATCATAAGCTCAGAGCGATTGTTGCCCAAAAATCTCAATACATGGAAATGATCCTCGAAGGTATTGCCTGTATTGCTGAGGGTGAAAATCCTCGAGTGATTGAGACAAAATTAGAAGGTTATATTGGTCGGTAGGCTATTTTATAAATTTTACCTATTTTGTTTAACCAACAAAATAGATAATGATTAAAAGAAAAGGCAATCGTTTGGAAATGCAATGCGGCGAATTAGAAATAATATTAATGTTGATGATCAAGAGGTTGGCCGCTGGTTAATTTCTTACGCAGATTTTATCACCTTATTATTTGCATTTTTTGTAGTCATGTATTCAATTTCTCAAGTTAACGTGAGTAAATATAAAGTACTTTCTCAATCTCTTGAATCTGTATTTGATAGTAGACAAAAGAGTCTTACGCCTATTCAAATTGGCACTCCTTCACTTAGCTTACAAGCTGTTACGGGAGACAATACAGAACAACCCGAACTAAATTCTGACGATACTGAACAAGCAAAAATTGATTCGGAAAACTTTGCTTCAAGTGAGGCATTTAAAGAGCTTGAAAAAGGTTTAGAAGCGAGCCTAGGTGATTTGATAGATCAGGAGTTGGCTGAAATTAATTCGGATGCTAATTGGATTAATATTGTTTTAAAAAGTGCGCTTCTCTTTCCTTCAGGAAGTGATTTGTTAAATAAAGAAGCAGAACCGCTAATGGAAGAAGTTTCCAAGCACCTCAATGAAAACCTTCAATTAATTTTAGTTCATGGCCATACTGATAATATTCCAATTAACACGTTAAAATTCCCCTCTAATTGGGAGCTTTCGAGCGCAAGAGCTGTTGCCGTGGTACGCAAATTGCAAAAGCTCAATGTACAGGCTAATCGTTTAAGTGTTCAAGGTCATGGAGAGTATCAACCTATTGCTGATAACCAATTAATTGAAGGAAGGCAAAAAAATAGGCGCGTTGTTATATCGATATCTCGTAAGCAGCAAGTAGCTAAAGAAATTATCGACTCTAAAGAAGAAGTAAACACTAACAATGATGTAAAACCTGAGGCCGCTGCAAAGAATATTAACGATGACTCAAATGAAACGTTGGTTAAAAAAGAGCAAGAACCAAAATATCAAATCATTAAATTACCTGGTGGTGGCATTCTAATTCGCGGCAAAGATTCACCGCAAAAAGGCAAAAAAGATACTGATGAATAACATAATGAAAAATAGATTAAAATTGAAGAGAGAATTGTTGTGAAAGTTTGTACAATAGCAAACCAAAAAGGTGGCGTAGGAAAAACCACCTCAGTTGCTGCACTTGCAGGCATTTTATCGACGCGCGGTTATCGAGTATTAATGCTTGACTGTGATCCTCATGCCTCGTTAACTGCTTATTTTGGTTTTGACAGTGAACAGTTAAATTACAATTTGTTTGATTGGTTTGCTAACCCTCCTAGCACAAAAAAACAAGCATTGAACACACTGATTAAACTTGAAAAAGAAGATATCACTCTTATGCCTGCTTCGTTAAGTCTTGCAACATTAGATAAAAAATTTAGCACAAAAGAAGGTATGGGGTTAGTTCTTAATAAAGTACTAAATTTATTAGAAGATGATTTTGATTATGTATTAATTGATTGCCCTCCTATTTTAGGTATTTTAATGATAAACGCTTTAGCGGCTTGTCAACTTTTGTTAGTGCCAGTACAAACAGAATTTTTAGCGATTAAAGGTTTAGAGAGAATGATGGAAACGCTGAATATGGTGATTAAAGCGCAACATCATACGATTGATTATAAAATAGTACCAACCATGTTTGACCGTAGAACTAACGCTTCTATAAAAGCACTTAGAAACATGAGAGATGATTTTGGTGGACACTTATGGGAACGTGTCATTCCTGTTGATACAAAATTTAGAGATGCTTCTAGACTTCACTTTAGTCCGGGGCATTTGTATCCTGAAACTCATGGTGTTGTGGCTTATAAAAAATTAACAGATACTTTATTAGCAATGTCGTCTCAAAGTAAAGTAGCTTAATCATTTTGATGATTAATATTATATATTATGAAACTCAATAAACCACCTGTCACAGAATCTAAATCGGTACTTGAAGATTATGTATCTTATTTATTGATTGATTCATCAACTAGTCTCAAAGAAAAACCTCCTGAAAAACTTTCTACCATTGTTAATTTGCATGACAATTTAACTAAAGACAAAACAAATCAAACGACAAATATTGATAGAGCATTTAAATTAGCTAAAGAAAGAAATGATATTTTGAGTGGGATACTTGAGGATGTTGCTCCACCAAAAGATGATTTTTCTGGCTCTGAAAAAGTTAATATTTTAGACGGAAATAACGTTAAAGAAAATACATTGGAGAACACTACCGAAAAAAATGTGATTAAAGAAAAAAACTTTAATCAAGAGAGCAAAGCTTTAAAGGATGATAATCAAAACAAACAAAAATATAACAATAATACACAAATTGATGAATCTTCTCATACGACAAAAGTTAATCAAGAAATTGAAGAATACTCTCAAAGAAAGTTTAAAGACGAACCAGAGGTAGACTCTCGATTAGAAAGTGTTGAAAAATTATTAGCAAAAATAGCTTTAGCGAATATAATAACGCCAAAAGAACATTTGACGACTGAAAAACAAGACACAAGTGTTGATTCTAATACTGTCGACTCCTCTAAAGAAGCAACCGAAGCAAATATTGAATCTACGCAAGCTTCATTTTCTCATCGAGAAAAACAACCACTAAAAAATATATTAGGTAATGTTTTTCAAACTTTAGTTTTTGAAGTGAGTCAATTACCATTAGCTGTGCCATTGGTAAAACTTGGTGGAATTGTCAATATCAACCAAAAAGAAATCACTCCGTTAGTTGGAACACCAAAGTGGTTTATGGGATTAATTCCTCATGAAAAAGGCAACTTAATGGTTGTTGATACCCAAAAATTTCTAATGCCAGAACGTTCTAATATAGAAAAAAAACCGTATGATTTTTTAATTATCTTAGATGATTCCTTATGGGCTTTGGGCTGTCACTCCGTTGGTGAAGCTAAAAACTTATCACCAGAAGATGTACGATGGTCATCAGGAACATCAAAGCGACCATGGTTCGCAGGCATGGTTGTGGAATATATGAGTGCGTTAATTGAAGTTGATAATTTAATTAATATGCTGGCTGAGAATGTTGTTGATTGATGATCGTTTATTGTGAAGTATTGATTAACTTTAAAACCATTACGGAATATTTATTATAAATGTATAAATTAGTGGTTTTTGATATGGATGGAGTATTGCTTGATTCAGAAAGGCTTAAAGCTCTTTCTTATGCGCAAGCAATATCATATTTATCGTCTGATTTATACGATGAAGATGAAGTGAAAAATGAGTTTGTTAATGTGGTTGGGGCATCGCGAGAAACCGTTGTTGAGCATATGTTACAAAAATACCCCCTAGATGAAAAAGTGGTTTCTCAGATTTTATCGTCTTCAAATAAAGAATTAAATCTTGCTAAAACACTTTCTGAAGTACGAGTTAATATTTATAGACAAATGTTAAGTGACCCTCAAATTGTCAAAAATGCAGAGCACAAAGAGATAATTTATTTATTACATTGGTTGAAGGGAAATAATGTTACCGTTGGCATTGCAACTATGTCAGCGGAAAAAGAAGCTAAAGAAGTGCTCAGCTATTTAGGAGTCTTAGATAAAATCGATTTTGTTCTAACACGTAACTCAGTCAAAAATTCTAAACCTCATCCAGAAATATATTTAAAAGCTGCCGAAGGATTTAATAGAAATGAAGTGTTGGTTGTCGAAGATTCTCTAACTGGGATAAATGCTGCAATGGCTGCTCATTTAGATGTTGTTGTGCTATTAACTGAAATCACTAAACAAAGAGTTATTGCTAGTCGGCGGGTGGTAAAGGAGTATTTGTTTGATGAACAAGTTAAACTTTCAAATTATGTAAAAACAAAATTTCAAATAAATAGCATTTTGAATTCATCAATTTAACCGTTCTCAGGTTTTTTATTATGCCAATAGCGACATTTCTTATAACACACGGCGCTGGAGCTGGTTTAGACAGCGAGTTTATGGTGTCGGTAACAAAAGGATTAGAAGAAAAAAATATTGAGGTTATAGGCTTTGAATTTCCTTATATGAAAATAATCAAAAAAGAAGGCAAGCGTAGACCGCCAGACAGGATGCCAAAGTTATTAATAGCATTTGAAGAAGCAATCAATAATGTTAGCCATAAGAAAAACCTTTTCATCGGTGGCAAATCAATGGGAGGAAGAGTTGCTAGTTTATTAGCCGCAGAAGAAGATTTAAACGATGAAATTAAAGGAGTGATTTGTTTAGGCTTTCCCTTTCATCCACCTAAAAAGGAAGATAAATTTCGCGGTGAGCATTTAGCTTCAATATCAGTTCCAACACTCATTGTTCAAGGTGATAGAGATACTTTTGGAAACCAAAATGAAGTAGATACTTATCAATTTTCTAAAAAGGTTAATGTTAAATTTTTGACGGATGGTGACCATTCTTTTAAACCGCGGGTTAAATCGGCTGTGACACTCGAAGAGAACATGAAAAAGTCGGTTGAATTAATCGCTCAATTTATATCAGATATAATAAACTCTTCACTTAAAAATCAACAAGAAGATCGAGTTTTAGCTTAAATTTTTGATCGATAAAATGGAATCGTCGGGTTGGAGCTGTTTTTCAAGTAATATTTCTTCATTGTCAAATAATGGATCTTCCACCGTTGGCAATGTTCCATTAGTCGTTAATTGGTGAAAGGGAAATAACTGCGTATCCAGCAAGTGAGAAGGTGCAACATTAGACAATGCTCCAAAAATACTTTCTAACCGCCCTGGAAACTGTTGTTGCCATTTTTGTAGCATCAGCTTAATTTGCTTACGTTGTAAGTTTTCTTGTGAACCGCAAAGATTACACGGGATTATTGGAAATTTCAATAATTGGGAATATTGCGAAATAACAGATTCTTTTGCGTAAGCGAGTGGACGTATTACAATATTTTTTCCATCGTCGCTACAGAGCTTTGGCGGCATTGATTTTAATTTCCCACCAAAGAACATATTCAAGAATAAGGTTTCAATAATGTCGTCTCGGTGATGGCCTAACGCTATTTTAGTTATATTATTTTCTTTAGCCCAAGAATAAATGATCCCACGTCTTAACCTTGAACAGAGTGAGCAAGTTGTTTTTCCTTCAGGTATTTTGTCTTTTACTATGCTATAGGTATCTTCTTCAATAATGTGATATTCAACGCCAATTGATTGAAGATATTCTGGAAGAATATTTTCAGGGAAGCCTGGCTGCTTTTGGTCTAAATTGACGGCGACAATTTGAAAATTAATTGGAGCTCTTTTTTGTAAAATTTGAAGAATATGAAGCAAGGTATAACTATCTTTGCCTCCAGACAAACAAACCATCACCTTATCACCGTCTTCAATCATATTGAAATCGGCAATCGCTTTACCAACGTTTGAACGCAACGTTTTTTCTAATTGGTTAATTTTTAATTGTGTTTCTTTATTAATATCTTTAAATTGGTTCATTTTGCTATATTTTTTAGGTTTTTATGAAAGAAATATTTCAGAATAATGATTTTATTGAGTAATATAGCGATTATACCTGTTTAGAGACTTAGAAGTGAATAAGGTATAATTTTGTACGACTCAAACATTAATACTCTCAAACGACAACACAAGTAAAGGACAGACAAATGGAAATTTCCCCTGACGCAATTACAAATATTGTAGAAACCTATATATTACCTTATGGCATTAACTTTGTATTTGCCATTGCCATTTTTGTGGTAGGTAAGTGGATTGCAAATGTAATCACAAAGATTGTAGAAAAATTGATGCTCAAAAGCAAAGTTGATCAAGTTTTAACGGATTTTGTTTCTGGCATGGTCAAAAGTATTTTAGTTTTATTCATTATTATCGCTTCATTAGGTGAGTTAGGTGTTGATACCACATCATTGGTCGCTTTGATTGGTGCTGCAGGTTTAGCGATAGGTCTTTCTCTTCAAAGTTCTTTGCAGAACTTTGCTGCCGGCGTGATGTTAATTATGTTTCGACCTTTTACCTCCGGTGATTTTATTGAAGCAGCAGGGATCTCTGGCGTGGTTGAAAAGATCAGTATTTTCAATACCGTTATGCGTACTGGCGATAATAAAGAAATGATTGTGCCAAATGGCGCTATTTATGGCGGTGTAATTACTAATTTTTCAGCTCGATCGACTCGCCGGGTGGATATGGTTTTTGGTATTGGTTATGACGATGATATTAAACAAGCAAAAAACATTATGCTTGAGATCATGAAGAATGACGAAAGAGTATTAAGTGAGCCGGAACCTTTGGTCGCTGTTTCTGAACTGGCTGACTCGTCAGTGAACTTTGTGGTACGACCTTGGGTAAAAAGCGCCGATTATTGGGGCGTGTTATTTGACTTAAACGAAAAGATCAAACTCGCTTTTGACGAAGCATCTATTTCAATCCCTTACCCTCAAATGGATGTTCATTTAGATAAATAGTGATTAAAAGAGTAAATTGATATGCCAAAATTTGTCATGTGAGTGAGCACTTTCCGTTACAGACGAGAGTGTATAACTGACCACTTATTTTGGCTGTTTTTTTTAAGCAAAACCACTATAACAACTTTCTGTCAATATAAATCCACAGAAAATGTGAATTTATATTATTGCGCTCTGCACAACAAATGAACAGTAACGGTAACTTACTGATTTTAATAAAAATTAATATAAGCTGTTGTTTTTTAAAGCTTTATTTGCAGCTGTACAAAAAACACCCAATCCGGTCAAGAGGCTTTTATCTAGCGGCTTTAGCCTACTTTTAGTTATCTTTTCCCCAAAGTTATCCACAGTTTTTGTGAATGGTTTTTGTGATAAAAAAAGTAATATAAGTGTTTACTTTGTCGATTATATTTGAAATAGCATATTAACTTTCTTTGGTTGTTGATGAGATAGTATATGATTGTCCTTGCTTAACTTTTTTATAATTACCAAAGACCTCTTTAAAGGTTCTTTTGCAAAAATGCCTTAGCCCATTTACCGTTACAACGACAAATTTCCCCCCTGGTTTTAAATGATGAAATGCATCGTACAAAAACAGATAAAGCATTTCGTTACCGACTTTTGCCGGTATATTTGAAACGATAAGGTCAAATTTTTGCTCTTCTAAAGCTGAAAATCCATTACTTAGAACCGCTTTAGCATTGTTAAGTTGATTGATTTTGACATTTCTGTTGGCATATTCAATGGCAACAAAATCTTTATCTAACATGATGATTTGTCCATTAGTGGCATTTTTTGCCATCCATATTCCAACAGGACCGTACCCACAACCTAAATCAAGACAGTCAAAATCGGTTTCTACATCAAGATGAGCCAGTAAAAGTTTAGTACCTTGGTCAATCTCTTTAGGTGAAAAAATACCATAAGTGGTTTCAAACGAAAGGGCTTGGTTATGAAGTTCGCTATTAAACCTGAGAGGTTTGCGGATCTTAACCGCTTCTTTTATTGGCGATGGGCACATACAGTAAAATTCCTTAAGGTTTTAGCGCTTATTATCTTGAGTTCAGCTTTGTATTATATCTCTTTTGACGTTTAAGGAATGGTTATTTTAATTTCATTACTCCCGTTTTAAATGTAAAATTAGCGGATGCCTATAGATACTGATCAAACTCAAACGTTAAATATTAAAACCACCACTAATCCGCTAGGTCAAGAGGTTAGTTACCATGACCAATATCAACCGTCGCTGTTATTTCCTATTGCTCGAAAAATCAAACGTGATGAATTAGGCTTAAAAAGCTCACTTCCATTCCATGGTCAGGATATATGGAATGCCTATGAGCTAAGCTGGTTAAATAAATTGGGTTTGCCGCAAGTCGCCATTGCTGAATTTCGTTTTCCTGCTGACAGCCCTAACATTGTTGAATCTAAATCATTAAAGCTTTATTTAAACTCATTAAATCAAACCATTGTAGAAGACTGGCAAACATTACGAGCACTGATTGAAAAGGACTTAAGCAAAGTCGCCGAAGCAAATGTTGAAGTGATATTAACCGAGCTGACTGAAAAAGATAAATACCAAATTGATTCCCTTAAAGCGGATTGCATTGATCAACAAACGATTAAAATTGAACACTATAACTATCAAGCAAACTTGTTAAATTTGGATTTGTCAGCACAATTGTCACAGCAAATCGTTTCCGAATCCCTTTGTTCTCATTTATTAAAAAGCAATTGTTTAATCACTAACCAACCTGATTGGGCTTCTATCTTTATTCAATACACTGGGGCTGCCGTTTGTCATGCTTCTTTGTTAAAATATTTAGTCTCATTTCGTTCACATAATGAATTTCATGAGCAATGTGTAGAAAGGATATTTATTGATTTTATGAATGTTTGTAAACCAAAAAAATTAACGGTTTACGCACGATATACTCGAAGAGGGGGCTTAGATATAAATCCGTGGCGTAGTAACTGCTTACAAAACATGGATAATATTCGTTTAGCCAGACAATAAGTCAGCTTGGGAGAGCTCGCTAAGTCTGAATGGCGAAAGGTTAACTCAGTTGCTCAATCGCTAACTTAACAAAATCATTTGAAGTGATAACGCCAACTAATTGATTGTTTTCTACAATTGAAACACAACCGCTTTTTTGTTTGATCAAATCTTTAGCCACGTCAATTAACTGATCATCAAGATTAAATATTGAGGGACTGGTATCCATAATGGTTGAAATCGCGATTGATTTTTCTTCATGCTCTAGCTTTTCTAAGCCTCGTTGATTAATGATTTTAATCGCGTTAGATAACAGCGCCTTTTGGCTTAATAAACCGATTAATTGGGAGCCTTCTAAGTTTTTTACGGGAATATGCCGAATAGATTTTTCAGCCATTAACATTCGTGCTTTATGAACATTGGTATGCTCGGTTAAACAAATGGGGTTTTTTGTCATTATATCTTTGATAGCACTCATTATTTTGACCTATTAAATTATTTGCTAGTAATAAGAATAGTTCAATTTTTTGGACTTTGCTGATGTGTCATTTATCTTTAATGCTAGATGCTTGTGAGTTCTGTATTTTAACCATTAAATCAGTATATAATTGTTGCCAATTTAAAAAGGTCAAACAAAAATAAAATCAGCCTTTACGGAGAGCTTCATGTCAAATTCTAGTGAATCCCCTACCTATGAAGGGTCACAGCAGCGTAATTTTTTAGGTCATCCTGTCGGTCTTTCTATCTGCTTTTTAACAGAAATGTGGGAGCGTTTTTCTTATTATGGAATGCGTACCATCTTAGTTCTCTATTTGGTCAAATATCACTTATACAGCACCGGTGAAGCAAGTTTAATCTATGCGGCTTATGCGGGATTGGTTTATATGATGCCGATTATAGGTGGTTATATGGCAGACCGTTATTTAGGCAGTCGAAAAGCGGTTACTTTTGGTGCGATTCTGTTAGTGATTGGTCATGGCTTAATGGGGTTTCATGGCCCAGCTTCTATTCTAGATGGAGAGCAAGTAATACGGGATGATTTTTACATTAGTTTATTTTTCCTTTCTTTAGCTCTTATTATTACTGGAGTCGGTTTTTTAAAAGCCAATATTTCAACCATTGTTGGTTCCTTGTATGGAAAAAACGATCCTCGACGTGATGGTGGTTTTTCAATATTTTATATGGGGATTAATTTAGGCTCACTTATTTCGACCGGCCTTGTTGGTTATGTCGGAGAAACCTATGGTTGGAATTATGGCTTTTCATTAGCTGGAATTGGTATGTTATTAGGGCTTTTTGTTTTTCTTTGGGGGCAAAAATTCTTAGGTGGACGAGCTGAGCCAGCTAATCCACAGCTACTAAAAGAAAAATCAGCTATCGGATTAAATAAAGAATATACCATTTATCTCTTTGGATTAGGCTTAGTATTAGCTTCCTGGCTTTTAGTTCAGTACCAACAACTGGTTGGACAATTATTAGGTTTTTCGGGTTTCATTATGATTGCCGTCATTATTCTTTACGCCTTTAAAAACTGCAGTAAAATTGAGCGAGAGAGAATTATGGTTGCGTGTTTTTTAATTGCGGTTCAATCTGTTTTTTGGGCATTGTTTGAGCAACAAGCCGCTAGTTTAACCTTGCTGGCTGATCAACAATTTAATTTGAATGTACTAGGTATTAATCTATTGGCATCTCAAGTTCAATTATTAAACCCACTAATAATTGTGATTTTTGCTCCTATAATGGGCTGGTTGTGGGTCGCATTATCTAATAAAAATATGGAGCCAACGACCCCAAGTAAGTTTGCTATTGCAATGTTGTTAATCGGTTTTGGTTATGTGTTTTTTGCCTGGGGTTTAACTCTTGATGATAGTGCATCAAAAAGCTTTTTATGGCTTGCGATTATTTATTTTTCTTTAACCATTGCCGAGTTATGTTTAAGCCCTGTTGGATTATCAATGGTAACAAAACTAAGTGTTTCTAAAATTGTTGGCATGATGATGGGAACATGGTTTTTGTTTTCAGCGTTAGGAAATTATGTTGCAGGTTGGATAAGCTCATTAACAGGAAGCAGCAAAACGGGGGCAGGATCTGGCATGCTTGATATCGTAGCAACTATTGATGTTTATACAACGATTGGTTATTCAAGCATAGGTGTTGGTCTATTTATTTTTGCATTAACACCATGGCTTAAAAAAGGAATGCATGGCGTACATTAAAATTCTGTTTGATGAAAAGGATACGATTTCGAAATGAAAAATCAACTTGCTAAAATTGTTGAAAAATTGAATAAAAAACCTCAATGGTTGCGTTATCGTTTATTGAGTTATGTGTTAGGTTCAACGGTAAAATTTGTTGGGACTGCGGGTATTAAGTGTTTGCGTTTATCTCACAAAAAAGCTGTATTTAAACTGGCAAATAAAAAGAAAGTTCGTAATCATGTTGGTGGTGTTCACGCTGCTGCAACCGCATTGCTTGCCGAAACCGCAACGGGTATGGCATTAGCAATGCACATTCCTGATAACAAATTACCTTTATTAAAAAGTATGCATTGTGATTACGTTAAACGTGCATCAGGAGATTTAATGGCTCAAGCCAGTTTGACTGAAGAGCAGATTGAGAAATTACATCTTGAAGATAAAGGATCTTTTATCATTACCTGCTGTGTGACAGATGAAAATAATGAAGAGCCTGTAATCAGTCAAATGCAATGGGCTTGGATAATAAAAGATTGATGTTGAGTTAAAGTTGATATGAAAGTTTTTTTAACCGCCTTAGGCTGTCGCTTAAATGAAGCTGAACTGCAAACTTGGGCAAATGAGTTTAATCAGTTTGGTTTTTCTATTACGTCAGAGCAATCGGAAGCGGCTTTAATAGTGATTAATACTTGTGCAGTAACTGGAGAGGCGGCAA
Organism: uncultured Kangiella sp.; assembly: GCA_964476655.1. Taxonomy (GTDB): domain Bacteria; phylum Pseudomonadota; class Gammaproteobacteria; order Enterobacterales; family Kangiellaceae. The sequence goes on along the minus strand of CAYZBK010000002.1, from coordinate 9,849 downwards.
GAAAATCACGCCAAACAATAAGACGATTTCATCGAAGAAACCCGACAGCTAAAATAATTGTGACGGGTTGTTATGCCTCGCTAGAAAAAAATGAAGCAGAATCTTTATTAGGCGTTGACCTGATTGTTAACAACAAAGATAAGAATTTATTACCTCAAAAAGCGAAAGAGTTATTAGAATGGAATACCATGCCATTTGCCGCATCTGAATCAGATAGTTCAGCTCTTTTTGTTAGAAACCGTGAAAGAGCTTTTATTAAAATTCAAGATGGATGCCGTTATCGTTGTACTTATTGCATTGTTACTATAGCAAGGGGCGATGAAGTCTCTCGTCAAGTTGAAGAAATTTTAACTGAAATCAATCAGTTACATCAACAAGGTATTAAAGAAATTGTTTTAACGGGCGTGCACGTGGGTGGTTACGGATCAGATTTAGGTGTGAATTTACATCATTTAGTTGTCGCGATCATTGAAAAAACAACGATAGAACGAATTCGTTTTGCTTCTGTTGAGCCTTGGGATCTCCCGGATGATTTTTTTGACTTATTTAAAAATCCACGTTTAATGCCTCATATGCACTTACCCATACAAAGTGGTAGTGATCGAATATTAAAAAAAATGTCGCGACGTTGTCAATATGACAATTTTTTAAGACTCGTTAATAAAGCAAGAGAAATTGTTCCCGAATTTAATATAACCTCCGATATTATTGTTGGATTCCCAAGCGAAACAGAAGAAGACTTTGAGCAATCATTAAATATAGTCAACGAGGCAAGATTTGGTCACGTTCATACCTTTTCTTATTCAAAAAGAGAAGGCACTAAAGCCGCTACCCTAAATGAACAAATAGAAGAAAGCGTCAAGAAAAAACGCAGCCAGCTAATGCACCAGCACTCAGCAAAGATAAAGCGTTTAGAACTAGAAAAAATGATTGGTTCTATTGTCAATATTTTGTGGGAAGGTGACGGTCAGAGAACCGGTAAGGGGCATTATAAATATTATGGCTACACTCCAAATTATCATAAAGCATATATTGACTTGGAGAGCGAGGTTTTGCTTTCTAATCAATTAATAAAAAGTAAAATAATCGCCGTTGATGATAAAGGATTACTTAAAGCGCAAATGGTTGACTCATTTAACTCATCACTTAAACGGCTAAATTTAAAGCAATTATAAAATTGTGAAAAGCATGATGATTAACTAAAAAGCTTTTAACTTAATTGTTTTTTTATTTAAACCTAACTTAACCTAAAAATAATTTAGAATCGGTTTTAACCCGTAAAATCTCATCCATAAAAAGGATATGAATGGTTCTAATTGATTTATTGATCCCCGTTGTTTTTAATTGGCTTTCATATTGATGAGCTAAAGATTTTAATTTTGGTACGCCACAGTAGGCGGTTGCTCCATGCAGTTTGTGGATCTGAGAAATTAATTCTTTAACATTGTTATTATCCAAACTTTTTTGAATTTGAATGCGAGCATCTGAGAAACTGGCGACTAACATTTTTAGTAAATCTTTGGCTAAATCTTCTTTATCCGCGGCATTCGATAAGCTTAATTGCCAATCAATCGAAATGCTCGATATTTTTACATTTTCTTTATCATCAACTAAATCAATTTCAATAAGATTGTGCTCAGTGGTTTTTAATGTGCTTTTATTTGTCCATTTTGTTATCGAACCGTCTAATTGTTCTTGGCTTATTGGTTTTGTTAAATAGTCATCCATGCCTTCGTTTAATAATCTATCTTTTTCGCCTTTCATTGCGTGAGCGGTTAAAGCAATAATTGATGATGATTGATAGTGTTGATTGATTTTACGGATCATTTTGGTGGCCTGCAAACCATCCATTGTTGGCATTTGAATATCCATAAAGATGATATTGAAATCTGTTTTTTTACATAATTCGATTGCTTCTTGTCCACTCGATGCAATTTGAGTATTAACAGAAAAATCGAGCAAGAAAGCTTCTATTAATTTTAAGTTAGCCTCATTGTCATCAACACATAAAATATTAATCGAAATTGAATTGGGCAGTAGCGGTTTTTTTATTTTTTTACTGTCTATCAGTTGATAGGGTAGTTCGTTGATATTAAACCAATTATAGAGAGCATCGTGAAGTTTGCTTTTTGTTAACGGTTTTGAAAGATAATTATTTAAGCCGATGTTAATGAATTGCTGTAAGTGTTCTTCTTCTTTGGAGTTAATTAATAAAGCTAAAGGGCAATTAAGTTGTTTTGCTAAAGATTTTAATTTTAGTAATTCTTCATTATGTTTATCCGCCTGATAACCTCCAACTAATATAAGATTAACATCTTTTTTCTGCTGATAATAAATGCTACCTTGTTCTATAAGTTGAGCTAAGCTATCAGTTGTTTCTACAATAGTTTCCCAGCGGGTTAGCAAATACCGAGTCGCTAATTGTGAGGTATTATTGGCATCATGAAATAATATTTTTCTTCCTGGAAAGCCTAATTCTGGTTGTTCTATTCTTTCTAAATCTTTATCTAATTCAAGCGTAAACCAAAATGTTGAACCCGAATTTTCCTTGCTTTCAAGACCTATTTTTCCTTTCATTGATTCAGTTAATTTTTTTGAAATAACCAAACCAAGACCTGTGCCGCCAAACTGACGTGTTGTTGTTGTATCTGCTTGAATGAATGCTTGGAATAATACTTTTTGTTGTTGTTCAGTTAAGCCAACACCGGTATCCGTAACATTGATTTTAAGTTGGACAGCTGTATTTGTTTCTTCTTCTAATATGACACGGATCTGTATTGTTCCTTCATGAGTGAATTTAATCGCATTATTACATAAGTTGGTTAAAATTTGACTGATACGCCCCGAGTCACCTAACAAAAATTGAGGAACATCTTGATAGACAACACCTAAAATTTCAATGTTTTTTGCTTGGGCCGCTGGCGCTAATAAATTGAGTGTTTCATCAACACAATCACTAATACAAAATGAACGTTTTTCAAACTGCATTTTACCGGCTTCAATTTTTGAAAAATCTAAAATATTATCAATAATTGAAAGTAAACTGTTAGCCGATTTTTTAATGGTGTTTAAATAGTCACTTTGTTTATCCGTTATTTTCGATCTCAATAACAAGTTGGTGAAACCAATAACGCCATTCATAGGTGTTCGTATTTCATGACTCATATTGGCTAAAAATTCAGACTTAACTCGACTGCCCTCAATGGCTTCTTTTCTGGCAATGTTAAGTTCAACATTTTGTTCTTCTAACACCATATTGGTTGTATTAATATCAGCAGTAGCTTGCTCAATAGCAAGTTGCATTTCCTCTCTGGCATCATAAAGCGACTCGCTCATATCATTAAAACCATTGATTAATGTTTTTAGTTCACCCGATGTTTTTGTTTTTATATTAACCTTTAACTGACCATCTTTGATTCGTTTTACAGCGTTAGCTAGCTGAATGATTGGTACGGTAATGTTTCGAGCCATATTTTGAGCTAAAACTCCACCAAGTATTACCGCTATAAGCAAAATGACAATAGCTATTGCGATAGTTTGATACTGACGAATTTGAATATTTTGATTTGTAATTAATATTGCAACATATCCAATAATTGGAATGTCTGATTTAGACTGTTGACTGTCATGTTCCGACAGCGTGGGTTGGCTGACAATTGGAGCCCTAACAACATATCCATTTTCGAGTTTATCGATTTTAGTTTGTTTTAAAAAAAGATTAGAACCCATTGGCAATGAAGAGATTAATTTTTTATTACCAGAGCTGGATAACAGTAAATGATTTTTTGAGTAAATAGCTACCGCCAAAATATCATTGTCACCATCACGGGCAGATAAAACTAATCTTGATAACGATTCAGAATTTCTTGAAAGCAGGCTATATTCAGCTGCTTGAGCTAAAAAGTTAGCAATTGTCATACCCCGTTCTTGAACATTCATATTAAGATCTTGAACTCGGGCGGATAAAAAATAGGTTCCCATAACTAATGCAACAACACCCGTTGGAATTAATGCTAAAAGAATAACTCTTGTTCTTATTCCCCACTCATTTTTCATTTGCTTTTTCCATTTGTAAGCGTTTTATTGATTGGCCTTCTAAGCGGGCAATTTCTAGTTGTAATTTTTTCTCGTCTAAATGAGAATAATTTAAATGTTTAGCTATTTCTTTATTAATATTTACTTTGTAATGTTGGCTATATTTTAAAGGCATTGCTTTATTCTTTTGGCATAAATCTAAAACACCTTCAGCGGCTTCTTTTGCTAATAAATTAAGCGGTGTATAGACGCTAGCAAGTGCGGCGATTTTAGTATCTGATTTTTTTGAACCAATCATCGGGATTTGTTTTTTGTAACTTGATATTAAAAGCGATTGAAGGTTTTGAATTGAATAAATATGAGCTTCATTAAGAATCATCAAAAAACCACCTGTTGGATTTATACGATAAAATGATTGTAAAACAGGCTCTTGCTGGCGAAGTATTTCAAATGATAAATTGAATAATAACTGCTCACTTGTTTTTTTGTACTCAGAGAGATAATAACGAGACTGTCGCCCAAAAATAACGGTAACATTTTTACTTTCATGATTAATTACTTTGGCTAAAAATAATTGTCGTTTAAACGATTGTCCTGAGTATATTCCGCTGAATCGAGTCGAGAATTGTTGATACTGATAAAATAAATTATCAAGTTCTATTTGTGATACACCGGTTGAAAAAATAGCTTGTTGACTTCTAACGGCTAAAACAGCTTCTAAAGAGTCTTGGTCAATACTGATAACACAACTATCAATAGCATTTATTTTTTTGTTAAGGCCTTCTGATGTTAGTTTGTTAATATTAACCGCGCTAAAATTGTATTGCTCTGTGTTTGTTTTCAGAAGGGTTGATAAATCAAGAAAATATTCCTGATTCATTTGTGCAGGCTTAGAGAACAATAAAAAAATATTTTTTTGTTGTCTCGAATTTGCAGGCAGAATAAATAAACTCGTGATAATTACCGTAATGAGTATGATTAATTTTAAACGGTTGTCTATGAGCATTATGTTTTATTACTTATGAGTACAGGAGTAACAGGCTTGAGTATATCTTATAATTGAACAGTTGAAAATAATAGCCTTTCGTCAGGCTTTTCCTTTGTTGATGTCAGTGTTTTGTCTATTTAATTAGCAAAGATCAGTGTAAAATCGCCATCTTTCAACGCTCCTAGTGAGTGAATCTCTTTAAACTCGCATTATAGCGATTAACCAAGAAGTTTTATCATGGCTAAAAGAAGAAACCGACGCGGCAAGCCTTTACCAACTGAAGCTGTTGAAATAACAATAGATTCGTTATCTCATGAGGGGCGAGGAGTTGGCCGCTTAGAGGGTAAAACTGTTTTTGTGGATAGAGCATTGCCCGGTGAAACAGTGCAAATGAAATACACTTTTCAGCGAGGAAAATTTGATGAAGGTCGGGCTATTAGCATTGAAAACCCTCATCCAGATCGTGTCGAACCCCCTTGTGAACACTTTTCGGTTTGCGGTGGTTGCAGTATGCAGCATCTGTCAACCGACGCTCAAATCGCCCATAAACAGATTATTTTAGAAGAACAATTAAAGCATTTTGCTAATACCAAGCCTCAACAATGGTTGCCACCGTTACAGGCTGACTTACTTGGATATAGAAGTAAAGCGCGATTAGGCGTTAGATATGTGATTAAAAAAGAACGCACACTAATTGGTTTTAGAGAAAAATATTCTAATTATTTGGCAGATATTGAACATTGTCCTGTATTACGTCAGCAGGTAGACGATTTATTACAGCCGATGAGTCGGTTGATAGACCAAATGGATTCACGGTTGTTTATTCCTCAAATCGAAGTCGCATGTGGCGACCATCAAATAGCGTTAATTATTCGGCATTTACAACCTATGACTGAAAAAGATCATGGCTTATGGGTCACTTTTGCTAAAGAACATCAGTTATTAGTCTTTTTGCAACCGAAAGGACCTAAAACCGTACATAGAATTTGGCCTCTTGAAGATGAAGAAGCTCAATTAAGCTATTCTTTAAAAGAATTTGGTCTAGAAATGTTAATGGAACCTTTAGACTTTGCACAAGTCAATGCCAGTATTAACCAGCAAATGATCCCTTTAGCATTAGACTTATTAGATTTACAAGAAGATGATCAAGTTCTTGATCTGTTCTGCGGCTTAGGGAATTTTACTTTACCATTAGCAACAAAAGTAAAACATGTTGTTGGTGTAGAAGGTGTTGAAGATATGGTTGATAGAGCAACTAAAAATGCAGCTCATAACAAGCTGAGCAACGTTGAATTTTATCAAGCGGATTTAACTGCTGATTTGACCGATAAACCTTGGGTTAATCGCCAATATACGAAGATCCTCATTGATCCCGCAAGGAGTGGTGCTTTAGAGGTTATTGCTAACATTGTTAAATTTAACCCTCAAAAAATTGTCTATGTTTCTTGTAATCCTGCGACTTTAGCAAGAGATACTGGTGAATTAGTTAAAGCGGGTTATAAATTAATTAAAGCGGGTGTGATGGATATGTTTCCTCATACTACCCATGTTGAATCCATTGCCCTGTTTGAAAAATAAGGCAAAAAAAATAGAGCTTGAAAAAAGACTTTAAAAAGTCGGACTTAAAAACGACGATGAGAACTAATTGTAATTAATGGGATTGATAGTTTAACACCATGGTACAAATAACAACCATAGCGCCACCGATTGATATGCTTGATGACTCCTTCATCGATTGGTGTGAACAATTAATTTTTGACAGTAAACAATTTGATCGCGAATTGTTTATTAAAGCGCGTCAACTTGTTCTACAGCAAGTGACGGTTAATGGTGCTCCTCTCACTGAGCTTTATAATCAGTCCATTGAAATGGCGATTATTTTGAGTGAATTACGAGTTGATAGTATTACTTTAGCTTCTGCAATGCTTTATCCTTTTATTGATTCTGTTGAATTATCTTTACAAGAATTAGCTGATTTTTGCTCAGAAGAGGTTCGACAAAAAGTTAAAGGTGTTTTGGCTATGGACGGCGTTCGAGGACTTCAAGCCAATCAATCCGTCGGTAACGACGAGTCTCAAATAGAAAACTTAAGGAAAATGTTATTAGTGATGGTTGATGATGTCACTGTGGTACTCATCAAACTGGCGGAACGTTTATTTGTTTTACGTCATGCAAAAAATAAAAAACCTCAAGAACGTTTAACGATTGCACAAGAAGTCAAAGATGTTTATGCGCCATTGGCTAATCGATTAGGTGTTGGGCATATCAAGTGGGAAATGGAAGATCTTTCCTTTCGATATTTAAATCGTGAAGCCTACACTCAAATCGCTAAGCATTTAGCTGAAAAAAGGATCGCAAGAGAAACCTATGTTGATGGTATTTTAACAATCATTAACCGTGCATTAATCGATCTTAATATTCATGCCGAATTGATGGGGCGAGCAAAACATATTTATAGCATTTGGAAAAAAATGCAACGCAAACAAGTTGGTTTTGAAGATATTTATGACGTAAGAGCCGTTAGAGTGTTAGTGCCTAAAATACAAGACTGTTATTCCGTATTGGGCGTTGTGCATGGGCAATGGAAACATATTCCCAAAGAGTTTGATGATTATATTGCCACCCCAAAAGAAAATGGCTATCGCTCACTACACACCGCAGTAATAGGCCCAGAAGGAAAAACCCTAGAAATTCAAATTCGTACTCACCGAATGCATCAAGAATCTGAACTTGGCGGTGCCGCACATTGGAAATATAAAGAAGGCGCTGGTTCTGTTGGCAGCGGCTACGATGCAAAAATTGCTTGGTTACGGCAGTTATTAGAGTGGCAAGATGAAGTGGCCGATAGCAATAAACTTGCAGAAGAATTTAAAAGCCAAGTATTTGATGAGCGAATTTACGTGTTTACCCCTCAAGGTAAATTAATTGATTTACCAATTGGCTCAACCGCACTTGATTTTGCTTATCGAGTTCATACCGATATAGGTCATCGCTGTCGAGGTGCAAAATCTAACGGCAGAATCATTTCTTTAACTCAAGCTTTGGAAACAGGTCAAAGGATCGAAATTTTAACCACTAAAAATGGTGGTCCAAGTCGTGATTGGTTAAGCGAGCAGCGCGGTTACTTAATTTCTACTCGCGCTCGCCACAAAGTTCAGCAATGGTTTAAGCTTCAAGACAAAGGTAAGAATGCTCAGGCGGGAAAATCTATTTTTGAAAAAGAATTAAAGAAAAATGCGGTAGAGTTTTCTAATATTGCTGAGCTGGCCAAACACTTTAATTACAATAACAGTGACGAATTATTTGCCGGTATTGGTGCCGGAGATAAAGGTATTCACCAAGTTATGAATGCGGTGAACACGTTACAAAAAAGTGATCCGTCATTTACCAAAGATACGGAATTTAATAAAAAGTCTGAGGTAAAAAAACGCAGTGCTTCCAGTGATATTTTAGTAGAAGGGGTTGGTAACTTACTGACTCGCATGGCGCTCTGTTGCAAACCTATACCCGGAGATGAAATTTCAGGTTATGTCACACAAAATAGAGGCATTATGATCCATCGTGGAGACTGTCGGTATTTATTGGGATCACAAGAGAAATATCCAGAAAAAATATTACAAGTGAGTTGGACGCGACACGTTAATAAATATTATTTAATTGATTTAGTGATAAAAGCCTACGACCGAAAAAGGTTACTGAGTGATATTACTTTATTGATGGCCAATGAAAAGGTCAGTGTGACTTCTTTAAATACCAATACTGATGATAAACTTTTACAAGTTCAAATCAATGTTCAAATTGAAATGGCTAATTTATCCAACGTATCAAAATTAATTACCTTAATAGAACAATTACCCAATATTATTAGCGTGCATCGCACAACTGGTTAAAAGAGAATTTGTGGAAAATATAAATCAACTTTTAGAAATAATGCAACAACTTCGAGATCCAGAAAGTGGTTGCCCTTGGGATAAAAAACAAAACTACCAAAGCTTATTGCCTTACACTATTGAGGAGGTTTATGAAGTTGTTGATGCCATTGAGCGAAATGATTTTGAAGATTTAAAAGATGAGTTAGGAGACTTACTATTTCAAATTGTTTTTTATACTCAACTAGCAAAGGAAGATAAGCGTTTTAATTTTGATGATGTAGTGCAGAACGTTTGCGATAAAATGTTAAGACGTCATCCACATGTTTTTGATAATAAAAAATATGAAAATGAAGAGTCATTGCATTTAGCATGGGAGCAACAAAAACATCAAGAAAGACAGACTAAATTAGAACAAGCGAAATTAAAGCAAAGCAAATCAAAACAGGGCGAAGCGAGTTTATTAGATAATATACCTAAAGTGCTTCCTGAATTAAAACGCTCTCAAAAAATGCAGAAACGAGCGGCTAAACAGGGGTTTGATTGGCCTGATGTTGAGCAAGTTTGGGACAAACTTAAAGAGGAATCTCTTGAAGTTCAGGAGGCCGTCGAGTCTGGCGATACTCAGCATATTGAGGAAGAAATTGGGGATTTGTTGTTTGTTTGTGTTAACTTGGCTAGGCATTATAAGGTTGATGCAGATAATGCATTAAGGACGGCGAATAATAAGTTTGATAAGCGCTTTAGGGATGTTGAGGCGATGGCTTCGCATCGGATTGCTGATTTCTCTTTGGAAGAGTTAGAGGTTTTTTGGCAGAAGGCTAAGTTGAGTTAACCAAATGTTTTTGACTTTAATCGTTAGCAAACTTCAGTCATTAGAGAGAGTGTTGATTTTTTGTAACAATGGATGTATTATCTCAGTTTGTAATATCAAGCCGATACACATATCGGTTGTTC
>CAYZBK010000001.1:164532-169611 GCA_964476655.1 uncultured Kangiella sp. | reverse complement strand
AGACATTAGTAAAAGTTGATATTGGGGGTACATGGTTATTTTGCCGAAGCAAAGAAATAGCCAAAATCAAATAAAGTAAGGATTTATTAAATACCACATAGAAAGTTTTGATTTCAAAAGGTAATCATCGCTTTAAACTTCTTAAATCTAAGTTATAATAGTGTTTTTTGACTAAAGCATTATAATTTTTTATTAAAGGATTCTCATGGATAGAAAAATATCAGTTGTTGGACTTGGTTATGTTGGTTTACCTGTTGCCGTTGCATTTGGTAATTCTCACCAAGTGATTGGATTTGATTTAAGTGCCGAAAGAATATCAGAATTAAAAGCTGGGCATGATAAAACCCTTGAAGTCAGCGATGAAGAATTACGTTCGTGTAATGTACTATTAACAAGTAATCCAGAAGATTTAAGTAAAGCTGATTTCCATATTGTTGCTGTTCCTACTCCAATTAACCAAGCAAAACTGCCTAATTTGGGACCAATGTTATCGGCATCTAAGACTATTGGTAAACAATTAAAAAAAGGTGATATTGTTGTTTTTGAGTCTACGGTTTATCCCGGTGCGACAGAAGAAGAATGTGTGCCGATCCTTGAAGCTGAATCAGGATTAAAATGTGGTGTTGATTTTAGCGTTGGTTATTCACCTGAACGTATTGTACCTGGCGATAAAGAGAGAACCTTTACAAAAATCACAAAGATTGTTTCAGGGTTCGACCAACAAACGCTTGATATTGTTGCTGATGTTTATGGCAGTGTCGTTACTGCGGGTATTCATAAAGCCTCATCGATTAAAGTCGCTGAAGCGGCTAAGGTGATTGAAAATACTCAGCGTGATTTAAATATTGCCTTGATGAATGAGCTAGCTGTCATTTTTGAGCGTATGAATATAGACACCTTAGATGTTTTAGAAGCCGCTGGGACTAAGTGGAATTTTTTACCTTTTAGACCCGGATTAGTGGGCGGCCATTGTATTAGTGTTGATCCTTATTATTTAACTTACAAAGCAGAGCAAGTCGGTTACCGACCTGAAGTGATACAATCTGGTAGGCGAGTTAATGATAATATGGGTAAATTTATTGTTGAGCGTTGTGTTAAGCAAATGATTTTGCAAGATAAAAAAATAAAAGGTGCAAAAGTAGCTATTTTGGGTTTGACATTTAAAGAAGACTGTCCCGATTTACGAAACTCAAAAGTTGTTGATTTGGTCACCGCATTTAAAAGTTATGGCATTCAACCGATTGTTACTGATGTGATGGCTGAATCAAAAGAAGCGGTAGAAATTTATGGTGTAGAGCTTTCGGATATAAGCCAGGTAAAAAATTGTGAACTAGTTATTGTAGCGGTAGCGCACAAACAGTACAAAGAACTGACTGCTGATGATTATGCTTCTATGCTAAATGCAAATGGGAGTTTGTTTGATATAAAAGGTATTCTACCTCGAAAAGAATTAGCAGATAAAAATATTGCTGTTTGGCGTATATAGAGTCTATTTTTTCTAACGAATATAACTTTAATCAGTTGATTTAAAATTTAAAGGTTAATTATTACAATGAAAATTACGGTTTTTGGGATTGGCTATGTAGGACTTGTTCAAGGCGCTGTGATGGCGTCCGTTGGTCATGAAGTTGTTTGTGTTGATGTAGATCAATCAAAAGTTGATTCTTTAAAGCAAGGTATTATTCCAATTTATGAGCCTGGACTCACGGCTTTAGTGAAAGATAATTTTGAGTCTGGTCGCCTCCAATTTACAACGGATGCTGAACATGCGGTTAATCATGGTGAAATTCTGTTTATAGCTGTTGGAACACCACCTGACGAAGATGGTTCGGCAGATCTTAAATATGTTTTATCGGTTGCAAACACCATAGCAACTTATATGCAAGAAAGAAAAATCATTGTTGATAAATCGACCGTGCCTGTTGGAACTGCGGATAAAGTTGTTGATTGTATCTCTGCTAAATTAACGTCTCGCAATAAAAAAATTGAGTTTTCAGTAGTTTCTAATCCTGAGTTTTTAAAAGAAGGTGCAGCAGTTAATGACTGTTTGCGGCCTGATAGAGTTATTATTGGTACAGAAGATTCTTATTCTGAAGAAAAAATGAGAGAGCTGTATGCGCCTTTCAATCGTAACCACGATAAGATTATTGTGATGGATGTTCGCTCTGCAGAGTTAACCAAATACGCTGCAAATTGCATGTTGGCGACAAAAATATCTTTTATGAATGAAATGTCTAATATTGCAGAGAAACTGGGTGCAGATATTGAAGCGGTAAGGCATGGAATTGGCTCCGATCCAAGGATCGGTTATCAATTTATTTACCCTGGATGTGGTTATGGGGGCTCTTGTTTCCCAAAAGATGTGCAAGCGTTAGTTAGGACTGCCAATAATATCGATTATAAACCATCAATTTTAGAAGCTGTTGAAGCGATTAATCATCGCCAAAAAGATAAGCTGTATGAGTATTTAAATACTTATTTTGAAAATAAAACCCCAGCAGAAACTTTGGCAGGCAAAACAATAGCAGTATGGGGATTGAGTTTTAAACCAAATACCGACGATATGAGAGAAGCTTCAAGTCGAGTATTAATTGAAAAGTTGTGGTCAGTTGGAGCTAAGGTGAATGCCCATGATCCTGAAGCGATGGAAGAAACTCGGCGAATTTTTGGTGAGCGTGATGATTTAATCTTGACCACTACGAAAGAAGACGCACTTAAAAATGCTGATGCATTAGTTATCTGTACCGAGTGGAGTCAATTTAGAGCGCCTGATTTTGATTTAATTGCTAAGTCATTAACACATAAACTCATAGTTGATGGCCGAAATATGTATGATCCTGAAATGCTCGCTAATAAAGGTTTTTCTTATTATGGTATTGGACGTGGGTTGTCAATTAATAAGTAGTTGCGAGCTACGAGTTATAGTAAGAACAAAACTATTGAATGAACTTGGTCCTTATTATTATTTTAAAGCTAAACCGTTTGTCATCCTTGCAATATAGCAATCGAGGATCCAGATTTTAAACAAGGTTTAAAACTAAGCGGTCGAATTCATAGCAAGCCACTTTTATAGAACTTAGAGAAATTATATGTCAAAAAAAATATTAGTTACTGGAGCTGCTGGTTTTATCGGTTTTCATGTTTCTAAATATCTTATAGCAAGAGGTGATGAAGTGGTTGGTATTGATAATATCAACGATTATTATGATCCTAAGTTAAAGCTGTCTCGATTAGAAATTCTTGAGAAGCTTAATCATTTTTCATTTATAAAACTTGATATTGCCGATAATGATGCAATGGAGAGCTTATTTGTTGAAAATGATTTTGACGCAGTCATTCATTTAGCTGCACAGGCAGGGGTTCGTTATTCACTTGAAAACCCTCATGCCTACATTCAAAGCAATATTGTTGGTTTTTTGAATATTTTAGAAGGGGTAAGACAGCGAAAAATAAATCACTTGGTTTATGCTTCATCGAGTTCGGTTTATGGTGCAAATACATTGCAACCATTTTCAGAGCACCATAATGTTGATCATCCGGTTTCTTTGTATGCAGCAAGTAAAAAATCAAATGAATTAATGGCTCATAGCTACAGTCACCTTTATGGTATGAAAACCACAGGACTTCGTTTTTTTACTGTCTATGGTCCATGGGGACGACCTGATATGGCGCCGCATTTGTTTGCCAAAGGTATCACCAATGATGAAACCATTAACTTGTTTAATCATGGTGATATGAGTAGAGATTTCACCTATATTGACGATATTGTTGAAGGTGTTGTGCGTGTCATGGATAACCCTGCAACAATTAATGAGCAATGGGATGGTGACTCACCCGATCCAGCCTCTAGTTATACGAATTATCGGATTTATAATATTGGAAACAATGCGCCAGTTAAATTAATGGATTTTGTTAATTGCATTGAAAATGCGATTGGTAAAAAAGCAATAACCAATTTTATGTCGATGCAAGATGGAGATGTGAAGTCGACCTTTGCAGATGCGAGTGAACTAATGTCGGCAGTGGAGTTTAAGCCTAAGACACCTTTACAAGAAGGGATTAATTATTTTATTGATTGGTATAAGAATTATTACAAAAATCAATAAGTATGAAAAAGAAAAAGTTTGTTAATATAAGAAGAACATTTTATTTTAAATAAGGATTATTAATTTGACTAATAAAATAACAAAAGCGGTAATACCTGTTGCTGGATTGGGCACAAGAATGTTGCCAGCGACTAAAGCCATTCCAAAAGAAATGCTACCAATTGTAGATAAACCTTTGATTCAATATATTGTTAATGAATGTATTGCTGCAGGTTTAACTGAAATTATTTTAGTAACACATTCTTCAAAAAATGCGATTGAAAACCATTTTGATAAATCGTTTGAACTAGAAACTACGTTAGAGAATCGTGTTAAACGGCAATTATTAAAAGAGATCCAAGCTATTTGCCCTAAAGAAGTAACCATTATGCACGTAAGACAAGGTGAAGCGAAAGGCCTTGGGCATGCGGTGCTAAAAGCTCAAAAACTGGTGGGTGACGAGCCTTTTGTTGTTGTTCTTCCTGATGTATTAATTGATAGTACGTTGAGTGATTTAAAAACTGAAAACCTTGCCGCGATGTTAAAGCAGTTTGAAAAAACAGGATCGAGTCAAATTATGGTGGAAGAAGTTCCTCGTGAAATGGTGTCGAGCTATGGGATTGCTAATTGTGGAGGGGTAGACTTAAAAGCGGGTCAATCCGTTAAAATGACTGAGGTGGTTGAAAAGCCTGCAATAGATGAGGCGCCGTCTAATTTGGCTGTTGTCGGTCGTTATGTATTATCTTCAACCATTTGGGAGTTGCTTGATTTTACCCCTCCAGGTGCTGGCGGCGAAATTCAGTTAACGGATGCCATTGCTAGTTTAATGAAATTAGAACCCGTTGAAGCTTTTCTATTAACCGGTAAATCACATGATTGTGGTTCTAAAATAGGCTATATGAAAGCATTTGTTGAGTATGGTTTACATCATCCTCAAAAAGGGCAAGAGTTTAAAGATTATTTAAAAAGCTTAAAACTCTAATAAATTAATATT
>CAYZBK010000001.1:137584-164432 GCA_964476655.1 uncultured Kangiella sp. | reverse complement strand
AATGTGATATTAATAACTATGAACCGTGACGCTATGTGTCGATTATTAAGGATTAAAAATAAATGATTTTACCTGTCATTATGGCTGGCGGTTCAGGCACACGCCTTTGGCCATTATCTCGTTCAATGTTTCCTAAACAGTTCTTAAATATCAACGGTGAAAATACCATGATACAAGAGACGATTAATCGTCTCGAAAATCTTGATGTGACTAAGCCGATGGTGATTTGTAATAACGAGCATCGTTTTCTTGTGGCTGAGCAATTGCAAAAAATTGGACAGAGTGGCGATATTATCTTAGAACCTGTTGGTCGTAACACGGCTCCAGCTATTGCACTTGCCGCGTTAAAAGCTATTGAAAATGGTAATGATCCTTTGATGTTGGTTTTAGCGGCTGATCATATTATTCAAGATGTCTCGGCTTTTGAACAGGCGGTTAAAAAAGCGGAATTATTTGCTCAACAAGATAAAATGGTGACTTTTGGTATTGTTGCTGATTCTCCAGAAACTGGTTATGGATATATTAAGCGTGGTGAGGCAAGTGATGATTCTGAAAATGCGTTTAAAGTGGCTAGTTTTGTAGAAAAACCAAATCAAGAAACCGCACAAAATTATTTAGACAGCGGAGAGTATTACTGGAATAGTGGTATGTTTTTGTTTAAAGCAAGCCGATATTTAGAAGCTTTAGGGGAGTATCGAGCTGATATTTTAAAAGCTTGTAAAGAGAGTTTTAATAAAGCGACGAGTGATCTTGATTTTATTCGAATCGATGAAGCGTTATTTTCAAATTGCCCTGCCGAATCAATTGATTATGCCGTAATGGAGCCATTGTGCAGTTTTAATCACTCAAGTAAAGGTGCTGTTGTTGTTCCCCTTGACGCTCAATGGAGTGATATTGGTTCCTGGTCGGCTATTTTAGAGGTTAGTGACAAAGACTCTAAAGGGAATTATTTTAAGGGAGATGTGATTAGTCAAGATTCCAAAAACTGCTTGGTTTATGGCGAAGAAAGATTAGTGAGCATTCTTGGTCTGGAAGATATTATTGTTGTTGATACAAAAGATGCTATTTTAGTTGCTCATAAAAATGACGTTCAAAATGTTAAAAAACTGGTTGAACAAATAAAAAAATCTAAAAGAGATGAGTGGAAAATACACCGAGAAGTTTATCGTCCGTGGGGAAAATATGACTCTATTGATGTAGGTTCACGTTATCAAGTCAAACGAATTACCGTTAACCCCGGTGCTAAATTAAGTGTACAAATGCATCATCATCGTGCGGAGCATTGGGTTGTGGTGTCTGGTACCGCAAAAGTGACTAATGGAGATAAGACGTTTTTAGTATCAGAAAATGAATCAACTTATATTCCAATTGGTCAAATTCATGCATTGCAAAATCCAGGTAAATTACCGCTAGAATTAATTGAGGTGCAAACGGGATCTTATTTAGGCGAAGATGATATTGTTCGCCTAGAAGATAATTACGGGCGGGCGTAAGTCCCTCTTTTATTAAAACTAACGTCAGCCATTTAGACGTTAGTTGCCACCTTCCTTTTTCCTACCCACAAAAATAATACCGCTATCAATATTCCTGTAAAATCAGCAATCATATCGGCATAGCTGAATGAGCGGTGAGGTAAAATACCTTGAATGATTTCTACAGTGACACCCAACAAACATGACAGTAAAATAATTTTTGATTCTTGTATTTTTGGATAAGCTAATCGATAGAAAAATGCGAAAGCACCAAAACCAATAAAATGAAATAATTTATCAAGGTGTTGAATCGATGATTGAGGTTGAACAGAAGGCATTAAGGTTAAATAAAGTAGCACAATGCTATTAAGATAAAATACAATTCGCCAGTGAAATGTATATTTATAATTAAAGAGTAAAGTAAAAAAATAGTTGAACATTGTCATTTTCCAACGGCAATAATAAATGGATTCTGTGTAGAGCGATTCTATCAATTAATATTGCTTGAAAACAGATAAAATTAGTATTCAGTATATACTGATTATTAATATGCGAAATAAGGCACATTTTATCTTCATTGATTTTAATATCTCTGAGATTAATATCTTAAATTGTAATTGTTTTTTGCAATGGTTAATAACATGACGATTAGTTATCTTGCTATAATATGCAGTCACATCCGCTATTTTTACTAGCCTGTTATAATAAACACTTTAAAACTTGGTAGCATTTGAATCTTTATAGAACGTTACCAATAAACCATAGACAAGATAAAAAGTGATTTATGACTAAATTAAACCATTTAGCTCAATTAGAAGCTGAAAGTATCCAAATTTTTCGTGAGGTTGCTGCTGAATTCGATAACCCCGTAATGCTTTATTCTGTCGGTAAGGATTCTTCGGTTTTGTTGCACCTTGCACGAAAGGCTTTTTATCCAGGTAAAATTCCATTTCCTTTATTGCATGTTGATACCAACTGGAAATTTAAAGAAATGATTGAGTTTAGAGATCAAATGGCTAAAGAGATAGGTTTTGATTTGTTAGTACACAAAAATCCTGATGGTTTAGCAATGGATATTAGTCCCTTTGTTCATGGTAGTTCTAAACATACTGATATTATGAAAACGGAAGGATTAAAACAAGCGCTTAATCATTATAAATTTGATGCGGCATTTGGTGGCGCTCGGCGTGATGAAGAAAAATCACGAGCAAAAGAAAGAGTTTATTCTTTTCGAGATGCGGCACATCGTTGGGATCCTAAAAATCAACGCCCAGAGCTTTGGGATATTTATAACGGACGAGTTGATAAAGGTGAAAGCATCCGTGTTTTTCCTTTATCAAATTGGACAGAGTTAGATATTTGGCAATACATTTATCAAGAATCGATTAAAATCCCGTCACTGTACTTGTCTAAAAAACGCCCTGTTGTAGAAAGAGATGGTGTGTTAGTGATGGTTGATGATGAACGTATGCCGTTAAAAAAAGATGAAGAGCCTACAATGAAATCAGTTCGATTCAGGACTTTAGGCTGCTACCCATTAACTGGCGCAGTTGAATCTGAAGCGACAACATTACCAGAAATTATTCAAGAGATGTTGTTAACTAAAACATCAGAAAGACAAGGTAGAATGATTGATAGTGATTCTACAGGTTCCATGGAAAAGAAAAAAATAGAAGGTTATTTTTAAGTTTTTAAAAGTGATGTGGGTACTAACGATTGATTACAGAATTTTTAAAGTCATTAATCTTTAGTTAACTCGTAAAATAAATGTATTTAATTGAAGAGAAAAGTCATGTCCGATAGTCAGCAAAATGAAAATTCAAGTAATGTTGTTTGGCATAGCCATAAAGTAAGTAAAACTGAACGAGCCGCCGCGAAAGCTCAAAAGCCCTGTGTTTTATGGTTTACGGGATTGAGTGGTTCAGGAAAATCCACCATCGCCAATCTATTAGAGCAAAAATTGTTTGAGCTTAAAAAACAAAGCTATTTATTGGATGGCGATAATATTCGTCATGGTCTATGCGGTGATTTAGGTTTTTCTGATCGTGACCGCGTAGAAAACATTCGTCGTATTAGTGAATTATGTAAACTCTTTGTTGATTCAGGTGAAATTGTTTTAGCCGCTTTCATTTCACCTTTTAGAACCGATCGAGCATTTGCTCGAAGCCTATTAGACAATGGTGAGTTTATAGAAGTTTTTGTTGATGCGCCTTTATCTGTTTGTGAAGAGAGAGACCCAAAAGGTTTATATAAAAAAGCAAGGCGCGGTGAAATTCATAAATTTACTGGGATTGACTCAGACTACCAAGCGCCAGCGACTGCAGAAATTACGATTAATACAGCAGAATCTAACCCGCAGCAATGTGTGCAACAAATACTCGATTATTTAATTGAAAATGGTTTTTTAAAATAATTTCACAGATTATTTTAATGATCGATCTATTTATTAATATCAACTTAAAATGAACAACAAGTTTTGGACAAAGTAATGACAACGGAATCAAATTTATTAGAAACTGATATTTTGGCTTATTTGCAAAGCCATAAAGAAAAAGACTTATTACAGTTCTTAACTTGCGGATCTGTCGATGATGGTAAAAGTACTTTAATTGGGCGATTGCTGCATGATTCAAAAATGATCTTTGAAGATCAATTAGCGGCGATTGAAAAAGACAGCAAAAAATCAGGCACTCAAGGTGACGAGATCGATTTAGCTTTATTGGTTGATGGTTTACAGTCAGAAAGAGAACAAGGTATCACCATCGATGTAGCTTACCGTTATTTTACTACTGAAAAAAGAAAGTTTATTATTGCTGATACCCCAGGACATGAGCAATATACCCGCAATATGGCAACTGGTGCATCTAACTGTGATTTAGCGGTTATTTTAGTTGATGCACGTTCAGGGGTTAAATCTCAGACTCGTCGCCATAGTTATATTGCTTCGCTACTTGGAATTAAAAATATTATTGTTGCAGTCAATAAAATGGATTTAGTTGATTACAGTCAAGCGGCTTTTGAACAAGTTAAAGAAGAGTATTTAGCTTTTAGTCAACAATTAGATTTTAGTGATATTCAATTGATCCCACTGTCTGCACTTAAGGGTGATAATGTTGTTAACTCAACTGATTCACTTAGTTGGTTTCATGGACCAACTTTTATGGATGCCTTAGATGATGTTGAGATCTTAGATTCTCATAAAAGTGAATTATTTAGGTTTCCAGTTCAATGGGTCAACCGACCCAATTCAGAATTTAGAGGCTTTAGCGGAACTGTTGCTGGAGGGAGCGTTCATTTAGGAGATTCAATTACCGTATTACCATCTGGAAAACAATCGACAGTTAAATCAATTGTAACTTTTGATGGCGAATTACCAAGCGCCGTATCGGGCCAAGCAATTACTCTTACTCTTAATGATGAAATTGATATTAGCCGCGGAGATATGATTTGTTTATCGAACGGTTTGGCACAACTTGGCAGTCATTTTGAAGCTGATATTGTCTGGATGTCTGAAGATGCTTTAATGCCTAATAAGCAGTATGAGTTTAAATTTCCGGGTAAATATTGCTCAGGAAGTATTGATGAAGTATTGCATCGTATTGATATTAATAGTTTACAAAAAGTTGAAGCAACTCACTTAGAACTTAATGAAATTGGCCCATGTCGGGTTAAATTGACTCAACAAATAGCTTTTGATAGCTATAAAGAAAATCGCCAAACTGGGGCATTTATCATTATTGACCGCATGAGTAATATTACTGTTGCCGCAGGAATGATCACTCAAGCTGTTAGTTCTGAAGATTCTGATATTAAACGCGAAGATATTTCAAAATTTGAATTAGAATTTAATGCGTTGGTTCGTAAACATTTTCCTCATTGGGGCGCGCAGGACATTAGTCGGATTTTTAACACTTAAATTGAGTTTATAAATCATGCGCTAAGCTGATATTCAATAAAGCTAAAAGCTATTTTTTCTTTGATTTTTAACGACTTATTGGTTAAACTTCGCGCATTATTGAAAACGCCCTAATATCAAGGGTCATTTCCACTACAAAAGCACCTTGAATTTACTTTCATGGTGCTTTTGTTGGTTTATTGGAGTTGCTTTAAAGCATGCCTGTAATAACATTGCCAGATGGTAGTCAAAGACAATTTGAACACGATGTAACGGTTTTTCAAGTCGCGGCTGATATCGGCCCCGGGTTAGCAAAAGCGGCGTTAGCGGGTCGTGTTGATGGTGAATTGGTTGACACCAGTTATATCATTAATAAAGATGCTAAACTTTCATTAATTACTGAACGTGATGATGAAGGGCTTGATGTTATTCGACATTCTTGTGCCCATTTACTTGCCCAAGCAACTCAATCTCTATTCCCTAAAGCTCAAGTGACCATTGGACCTGTGATTGATAATGGCTTCTTTTATGATTTTGCTTTTTCTAGGCCATTTACGCCTGATGATTTAGTGGCGATTGAAAATAAAATGGCAGAAATTGCAAAACAAAATTTACCGATCGAACGCAGTAGCATGTTACGTGAAGATGCAATTACTTTTTTCCAGGATATGGGAGAAGCATATAAAGCCGAAATTATTGAGAGCATTCCTCAAGGCGAAGAAATTTCTTTGTATCGTCAAGGTGATTTTATTGATTTGTGTCGAGGTCCTCATGTTCCAAGTACAGGAAAAATCAAAGCCTTTAAATTAATGAAATTGGCGGGTGCTTATTGGCGAGGCGATTCTAATAATGAAATGTTACAACGTATTTATGGTACTTGCTGGACCAATAAAAAAGATCTTAAAAAGTATTTATTTCGCTTAGAAGAAGCTGAAAAAAGAGATCATCGAAAAATTGGAAAACAGTTAGAGTTGTTTCATTTTCAAGAAGATGCGCCTGGAATGGTTTTTTGGCATCATGATGGCTGGAGTATCTTTAAAGAAATTGAAAGTTATATTCGCCTAGTACTCGGCAATACCGATTATCAAGAAGTTAAAGCACCACAAATTATGGATCGCAGCTTGTGGGAAAAATCAGGTCATTGGGATAAATATCATGATGCCATGTTTACCACAGAATCTGAAAACCGTACTTACGCCGTAAAGCCAATGAATTGCCCAGGGCATATTCAAATATTTAACCAAGGCTTAAAATCATATCGTGATTTACCTTTGCGTATGGCTGAATTTGGATCTTGTCATCGTAATGAACCCTCTGGCGCTTTGCACGGACTAATGCGTGTTAGAGCGTTTACCCAAGACGATGCACATATTTTTTGTACTGAAGATCAAATTCAAGATGAAGTTGGTCAACTAATTGATACCATTTACAATGTTTATGCAGATTTTGGTTTTGATAATATTGAAATAAAACTCTCAACAAGACCAGAAAAAAGAGTCGGTTCTGATGAGTCATGGCAGCAGGCTGAACAAGCATTAGAAGCCTCGTTAAAATCAAAAAACATTGATTTTGAAGTGTTGGCGGGTGAGGGGGCTTTTTATGGACCAAAAATTGAATTCTCCTTAAGAGATTGTCTAGATCGAGTTTGGCAATGTGGTACGGTGCAACTCGATTTTTCAATGCCTGGTCGCTTAGATGCGGAATATGTTGCAGAAGACGGTAGTAAACAAACACCAGTGATGATTCATCGAGCAATCTTAGGTTCATTGGAGCGCTTTATTGGTATTTTGATTGAAGAGTATGCCGGTAAATTTCCACCATGGCTTGCTCCAAAACAAGTCGTGATAATGAATATAACTGATAAACAAAGTGATTTTGTTCAAAAAAGTGCTAAAATATTGAAATCTCAAGGGTTTAGAGTGAATTCTGACTTGAGAAACGAGAAGATCGGCTTTAAAATTCGTCAACACACATTATTACGTGTACCTTACCTTTTAGTGGTCGGTGATCGAGAAGTAGAAACTGAAACAGTTTCAGTAAGAAGTCGAGCAGGAAAAGATTTAGGTAGCATGTCATTAGATGAATTTTCATTATTGTTAAAAAATGAAATTAAAAATTTAGCGAGAAAAAGCATTTAGCTTATTCTTAAAGAAAGTAAAGAAAGTAAAGAAAGTTTCATTAAATTAACCAGTGAAATTTTAAGCGTTTAGAAAATGATGTTAAAGTTTAAACGTTTTACTCATTGATTTTAATAAAAGAGGAATAAAAACATTAAAAGAGCAAAGTCAAAAATGGCGGCCAAGGTTCAACGAGCCAACATAAACGATGAAATTGAAGCACCAGAAGTTCGATTAATTGATAAAGACGGTGAATCAAAAGGTGTCGTTCCAATTCAAGAAGCCATCGCAGCGGCTGTTGCGGTTACTTTAGATTTAGTTGAAATTTCCCCTGGCGCAGAACCGCCAGTTTGCAAAGTGATGGATTATGGGAAATATGTTTTTGAGCAGAAAAAAGCAAAAGCTGCTGCCAAGAAAAAACAGACTGTTGTTCATATTAAAGAAATTAAATTTAGACCTGGAACCGATATTGGAGACTACAATATCAAATTGCGAAAACTGACAGAGTTTTTGCAAGAAGGGGATAAAACAAAAATTACGGTTCGTTTCAGAGGGCGAGAAATGGCTCATCGTGAAATTGGTATGGATCTAATGAAACGAGTAGAAAAAGATTTGAGTGAGTTTGGTGATGTTGAATCATTTCCAAAATTAGAAGGTCGACAAATGACCATGGTGATTGCACCTAAAAGAAAAAAATAATTTCAAATGAATCAAGCTAATTATTTAGCATTGAATGTTTTGAAAAGTAAGAATTTTGATGATTCATTATTGAATCATCAAAATAAAAGAACATTAAATGTTCTTTTAATTCAGGCCTCTGGTTTTTGGCAACCTTTGGTTTGTTGGTGAGAGTTTTTATACAATTAAAATACATTTTTAATCGTATAATTAAACTCTTTTATTTAAGCACTATATGGTAATTAACGGTATAGAATTTTAGTTTCGAGTTTCGAGTTTCGAGTTTCGAGATAAGACTTCAAAATACGACCTATAGATGACAATTGGAGTAAAAAGCAATGCCAAAGATGAAAACAGATAGTGGCGCAGCAAAGCGTTTCAAACGTACAGGTAGCGGTGGATTTAAACATGCACAATCCCATCGTCGCCATATTCTTACTAAGAAGAGTTCTAAGCGAAAGCGTCATTTGCGTGATATGCAAATGGTTGCAGCTTGCGATGTTCCACAGCTGGATCGCCAGCTTCCTTACTTATAAGAATCGGAGTCATTTGAAATGCCTAGAGTAAAGCGCGGTGTAACCGCACATAAGCGTCATAAAAAAGTTTTAAAAGCCGCAAAAGGTTATTACGGAGCTCGTAGTCGTGTTTATCGCGTTGCAGCACAAGCAGTAACTAAAGCGGGTCAATATGCTTACCGTGACCGTCGTCAACGCAAACGTCAATTCAGAGCGATCTGGATCCAACGTATTAATGCTGAAGCGCGTGTTAGTGGTTTGTCATATAGCAAGTTTATTAATGGTCTTAAGAAAGCTTCTATCGGTATTGATCGTAAGATCTTGGCTGATATTGCAGTTTTTGACAAAGTTGCATTTGCAGCCATTGTTGAAAAAGCAAAAGCAGCTCTCGCTTAAGAACCTTCTGAATGAAATTCTAGTTTTTCATTATTGTTAAACTAGTTCTAACTTCAGTTTAAAGGGGAAGGGCGTAGGCTCTTTCCCTTTTTTTATGCTCAGAATGATCAAGGGCATCGCTCTAAATAATACACAAAATCATTTATATATTTATTTTGGAATAACAATTAATGTCAAATACGATTGATGAATTATTGGCTCGAGGATTAATAGCTGTTGAAAATGCAGCGGATATTCAACAACTTGAGCAAGTAAAAATAGATTTCTTAGGGAAAAAAGGTGAATTAACTTCACAACTAAAATCTTTAGGGACACTACCAGCAGATCAGCGACCTATTCAAGGTGCGGCGATTAATAAAGCGAAACAAGTCATCCAAAGTAAATTAGATGAATGTAAACAAAATTTTGAAAGCGCAGCGATAGCTGAACAATTAAAGAACGAATCGATTGATGTGACTTTGCAGGGAAGAGCTCCTCAAGTTGGAGGTGTTCATCCGGTCAATCGAACTTTAGAAAGGATCGTGAACTATTTTTCTCAAATTGGTTTTGGTGTTGAAGAAGGGCCAGAAGTTGAAGATGATTATCATAACTTTGAAGCGCTAAACATTCCAGGTCATCATCCCGCAAGAGCAATGCATGATACTTTTTATTTTGGTGACGGAAGATTACTGAGAACTCATACATCACCAGTACAAATTCGGACGATGGAAAAAGTTGACCCGCCGATTAGAATTATTGCTCCGGGTCGTGTTTATCGTTGTGATTCTGACTTAACTCATACGCCGATGTTTCATCAAGTAGAAGGTTTATTAGTAGATAAAAAGACTTCCTTTGCTGACTTGAAAGGCGTTTTAGATGAGTTTTTAAAACACTTTTTTGAAAACGATCAATTAAAAGTACGTTTTAGACCTTCTTACTTTCCATTTACTGAACCATCAGCCGAAGTCGATATTGAGTGTGTGATGTGTTCAGGCAAAGGCTGTCGTGTTTGTAGTCAAACCGGTTGGTTAGAGATTTTAGGTGCAGGAATGGTACACCCAAACGTGTTAGCGTCAGTTGGTTATGATAGTGAGGAATATACCGGTTATGCTTTTGGTATGGGTGTAGAAAGGATGACAATGCTTCGGTATGGAGTCAATGATTTAAGACTGTTTTTTGAAAATGATTTACGTTTCTTAAGGCAATTTAACTAATCATTTATGGTTACAATTAAATAGGTTAATCAAACCCATTAAAACGCTAGCTAATAGCTGTTGATATGCAGTATTTTGGAAAATTAAATAATGAAAATAAGTGAAAAATGGCTCAGAACGTGGGTTAACCCACAAATTTCTACCGAAGAACTTGTTACAAGTTTAACCATGGCAGGTTTAGAAGTTGACGGTATCGAATCCATTGGTGAGCAATTAAGTGGTGTCGTGGTTGGCGAAATCGTTAAGGCAGAAGCCCATCCTGAGGCAGATAAACTACAAATATGTACCGTTAATATTGGTTTAGAAGAAACATTGCAAATTATTTGTGGTGCCGCTAATGCACGAGAAGGAATCAAAGTGGCAGTTGCAACCATTGGTTGTATTTTACCTGGTGATTTTAAAATTAAAAAAGCTAAGCTTCGTGGCGTGGCGTCATTTGGCATGTTGTGTTCCGCAAAAGAGCTAGAAATTTCAGATGAAAATGAAGGTATTATGGAGCTTTCTGAAGAGGCTTTATTAGGTCAATCATTGATTGAACATTTAGCGTTAAAAGATACCGTGATAGATATTGATTTAACCCCTAATCGCGGTGATTGTTTAGGTAT
Source organism: uncultured Kangiella sp. (assembly GCA_964476655.1). GTDB lineage: Bacteria > Pseudomonadota > Gammaproteobacteria > Enterobacterales > Kangiellaceae. Next base: position 153,561 of record CAYZBK010000001.1, on the reverse strand, counting down.
TAAAGGCATTGCCACTGAAGTTGGGGTGTTAACTCAAACAGAAGTTAAGCCTATCAAAATAGAAAAAACGATCGTTAGTATTAAAGATTCAATTGATGTGAAGCTTGCAAAAGTTAAAGCTAATTCACGATTTACGGCAAGAATAATTAGTGGTATTGATGTCAATGCAGAAACACCTGAATGGATGAAATCACGCCTATTAGCTGCGGATATTCGCAGCATTGATGCTGTTGTTGATGTTACTAATTATGTGATGTTAGAACTTGGTCATCCTATGCATGCATTTGATCGTAAGAATGTAGAAGGGTGTTTAGAAGTTCGTTATGCCAAAGAAAATGAAAAACTTGAATTACTCGATGATAAAGTGATTGACTTAAGAGTTGATACCTTGGTTGTAGCCGATCAACAAAAAGCATTGTCAATGGCTGGTATTATGGGCGGGAAGCATTCTGCGATTAACCAGCAAACAACTGATATTATTTTAGAAGCTGCACATTGGGACCCAATAGAAATTGCAGGTAAAGCAAGAAGTTACGGGCTGCACACTGATGCTTCACACCGTTTTGAGCGAGGTGTTGATTATGAGCTTTGTTTGCAAACAATTGAACGAGCGAGTGAATTGTTGTTAAAAATTGTTGGTGGTCAAGCTGGACCTATTACTGATGAAATAGATAACGAACACTTTCCAAAATCCCGCACGGTTAAATTAAGAAGAAATCGAATAGAAAGGTTATTAGGTATTGTTATGCCTGATCAACAAATTATTGATATATTGCAACGTCTAGGGATGAAATTAACGACCGAAGAGGATGGTTGGTTGGTACAAATTCCAAGTTGTCGTTTTGATATAACCATTGAGGCTGATTTAATTGAAGAACTTGTAAGGATCTACGGATATAACAACGTTCCAAGTCGTAAGCCTGTAGGTGAGCTATCAATGATACGACAACAAGAGAATCGGTTGAATAAATCTCAGTTTGCGCATCTACTGGCTGATAGAGGCTATCAAGAGGCAATTACATATTCGTTTGTTGATAAAAAATCACAACAATTTATTGATCCATCAATTGAGCCATTAGCATTAGTTAATCCCATTTCGGCCGATTTAGCTGTTATGCGTACATCATTATGGCCTGGTTTGCTTAAAGCGGTTAGTTATAATCAAAAACGCCAACATGATCATGTGAGGTTTTTTGAGACTGGGTTAAAATTTGTACCCAGCGAAGATGGATTGATACAAACGCCTGTAATCGCAGGCGTTATTAGCGGACGTAGTGTTAGTGAAAGTTGGGAGTCGAGTGACTCAAAAGTTGATTTTTTCGATTTAAAAGGCGATATACAAGCGTTACTTAAACTGACAAAATCAGATGGACAGTTTGACTTTGTTGCAGCGCAGCGAGAAGGCTTACATCCTGGACAAACGGCTAAAATCATTCGAAACGGAAAAGACTGTGGTTTTATTGGTAAAATTCACCCAGAAACTCAAAGAGAATTTGATATCGATGAGCCTGTTTATTTGTTTGAGCTTGAGTTAAAACGCATTACTCAACGTAAGTTACCAAAATTTACCGCCTTGTCTAAATTTCCATCCATTCGTCGAGATTTAGCTATTTTAGTAAAAGAAAGCGTGACTTCTTCGCAAATTGTTGATTTAATTGGACAAACAGCGAAAAATTGGCTAAATAAAGTAGTGATATTTGATATTTATCGCGGAAAGGGCATTAAAGAGAACTTTAAAAGTGTTGCTATAGGCATTATTTTACAAAGAACAGATAGAACATTTAAAGACGTTGAAGTGACAAAAACGATTGACCGTATTATTTCCGCACTAACTGATAAACTGGAAGCAGAGCTAAGAGATTAAGCATTGCTTTGAGGGATTAATCATGGCGTTAACTAAAGCAGAAATGGCAGAACGTTTGTTTGACGATTTAGGATTAAACAAACGAGAATCAAAAGAAATGGTTGAAGGGTTTTATGAAGAAATTCGTAATTCTTTAGCTTCAAATAAGCAGGTAAAACTATCTGGTTTTGGCAATTTTGATTTAAGAGATAAAAAACAACGGCCTGGGCGAAATCCAAAAACAGGTGAAGAGATCCCTATTTGTGCCCGACGAGTAGTCACGTTTAGGCCAGGACAAAAATTAAAGGCTAGAGTGGAAGCATATGCTGGAAGCAAGTAATAATAATGAATTAGCGCCAATTCCCGACAAGAGATATTTTACTATCGGTGAAGTTAGTCAACTTTGTTTGGTTAAGCCTCACGTTTTACGTTACTGGGAACAAGAATTTCCTCAACTAAGTCCGGTTAAACGACGTGGAAACAGGCGTTATTATCAACGTGAAGATGTGATGGTAATTCGCGAAATTCGAGAATTACTTTATGACCAAGGTTTTACTATTGGTGGGGCAAGGCTACAGCTCGATGCTGAAGTCAGTTCTGCGGATCCTAAAGCTGTTCAAGCTATTATTAGTGAATTACAAAGTGTGTTAAACATACTTGCTCATTAATACATCTTACCAAGTTAATTTTAATAAATCGGAATGTGGCGCAGCCTGGTAGCGCACTTGTTCGGGGTACAAGTGGTCGGAGGTTCAAATCCTCTCATTCCGACCAATATTTTTAGCAACTATAAGACCTTTAGATGCTTCAAAAATATTGAATAAACTATCTCATAAATGGATATTTTCTATTAAAAAGCGGTATACTGGTACTGAATCTTATGATTGATGCTAAAAATTATAGATTATAAAAAATCACGTTATAAAAATAATTAGTGACGTAAAAATGGTACTTTTGAGGGAATATCTTTGCGAATAAGGAATTATCTATTCTTTTTTTCTGTGTTCATTTGTTTGAGCCACCCTGCAATTGCGCTTGAAATATCTTCCTTAAATAAATCTCCAATAATCTCACCAGAGAGTATTGCTGTTTTCTACCCTAATGCAAAACAGCCCTACCGCAGCATTTATCAAGATATTGTTTTAGGTTGTGATAGCCTAATTAAAAATCAAAAATATCCGCCAATCAAATTAAAATCATTCCTTCTAGAAAAAGAATTCGATATTGATAAAATCATCGCCGATCTAAAGCGACAAAAAATAAAAAAAGTGATTGTTCTAGGTCGTTCAGGTTATAAATTAGCTAAATTATTACCAAAGGAATTTAGTGTGGTTTCTGGGGCGTTACCAATATCTCCCAATGGCGTTTCTGGCATTAGTTTAATGTCTGATCCTAAGTTTTTGTTTGATTACCTGGCTAATGTAGCACCAGATGTTAAGCGGGTTCACATTGCTTATAGTAAAAAGAATGAATGGATTATTCAATTGGCTAAAACTGCTGCGGCTAATCGCGGATTAACTTTAAATTTGAAAAAAGTTAAAAATACTAAACAGGCCGTACAGTTTTATCAACAAGTATTTGATTCAAAAGTTTCTAAGCAAGATGCGATTTGGCTTCCTTTAGATCGGGTATCTTCGCATGACAAGATTACTCTACCAATTATTTTAGAAAAAGCATGGGCAAAAGGAATGGTTGTTTTTTCCAGTAAGCCATCACATGCTAAACGAGGTGTTTTATTTTCTACTTATCCAGACAATTACTCATTAGGTCAACATCTTTATCTAATGGTGAAACAGCTTGCTAAGCAACCCGCAAAAAGGCGCTTCTCGCCACTAAGTGCGATGAAATTGGCGGTTAACCTAAGGACTGCCGCTCATTTAGGTTTCAAATATACTTCTGAACAACAACAAAGCTTCAAGTTAACATTTCCTGAGTAATAATGTTAGGTTTTCATTTTAAACGAAATAAACAAGCAAGTTATAAACGGCAGTTAATTACATTTTTTGCTATCAGTATTTTTATATTGGCGACCTGTACATCGGTTATTACCGCTTGGCAGACTAGTCAATTAGTTAAACAATCAACAATGAAAACAGGGTTTCAACTAACCAATATTTTTGCTCAACAAAGCGTATTAGCACTATTGACGGATAGTAAAGAAAATCTTCAAGTGGCAATAGAGAATATATTAGGTTTTCAATCAATTACTGGGGTTGCAGTTTTTAAACCTAATGGCGAATTATTAGATTCTTTGTCAAAAGACAGTAATGTTAATTTTTATGAAAGTTTTTTATTTTCACTACAGTCAAGGCGCTCAATTAATCAACTACCAATTCAATTATTTAAGGAATTAGATGAAATGTGGTTGTTTGCAGCACCTGTAAACTACATGCCGGACTTAGATGATATGGATACGGTGGAGCCTGAAGATACCGCCAGTTCAAAACAATTAATGGGTTATGTTTTACTTGAATATAATAAAAAAGAATTACATGAGGTTCAATATTCGATTTTTATTAACAACATGTTAATTTCGACTTTGATTGCTGTCATTTTAGCTTCTCTAATGAGCTGGTGGATTAATCGTTTAACTAAACCGCTTATTGATTTGTCGCACACCATGAAGTTAGCGACCAACCTAAAGCATTATCCGCGAGCTAAAGTGGCAGGAGCAAAAGAAATTCATCAAATAGCCGAAGTTTTTAATTTAATGATGGCTTCGTTAGAAGAAAAAAATACAGAGTTAGTCAATCACCGTGATACTTTAGAGTCAGAAGTGGGAATGAGAACTCAGCAGTTAATTATTGCCAGAGATACCGCATTAACAGCGAGTCGGCATAAATCAGAATTTTTAGCCAATATAAGCCATGAATTAAGAACACCATTACAGGCTATTATTGGCTACACCGATTTAGTGAAAGAAGACTTAGAAATTGAAGGCATGGAAGATCAGGTTAATGATCTTAATAAAAGCATTAGAAGCGCGAATAACTTGTTAGATCTAATTAACAATATTTTAGATATAGCAAAAATTGAAGCGGGTAGGATGGACTTATATTTAAAACCCGTTGATATGGTTAAATTAGTCGAAGAAACAATCGATGTTGTTTCACCTATCGCTAAAGCCAATAAAAATAAATTCATTGTTGAACAACAAAATTTAGATTCGACTTTAATGTTAGACAAACAAAAATTGATGCAAATTTTTGTTAATTTGTTAAGTAATGCCTGCAAGTTCACTTCTAATGGTACGGTGACATTTACGATTAAAAATAATAAAAAACATTTACTTTTTTCTGTTTCGGATACAGGGGTTGGAATTGCTCCTGATCAAATTAATTTAATTTTTGATCAGTTTACTCAAGTTGATGGCAGCCAAACTCGGCGATTTGAGGGGACAGGACTAGGTATGGCAATTACTCAAAATTTTTGCGAGCTGATGTCAGGGCATATCAAAGTAAAAAGTGAATTAGGGCTTGGGACTAAATTTAGTATCAAGATACCTTTAAATTAGAAATTAGAAATTAGTCTTTGTTATTCCACAAAATTGCATTGATACAGGTTTTAATAGTGGATAGACAATCAGTATAGCTTTTGACAAAGCATATACCTATGCAAGCTGTATATAGAGCTTTCCATAGGCTGTATTTTGCTATTGCTTGTCTATACTGATTGAAATATACGTGCAATAAGGATATTGCTAAATTGAAGTTTAATATAAAACTAAATACTTTAATAAAAAACAATAGGTGATCCCATGTTTTTAACTAGTCGTTTCATAAACGGTATATTGATTGTTGTATTATCTCTTTATTCAGTAGTAGTCAATTCTGAGGAATTTGATGAAGATATTGAAAGTGAGCTAGTTGATTTTTATGGTGATGAAGACTTTGTTAGTATTGCTACAGGGTCAAAACAATTAATTCACAAAGCGCCTTCAACAGCTACTGTTATTAGTGCTAAACAAATCGAAAATATGGGGGCTCTCACCGTTGCTGAAGCGTTAGAAAATGTTCCTGGTTTGCATGTTTATCCATCTCCATTTAACCGTTTAAATACATCATTTTCGATTAGAGGTATTCACTCGGATCAAAATCCTCAAGTTTTATTTTTAATAAATGGCTCACCTATAAGAGAAGAATATACTGGAGCCAGACCTCAAACATTTAAAATGCCTGTTCATTCTATTTCGCGAATAGAGATAATTAGAGGCCCAGGTTCAGCAATATATGGTGCAGATGCATATTCAGGCGTTATCAATATTATTACGAAGGATTTTTCTGAAATTGCAAAAGCAAGCTGGGGGATTAATCTTGGCAGCTTTGATACAAGTAATATTTGGTATCAAAATGCATTTAAAATTAATGAATTCGATTTTGGTTTGACAGTTGAAAACCTAAAAAGTAATGGAGATGATTCAAGAATCATTAACCGTGATTTACAGACTATATTAGATGAGATCATAGGCACCTCTGTTACTAATGCACCAACTTATTTGAATACAAATTATGATATATTTGATTTTAGGTTAAATGCAAAGTACAACGATATTAAGTCGAACTTTTGGTATTGGAATAATAAAGCGGGGCATGGTGCTGGTGCAGCTCAAGCTCTTGATCCAGGAGGTACGCAAAACACTTCGATTTATCAATTTGATATTAGTTATGATTGGGATATGGAGAATTGGAAAGCCAATATACAATATGGCTATTACCTAATGGAAGACCGAGCAGAATTTGCCGTTTTACCAGCAGGGGCAGTCGTTCCTATTGGTTCAGACGGTAATTTAAATCTTATTGAACCTGTAGGTTTGGTTCTATTTTCTGATGGTTTTTTAGGTAATCCACAACCTACAGAAAAAACTAACTCATTAGACTTTTCGATGTTATCAACATCCTTTTCAGATCATAAAATTCGGTTTGGGCTAGGATTTTCTAAAATCAAATTAATTTCTAATGAAGAGAAAAATTTTGGTCCAGGTGTCATCGATACGGTGGAATTAGCTAACTTATTCTCAAATGGCAATGTTATGGTTATTGATGGTACTTTGACGAATGTGAGCAATACTCCCTATGTTTTTATCAGTAATGTTGATAGAGAAAACTCAAATTTTAGTGCTCAAGATGAGTGGCAATTTAAAAATGATTGGTCTTTAACTTCAGGTGTTCGTTTTGATAAATATAGTGATTTTGGTTCGACAATAAATCCTAGAGCTGCATTAGTTTGGGAAATGAGTCAGAGTATGTCATCGAAGTTTTTGTATGGTAGAGCTTTTAGAGCTCCAGCATTTGACACTCTTTATGCTATGAATAATCCAGTTGGGATTGGTAATCCCAATTTAAAACCTGAAACAATTAATACTTATGAATTTAGTATTAATAAACATTTAATAAATCATGTTGCATGGTCTATAAATTTGTTTAGATATGATAGTAAGCAATTAATTGAGTTTGTTCCAGATGCCGGGGCCACAACCACTACGGCTCAAAATGTAGGAAAACAAAAAGGTTATGGATTTGAATCGGAATATAGTTGGAAAGGTGAAAGTGATTTATGGCAATTAAACTATTCTTGGCAGCGGTCGAAGGATGTAGATACAGATAATGTTATTCCTTTAGCACCACAACAATTATTTAACTTTATTTACGAAACAGAATTTAATAATAATTCAAAATTTGTTGCTAAACTCAACTGGGTTGGTAAAAGAGCAAGAGAGGTTGGCGATACAAGAATTGAATTAGACAGCTTTGCAACTCTAGATTTTGCATACCATTTTGTTTTTGACACCTCTGATGTTTGGAAAGTATCAATTATAGGTAAGAATGTTTTGAATGAAAATGCATTTGAACCATCCCATCCTTTAGTTTCTGGCGCTTTAACTCCTATAAGTGATTACCCGATACAAGGAAGCAGTTTTTATTTGCAATTATCTAAATCTTTGCAGTGAGCTAAAATGAGTGATAGAAATATAAAAATTGAAAGTAGAAATGAACATTTTTCTTCTAGAATTCAAAGTAAAATAACTTGTGAAAAACCTTCTGAAGATAATGAATTTTTAGCAGAAGAGACAAGGATTCATGGTTATGATGTATTGGATTTGATGGATAATTGTGATTATTTAGATACATTTTATTTACTTTTTAGAGGTGAGCTTCCCACTAAAGCGCAAAAAACATTATTGCAAAAACTTTCAGTCGCTATTATTAATTTAGGACCTCGGCACCAATCATCTAGAGCGGCTGCTAATGCGGGCATTGGTAGAACTGATGTAAACAATATTCTTCCTATTGCTATTATGGCAATGAGTGGCTCGTATGGAGGCTCAAAGGAAATAGAGAATGCGATGCGTTTTCTTAAAAAATCATTTAAATTACTTCCCAAAGTAATAGCAAGCGAGCAGCTATATTCTTTTCCAATTACTCTTGATGAGGATTGGATCGTGGCTCCCGGCTTTGGAACTGATTTTCAAGGTCAATCTCCTTACCTTATAAATATAGTCAATAAGCTGTCAGGCGTAAGTCCTGTTAATGGTTACTTAAATTGGGCGGTTAACTTTGTAGATTCCCTGCCTGTAAATAAAAATTGTGGTTGGCGTCTTGCTGGTTTGGTTGCATCTGTTCTACTGGATTTAAACTTTGAACCTAGAGAAGGCGGAGGGGTTTTTCAATTGTTGGCAGGGCCTGGTTCTTTTGCTCATGGTATTGAGTTTTCGAATAAACCAATCACAGATATGCCATTTTTAAAAGATGAGGATTATATAATTAAAAATGGCTAATGAAATCTGGAAGGCGAGAAGAGGAAAAATTATAACTAATCGTGGTGGTTGGCGGATTGGTGAGGCAATATATAATTGTGGTTACTCAATGATGGATGATTTAGTTGGAAAAAAAACTTTTTTTCAAACTCTTGTCTTAAATGTAACGAAAAAAATACCGAGTAAAAAATTAGCCGATTGGTTCGAAGCTAGCTTTATTTGTCTAAGCTGGCCAGATTCAAGGATTTGGTGCAATCAGAATGGTTCATTAATTGGTACAACTAATGGAAGTCCTGTGACTGCCGCTGCCGCAGGCATTTTATCAGCAGATTCAAGAATGTATGGTCCTGGTTCTATTTTAGGTGGAGCAGACTTTATCATTCGAGCTATGAAATGGTACCAAGCTGGCATGACTCCGTTAGATATTGTTAAAAAGGAGCTTGCAACTAAACATGTAAAAAAAGGAAATAAACCCGTTATTGTAGGGTATGCACGACCAATTGCAACTGGTGATGAAAGAGTTGAGGCTATGCAAAGAGTCACTCTAGAGTTAGGATTTAAAGAAGGAAAACATCTAAAGTTGGCCTTTAAAATTCATTCGATTCTTGCTGAGCATTATAAAGAAAACATGAATTATGTCGGTTATGTAACGGCCTTTTTGATTGATCAAAAATTTACCCCTAATGACATTTATCGAATTTATAGCACTTGGGTCTTCTCAGGCGTTAATGCTTGTTATTCGGAGGCTAATGATGATTTTGCAGGAGGTTTTTTACCTTTATCTTGCAATGATATTAATTATGTTGGTGTTAAATCTAGAAAGTTACCATAACTCAACTAATTTTAACCTCCAGGCGTAGCTGATTGGCTGTTATCCGCTAAACCTTTCACACGTTGACCCATTGGAGGTACTTCATTAGCATCAATAATCATATTGATCATGGTGGGAGCCTTTTTATTGCCTAAGCGTTTCCAGTCAATTGCTGATAATTCGTCAGGTGTCTTTATGGTAATACCTTCTATCCCCATTGCTTCAGCGAGTTTTGCATAATCGATTACAGGTAATTCAAAACCTATTTCTTCTGCGCCACCGAGTTTTTGCCCATGTTTTACCATACCCAGTTCTCCATCATTTAAGACTACAAATATAACGGGGATTTGGTGCTGTAATGCGACGGTTATTTCTTGTCCTGCCATTAAGTAACTGCCGTCGCCAGTTACACATACTGAAGGTTGCTTGCTACCAAAACAAACCCCGATAGAAGCTCCTACAGCCCAACCCATTGAACCAAATCCCATTGCGATATGATAATAACCGTTAGCACTACCTCGGTGAAAATAGTGTGTAAACCATGCCCACGCATTACCAGCATCTAACAATATTCTAAACTCTGATGGAATATGTTTTGATAAGTCGTTTGCAACTCGCTGGGGTTTGAGTGGAATAGCGTTTGAGTAACAACTCTCTGGGTTAGATAATCTTATTTGAGGACCATGATCTCTATTTGGTTGAGCATTATTTAAGTAACCTTTTTTTACCGGATCAACGGCATCCCAAGTTCTCCCCCATTTTATTCCTTGTCTTATGTTGATGTTGAGTTGCTTAAAAATTAAATGGATGTCGCCACAAACATGCAATTTGGCATGCGGTGAACGTGAAAAATGTTCTGGGCTTGAATCTATATGGACTAATCGATCTTTAAGCGAGTCGAGTTGCCATCCGCCAGTACCTAATTCAGTAATTGGTATACCAATCGCTATAAATAGGTCAATGCTATCATCTTCTATGGTCTCTTGAGCACTTTGATGACCCGCAAAACCAAATACGCCACGATAAAGAGGGTGAAAACTGTTAACCCAGCGTTTACCTGCTGGTCCACTTAATACTGGCGCACGGGTCAGTTCTGCGAACTCCATTATTGAATCTTTTGCGTTGCCACAGCCTTTGCCTAAGAATATTGCAATCCGCCACATATTTTGAACTAGCTCTGTTAGCTCTTGAACTGCACCGTTATCAGTCATTGGAAATGTTCTTGATAGTCTGCTGGAATTTATTGATGGTTCTTCGCTAGCGGTTTGTCTTAAAATATCGGAGGGAATACTAATGTGTGACGGGCCAGCAGGAACACGAAATGCTGCCATGATTGCTGCGACTAACTTTCTATTAAGCTGTTCCCCGTGAGACACTAAAGTATTGTATCGAGTACAATGCCTAAAAATTCCAACGGTATCTATCGCCGTGCAAGATGATTCTTGTAACGCATTGCGGCCAAATTTGGGTAATGGTGTTTGGGCGGTAATAACCAGTAAAGGGATATTATCAGCAAATGCAGAGGCGACTCCCGTTAATAAATTAGTGGCTCCAGGTCCCGTAGTTGCACAGCAAACGCCTAATTTCCCTGTTTCTCTTGTGTAACCTTCCGCCATAAATGCCGCGCCAGCTTCATGTCGTGCCACAATTATTTTAGGCCCCCCGTTTTTAGCACTACGGCTTAAGGCATCAAAAAAAGGTTCTATCGCACCGCCTGGGACACCAAATACATATTCAACATTAAGTATTTCAAGATATTTAATGACTAAATCGGCATTATTACTTTGTGGTTGATTTATTGAATTAGATTGACTTTTAGGCATGATGATTACTTTGGATAACAAGGTTGAATATAGAATTTAACGCGTTTTTTTTATATTAATTAGCTATAAGTGTAGCCTAGTTTAAATATTCTGTATTAAATATTCGGCATTAAATATTTAAACCGTTATTTGTGACATGAGATAAGAAATATAATCGTGATATACCGCTTAGTGAAAAAGTTCTTCGACCGATTTAGGTTTACTAATGTGGTAGCCTTGAGCATAAGTCACGCCGATTTCTGAAAGAAGTACTAATGTTTCTTTATTTTCTACAAATTCAGCAACTGTTTTTTTATTGAGTGCTGTTGCAACTTCGTAAATTGCTTTTACCAGCGCTAAATCAATCGGGTTTGACGCTAAATCGGCGACAAATGATCCATCAATTTTGACTGACTCAGCGGGCAGTTGTTTTAAGTAATTAAATGTGCTGAATCCGGTACCAAAATCATCAATAGAAAAGTCACAACCCAGTTCGCTGATGCTAGTAACAATTTTTTGAGTGGCCGTAATATTGCTGAGACTTGCGCTTTCAGTTAATTCAAAAATAATTTGGTTTGGATTTATTTTGTAAGAATTTAAACGGTTGGTGATGTAGGGAACTAATCGTTCATCACTAAAACCTTGAGCTGATAAGTTAATAGCAACGCGTTTTAATTGCGGATAATCTACAAGGTATTTAAAGGCTTTATCAATAACTTGTTGATCAAGTAAACTCATATTTCCTTCACGTTCTAGTGCGGGAATAAATTCTCCCGGTGGGATAATTCTATCATTAATAATGAGTCTAATAAGAGCCTCGTGGTAAGCGGTTTTCCCCGTTGCTATTTCTATAACGGGCTGAAAATATAAAACCAAGTTATCATTTGCTACGGCTTGCTGTAATTTGTGTGCCCACTCCATACTCGCTTGCAGATCTTTGCTTTGTGTATCATCTTTATCGAAGATATGAGATATGTTTCTTCCGAGTTTTTTAGCCGCGTATAACGCAATATCTGCTTGTTTCATGTGCTCTTGCGGATTTGCATCTTTATCATCAATTTCTGAAATGCCAATTGAACAGTTGACTTTAAAAACTTGGCCATTGATTTGGCAATGATAATCATCTAAGAGCCGGCAGATATCATCAGCTATGATGAGAGCTATCTCTTGATTTGTATTGGCTAGTAATATGGCAAATTCATCGCCACCTATTCGTGAAAGAATGTCTGAACCGCGAAGTCTTGTTTGAATTAGTGATGAAATATTCTTAAGTACCATATCACCTTGGTGGTGACCTAGAGTGTCGTTAATGACTTTAAAGTGGTCTAAATCAACGTACAATAAACTGTGAGGGCCATTGCCTCTTTTAGCCGTTGCACAGAATTGATTAAGTTCTGTTTCAAAATAATGACGATTATATAAACCAGTTAGACCATCATGAATGGCTAAGTATTCAAGGTCTTGTTGGGCTTTTTTGCGTTCTGTAATATTGTCAATTGTGCCAGAAATACTGTATCGTTTTTTTCCTTTGCTTAGTGCAAAATCAAATCGAGCTTCTACCCAAATAACGGCATTGTGTACATTTTTAACTTTGAACTCAAAGTGATAAATTTTTACGCTGCCAGATAAAAGGCGATTAAGTTCATTGCATATATGAGTATATTGCTCAGCGGTATGATCAATAAAATCTATCAGCGGTTTTTGCAAGCTATTTTCTATAGTGAAGCCTGTTAATCTTTTCCAAGCTTTATTAACAAAAATAATCTTGCCATCTTGACTGAGTTTAATTACCACGCTACCTAAATGATCGAGTAACTTTTGATGGGTATGTAAAATCTTTTTATATTCTGCGCGGCTTTGGTTTAACGAATCTATTTTGGATGCAAATTGACGATTGCTGATAATAAAGTCTTCACGTCTTGAGGCTGTATCACAAACACGTCTTAATTGATCGGCTCTAAATGGTTTAGTAATAAAGTCGGCAGCGCCCGCTAACATCAGCTCCTCTGCTAATTCCATGGTGTGGTTAGCGGTCATAATAACAACTGATTGAGAGGGCTTTTCTTGTATGATTTGTTTGAGAATGTCATTACCACATATTCCGGGTAGCATGACATCTAATAAAACAAGTGAATAACTATTCTTTTTCCAAAGCTCAAGGCCTTCGTGCCCATCGTCTGCATGATCAATTTTAAATTGGTTATTTAATATCCTTCCAACGAGATGTTGGGTATCAGGATTATCTTCTATGACTAATAATGGCAATTTCTCCATTTCTTTTAGAGGAATGAGTTGTCGATTATTAATGATTTCTACTAGCAGTTCTTTTTCTTCATAGGGAATTAGCCGATTAATTCCGAACTCTCTTGCGGTGGTATTTGCTATATGATCACACCAGGTGTTTGCAACAATTACAAAGGGGGTATCTGAAGAGCATTTTAAAACGCCAGAGCGTACTAAGCGGGCTAATCGCCATCCATCAAAAGAGCCTAAATTGATATTACTAACAATAAATTCTATCTCTTTTGATTTCAAAATCTCTACAGCATTTTTAGCATTAGAGGTTGAAATAATAGGGTAGTCAATATTGTTGGTCAGTAACTCTTCGAGTGCGGAAAGGCGCTCAGGGTGGCTATTGACCAGTAATAAATACTTGTTATTAAGAGTGTCGGGCATAGACTTCCGTATTAATACTTTATACATACTATTATTGTTTTAGAGATACCGATAATAGGTAGCAACTTCAAAACGAATATTTTTAATAAGAATAGCAGGTATTGCTTAAAAAACAATAGTATAGAGATTATATGAAATGTATTTTATTAATTAATATACAATTAATAATTGTATTGTTTTTTTGTTAGAATGAGAGCGATAAATTACGGCATTTGTAACAATACGGTATTTTTATGCGTGTGATGATTAAGTATTTTTTGCTAATGTTAAGCGACTGTCTTGATTTTAACCTGAAAATAGTTGATTGAGTTAAAGAGCTAAAAGTAATATGTGAAATATTGTCATGCACAAGACATATTTTATTGCTAAGATACCATCAAGTATTTATTTCAATAGTACAATCAGCTCATCGGAGAAAAAAATGAGAGAACTACTAGTAATAGCCGATCAAAAAGGAAAAGATAATCCTGCATTTATGCATGCACTTGAAATTGCTAAAAATACAGGCGCTAAAATTGAATTTGTTGGTTTTGTTCACGCACCAGGTGTTGATAGTTCTGAAATACTGTCTCAAAGCGAAAAACGAAAAGTACATCATAAGTTCATAGATGAAAAACTGACTCAAATAGAGGGTTTTTTGGAGGACGTCGATTTAGGTTCTGTAAGGGTTAATGCTGATGTAGTTTGGGAGCGTTCGTTTGAACGTTGGGTAACGGATCGTTGTAAACAAAAATCGTTTGATTTGATCTTTAAAACAGGTCACCGTTCAGAATCAACTACACATGAACCATCTGATTGGCAATTAATGAGACATTGCCCAGATCCTGTGATGATTGTTGGTAAAAAAGATTGGAAAGAAGGTGGAAAAATTTTAGCCGCTCTTGATTTAGGCTCAACAACGGAAGCAAACCTTAAGTTAAATGAGGAAATTTTACGATATTCATTTATCTTAGCGGAAGCGACTAATAGCCAAGTACATGCATGTTATTCAATTTCCATGCCTTCGGCTTTAGCTGAATTAGACTTTTTTGATAGCGAAGGCTATGAAAGAAAAATGAAAGAATCAATTGACCCGATCATTTCAAAATTAATCAATGATGCAAAATTAAATAAAGATACATTGCATTTGGTTTCTGGTAAACCGTCAAAAGAGATTTTAAGGATTGCGAATAAAATTGATACAGATGTTATCGTGATGGGTACCAAAACACGCGTTAGTTTGCGTGGTCGATTATTAGGTAATACCGCTAAAAAGATTTTGCATGAAGTAAATGCTGATGTGGTTGTGATTAAATAAGCCATTGTGCTTTACTTTAAAAGTTGGTTTAAAAAGGTGCTGTTAAAAGCGCCTTTTTTTTTGAGTAAAAAAATATCAAAAGATGAGCGTGAGATAAGATGAGCATCAAAAAAAATGAAAAATTAGCTATTGCTGAATCAGACAAACACAAGCAAGATGATTTGTTGGGATTAATTGTTCATTCTTATAATAATTATTTAGCTGGTTCAATGGGGTATAGTGAATTGGCTTTGTTAGAGTGTGATGACATTAATGCGACAAATGGAATTGCTGAACGCATAAATAACAGTTTAGACTCAGGTCGCCAAGCGGTACATTTTGGGCAGTCTATTTTAGCTTCGTTAGGGCGGCTACAAGTAGCAATAAAGCCTTGTAAATTACAAAGTGTTTTTCAGTTGTTAGAGGAGGATTTAATCGAAAAAAAAATCATCATTGATACTTGTTTGAATGATGATGTTGTTATTAATATTAATTTGCCGTGGTTTAAAGAGTGTTTAGTCGATTTACTTGATTTTATATTATTTTATTCTGATCAATCGCCGATAATAATTAAAATACATTTATTGCAAGAACAGCAAAAAGTTGAAATTGAACTAATTAATTCAGAAATAAATTTAACAGAAATTGAACAAGTTAACTTGTTTATTCCTTATTATTCATCAAGAAATATGTTGGGTACTAAAGATTTAGGTTTGGCAAAAGCGAAAGGTTTTTTTGAGCAAATGAAGATTGATTTGCAGTGGAATAATGGAAGAGGCTTTAGCTTGGTTGTTGCTTTATAACCGCTATCTAAA
>CAYZBK010000001.1:15301-137484 GCA_964476655.1 uncultured Kangiella sp. | reverse complement strand
TTAAACGATTAACTAATTGAAATAACATTCTAGCTGTTGAACCCCAAATGGTATGTTCCATGTATTGCAGTTGAACAAACGAAAAAAACTGGTTGTCAATCTGCTGAGTCTGTTTTTGATGATTGTTATGATCTAAAGCATATTCCAAAGGCAACAAAAAAACCTCCTCAACTTCATTGTAATCAATGACTATTTGATAGTTAGGATCAATAATCGCCACGTAAGGAGTGATGATATACTGGCTAATTGTTTTTTGGTAAGGCAACTTACCAATTATTTTTATATGTTTTTTATCGATACCGATTTCTTCGGATGTTTCTCTTATAGCGGTTGTTTGTAAATCGATGTCCGACTTTTCAAAACGACCACCAGGAAAACTGACTTCATTAGCATGATGTTTTAAATGCTTTGCGCGTTTCGTTAATATTATGTTCCATTGATTGTTTTGTTGAATGTCGACTAAAGGGATCAATATGCTAGCCGCTTTAAATGTTGTTGAGCAATCAATGTTTCTTGTTATTAAATAATTGTGTATTTCTTTTTCTTGTTGTTCTTCCTCGGCTAAATATTGAAAATTACCCTTTAATGGTAATAGACATTTTTGTATTAATGAGGAATTTATTTGAGGTGTTTTCACTTGGACAGTTTATCAAGTGTAGGTAAGATTTTACTGAGTTTATCAAATACCTCTTGATATTCTGGATCAAGTTTAGAGTCTGCCACTAAGCCACCACCAGCCCAACAATAGAGCTTATTTTTTTTTGCTAATAAAGTACGGATGCAAATATTGGTGTCCATATTGTTTTTAAAATCTAAATAACCTATGACGCCACAATAAATCCCTCGTTTATTTTTTTCGAGTTCTTCAATGATTTGCATCGCTCTAATTTTTGGTGCGCCAGTTATTGAACCTCCAGGTAATGTTGTTTCTAAAAGATCGAAGTTATCGTATTTGCTATCAAGTGTTGATTCAATTGTTGAGATTAAATGATGGACTGATTCAAATTGATAAACAGAAAATAACTCGCTTACTTTTACACTGCCTTTAGCGGCGGTTTTACTTAAATCGTTTCTAAGTAAGTCAACAATCATTAAATTTTCAGCTTTATCTTTTATGCTATGTTTTAATTTATCAGCAAGTTGTTTATCTTTATGTTTATCTTTACTTCTTGGTAATGTCCCTTTTATTGGTTGTGTGATAACTTGACCTTTATGAGAATCGATAAACCTTTCTGGTGATAAACTCATAATTTTTTGATCTTGAATATTGAGATAGGCAGAAAAAGGCGCATTATTTTCTTCGGCTAACAATGCATAGATATCGAAAGGATCACCCGAATAATGGGCTGTAAACCGTTGAGCAAAATTTACTTGGTAGCAATCACCTGCATGAATATATTGCTGTATTTTATTAAATGCTTTTTTGTATTGTTGAAATTTTATATCCGCTTTAAATGGCGTTGTTAATTGCATTGGCGTGTTAGTGCTTGACTCTATTTGTTTTAATGATGATTTAACTATTGAGATTTGTTTAGACCAATAAATTTGATTTAAACCAAAATTATACATCACCGTAGTTTGTTTTAAGTGATCGGTAATTATGGCCCATTGATAAAGCCCCATTTGAATTAACGGGACTGATAAGTCGTCTATTTGCGCCTCGCTTTCTAAGTTTTTATTTTTTCCAAAATCATAACTTAAATAACCTAACCAGCCACCATTAAAAGGCAAGTCATCGGGTAATTTATTGAGGCAAATTTGAGTGTTAGTTTTCTTTTTGTAGTGATCAAGTATTAGTCTCATCTCTGGTAATGGAGATTGAGAGATTAGTTGTTTGGTTGAAGAGTTTTTCTTAACCGTTAATTTGTTATCTTTATAAGTTAAACGAACCGTCGGATGCGTAACGCAAATGTCGTATCGGCGGTAACGGAGTGATTTTTGACTGGTTGACGGTGTAATTTGATTGCCGCTGTCAAGCAACATAGACCAATCAAGACTCATCAACTTGTGCAATGATTTGTATTTTAGTTTGCCTGATAGATATGGAAGTTCTATTGAATTCATCAAAATTGGTTAGCATTTAAGTTAAATTAAAGATTTCGGAGAGTATTCTATCTTATCCTGTATCAGGATGGGCACTGAAATAGTAAAATAGGACAAAAGTTATTTTACTTTTAGTTGTGAAAGCGGTCTAATTCGTGGTCAAATTGCGAGTAATAAAATTATTTGGAGTATAGCAACATCGTGTTAGAAATTGTTCCTTGTCAAAGTGTAGATGCTAAAGTACGTTTACCGGGTAGTAAATATATTGCTAACCGTTTAATTCCGATGTGTGCTTTGGCCTCAACGCCCTCTATTTTGAGTAATATTGTCGATAATAATGATATACAAGCCGCTATTGCAGGGCTTAGTGGGCTTGGTTATCAGTTAACCTTAAATGATGGACAGCTTAATATTCAACCTAGAAAACAAGCCCTACAAGATTCGGTGGTATTAAATACTTCCCACAGTGGTACTTTTTCACGTTTTGTTTCTGCTGTTGCCGCGTTGGAAAGTGTCGATGTTCGGATTGAATGTTCAGAAAAAATGGCAACTCGGCCAATGCAAGAGCTCTTTACAACTCTACGAGAACTTGGTGTAAATATACAAACAGATAATCAAATGTTACCTGCTGTTATTAAAGGGCCGGTAACTAACAAGTCATGTCATATTGATGCAAGTCGAAGCAGTCAATTTTTAAGTGCTTTATTAATTATTGGACCATTATTAGATCAAGGTATTGATATCCAATTATTAGGCAGTCAAGTTTCAAGCAGTTATGTTGATATGACAATTGATTGGATGAAGAAAATGTCCATTGAGATTGAAGTAAATGGTACGTCTTTTAGCATTAATTCTGCTCAATCTTATCAAGGTATTGAAGTAACCGTGCCTGGTGATGCTGTTTCCGCTTCTTATTTTATGGGTTTGGTGGGTATTGCTGGTGGAAAGATAAGGATTAATTCTTTTGATCACCAGTCCTTACAAGGCGAATCAAAGTTTTATCAAGTGCTGGAGTTAATGGGTATGACCTTTGAAAAAGGGGACGACTATATTGTGGCGGTTAGTAAAGAGCAATTAAAAGGTATCGAAATTGATATGAGTGAAATGCCTGATGTTGTACAAACATTAGCGGTCATGGCGAGTTTTGCAAAAGGTAAAACATTGATCAAAAATATTGCACATTTAGCTTATAAAGAATCGAATCGAATAAATGATACGGCTGCAGAGCTATTGAAAGCGGGTGTTGATGTTGAATTTGGAGAAGATTATTTGTTGATCAACGGCGGTACGCCTCATGCTGCAGAAATAGAAACTTATGACGATCATCGTATGGCAATGAGCATGGCTTTATTGGGAACTAAAACCAAAGGAATAGTTATTCACGATCCTGATGTTGTTAATAAATCATTTCCGACCTATTGGTCTTTAATGAGCCAATGTGGTTTAGCCTCACAAGCTGTGAGTAAAAACAATTCTAGTGAGTCTGCGGAAGTATTATGACTAAGTCTGCTAGTTTAGCCTTTGAACAAGTTAGAAAAGATATTGACGCGGTTGATAGTGAGTTAGTTGAGTTAATCGCCAAGCGTCTTGAATTAACCGGTAAAGTGGGCACCTTAAAAGCGGAATTAAAATTACCTTTGTATGTACCTAGCCGCGAATCGGAGTTAATTGAGAAAAAGCGCCAATTGGCTAAAGAAAAGGGAATATCGGCTGATTTAGTTGAAGATGTAATTCGGCGTGTGATGCGAGATTCTTATGTTACACAAAATAAAAGCCGTTCAAAAGTAGCACAAACACAAGAAAGAAAGGTTGTTATTATTGGTGGAGAGGGGCAGCTAGGAAAGCTTTTTGTTAATCTTTTTCAGCAGGCGGGTTACCGAGTTGATGTTATTGATAAAAATGATTGGCAAAACGCTGAAGATGTATTAACCAACGCCTCTTTAGTGATGGTGGCAGTTCCAATTAGTGTTACTAATGCCGTTATTGAAAAATTAAATAAGCTAAATTCTAATTGTCTCTTAGTTGATATAACCAGCATAAAAGATTCGCCGTTAAAAGCAATGTTAAAAGTTCACAATGGTCCTGTGATGGGATTACATCCAATGTTTGGACCGGGTATAACTCACCTTGCAAAACAAACCGTTGTTGTTTGTTACGGTCGAAATAAAGAACAATCAGCTTGGTTAATAAAACAGATTGAAACATGGGGAGCAAATATCTCTTTTGTCGACGCGAAAGAACATGATCATTTAATGTCTATTGTTCAAGTATTAAGGCATTTTTCTAGCATTGCTTATGGATATCATTTAAAAGAAGAAAATATTAATTTAGATAAAGTCTTAGAGTTAAGTTCGCCAATTTACCGATTAGAATTAATTATGGTTGGTCGGCTTTTTGCCCAAAGCGCAGATTTATACAGCGATATTATTTTTTCAAATAAAGAAAATATTCCAATGGTAAAACGTTTTTTGCAGCGAATGATGACGTTATTAGAAATGTTAGAGAAAGAAGATAAGCAAGAATTCACACAATTATTTAATGATATATCATCTTGGTTTGGCGAAAATGCAAATAAATTTCTACATGAAAGTAATTTAATGTTGGCCAAAGCAAACGATATAAAAAAATAGTCGGCAATACAAATTGATTTTTGTATAAACCATTAACAAGTTTAATTTAATACGAGTAAAAAAATGTCTGGTGATAGTATAGGTAAATTATTTAAGGTAACCAATTGGGGTGAATCTCATGGTCCTGCCGTTGGTTGCGTTGTTGAAGGTTGCCCCGCCAATATAGAATTATCAGAAACGGATATTCAACCATTTTTAGATCGCCGAAGGCCCGGACAAAGCAACTTAGTGACACAAAGAGATGAATCAGATCAAGTTGAAATTTTATCGGGTGTTTACAATGGTGTTACTACGGGAACCGCAATTAGTTTATTAATAAAAAACAAAAACAATAAATCAAAAGACTACGATGAATTTGCAAAACTTTATCGTCCTAGTCATGCTGATTTTACTTACCAACAGAAATATAAAGTTAGAGATCCTGCAGGAGGCGGTCGAAGCTCTGCAAGAACAACCGCAGCAAATGTTGCGGCTGGAGCGATTGCAATTAAATTTTTGCAACAAGATGGAATTCAAATTAATTCATGGGTAGACAGTGTTTCGGATATATATTCTGAATTAAGTCTTGCTGATATTACCCCTGAACTTATTGAAAGCAATATGGTGAGATGTCCTGATGAAAAAGCGGCAAAGTTAATGGAACAAGCTATTTTACAAGCACGAAAGGAGGGCGATACTTTAGGTGGTGTTGTAAGGTGTCGTGTTCAAAATATGCCTGTGGGTTTAGGTGAACCGTTATTTGATAAGCTAGAAGCTGATTTAGCAAAAGCAATGTTGTCGATTAATGCGTGTAAAGGTTTTGAATTTGGTTCTGGATTTGAAGGAACTAAAATGAAAGGTAGTGAGCATAACGATATTTTTTATAAAGATATAGCAAGCGGAAAAGTGCTGACTAAAACCAATTATTCTGGCGGTATTCAAGGTGGAATTTCTAACGGAATGGATCTTGATTTTAAAGTAGCATTTAAACCGGTTGCAACCATTATGCAAAAACAAAAAACGCTGACAGTTGAAGGTAATGAAATTGAATACCACGGTCGAGGAAGGCACGATCCTTGTGTTTTACCAAGAGCCGTGCCTATTGTTGATGCAATGGCGGCATTAGTTTTATGTGATCATTGGTTACGATATAAAGCATATCAATAATACTTTGCATTCTTAATAAACTAATAAGAAATGAACTAGTTGATGATTTTTTTGATGATTTTTTCACAGATCAAATGTGTTTCTAAAGCCTCTTTATGGTGCATTTGATTTTTGTGACCGGAGTTGATCTTATCTAAAAAATCATCAATCATGTTTACAAAACCTCTTTTGTGTAACGTTTTATCCCAGTCAGAAAATTTCAGTATTTCTGTTTGGTTATTTTTATAATGTAATCCTTCTGACAAATTATCTATTTGCCATTTTTCATTATCAGTAAAGTACTCTAATCTTTCTTCACTGCAACCACTTATACGATTCATTGATGCAGTGATTAACTGGTTTTTTAAAGTCCATTGAACTTGAATGTTCGCTAGTTTATCTTTTTGTTTATGCGCAAACACTTCAAAATTATCAGGAAGTCTTCCACTTGCGTGTCTTACAAAATCTATTACATGAATAAAGTCATCAAAGATGTATGTTCTAGTTTCATCAGGATGGTTAACTCGATTTTTTTGATAACGGATTTGCGCGGGTTTAGTTTTTAGCAATGGTTGATACAACGGAGCAAAGCGGCGATTAAAACCAACCGTTAAACTTAAACTTTTTTGCTCAGCAATATTAATTAATGCTTCACATTGGTGGTAATGATAACTAATCGGTTTATCAATGAAAATAGGTATGCCCGCTGTTAAGCATTGTTTTGCTAAAGTAAAATGGCTTTCAGTATTACTGTGGATCATCACTGCATCAGGTTTTAATAGAATTAATTCTTTAAGTTCAGTACAGGTTTCTTTAATACGGTATTTTTGGCTTAATCGTTCTATTGTTTTGATGTTTCTTGTGCACAATATTGGTGTGATGTTTGGTAAATTTGAAATTAGTGGTAAATAAGCTTTTTGGGCAATATCACCCAAGCCAATCATAGCAATACGCATTTATTACTTTCCTGTTTTTGGTAATTGCAAACCTAGTTGGTTTCCTCTCCAGCGGGCAAACATCATTCCGCCAAATAAAAACATTGAAGAAAAAACAATTTCTAACAGTATTGGTATTATTTCATTGAATGAGGTTAATAATGAGGTTAAGCCGTGGCACAAATATAATACCGCAATAAATCCAGACCAAGCATGTGTGTAAGCTTTACCTTTTAGTAATCCAAATAATGGAAAAATTAATGGTAACAGCCAAAAGAAAGTAATGGATTGATTAGAATATAAAGCAGAAGGATACCAATACAAATTCCATATGGGGATTAATGTAATTAAACCGATATAACCTAATAGCGTAATTCTGTGAGCGAATAGCATCGATTCTGTCGGGGGCTCTATTGTTAACGCTTGTTGAAATGAATTTTTGTCTGACATCGCTTTTACCTAGTTTAATTTTAAAGCGAGTATTGCTAAGCGTTTACCTTGAGCAATAGCTAGTTTTTTTTCTGAGTCGGAGATGTCCAATTTATTATCATGACCATTCCAATGTGTCACGCCATAAGGCGTTCCTCCTGAAGTTGTATGAAGAAGCTCAGTTTCGCTATAGGGGAGCCCAGTGATTAACATACCATGATGCAAGAAGGGGAGCATCATCGTTAATAAAGTTGACTCTTGGCCTCCGTGCAAACTACTACTAGAAGTAAAAAAGCTGACAGGTTTTCCTGCTAGCTTGCCTGACATCCAAATTTCACTGGTTTGATCAATAAAATATTTAAGAGCCGAGGCCATGTTACCAAAATGCGTTGGACTGCCCACCGCTAAAGCGCTGCAATTAGACAGCTCTAGCGGAGAAGCATAACAGTCACCCTCTGCCGGAATAGTGCTTTCAATGGCTTGGTTAGTTGCAGATATACTTGGAACAGTACGTATCATTGCTTCAACGCCTTGCTCTTCAATACCTCTTGCGATTAAGTGTGCAAGTTGTTTAGTTGAGTTTCCTGTTGAGTAATAAAGTACTAATATTGGTTTCATATGTGGCTCGACTAGATAATTTTTAATACATTTTCTGGTGGGCGACCTATGGCCGCTTTTCCATTACCAACAACAATTGGCCGTTCAATAACTTTTGGATAAGCAACCATTAATTCAATTTGTTGTTTAGTTGATAATGATGGATCAGCTAAATTAGCTTGTAGGTAATCATCTTCATTTTTTCTCATTAATTCTTGTGGTGTTATTCCTAACAGTTTAATGATTTCACTGATTTCTTTTTTAGTCGGAGGTGTTTTTAAATATTCAACAATTTCAGGTTGTATACCATTTTCTTGTAACAGCGCTAGAGCTTGTCGCGACTTTGAACAATGTGGATTATGAAATATTTTAAAATTTGGCATGTTTATTCACTTAATGTTTTGTTATATAGTGGCAATTCTTCTAAAAGAAATGATTGATAACGGCTATACATTCATTTTAACCTAGCTTTAGAGTCTTTACACTATGCAACAGCAATTGATTTATTGGAATGCCTTTATTAAATATATTTTTGCTCGTTTTCAGAGTGATAAATGTTCTTCTGTGGCTGCAGAATTAACCGTGACTACGTTACTTGCTTTGGTACCTCTGACAACGGTATTGTTTTCTTTATTAGCATTTATGCCAGATTTTCAAACTTTAGCTTTGCAGTTGCAAGAAACAATGTTTGAATACTTTGTTCCTTCAACGGGGCATTCGGTTAATCAATACCTAATAGAATTTGTCGGTAAAGCAAAAAGCATCAGTGGTTTAGGTTTTGTGATGTTAATGGTTACAGCGTTATTAATGATGAAAATGATCGATAAAAGCATTAATCATATTTGGCAAATAAAAACTAAAAAATCTCGTTTAAGAACTTTTTTAGTTTACTGGTCAATATTGACGCTTGGTCCTATTTTAGTTGGTACGAGTTTGTTATTAACCTCCTATCTTAAGTCATTTACACTTGTTTCTAATGTTGTACAACAAAACAGTTTGTGGCTATCTATATTCCTTCCATTTGTGATGGCATTAGCCGCTTTTACTTTAATATTTTATGTTATACCTAATCGAAAAATAAAATTTACTCATGCGGTTATTGGAGCGTTGATCAGTTCTATTTTGTTTGAATTGGCTAAATCACTTTTTGGTATTTTTGTTGAATATTTTTCAACCTATCAAATTGTTTTTGGCGCGTTGGCAACCTTGCCATTATTTCTTATTTGGATCTATTTGAGTTGGAGCATTATTTTATTTGGTGTTGAAATTTGTCATGGGTTATTTTCCTTTGAAATGAATTCATCAAATAAACAAACTCATTTATTTGTTCAGTTAACTAAAATTCTATTATTGCTCTCTGAAAAACAATTAAAAGGTCAGTCGTTAAGTGAGCAGGAATTGCATAAGTACCGTGATTTAGGTAACAGTGAGGCTAAAATAATCTTGCTAGATAAATTAGTTGAAACAGGTTTGGTCGCGCAGCTAAATGACCAGAGTTATTGCCTTAGAGTAAACAGAGATGAGATTGAATTTAAATTGATTTACCAGGCCTCGGGAAGGCTTTTGCCAAGTAATGAGTTGATTTTACGGAGTGATATTTCTGAAGGTGTAAAAAATAAAATGAGCAAAATAATTACCAATTTTGAAAGTTCGTTAAAACAAAAATTGCTTGATAATTAATGATCACCGGGTAATCGAATGCCGCTAAGTGTAGAGGGTTCAATGCTAAATTCATCTTCGGCTTCGAATTGATCTTTAATATTTCCTTTTTCATGAGGAATTGAGGTCCATGGAATAATATCAGAAGCATCATCTAATACTTCTTCAGCTAGCTCATCCCTTAATTCGAAAGTTTGGTAGAAGAATCGGTCAATACAGGGGGTAACTTCAACTCTAACTCTTGGGCGAATTTCAACTGGTTTTTCTAGGCCAAGCATGGCGTAAACTCGATCATTTTTAAATGAATCTTGGGCGGTAATAATTGTAGGCGCATTATTACCATTAATTTGATTTGATGAGATGACTAATCCTGGTTGACCACCTTTTTCATTTTGTCCTTGATGAAGTACTAACCGAACCGGAGTACATTTTCCTTCAATATATTCTAACCCTAATATGGTTCCATTTTTTTTGTCACCTGTATACCATCGACAAATAGCTAACCGCCAATGTGGAGCGGCTTTTCCATCCATATATTCTCTAATTAATGCAATGTTGCCTAACTCTAAGTGAGGTAACATATATTGAGAGCTGCATAAACCAATACCGCCGCTACTGACATTGATCGCATTCCACGAAAGGTGTTCGGCTTTGTTGATTTGGGTGAGCTCAATGATTTCGCTAACCGTAAGAGTTTTTCGGTTATTTTGAGATAAACGACCAAGAATTCTTATAATATCAGTTAATCCCCAGACAACATCAATTTTTGAAATGATGGGATAACGTTTTGAGTTCCGTTCAATGCGTTCTTTCCAATGATTACTTGCATGTTCCCACAAATATTTTGCAGCTGATAAGTTGATGGATTTATGAAATGATTTATCCGTTATTTGAGATTTTTCTTCGAGCATTTCTAGATCAAAGCGAATTTGTTTTAAAAGATTATTTGTTAACAACAAACGAATTTTAGGATCTTCAGGATCATCTAACTCCCGTGTGACAAAGTTAGGTTTATTCTCACTGGTTACGTCGATGATAAAACAGTCATCGGTTCTAAAATCATCAGGGTTTTCAGAAACGGTTGAAAGGTGTACCCAGTGATTCAAATAATAAAATAATTGCCAATGTTCTCCACGATCAAGGTGATATGGGTCAGACAAGGCTAACAAACAATTGCGTATATAGTTTTGTTCTATGGTGTTTAAACAGTAACTGTTAGCGGTTTCAACTTGAAGATAATTTGTTTCTTCTTTGCCAGCATGAGCATATAACGAATTAATTTCACGCCATAAGTAGATCGGAATAGGAGCATAAATTTCATATTGTTCAATTAACATTAAACCTAGGTAATAGATTGCAAAGGCCGATGCGCGCGCTTTAATTTTGTTTTTACCCCAAAACTGTCGTTTGTTTTGAGTATCGTTAACAATGATTTTATGAGCAAAAGCCATTTCTCGTGTTAATGTTTGTAATTTTTCTAAATTAGCCGAATAATCAGTTTTTTTCTTTATCACCAGATTAGCTACAGGTCTAAAAAAGTCATGAATTAATGTGTAGCTATTATCAAAAGATTGGAGCAACTCGCTCCGAAGTTTGTGTGGAATTTCTGTGCGATTGAGGCTTGAAATGGCTCGAGTGATTTCAGGTAATGTCTTTGACATGTCTGCTAGAGGGAGTGAATTTAACCATTGAGCCAATTTAGTAGGATCCGTTTCTACTAAGATATGTTGGCCTTCCTGTTGAGAAGGGATGGTTAGTTTTATGCTTTCCATGTTTACTCTGTTCTCTGTTTACGAATTTCCATCATTGTGTTGCATACTACATTAGGGTACGTATTACGTTACGTACTAAATAGGGCAAAAAATTGTGTATTTAGTTAAATAAGGTAGTAGTATTCGAGTTAGTGTAAACAATAGACTTAGCTAATAAACCTATTATAGACAACAATTTACCTTATCAACGAACTCCTTTATGAAAAAAATAAAAATCCCTATAAGTATCAAAAAAACTATAGCATATATAAAGATAATTATCCTATGCTTTACGTTGTTGATTGTCTTTTCTTGTAGTAAAAATAGTGATTTTTACTTGCTTGATGGCAGTGACAAAGACTTAGGTGATTATAGGGGGCAATGGCTGATTATTAACTTTTGGGCTAAATGGTGCTCACCTTGCTTGGAGGAGATCCCTGAATTGAATCGATTGCATGAGAAGGCTGCATTGTATAATCTTGCAATTATTGGAATTAGTTATGATCCATTAGATAATCATCAAATTAAATCGATAGTCGATCAATGGAATATAAACTATCCAGTAGTTGCGACTCAACCCATACCTCATTTTCCTTTTAAATTGCCTAAAAGTTTGCCGAGCAATTATATTCTAGACCCAAATGGTCAGTTAGTCGCACAAATATCAGGCAAACAAGATGTTCAAAGTTTAACCAAGCTACTGAAAAGGCTAGAAAAACAATTCAAAAGAAGTCAATAATATGTGGACTGGTCTAGGTTTATATAGTAAAACTTAGTCTAGTATTACTTTTAACTGAATTGAGTTTGGCCTAGAAAAAGATTATAAACAGAAGTTATTGATAAATAAGAGGTTTATTCAGTATTTTTTAATTCCCAGTTATTAGTAACGTATATTTAAAATATTCGGTTTCATTTTCAAATAGAAGTAAATCATTATGAATTTTGACATGGTTTTATCAAAACACGGCTTTTTTTGTTCTAATCTCTTTAAGAGAGCATTGTCTGTCTCAATATTGTTCTTTTTGCTCATTGGGCAAGTGAATTATGTCAATGCTGAAGAGTCTGCTTCTGTTTTTGATATGTTTGAAGAGGAGGGTGATGAAGAAACAACGGCTGAATCATCAGAGCCACTTCCAGTCAATGAACCGGTTGAAAAAGCATCAGCTAAAAAAGATAATCGCTCTACAGCAGAAAAATTAGAGGATTTAAAGCAAGAAGTATTAGATGTGAATCGCGACTTGTACATTCTTGAAGAAGACTTATTGTTTCCTGCTTCTACTCAATTAGCCCTCTACTTTTCCGTTGACATAGGTTATTTCTTTAATCTAGATAATATAAAAATAAAACTTGACGATAAACAAGTGACCCACCACTTATACACACAAAAAGATGTTAACGCGTTACTAAAAGGCGCCATTCAAAAACTCTTTATAAAAAATGTCAGTACCGGTGAGCATGAATTAGTCATTATATTAATTGGTACGGGGCCTCATAAAAGAGATTACCGGTTAGCTAAGACTTTTCAATTCACTAAAGGAACTGATGGGCAATCCGTCGAAATACAACTGAGAGATAATACCAGCAAACTGCAACCAAAACTTAACGTGGTTGAATGGTAGATTTTAGTTGTGTTTATTAAATACTTCATCAGAAGTTCAGTTTTCTTTTTAATTGCTACGCTTTCCAGCTGTGCTCTTTTTGAGTCGTCTAAAAAGATTAAAGAACCAACTGCACTCTCTCAATCCGATCGCGAAGAACTAAAAAAACCAATTCACCTTCAAGACCTTGCCTATGGCGATATTCTATATGATTATTATCGAGGGCATGAAATATCAGCATTAACTAAAATACTTATCGCTAAAAAAGAGAACCAGCTATCTCATCACAAAAACAATGCAGAATTGCTGGCGGGTGTTTTATATTTAAATCTTGGAATGGTGATAAAAGCAAAATCGATTTTTAAAAAACTTTTAACTGAAGAAGATCTTAAAAATGAGTTGTTGGCAAAATTAGATTTTTATCTTGGCAAACTGCACTATAAACAACATGATTATAAAAATTCTGAATTGCGTTTAACTCGTATATATCCTTTTTTGGATATTGAATTACAAAATGAAAGTTTTATTATGTTGGCTAATATTTCACTGTTTAATAAAAAACTGGATAAGGCTCGGTATTGGTTAAGTCAAGTAAGTATTGATTCAGACCTGCTATTTTTTAGTCGTTATAACTTGGGCATCATTTGGTTAACTGAGGAACGATTGTCGGATGCCTTACCACTATTAACAAAAGTTTTTCTAACAAATAAACCGACAGATCTACAACGAAGCCTACAAGATAAAGCTAAAGTGGCATTAGGTTTTTATTATTTAAAACACAAGCAACTTGATCAAGCTAGAGAAGTGTTTTTATCTGTTCGGCTCGATTCGCCATCCACAAATAAAGCGTTGCTTGGTATGGGGTGGACTTATGTTGAGCAAGAAAATTACAATAAAGCTTTATCTCATTGGCTTGAGTTAATGAAAAAAGACATACGGGATATTGCTGTACAAGAAGCGTTGTTAGCAATTCCTTATGCCTATCAAAAACTTCATGCGATGAAACCCGCGTTGAAACATTACTTAAACGCATCAAATTTATTTCAACAACAATTAGATTTAGTCCGCGATATAGAAGCTAAAGTGACTAATGGAAATCTTGTTGAAAAATTAATTATCAATATGGTGAATTATAAAAAAAGGGGTCATGAAAATAAAATCATTCAAGACTCAAAACTTTTTGGAAAAGATTACGATTATTATATTTATGAATTGCTTGCACAAAATAAATTTAATGAAAACTTTAGGAGTTATCAAAAACTTGATCGATTAGAACTATTACTGATCCATTGGCAAGCTCAACTTCCTATGTTGAATGAAATGTTAAGAACCAACCAATTAAGATTTGATGAAAAAATTCCACAGGTTGATTATTATCTTAAACAAGGTCAGCTTACCAAATATCAAAAGCTCTTTGACAAAACTCAAGAAGATATTAGCTCGCTAAAAAATCATGAAAAGCTTTATTTAATAGCAAACAAACAACAATTACTGATTCATAAGAGAATATTACGATTAGAATCTAAGTTGAAAAATATTCCAGAGGCTATGCTGAAAGATAATCAGTTAGAGACATCCCGTCGAGCCAGAGGAGTTCTACAGTGGCAGTTGGAAACAAATTTAACTAATAATATTTGGCAGTTAAAGAAAACCAGTTTATTACTGCAAAAACAGTTGATCGAAATGAAAAAGTTATCATTCAATTTATCTAATGCCAGAGGTTTTGCATTAACGCGTTTTATTGGGGCTCAAGAGCAAGTGAATGAAGGTGTCATAATACTGGCCAATTTACGAAAACGAATAAATAACAGTGTTAATCAAGAAGCAGAAAACATCAAAAAACAAATTTTATCAGTGTTAGAGCAGCGTAAAAAAACATTGGAATATTTTCTATTACAGTCCGATCTTTCCGTTGCAAGATTACATGAGCAAGCAGTCTCAATTCCTGAGGTTCAGTAACCATGTTGATATCATTAAAACGCTTTTGCTTATTTCTAGTTACAATATTAGTTTTGGCAAGTTGTGCTAGTTTAAAATGGATTAATCCATTTAAACCGCTTGAAATGAAAGACTTAGAACCTCGTGTTCATTTTATTGATAAAGTGAATACACCGGTGGAAACTTCTGAATTACCAGAAATCAAACCCGAATTAGTTGTTGCCAGTTATAAACGCTTATTACAACGAGGTAATCCAATTATTCGTAGAGAAGCACTCCGTCGATTAGCTCATCTCACAATGCGTTTAGCGGAAGTGAAACTGACGGTTGATTCAACAGAACAACTTGCACAATTAGGTCCCGCTGTAAGAGAAGCAACTTTTGCTGAAGCGATTAGGCTCTATAAACAATTTTTGAAAGAACATCCAAATTACGAAAAAACGCCAGACATAAAATATCAATTGGCTAGAGCCTATTCTTTAAATGGTGAAGCCGAAAACTCATTACAATCTTTAGATGAAATAGCTGTTAGTCCAGTTAAAGCCAGCTCTTATGTTGAGAGTCAATTTCGCCGTGCAGAATCTTATTTTGTACGCAAGAAATATTTGATTGCAGAAAAAGCCTATACAGAAGTAATTATCAAAGGTAAAGATACAACTTATTACAATAAAGCCTTATACAAAAGAGGTTGGTCTTTATTTAAACAAAGTCTTTTCCCAGAGGCTCAAGAAGATTTTTTTGTTTTGTTAGAAAGATTATTAGATAACAAAGTCAGAGCTAAAAGAGTCAGTAAATTAACGGAAGATTTGGTTAAAGATACAAAACGAGTTATTAGCTTAGCTTTTTACAATCAGGATGGAGCTTCTTCAGTGCAAAAGTATTTTGATAAGCATGGCAGTCGGGCTTATGAAAATCAAATTTATGACTCACTAGCGCAACTTTACATTGAACAAGAAAGATTTCAAGATGCTTCTAATACTTATTTAGGTTTTGTTGATAGAAATCCATTGTCGGTTGTTGCGCCTGATTTTCATAGTCGAGTTATAGATATTTATAAACGAGGCGGATTTCCCAGTTTAATTCTTCCAGCAAAAGAAAGCTATGTGGTTAATTACGGACGTAATAGTCAATTTTGGCAAAAACATAAAGGAGTAATCACAGGGAAACTAAAACCGCAATTACGTAAACATCTTGAGGATATATCAAAGTTTTATCATGCGAAAGCGCAAAAAAGCAAGAAAGCTAGTGATTTTATTGTTGCAGCAAAATGGTACCAAGAAATTTTGGATACATTTGAAGATCCTGCCATTGACTCACAGTATCGTTTTTACATGGCAGAAGCATTGTCTGAAGGTCAACAATTTTTACAGGCGGCAAAAGAATTTGAGATTATTGCTTATAGAAATAAACGTTCTAAATATTCTAGAGATGCCGCATACCGCGCCTTAGTCGCTTATCAGTCAATTAAATATTCAAAACCGATTGATAAGGAAAGAAATTTAAATAACAAAATTCTAAGTGGTTTAGCCTTTGTGGAGCATTTTTCTACGGATCCTCAAGCCGCTGAAATCTTAGCAAGAGTGACGGAGCAGCAGTTAATTACTCAGGATATTGCAGGTGCAATTGATAGCAGTAGACAACTTTTAACTTTACCTGCAGCCGTAACTAAAAAGCAAACAGATCGAGCGCTAGTGATTATTTCAAATGGCTTATTTGATCTCAAAGATTATGCTAAAGCAGAAATAGCGATTACTGATTTATTTCGTTCGGTGAATCTAACTAAAAAGCAGCGGTTAAGCTTTCACCAACGTCGAGCCGAGTCGATATATAAACAAGCAGAACAAGCAAAAAAAGAAAACAAACTTGATGTTGCTATTTCATTATTTTTAAAAGTTGGAATATTAGAACCTAAATCACCTGTTGCGATCAATGCTCATTATGATGCCGCAACAATACATTTACAAAATAAACATTGGGTAAAAGCCGCAAATTTATTTGAAGGTTTTAGAATTAAATATTCTAGACATAAGCTGGCAAAAGGTATTCCTGAAAAATTAGCCTACATTTATGAAGAGCAAAAAAATTGGAATAAAGCCGCAAAAGAGTATCAATCTCTAGCGGCAAATAATACAGACAAAAATTCAGCAAGAGAAGGTTATTGGCATGTTGCTGACTTGTATCAAAAATCGGACAATCAAATAAAAGCCGTAGCTGCATTTAAATATTATGTGAAAGCTTATCCTCAACCTTATTTGTTAGCTCAAGAAGCGCGATATAATTTAGTTAATCTATACATTAAAATGAAAGAGAGTAAAAAATCTTTGTTTTGGCGTAAAAAAATAGTTCTCCAATATAAAAAATCTAAAACAATGAATAATACGCGCACAATGTTTCTGGCTGCAGAGTCAGAATTTATTATTTCACAACCGCTATTTGATCATTATAAAAATATTAAATTAACTGACCCATTAACTCGCTCACTTAAAAAGAAACGAAAAGCGATGAAACTTGCTTTACGCGCTTATGAATCTATAGCGGGTTATAAAATAGCTGAATACACCTCTGCATCAACTCATAAGATAGCAAGAATATATCAAATTCTTGCTGATGATCTCATGAATTCTGAGCGCCCGAAAGCGCTAAAAGGAAAAGAAGAAGAATTAGAAGAATACGGTTTTTTACTCGAGGATCAAGCGATACCATTTGAAGATAAAGCAATTAGGTATTTTGAAATTAATGCTGAGAGAACAAGTAGTCATATTTATAATCAATCGGTAAAAGATAGTATTACCTCCCTTAAAAAGTTAAAACCAGTGCAATACAATAAAAGTGAAAAACTAGAGGCCATTGAAAATGTATCTTTTTAATTGCTATAAATTATCTTTTAAATTAACATTTTTTTTGTTAATAATAGTGTTGAATGCTTGTAGCTCTCAACAAGCAATTAAAAAAGGTGAAAATACGAGCAGCTCCATTGATTCACAGACTGGTCAATCATTTGCTTTTACTGGTGTTGATCCTATGGCAGATATTCAGATTAATGCTGAAATTAAAAAAAATTATAAAGCGGTTTCATTATTAAATAAACAAAAAAAATACAGTCAAGCTATTACGTTATTGAATAGTATAAAATTAAAATATCCTCAGCTTTCGGGGCCAGATTATCAAAAAGCAAGAATATATTTTAATCAAGAAAAATTAGAAGAGGCATTAAAAACTATAAATTTGAGTCTAAAAAATAATTCCCGAAATTATTATTCACTTAATTTGAAAGGAATTATTTTAAAAGCACTTGGTAAATTTGATCAATCGAAAGACGTTTATTTACAAGCTATTTCTATTTATCCAGCTTATCCAAATACTCATTTGAATTTAGGTATCTTAGCGGATGTTTATTTAAGAGAATTACCTTTAGCTTTGCTTCAATATCGCCAATACATGAAATTAACCTCAAATAAAGACAAGAAGGTTGCTAATTGGATTCTAGAATTGGAAAGACGGATTAAACGGGGGAATCAATAATGAAAACTATTTTATCACTGATTATTTTAATAACAATCCAATTATTTTCTGTAACTTTTTTAAACGCCGTTGAAATCGAAGAAACAGTGTTAGGTATGAACGTATCCGGTAATAAAGAAGCACCAAACATTTTGTATATAATACCGTGGAAAGAACATTCGGACATGGCGACACCACCAGAAGTCATACGTTTAATGGACGAAATTTATTCAACGGTTGACCCAGATGTTTATGAAAAAGAAGTTGGGTTTTATAATCAGTTAACCGGAGTGAATAACAAAAAGTAAGCTATAAATATAATTTATACCTCAGCAAAAAGTAATTATTGCTGTTATATTATGTTGTAGCTAAGTTTAAGCTAAATTTAACAATAATTTGTGAACTAATACGGCTTTAAAATTGACTAAAAAAAGCTATACTTTGTTCTTTGAGATAAAATATTAAACTTTGAAGATGTTTGTTCTACAATAAATATCTAAATAATCATTCAGCCAGTAGGGGATTACTATGGCAACTGAAGCAATTAATACATTAGCAAAACAAAACGAATCGAGTTTGCATGATACGCTTATTGGTTTTATACAAGATGGCGGTCCTTTCATGTATATCATCTTATTTGTGTTCGCCATTGGTTTAGGAATTGCGATAGAACGATTTGTTTATTTGAGCATTATGAAAACAAAAAATCGCGCCGCTTGGAACCGGCTATTGCCTATACTAAATCAAGGGAATTTTCGCCAGGCTCTTGAATATGCAACTAATTCACGTTCAGCAATAGGACGAATCTTAGCTTACGGGTTGTCAAAGGTTGGGGATGGCCGACGACATGACGATCTCGAAATGGCTATGGAAGAAGGAATGATGGAGATCTTGCCAAGATTAGAAAAAAGAACGCCTTATCTTGCCACTTTTGCCAATATCGCCACACTTCTTGGTTTATTAGGTACCATTCTTGGCTTGATTACCGCTTTTACCGCGGTAGCGAGTGTAGACCCTTCAGAAAAAGCTAATTTGTTATCTGCCAGTATTTCAGTGGCAATGAATACCACAGCATTTGGTTTAATGGCCGCAATACCATTATTATTGTTGTTCACCTTTTTGCAAACTAAAACCACTGAAATTGTAGATAGTATCGAAATGGCTTCGGTCAAATTTGTTAATTTAATTCGCGCGGCAAAACCTAATGAATCCGCAAAACCAACAGCAAAGAGAACCGCAGCGACTAGACCTCCTGCTGCTAGACCGACGGATCCAAGAATAAAGCAATAAATTGAATGGGATTAAGTCTTTATACTCTTTTTTTAAGGCTGACTGAAAAAAAATCTCGGCTATTTTAAATACTTTTAGTGACATAAATAATGTATCGAAATAAATCAAAAAAAATTAAAGAAATGAATGCTGAGCTGAACATTACAGCCTTTATGAATTTGATGGTCGTTTTGGTGCCATTTTTGTTGATGACAGCTGTATTTTCGCAAGTATCTATTTTAAATATGAACTTGCCGACAGGAATCTCTGAAACGGAACCGAATGAGGAAGAGCCGCCCAAAGCACTTGAAGTGATTATAAGAACGACAAGGTTTGATGTTTTGGAGAGAAATTCTGGGTTGTTAAAAAGTATTCCAAATACTGATGAAGGTTATGATTATTTAGCTTTAAATCTTTTTTTACAGCAAGTAAAAGCTCACTCAGAATTTAATACAGACACGGGTATCACGTTGTTAATGGAAATGGACACACCTTATGATGCATTAATTCAAACCATGGATGCTGTGCGTTTGATTGAACGAGATGAGCTAGAGATTGATGAGAAAGGAAATCAAATACATGGAGAACTTTTTCCAAATATTTCCATGGGAGATGCGCCTGAAGATCCTAAAGATGTGAAGGTAAACCGATGAAAAAATCATATAAAGCCGTTAGAATGGAACGTCACCACAAACGATTTGGTGGCAGTAATCTTAACTTGGTATCTTTGATGGATATTTTTACTATTCTGGTTTTTTTCTTGTTGGTAAATTCATCTTCCGTACAACAACTGCCAAGTAGTAAAGCGGTAAAATTACCAACTTCATCAGCTCAGCAAATGCCTGAAGAAACAGTTATTTTGTTAGTCAACAATGATCAAATTTTGGTTCAAGGTAGGTTAATTGCACAAGTAAGTGATGTCATCTCAAGTAAAGAAAATTATATTCAAGCTTTGTTAGATGAAATGAAGATTCAATCTTTGAGTAGTTTTAAGGAAAATGCTGAAGAAGAAGGATTAGACGTAACCATTATGGGTGACAAAGAAATACCCTACAAGTTACTAAGAAAAATTCTAGCAACATTAAGTGAAGCGAATTACACCAATATTTCTATGGCGGTAATGAAGCAATCAGTATCAAAAAATAACGAGTAATCGATAATTCAATGGCAATTTATTCTAGTATGACATTTGATCCCGTATTACCTTGGGAATATAAGAAAGAGGAATCTAATCGATTTCTTAAAATTTTGCTTATTTGTGTTGCTGTAGCCACCCTAATTACATCTATTGTTCCATTTTTGAGCGTTGATAAAATTGACCGAAGCAAAAGAACAACAATACCACCTCGTTTGGTAAAAATGGTTTTAGAGAAAAAGAAAGTGATTGTGCCACCACCACCGCCTCCTGAAGTCGAGAAAGAAAAAGAACCTGAAAAAGAAGCAGAAAAAAAACCTGAGAAAGAACCCGAAAAAATTAAGGAAGAGCCAAAGCCTGAAAAAAAGGAAACCGCTAAAGACATTGCTAAAAAGCACATTGCCGTTTTTGATGCTTTGGCTGATCTTAGGGAATTGGATGATGTTGAAGACCTAAAAAATAATCAAGCTCTCAGCGAAGATTCCGGTAAAGTTGCAGTGGTTAATAGCCGCTCATTAATTACTAAAAAAGTGAAACAAGGCAGCACCGGTATTCGAGTTGTGTCAGCTAGCCGATCTAGAGGTGTTGGAGCCCTTAGGGGACAAAATCAAACTAAAGTAACAAGTGATATTGGTAATGCCGTCGCAAATACTAAACGTAAAGCAAAAGGTGGTGGTTTAAAAAGAAGTGATGAAAATATTCAATTAGCATTCGACAAAAATAAATCACGCATTGATTCAATTTATAGAAGAGAGCTTAGAAAAAATCCATCACTTCAGGGCCGTGTTATCTTCCGATTAAGTATTGCCGCTAATGGTAGTGTCACTAAATGTAGTGTTGAATCGAGTGAAATTGATGATCAACGATTACTAAAAAAACTGGTGCGACAGATCAAAAAAATCAACTTTGGAGCTAAAAATGTTGCCGTTTGGAATGATACTTATTTAATTAATTTTTTACCGAACTAATCGAGTTTTATTTTCTACTAACGAATAAC
This sequence comes from uncultured Kangiella sp., assembly GCA_964476655.1. Lineage (GTDB taxonomy): Bacteria > Pseudomonadota > Gammaproteobacteria > Enterobacterales > Kangiellaceae. Next base: position 115,877 of record CAYZBK010000001.1, on the reverse strand, counting down.
GCAATCAATGGTTTATCTTATAAAAACAATTCTTTTTTTTACCTTGTCATTGTTTTCTTTTTGTTGTCAATCACAGTGGTATGAAAAACAGTTTGATGTCATGGGAACAAGAGCTAAAGTTGAGTTTGAATCCGATGATGAAAAATTAGCTAAACAATTAATTGATCAGGTCGTTGCTGAAATGATACGAATTGATTGGTTAATGAGCCCCTTTAAACCTCAGAGTGAACTGTCTAAAATAAATCAACAAGCTAGCCGTCATGCTGTTGAAATATCATCTGAATTATTTAATTTAATTAATCAATCAATTGTTTATTCAGAACTAACTAAAGGTGCTTTTGATATTACCTTTTCAAGTGTTGGTTACCTCTATGATTTTAGACATAAAATCAAACCAAAAAACATTGAAAAAAATCAATTAGTTGAATTCATTAATTATAAAAACATCTCAATGGACAAAAAAAACAAGCGTATTTATTTCAATAATAAAAATATTAAAATAGATTTAGGTGGTATTGCTAAAGGTCATGCTGTTGATCGCTCGATTGATATATTACGTCAACATGGTATTCGAAATGCCTTTGTCAGCGCAGGTGGAGACAGTCGAGTTATTGGTAAGAAAAACGATCGTTTATGGTACATTGGAATACGTCACCCTCGGCAAGAAAACAAACTGATTATTAATTTACCGCTTGAAGAAGTCGCTATATCAACATCCGGTGATTATGAACGTTTCTTTATTGAAGAGGGGGTTAGATATCATCATATTATTGATCCTAAAACAGGAGATTCATCGAGAAAATCTCAAAGTGTGACTATATTAGCAAAAAAATCAACAGTTGCTGATGCTCTATCAACAAGCATTTTTATTTTAGGTCCAGTCGAAGGTCTAAAATTGATTAATAAAATGCCCGATACTTCAGCAATTATCATTGGTATTGATGGAAAGCTTCATTATTCAGAGGATTTAAGCCCCGTCAATTAATTGAATTAACGTTATTAATTCACACAAAATGTCTCAATTTTCATAAGACTGGCAATATATCATTAAAAAACCGCGATATTTTCATTTACTTGTTGGTTAGATATTCTAGTTAGATTATCATTTAGATATTATTCCTTAAAATATTATAATTATAAATTGTGGTTATATCTGACATGTTAAAACGCATTAAATATCTTTATTTGATTGTTATCATTTCATTTGTAAATGTAGTGCACTCCGTTGAAGTTGAAGAGTTATATCTTGTAAAATGGCCTGTTGCTGAGCAAAGTAAAACGGCACGCTGGAAAGCTGCATTGGCAGGTTTAAAAGAAGTCTTGGTTAGAAAAAGTGGCAGTCTTGATATTTTGCAGCACAATGATGTGCAGCAAGCTTACAGTAAAGTAACCAGTTATTTACAGCGATTTGAATATGTCAGCCAACAATCTAAAGCTAGTTCGTCCCCCTATACCATATCGTTATATTTTGAACCAAGACTGATAGATGCATTGATTCAAGATGCCAAAATGCCTCTGTGGGGAAAAAATAGACCGGTTACTATTCTTTGGTTAGCCATTGAGAAAAACTATCAACGTTATATATTAAATGAAAACTTTTTAGAAAATAGTACCGATCAAAATATTGGTCTAAGTAACAAAAATAGAGATACCAATTCTGATGTAAGTGTATTCGATAAATTACAAGAAAACTCCGTTCGACGGGGTGTACCTATTATTACGCCTTTAATGGATCTAGAAGATCAAGCTAGCGTTACTATTAGTGATATATGGGGACGTTTTCCGTCCACAATTATTCAAGCTTCACAGCGGTACTCTGCTGACTCTATCCTGTTAGGTCGAATTTTTAAACAGGGAGAACAATGGCTAGGTGATTTTAGTTATCTCAACCAAACGGTAGAAACGAGTTTTAAAGTCTCTGCGGAACTACCTCAGCAAGTTATTGCTAAAATGATGAATGAATTGGCTGAACTTTTGTGTAAAAAATATTGTGTGATAGAAGAATTAGGGAAACAAAATTCAGTTGTTTTAAATTTGTCGAGTATAAAAGATTTTAAATCATTAAAAAAAGCAGAAAAGTATTTAAATGGTATTTCAGCGATTAAACAAGCTAACATCATAAAAATTGATGGTGACAAGGTGAAATTTGCTATCCGTTTATTAGGTAATATTGATTCAGTCATTCAAGGTATTTCATTTAGTTCTAAAATGCAGATTGAACAACCTAGAGAGGTACTATTGATCGATGAACTTGAAAAAGAAGAGAAAAAAATCAGCAACTATCTTGGTGTTGAGGTAATAAACCTTCAAGATGATGAAAATGGAAAAACATCAAAATCAATTATAGCCGTACCAGATTCTGATGAGAGTAGTGGGGCAATTACATTGTACTATCGGTGGCTTGGATGAACCTAACTCAACTGCCTAACATTATTACCTCTATTCGATTAATTTTATTAATTCCGTTATCTTTTTATTTATCAAATGATGAATATTTATTGTCACTCATTATTTTTTTAGTCGCCGGTTTTTCAGACGCTTTAGATGGTTATTTGGCAAAAAAGTTTAATTGGGTTAGTCGATTTGGTAGTATTTTAGATCCTATTGCGGATAAAGCCTTATTGGTTATTACTATGGGAATATTAACAATCAATCAAATTGTTAGTTGGCCTTTGTTTCTTTGTGTAACGCTCAGAGATATTTATATTATTTCTGGTGCATGTTTTTATTATAAAAGCATAGGACCTTTTGATATGAAACCGAGTTTAATTTCTAAGGTTAATACTTTTGCACAATTACTGATGGTTACTTCCATTTTAGTTTCATTAGGGTTTCATCCAATGCCAAAATATTCAATTGAAGGGTTAATTATTTTGGTTTATATCACCGTTATATTAAGTACTGTACATTATAGTTATGTGTGGGGTAAAAAATATAAACGGGCACGTCAATCGCTTAATAATAAAACCGCAAATTAATTATTATGTTGCAATTACCTCTAAACATTCAAATGAATGCTGGCTCACGCTTAGAAAATTTTTACGTTGGGAATAATAATCAGTTATTAGATTCTTTACAGCATATAAACCAATCTAATAAAGATTTCATTTATATTTGGGGCTCTGCTAGTGTTGGAAAAACTCATCTTGCTCAGGCAATCTGTCAACATTATTCAGATAAAAACTTGTCAGCCGCCTACATACCTCTTAATAATAAAGGACTTTCAGTTGAAGTTTTAGATGGTTTAGAGTTATTTGATCTTGTTTGTTTGGATTCTTTAGAATCGATAAAAAATAGTGAACAGTGGCAAACTGCCATATTTAATTTGTTTAATAATTTAAAAAACAATCAATCTAAATTAATTTTGTTAAGTCGTTTTTCTGCAAAAAATATTCCATTAGAACTTGCTGATTTAAAATCTAGATTAAACTCTATGGAAGTATACAAATTAGATGCTTTAGACGATCAACAATTATTATCATTTATCATTTTAAATGCAGAAGAAAGAGGTTTAGACATTCCTATTGAAGTTGCGAGGTTCATCCTGCTGAGGGAAAGCCGAGAGATTGAATATCTTTTAAAAATGATCAGTATTTTAGATGTTCAGTCGATAGCACAACAAAGAAAAATAACTATTCCTTTTGTGAAAAAAGTATTAGCTATTTAATTTATATTAGAATTAAGGTTTATTTAAGCTGTAGATGGCGTGGTAATTAATCAGTATTTTCAGGAAATATTATGCAAGATAAATTCGGAGGAACACAACGCCTTTACTCAAAACAAGGTTTAGAACAATTAAAAAAATCCTCCGTGACCATTATTGGTATTGGTGGAGTTGGTAGTTGGATTGCAGAAGCATTAGCTAGAACGGCTGTTGGTCATTTAACATTGATCGATATGGATGATATTTGTGTTACCAACACAAATCGTCAGATACAAGCAACTAATGAAACCATTGGGCAATTAAAAGTTTCGGTTGTTGCTAAACGAATACAATCTATCAATGAAGAATGTCGTGTGACAGCAATTGTTGATTTTATTAATACTAAAAATTTTAGTCAGTATATTAACCCTAAAACAGATTACGTGGTTGACGCGATTGATAGTGCAAGAACTAAAGCGGCATTGATCGCTTATTGTAAACGTAACAAAATAAAAATAATTACCATAGGTGGGGCTGGTGGTCAAATCGACCCTTTAAAAATCACCATTAGCGATTTAAGTCGTTCATGGCAAGATCCTTTGTCAGCAAAAGTAAGAAATGAATTACGTCGTAATTTTAATTTTAGTAAAAATCCAAAGAGACGCTTTGGAATAGAATGCGTTTATTCCACCGAGCAACTGATTTATCCCAGCAAAAATGGCACCGTTACTTATGAAAAGCCCGTTAGAGAATCAAGCGTAAAACTAGACTGTCAGGAAGGCATTGGTGCAAGTGTTATGGTAACTTCAACATTTGGTATGGTGACAGCGGCTAGAATTATCAATAAATTAATTGAGATTAAATTAGTTTAATCTCAATTTACCGGCTTCCGGAGGAAAACGCATCTGTAAACCTCGATTTTCTAATGTGTAGTATCAGTTCGTTGTGCGCCTCTTTTTGAGACTGAAAGGGACCTAAATCTTCATTTTCTCGTGTCATAGACCACCAACCATCAATCGTGTGGTAGTAACGCTCTGAACGGAACCATGATCGAGATGCTTCACCTGCTCGAATATGCATAAATTACTCCTTCAATTTATAAAATTAACATCTATGATTCTAGTACATAATTTCATTTTTAGTGTTAATAAATTCACAGTTCTATTGAAATAGCGTTCATTACTTAGTTTTTATCGCTATATGTCATAATATATATAAACAATGCTTTTCATTTGCTAGTATGGGTATATAAATTATCTGATTATAAAGATAAATTAATGCTGACTTTTTACTGCGGAATAAATCATTGAGCGCTATCGAAATCCCAGGCTATAAAATCATCAAAACCTTAGGTGTAGGTGGACAGGCTACTGTCTATTTAGCTATTCAGGATGGTTTTGAGCGTAAGGTTGCGCTCAAAATAATGTCGCCAGCTTTAGCCGCTGACCCCACTTTTGGTGATCGCTTTTTGCGTGAAGCAAAAATTGTCTCTAAATTATCTCACTCAAAGATTGTCACTGTTTATGACGTTGGAGAAAGTGGAAGATTTTATTATTTAGCCATGGAATATATGCCGGGTTTAGATCTTAAACACCGCATTAATAAAGGAATAAAAAACAAAGAAGCATTATTAATTGTAGCCAAACTTGCGCAAGCGCTCCACTTTGCTCACAAGAAAGGTTACGTGCATCGCGATGTTAAATCAGAGAACATTCTTTTTGATGAAGATGATCAACCAGTACTGACTGACTTTGGAATAGCAAAAGCATCAAATTCATCGACACAAATGACACAAACCGGCAAATTGATCGGCACACCTGAATATATGAGTCCAGAGCAGTGTCGAGGGCGTAAAGTTGATGGACGTTCCGATTTATATAGTTTAGGGATAATTTTATATGAAATGATTACCCGTAAGGTTCCTTTTAGAGGTGAAGATTCAGTTTCAGTCTGTATTCAACATGTTACTAAACCTGTTCCTAGACTACCAGCAAGATTATCTCATTTACAATGGTTAATTGATGGGCTGCTTGATAAAAAGGCTGATAATCGTTTTCAAACAGGACAAGAGCTAGCGCTTTCAATCAAAAATTATTTAACTGGAGGAGATGAAAATAAACCGGCTATTAATCAACAACATAAAAATCAAACACGATTAAATGAACCTTCTCTAAATGAGCAAAACATCGAAAACGATTTTGAAAATATAGACGATGAATCATTACTATTACATGATGATTACGAAGTTAATCAAAGAATCAATGTTTTACCCGAAAATAAAAGCCGAGTGCCGGTGATTTCATTTATTTTGATTCTTGTTATCCTATCTGCTGGCGGCTATGTTACGCGTGAACATTGGATAGATAAGGCTTACAATCTGATTGCTTTAGTTCAAGAAAAAATATTAAACCAATCATCTCAAAGTGAAAATAAAAACGAGATTGAAATTAGCTCGAAAAATAATGATAAAGTTAATCAGTTAATTCAGCAGGCTGATACCTTAGCTCAGTACTCCCCACATGAATTAACCGATATACAACAAGCACTAGATCATTTAGTAACCGCTAAATCTTTGCAACCTAATAATAAAAATATTAACACAATAAAATCAAATCTTATTTTTATCGCATTTGGTGAGGTTGAATCTTCAGCCAAAAACAATCAATTTGATCATGCAAATGAATGGTTAAAACTAATTGAAAAAACGGACCATGATAATGTTAAATTAGATTCAGAAAAAAAGCGGATTGCTGACTACCACTCTAACTACAACAGTGCTCTGTTAGTACAACAAAGATCACAAGATCTGATTACTAACAATATAGAAAAAGCGTCCAGGGCTCTGTCAGAAAATCGTTTAACATCACCTAAAAATAATAATGCCGTTTATTATTACAGACTAATTTTAGAAACAGACAAAGTTAATGCTCAAGCTATTGAAGGTTTGAATTTAGTTGCTGATAAATATGTTACGTTAATAAAAAAAGCGTTACCAATTAATCAATTTAATAAAATCGATCGATATTATTCTACTTTGAAAACTTTACCAAAAGTCAGTAAAGACTACTCAGATTTAGATAGAAAAATATTGTTAGCAAAAAAAACATTTAAGAAAAAACAATTAAAACAAAAAAGAAAAGCCGAAGCTGATAGAAAAAAACGCTTAATAGCAGAAAAACGACAGGAAAAATTATCAGATCCTCTAATACAAATGAGACTTCAAGGTTTATTAGAATCCGCTGGAATTTTATTAGAGGAAGGTTTTCTTGTAGAACCCATTGGGAATAATGCGTTAGTAAAATATAAAAGTGTATTAGAAATAGATCAGCAACAAGAAGAAGCGATTAAAGCCATTGAAAGGATTGAAAATACAATATTATCTAATCTTGACGTATCGATATCTAATAGCTTAAAAGAGAGCGCCTTGTTATGGCTTGGAAAACTGAAAGTATTTAATCCAAAACATCAACAGTTAACTCAGTATGAAACGATGATTAGTGAAATGATTTTCACTGAAACTGAAACTGAAACTGAAATCTTCCCTAGTGAAGTGCCCATAGAAGAATCTCAGAGCACTACCGACAATCAAGAAACATCAGAAACTTTAGATACATCAAGTGATTCTACAAATAATGAAAGTTTATAATAAGTGAGTGAAATATGAATAAATACAGCATGAATATCATAACAGTTCTTACATTGTTATTTTGTGTCGCTTGTGGAGGTGCAAAAGTAGCCTTACTTTCATCAGCAGATATAAATAAAGCAAAAGATAATGGTAATCTTGAATCTTTATATAACAAATTGACTCAAACAATATTAGAGAGTCGTGGTAAAACCAAAAGAGATAATCAGGCAATTCAATTAAAGGTAGCTCAGTTATTAACTCAAGAACGCTTGTCATTAGTAGACTCTACATTAGAAAATAAAAACCAAGAATTTGGACTTGTAAGTCGAAGCCAAATATTAAATCTTATTGCTAAAACTGCCAATATGAAAAAGTGGAGTATTAATCAATATAACAGCGTAAAAATAAAATTAGATAGAATGTTGATTGTCACTAACAAAAAAATAAAAGAGTCTGTTGATTTAGCCGTTAGAAATAAAAATGACATTGTGACTCAAATGAAATGGATGCGTAAGGCATCCATTCTTGCTGGAAGTAATCAGCCAGAAAATGAAGGATACACTCAAAAATTAACAGAAAACATTGCCATAATTTCTAAGCGTGGAAGAGATGCGTACAGCAGAAGAATGTATAACTTATCACTCAGTTCCGCTGAAGATGGTTTGGCGATTGATCCCGGAAATATTCAATTTGAGTCGTTGTTGTCCCAAAGTCAAGCCGCATTATTTGAGCAAGAGTTTCGAACCGCGTTGGAAAATGGCAAGCCTGAACTTGCTTATCAAGCTTTTATTAAAATTGCAGACAAGCCAATCATGCTACAAATCCGAAAGAAAATGGAACGTAGCATTCTAGTCTTAGCAAATTACTTTGCGAGTAACGCAAAAAAATCGTATCAAAAAAATAATTTGTTGAATGCTTATTTAGAATTTCAAAGAGCAAGAGATGTTCAGAAAAAATTATCATTGCCTGACAAAGCGTTTATTCAAGAGAAACGCTTTTTAGATCTTTTGATGAAAAAATCAGCTTTTAATAACACAACGGAAGGAAAAAAATACGCATTGTATAATGTTATTTATGAATTTGATAAAAATTATCCAGGGTTAGAAAAGAAAATGGCTAGCACTCTGGAAAAAATTAGCCAACGGGCTACTACCAAATTATCAATCTCGGAATTTAGAGAGGTTCCATCAACTAATTCAGTAGTCTCTTCTGTTGGTAGACGAGTGAGTAGCAAACTTGAAAAAATATTGTTTAAAGCATTATCGAACGAATTGCAAATTGTTACAAGTACCTCATTATTACAACAAAAAGATTATTCGGGGGGCGTTTTAACGATTCATGGGGAGGTTCTACAAGCTACTGTAATCTCGAACACAAATCCGGGTCAACGTATTGTTCACGTACAAACGGGAATCAAAAAAACAGAAACTCCGGCTTATACTAAATGGAAAAAACGAAAAAGAGGAAAAGCACCAACGCAGTATATTGAAGAAAAAATTAGTCAGGATGTTATATTGAAAGTAGGGCACATAGAAAAACAAGCTGTGGTCGAAGTTGCATATCGTATTGTGGAGTCGAGTTCTCAAAAAGTTCTTTTAACTGACAATATCGTAAAAGAAATTTATTTAAAAGGTGATTCAATCAATGAGCTTCAGCAAGGCCAGTTTCACCAAGCCTACGTTGCGGCAGATCTTCCATCTGATATTAAAATCATGGACCAATTAACCACTGATTTGTCACAGCAGTTAGGGCAGTCGTTATCCAATTATTTATCAAACCCAGAAAAAGTATTTCAACAAAAATATACTATAGCGATGGAGCAAGGTGAAGCGTCATCAGCCATAGAAATGCTGGCAAACGCCGTCGTCTTAGCAAAAAAGAAAGAAGCTGATTTTTCAGTTTGGTTAGCGGTATTAAAAAAACAAGCACTACAGGTAAAATAGTCTTTATTACTGTTGTTCAATAGGTAGCATTTTTTTGACTGAGTTAACTAATTTTCTATTGTTTTTAATTGCAGTGTTTGGCTGCTGAGAATGATGAGTTATCTCATTGATGGCCCAGTTGATATGTTCTGTGACCATTATATTTGCTTCGTCTATTTTATTTTTTAGTAATGTTATAGTTGTTTCAAGTGGTTCGCTATTTCCTATGGCGACGGCCAGGTTTCTTAACCAGTTTTGATAGCCAATTCTTCTTATTGGACTTCCTTCAAATTTTTTGTAAAATGTTTTTTCATCCCAAAGCCATAATTCAAGTAGCGGTATGTTATGAAGTTCATTTCTAGAAAAAAAGCTATCGTCTGTTGTTGTTGTTGAATAACGGTTCCAAGGACAAGCTAACTGACAATCATCACACCCATAAATTTTATTACCAATTTGTTTTCTTAAACTTACAGGAATTGATGATTGGTTTTCTATAGTTAAATATGAAATACATTTTGTTGCATCGACTTTGTACGGGGCAATAATCGCGCCAGTAGGACAAAGTTTAATACAAGCACTACAATTTCCACATTCGTTTTTTACAGCATCATCAACATCGAGTGGAATGTTGATAAATATTTCACCCAAAAAAAACCATGATCCGGCTTCTTTATTGATTATCAGTGTATGTTTTCCTTTCCAACCTAAGCCTGATTGGTTGGCAAAGCCTGTTTCTAACACTGGCGCACTGTCCACAAAAACGCGGTAATTAAAATCTTCACATAAATCAGCAATGGATTCTGACAAGTTTTTCAATTTTTTGCGCATTAATTTATGATAATCACGCCCAAGTGCATAACGTGAGATATTGGCCAAGTTTTGACTACCTAATACTTTAGTGAAGTTTGCCTGTTCAGGAAGGTAGTTATAACGCAATGAAATAATACGGCAAGTTCCATTGACTAGCTGATTAGGATCTTTTCTTAATGCTAGGTTACGTTCAAGATAAGACATATCACCGTGATAGCCATCTTTTATCCATTGTTGAAAATCAGGATAAAAATCGCTGGTATCGGTATTGGCTATGGTAGCTTGTTGAAAACCAAGTTGCAGAGCTAATTCTTTGATTTGTTGTTTAATGGTTTGTAAGTTTTTCAAAAATATCAGATTTATTGTGCAATAAGTGACTTATTATAAGCTGTCGTTTAATAGAAATAAAACTTATGAAGTTAATTGCAGAATAATTAAGAAATAGCTTGAGTCAATCACTGCATTCAGTTAGATTACGGCTGTATCAAATATGTGTTGTATTACATTAAATGGAACACCCTTTGAGTTTTTGAATTGATACAATATGCGCCCGTAGCTCAGCTGGATAGAGTAACTGGCTTCGAACCAGTTGGTCGGGAGTTCGAATCTCTCCGGGCGCGCCAAATCCCTTCGTTTAACTTAAAACTTTATCGACAGTTTGATTCAGTGTATCAGGATTAAAAGGCTTAACAATCCAGCCTGTTGCCCCTGCCGCTCTGCCTTGGCTTTTTTTATCACCTGAAGATTCGGTTGTTAAAAGTAGGATTGGGATAAATTTGTAATTACTTAACCCACGTATATCCGCTGTAAGTTCCATACCATTTTTATTGGGCATATTGACATCACTAATAACTAAATCATATTGTTTTGCTTTGATTTTGTTGAAACCTTCTACGCCATCACAGGCGTCATCAACCTGATGACCTGCTGTTTTTAGGGTAAAGCATACCATCTGTCGCATGCTTGCTGAATCATCAACGATTAAAATGTTAGCCATTCAATTGCCACCTATAATTTCTAGATAAAAAGTTAAATTGATTATGTGTAAAAGTATAGATGTCTCTGAGGAACTTTGCAGAAAAATAGCCGTTATTTATGAGGCTAAGGTATAATAAGGAATAGATAAAGCGCGATAGTACTTAAAATGTTAATTCCTTATACAGAACTACCTGATGAAACTTTGCATTCTGTTGCAAGAGAATGGGTTGTCTCTCAACTTGCAGAAACAGAATCATTACCCGATTTGTCTACATGGACAGATAATGTACTAACGAAGATTAAATGCGGTGATTTATTGATTGAATTTAGTGAAGAAACGCAAACGGTTTACCTAAAGAATAAAACTGAAATTAATTTTACTGAAGAGCCCGATTTATGAATAACTATTGTTTTAGACGATTAAGATATGCATTACAGTTAAATGATAAAGCGATGCTAACTATTTTTTTGGCGCTTAATTTTGAATTGTCCGTTACAGAATTACAAAGCTACTTATTAAAAGAGGATGATAGCAAGTTTGTTCCTATACCTGATTATATATTAATCATTTTTTTAGATGCGTTGATCCAATCAAAACGTGGTAAGCGTGAAGATTTTGAAGAGTTGTCTCAATCAAAAAGAGTCGCTTTAAGTAAAAAATATAAACTTAGCAATAATATGATCTTAAACAAAATTAAGATCGCTTGCTCGTTTAAAACAGATGATTTAATTGAATTGTTAGCACTAGCCGATTTTAGGATTTCTAAATCCGAAGTGACGGCCTTTTTTAGAAAACCAGATCATCGAAATTATAGAGAATGTGGGAATCAACTTCTGAGAAATTTTTTAACTGGTTTGACGTTAAAGTACCATTCAAAGGAAACTTAGTTAACGCCATTTATTTATACGGGTTTCTAAGAAATAATGGTTGTAGACAGGGCGCCTAAAATTCCACCAAAAATACCACCCCAAACAACTAACCAACCTAAATGTTTTTTTATCATTGTTTGAACAATCACTTTCACCATGTTGGGGGTTAACTCATTTAAACGATTATCAATAATTGAAGTAACTTTATCTCGTATATCAGAACTGATTTCAGGTTGTTTCATTTGTTGTTGTAATAAATCATTAAATTTATCAGAATCAACGATTTCAGTTAATGAGTTTTTCATTTTATTGATAAAAGGTTCTTTTAAAGGTAACAATGCTTCTTGTCCTCCAAACATCCCCAACATACTGCCAAATGAGGACTCCATAATAACGACAACCAATTGGTCAAATGAAGGAGCAAGGTCAATTTTTTCGATCACAGGGCGAATAATGAGTTTTAGATCCTTATTACCGGCATCTTGCATAAAACGGTTAAGGTTTTCTTGATTAAAGAACTGCTCCAACATCATTGATTTAATAGCTAATTTAAACTCTTCAAAACGGGCTGGAATAACGCCAGATCCATACAGGCCAGGGATTTTCTCAAACAGCATGTGAATAGCTAACCAATTGGTTATCGCGCCAGAAAAAGCGAATAAACCAATCGTTAACATAAGAGAGTTGTCTAAATAGAAACCTATAATAATGAGTAAAAATGATAGACTGTTTGTTAGTAAACTTTTGTTCATAATAGCTTAATTTTCTTGTTTAATTAATTGTTTAAAGAGTCATGTTAATTTTAGCAATATGAATTAAATATCACACCATAAGTTTATACCCGTTATGCTGCTTGAATGATAGTGGGTATATATTTAATTAAATAGCCTTAATTACCAACTTTTTTCTTAAATTCGCATAAATCTTCAATAATACATGAGCCACAACGAGGTTTTCTGGCAACACAAGTATAGCGACCATGTAAGATTAACCAATGATGTGCATCCATCATAAATTCATCGGGAATAAATTTAACCAGTCTTTTTTCAACCTCAACAACATCCTTTCCCTTAGCCATAGCTGTTCTATTGGATACCCTAAATATGTGGGTATCAACAGCCATAGTCGGTTGTCCAAACGCCGTGTTTAATACTACGTTTGCTGTTTTTCTGCCTACTCCTGGTAACGCCTCGAGTTCAGCTCTGGTTGCAGGGACAATTGATTGATGTTGCTCTACCAATATTTTACAGGTTTTAATTACATTAGCGGCTTTAGAATTAAATAACCCAATGGTTTTAATATATTGTTTAAGTCCTTCTAAACCGAGTTTTAAAATAGCCTTAGGCGTATTCGCGATTGGGTAGAGTTTTTTTGTTGCTTTATTAACACCTACATCCGTCGCCTGAGCAGATAGAATAACAGCAATTAATAATTCAAATGAAGATGAATATTCCAGTTCAGTTGTCGGATTGGGGTTTTGCTCGCGTAATCGTTCAAAAATTTCTTGTCGTTTTTGTTTGTTCATTTAGTTAAATACCTGAGCTACAATATATTCATTTAGATTGATTGTTGACCTTATTATTATATTACTACAGTTAATGATGATACAGGTTTGTTGGAACTAAATTATTACCATTTTAGTTATTTTGTAGCACATATAAGCGTGTATAGTAGAATAACTATTTTGCAGTGTTGCGGAATATAGGTTATGACAACTCTATCTAATTAAGGAGCAAAATTTTGAGGCAGAATAAATTAATTAATGCAATAAAGTACTGGTTAGAGAATACCATTATTGCTTTTAATTTTTGCCCATTTGCTAAAAAAGAATTTATCAATGGAGCAATCCACTATGAAATCGTAGAGAACAATGCTTTGCTAGAACAACTAGCCTCTTTGTCATTAGAACTTAAGCGATTAGACAAGGACAGAACAATCGAAACGACTCTAGTCATTTTTCCTACGGGTTTAGAATCTTTTTTTGACTACTTAGATTTTTTGCAGTCGGCAAATGAGTTAATTGATGAATTAAATTATCAAGGTATATATCAGTTAGCCAGTTTTCATCCTGATTATTGCTTTGAAGATGTTAAACAAAGCGACCTTTCAAATTATACTAATCGCTCACCTTTACCTTTAATTCATATCATTAGGGAAGAGGGCTTAGAAAAAGCATTAAACACTTTTTCTAAGCCTGAGCAGATCCCCGTTAGAAATATAGCGTTTTGCCAAGAAAAAACGATACAAGATTTTGATGCTATTTTGAAGCATTCTATGGAGCTAATGAATTAGTTTTTTGGAAATTTTAAACCATCGACTAAGCAATAATATAGCGGCTACGGTAAGCCCTATAATCATTCCAATCCAATAACCATCGATATTATAGTTACGATATTCGGCCAAATAATAACCTGCTGGAAAACCAATTAACCAATAAGAAATAGCCGTGATCAATAGTGGGATTTTGGTGTCATGTAATCCACGCAGTGAGCCCGCACTTGATACTTGTATGCCATCTGAAAATTGAAACAATGCGGCAAAGACTAATAGAGATGAAGCCATTTCAATGAGTTGAACGTTGGGAGTATATATTGAAACTAAAAATTGTGGGAATGTAAGCATAATTGTAGAAGACATTATCATAATAATAACGCACGTAATAATTCCAGTATTTCCAGCTAACCGCATATTTTCAGTTTCTTTTTTTCCTGAAAAATAACTAACACGGGCAGTGATTGCTTGAGATAATCCAAGTGGGATCATAAAGGTTAAAGATGCAATGTTAAGTGCAATTTGATGCGCTCCCATTACTTCAACAGGATATCTAGCTATCATAAGTGACACCGCTGCAAACATACTGACTTCAAAACCCAACGTAATTGCTATAGGTATGCCAAGTGTAAATATTGAACGAATCTCACTAAATTCCGGTAATTTTAGATCTTTAAATAAGTGAAGTTGTTTGTACTTTTTAGTAAAAAGAGTATAACTTACAATTCCTAGCAACATGACTAACCAAGTTAACGCCGTTGCATAACCAACACCAACAGCACCCATTTCTGATACCCCTAAACCACCATAAATGAACCAGTAATTAAAAAGTGCATTGAAGGGAATTGAGCCAATAGTAATAATCATTACGGGCAAAGTTGCAAACATTCCTTCGTTACAAAATCTGAGTGCAAAAAAGATTAATAATGCGGGCATTCCCCATTGTGTTGCGGTTAAATAATCCATTGCTAAAAGGGATATTTGTGGATCTATATTGAGTAAATCTAATACAAATGCAGAGTTTAATAGAATAAGTACAGCCAGCGGTGAGCATAAAAGGGCAAGCACAATGCTTGCATGAAAATGCGTTTTTATTTGCTTGTTCTTATTGGCGCCATAAAAATGTGCTGTAATCGGATTAAAGGCTAAAAATAATCCTAAGAAAAAAATCATAACAGGATGAAGCAAACTTGTGCCTATTGCAACTGCAGCAAGAGCCTCGGCGCTGTAATGGCCAGACATAATGGTATCAATAAAACCAGTTGCCATTTGAGCTAATTGTGAAAAAACAGCCGGAATACCAATTGGCGCCAATTGCTTTAATTCGGTCTTAAATTTAAGCAACATGGTATTGGGAGCTCTTATTAAAAAGGGGATTAATTATGAAAAAACTGGGAACCAACAAATTATAAATGCAATGCTCTTAAAAAACTAGCAGGAGAAGCTGATTGCCAAATGGTATTAAATAATTTAGATTTTTCATTGATTAAAGAATGAGGTGATTTTATTAGCTCGGCATTATGGTTATCAACAGAGCTTCTATAGATCATTTGTTTATTATCAATCAAATAAAAAGCAAAAATATTTTCATGATATTCTTTTGGAAGCACTTTTATCTCGACAAAACTGGTAAATTGTTGTGCAAGTTTAACAAGTTGATGATCAATACCTCTTAGTAGCAACTCATCCTTGATCAATATTTGTATTTTTGCATGGCGATTTTGTTTGATAAACTTGATTAGTGTATGTTCAATATCTTTTTCATTTAATATTTTTGGATCCAGCGCATCTGAATATATTTGGATCCTATTTACCGCTTTGGCAAATAATTGAGCGCTATGAGATCTTAATTCACTGAGTGTTTTTAATAAGCGTGGTGACTCTTCATGATTAGTTTTTTTTGGGGATATTGGAGAGGCTGTAATATCGGACATTGCAATTATCTTTCAAAATGATTAGATAGCTAGATAATAATCAAAGCAACAATATTAAGCGAGCTTTCTACTTAACATTTGATAAGGAACTCCAAATTTCATGTAAACAGGTCCCGTAGCCGAAAATTTTTGTTGATCGTAAAAACTATGATTGTCAAATTCAGCATTCAGAGAAAGGTTTGCTAGCTGCATTGAACGGCCTAGTTGAACTAATTGATCCAATAGCTTAGTTCCAATGCCAATGCCTCTATAGGGTAAGGTTACGGCTATTCGTCCGATTTTTCCCTCGGAGGATATTCTTCCAGAAGCAACCACTGATTTTTGGTAGTTTCTTACTACAATGTGGTAACAATCAGGATCGTTAATGTCGCAGAGTACATGGCCATCAAAATGCTGTTCAATAATAAAAACTTTATGCCTAACCGATAAAATTTCATTTAAAGAATCCTTCCAACAAGTTTGTTGAAATTGAAAAGATTTTATTTGATTGAGTTTCGACATAGCTATATTAATTAGTTAGTTTTATGTGTCCCTTATTTAACAGATTAGCCAATGTTTCAGGAAAATCAATGTCATTTGAAGAAAAATTAAATCCTTTAATTGAAACCGGTAAATAATTGCAAAACTTTTCAATTGTTTTTAATGTGTTCACTTCAAAAAAATAACTCTCACCTTCGACATTTAAAAGTATTTTATTGTTAGACAGTGACCAGTTTACGCCAACTTCCTGATCTAATTGAATCGTTGTTTTTTCGTCGAGAGAATCAATTTTTATTTCGTGATTATTTTCATATTGTCCCAACTTTGAACAACTCAATTGTTGACCGATTAGTTGTTGTAAAAGTTGAGGCTGTTTTGATAATTTTACCAATTGCTCTTGAGCCCAGTGAACAATTTCTTTTTCTAAGTGATTTGATTGATTAATTTGTTTTCTGTATTCGTCAGTAAAAAATTGTTGGTATTGAACATCATTTGACAGTGATTCAGTTAATAGCGCAAGAAGTTGATGAGTTTGCATTGAGCGATAACCAACAGAGTAGCCCATAGACTCACCTAGAGAAATACCCCAATGAGGTGTTTCTGGCGGAATATAAAGCATATCGCCAGGTTGCATGACTTCATCAATGATCGGATCAAATTCTGCTTGATGGCACATTCCTTCAATAATACTTTGATTGGAAGATAAAACGCCTTTGCTTCCAACTCGCCAGCGACGCTCTCCATCACCTTGAACTAGAAAGACATCATAGTTATCTGCATGGGGTCCAACACCACCTTGGTCAGTGGCAAAACTTAACATAATGTCATCAAATCGCCAACGCGGAATAAAACTAAAATGAGAAAGTAGTTCACGAGTTTGTGGAGCCCAAGTATCAATGCTTTGAACCAATAAAGTCCAGTGGCTTTCGGTAAGGGTTTCAAATCGAGATTCATCAAAAGGTCCGTGCTCTATAGACCACTGTTGATTGCTTGATTTTTTGATTAAGCGAGATTCGACATCATCTAATAAAGAAAAACCGGCTAATTCATCGGCGCTTAAATAGGATGGAGGAGAGTGAAATGCTTTTTTGAAAAAACACGGTCGCTTTTGCCAATAATGTTTAAGAAAATAATTCTTATCAATTGAGTCAAAAGGGCTATTAAATATCAATGGAATATTAGGCATAAGATTTTATTATGTTAAACATTGATGATGTTAATAGCCCAATTTATTCGTTTTAGATGCTTTTAGCTTGTTCAACGGCATTGCCAATATAATTGGCGGGAGTTAATGCTTTTAACGAATCTTTTACATTCTCAGGTAAATCTAATTGATCAACAAAAGCTTGCATTCCTGCTTGGTCGACTCGTTTGCCTCGTGTTAATTCCTTTAATTTTTCATAAGGCTTTTCAATTCCATAACGACGCATAACTGTTTGAATTGGCTCTGCTAAAACTTCCCAATTTTGGTCAAGTTCTTTAGCAAGAGATGCTTCATTAATTTGTAATTTAGATATGCCTTTTAAGGTCGATTTGTAAGCAATTAAAGAGTGTGCAACGCCTAAGCCGAGAGTTCTTAATGCTGTCGAATCACTCAGATCACGTTGCCAACGCGATATAGGTAGTTTTTGCCCCAAATGAGTAAATAACGCATTTGCAATACCTAAATTACCTTCTGAATTTTCAAAATCAATGGGATTCACTTTGTGAGGCATGGTTGAAGAACCAATTTCACCAGCAATGGTTTTTTGCTTGAAATGTCCAAGCGCAATGTAACCCCAAAGATCTCGGTCAAAATCGATTAGGATGACATTAAAGCGACTAATCACATCAAAATATTCTGCAATGTAGTCATGAGGTTCTATTTGAGTGGTGTATGGATTCCAAGTTAAACCTAAACCTTCAATAAATGATTGTGCAAATGCCGGCCAATCAATTTCAGGGTAAGCTGATATATGGGCATTATAATTTCCTACTGCACCATTAATTTTTCCCATTAACTGAACATTGCCAAATTGTGCTTGTTGACGTTGTAGTCTAGCAACCACGTTAGCCATTTCTTTTCCTAAAGTACTCGGAGAAGCCGGTTGTCCGTGAGTTCTTGACATTAAAGGGGTTTCTGCATATTCGTGGGCTAAATCAACAATGGCATTAACCACCTCGTCTTGCTGATTACAAATAACAATTGCCGCTTCTTTAAGCATTAACGAATAGGATAAATTATTAATATCTTCGGAAGTACAAGCAAAATGAATAAATTCACTTACCGCACTAATTTCTTTATTGTTAATTGTTTTTTCTTTTAAAAAATATTCAACAGCTTTAACATCATGATTAGTTGTACTTTCAATATCTTTGACTCTTTGAGCGTCTTCTAAAGAAAATTCAGTAATAATATTTTCAAGTAAGGTATTTGTTTGTTGACTAAAGCTAGGTACTTCCACTATTTTTTCACAATTTGAAAGGACTTGTAACCATCTCACTTCTACAGTGACGCGGTATTTGATTAAGCCAAACTCACTAAAAATAGCGCGCAGTTCTTGAGTTTTGCTTCCGTACCTGCCGTCAGCAGAAGAAATGGCAGTCAATGCAGAAAGTTCCATAGGAGCTCCAAAAAACTTAAAAATTATTAGTGGATTAAAGTGAGCAGTCAATTGAATTTAGTCAATCAAGTGCGGTGTTTAAATTGTCACTTTAAGTTAAGTGCCGCATTTTACCCTAATTTATTAATAAATGGCATACAAGGATAATGCTGAATTGATAAAGACTATAAAAAGGTATTAATATTTTTTCTATAGGCTATATTTAACTGAGATCATAACAAAACGTGAAAAGCGTTGAAATTTAGTAATAAACCTTTAATATTAGATAGATACATCAGCAATTAACCTTCAGGAACATTCGATGAAAAAGATGATTTTTCCACAAGCCGATCACTTTCAAGTCCCTAAAGCCCTTTTTATAGGAGCATGGAAAGTTTGGTTTAAACGCTTTGGTGATCATGAAGCATGGCGCAAAGGTAAAATGCCAATTGGCCAAAGTGATGCAAAACTTTTTGAAATCATTAATGGTGGTGAAAGGTTTTGTGTTGAAGTTGCGGCAAGATTAATGGTGCCATGGTCCTTTAGAGATAACTCTCAAGTTGATAAAGCATTCTTTCTTATGAATCCTGATGTGATTCGTCAGACTAAGCTGGCAGATGAAGAACATGCTGAAGGTGTGAGATTAACGGATCAAGCACTTGATTATTGGGACTCGTTAACCTTTTTAGAACAAGACATGTTTACCGCTAATGCTGAGGCAAGAATTCAAGCCGATATTGAAACACCAAGTAGTGAGCCTGTTATTATTGATGATGCAGGTTTAGAAGTTATTGGTGAAGATATTTATCCTCCGCTAGTTCCTGATAAAACTGCACCCGATGAAGACTTTGCCAAAGCGTTAGTTGCTTGGATTGATGAAGACCCCTTTACTCCAATGTACCAGCGGGTGGCTGTGGCTGATTCCGTCAGCAGTTGGCATGACAGATTAGAGTCATTTTTTTGGCCTAAACCTCGAAATGGTTTAATGCAGGTTGCACATGGTTCTGATGCTTTAATGTATCGAGCTGCGATTTTAGCCAAAGGCATTGAAAATGGCATTGAGTGGAGTGAAGAAGATAAAGAACTTGCAGTAAAAACAACTGAAGAGATTTTTTTACAAGCAGGAACGCCTCAAAAGGAAGTCACTTGGCAAAATATTTATGCGGTGATGAAAACAGCATTAACAAAAGATTGTAATTCTAAAGCAAAAATGAATAGTGGTTGGTCACTAATTGCTTCCTTTGCGACTCATTGGCTGAATAATGAAAAAGGTAGAACTCCAATGATTTGTTGGAACAGCCGAGTTTCTACTTCAATCATTTCTCGCTTAGATTTTTTATTAGTTGAAGCTGGTTATGATTCTTTAGAAGATCGTTTTTCAGACCTTGGAACAATTCCAGGATGGGGGGGGACTCGGCCAAGAGAAATGACATTAACTTGGCCGGATGGTTATAGAAGTTGGAAAACTGAGATTGCTGCCAGCGAATTTATAAACCATATGGTTCATTGTTTGAACAATGAAAAAAATGAAAACGGTCAATTAAAATATGCTCAAATGCCTATCCCTACTGGTGGTAGAGCACCTTGGTCAATGCAAGGAGTGCAATTAGTATTATTTTCAGATGGCTATTAGGTAAAAATCCAGTTCCTAGACTACACTTCATATTAAGCACTTTTTAATTAATTATGAGGGACACTGTTTTGAATAATTCAAAGCTTCTTTGGAAATTACTTTTACCGGTTGTAGCACTTACGGGAGTCGTAGTAATACTGAGTGCTATGATTGAACCCTTTGGAAAAATAGCTGCAGGTAAACCTCTAACGGGCATTATTATTACTACCATTCTGGTGACAAGCATTGTTCTACTTATCGCTATTTTCCTTACCTACAAAGCAACAATACAAAAACGTTTTGATGCTATTAATTTTGCTCTGGATAATTTTTCCCAAGGTGATGGAGACTTAACCACAAGACTAGAAGCTGATGGCGAAGACGATATCAGTCGTATGGCTGCGTCATTTAACTTATTCATCATTAAAGTTGAAAAAATGGTGACTAGTTTAACCAGTGTTTCTTCAGATTTAACTGGAGTGTCTTGTCATCTTGGAGACATTGCTAAAGAAACATTAAGCGCTATATCTTCACAACAAAGCGAGACTCAACAACTAGCGACAGCGATGACTGAAATGCAGGCGACGCTTCATGAAGTGGCAACTAACGTTGAGTTAACCTCTTCGGCAACAAAACAAATTAGTGAAAATTCTCAATCGGCAAAATCAGCAACAGAAAAGAACAAACAAGCGAGTCAAGAGCTGGCTGGTTTGGTGAGTGAAACTTCAATTAGTATTTCAAACTTAGAAAAAGACAGTGATGCGATTGGAAGCGTATTAGATGTTATTAAGCAGATTGCCGATCAAACTAATTTATTGGCATTAAACGCGGCTATTGAAGCGGCTCGTGCTGGCGAACAAGGTCGCGGTTTTGCGGTAGTAGCTGATGAAGTTAGAACGCTTGCTTCTCGAACTCAAGCGTCAACTGAGGAAATACAGACTATGATTGAGAAACTGCAATCGGCGTCTAAGCAATCGGTTAACTCAATGAGTAACAGTTCTAAACAAGCCATCCAAAGTGAAGAATATAGCAACCACACTTTTGATGCCCTCAATGTCATGGATAGCTCTATCTCTAATACTCTCGATATGACCATTCAAATAGCCACAGCCGCTGAAGAACAAGTGGCTGTTGCTGAGGACATTAATCGAAATGTAGTCAGAATGAATGAATTGTGTACTTTATCTGTTGGCCAAGTTGATGAAACTTCAAATGCCGCAGAGCAAGCTAAACAGTTATCAGAGAAAATATCTAAACTCGTTACGCAGTTTAAAATATAGTTATTTGTATTGCCTTAAGATAGGGTCGCAATTAAATTAGAGGCTTTTGATGTTTATTTTTATAATAATCTTTTGGTAAGCTCACGACAATCGAGTTAAATGGTAAGTCATGCCATCCTCTATTTTGCTTGTCTATTAAACTCCATAAATTGGCCAGACCACCAGCGGATAAAAAAGAACGAATATAAGCTTCCTTCCAGTTGAGTAATGAACCATCGCTTTTGTAAAGTTGAAGTTTCCAAGTCTTCATTCCTACAGTTTGTCCACCTTTCACCCAACACCACACATAATAATATTGCACGGCCAAAAATAAATAAAGTCCCCAAAAAATACTATTACTGGCTTGATTAACAACTTGATTAAAATCGTTAATCCATAAAAAAGTAGCTAAATAGAGTATCAATACGCCAATTAAAAGAGCCAAAATAAAGATTGCTAGAGCCCCTAACAGATCATAAGTCCAAGCAAATAATCGTTTGCCAAATGAGGCAGGAATAACTTGAATAGGAGAGCTATTAGTTTTGTTAGAGTGTGAATTTAGCGTAGTCACAGGTTGCTCACTTTAAAACCATATTAAGAAAGAACGGCAGTCTATCAAATAAACTCGATAATTAGTATTATCTATTCTAATCAAGCTTTATAATGCATGGTTCTAAAATAAAGAAAGTGCTAAGGAATATAATTTGAGTAATTTAGGCCTACAAAATCAAAGAGTTTTGTCAGGAATGCGACCATCGGGTCGTTTACATTTGGGACATTACCATGGTGTTCTAAAAAATTGGGCAAAACTGCAACATGAACACGAATGTTTCTTTTTTGTTGCAGATTGGCATGTACTAACGACTCATTATGATGATCCTAGTATTATTGAACGTTCTGTTTGGGATATGGTGATAGATTGGTTAGCTGCCGGTATCAATCCGGGATCGGCGACAATGTTTATTCAATCCAAAGTGCCTGAGCATGCAGAATTGCACCTATTATTATCAATGCTGACACCTTTAAGTTGGTTAGAACGAACACCAACTTACAAAGAACAACAAGAAAAACTAAATGATAAAGATTTGAGTACTTATGGATTTTTAGGTTATCCCTTATTACAAACGGCAGACATTTTAGTTTATAAGGCAGGGGCTGTTCCTGTTGGTCTTGATCAAGTTCCCCACGTGGAAATGTCACGAGAGATCGCTCGTCGATTTAATCACTATTATGGCAGAGAGCCAGGTTTTGAAGAAAAAGCAAAAATTGCAGTAAAAAAATTAGGCAAAAAGAACGCAAAACTTTATGAATTATTACGTAGAGATTTTGTGCAAGAAGGCAATGAAGAATCACTTGATAAAGCAAGAGCGATGGTAGAAGGACACGCAAGTATTTCTCTAGGAGATAAAGAAAGGTTGGTCGGTTATTTAGATGGAGGTGGAAAAATAATTTTACCTGAGCCACAAGCATTGTTAACGCCGGTGTCAAAAATGCCCGGTCTTGACGGACAAAAAATGTCTAAGTCATATAATAATATTATTGAAATGCGTGAAACAGAAGAAAACGTTGAAACAAAAATAAAACGTATGCAAACAGATCCTGCAAGAGTCCGTTTAACGGATGTTGGTAATCCTGATAACTGCCCTGTTTGGCAATTACATGAAGTTTACTCGACTGATGATGTTAAATCTTGGGTTAAACAAGGTTGTACAACGGCGGGAATTGGTTGTTTAGAATGTAAACAACCGTTAATTGACTGTGTTAAACAAGAAACAACAGAGTTTAGAGAGCGAGCAAAAGAGTTTGAAGAAAACCCTGAGCTTGTGAGAAATATTATTGCAGAAGGTTCAGAGAAAGCTCGCGATATTGCGCAAGAAACAATGCAAACTGTTCGCGATGTTATGGGGTTGTCTTACCGTTAAGCTAAGGCATTAAAAACTATGAAATCAAACCATCAAGAATTATCAGAAGGTAATCAATCAGAAGATTTAGATGAAGTAAAACAGACCGCTGATTCTGTTATAGGTTCATCCGTGCCATCTCAATCTCAAGAAGAAATGACTTTTGCAATGGTTGATGGCGAAATGGTCAATGAAGTACCAAAAGATTTGTACATACCGCCTGATGCATTAGAAGTTTTTTTGGAAGCTTTTGAAGGACCTCTTGATTTATTATTGTATTTAATTAAACGGCAAAATTTGGACATTTTAAATATTCCAATTGCGCATATTACTGAACAATATATGGAATATGTCGATTTAATGAAATCGATAAACCTTGAGCTTGCGGCAGAATATTTAGTTATGGCGGCGATGTTAGCTGAAATTAAAAGTCGAGTACTGTTACCTCGTCCTAAATCAGTTGATGAAGATGCGGATCCTAGAGCGGATCTTATTCGAAGATTGCAGGAATATGAGCGCTTTAAAAAGGCGGCAATGGATGTTGATGAATTACCTCGAATGGGTCGCGATATATTTCAGGCAGAAGCTGAAACACCTGAGTTACACATTAACAAACCTTTGCCAACGGTGGATATGCGTGAAATATTACTTGCATTAAAAGATGTATTAACTCGTGCGGAAATGTTTACCTCTCATCAAATTCAGCGTGAAACATTATCCACAAGAGAAAAAATGTCGTCGATTTTAGCGATATTATCGGCAGAAAACTTTACTGATTTTGTCTCCTTATTTAATGTTGAAGAAGGTAAAGCAGGCATTGTGGTTACGTTTTTAGCGATTATGGAACTGACAAAAGAATCATTAGTCGAGCTAGTGCAAGCTAAACCTTTTTCTCCTATTCACCTTAGAACCAGAATTAATTGATTTGAGTATTGCGTAAGCATCTTAATATGTTGGTCTCGCATATGAAAAGAAAAAAGTTAGGAATTGAATGAAATGAGTATCTCAAAAGATAAATTAAAAAACATTGTTGAAGCAGCTATTCTTGCGGTAGCAAAACCAATGTCGGTTGATCAATTATTAAAATTATTTACTGATGATGAAAGACCATCTTCAAGTGATATTAAAGAAGTTATTCAACAACTTCAACAGGATTCACAAGGTCGAGGTGTTGAATTAAAAAAAGTGGCTAGTGGTTTTCGTTATCAAGCAAGGCAAGATTATTCAGAGTGGTTAAGCCGTCTGTGGGAAGAAAAACCTGCCAAATATTCAAGAGCCGCACTAGAAACATTAGCTTTGATCGCCTATCGTCAACCAACGACTCGTTCAGAAATTGAAGACGTTAGAGGGGTTGGTGTTAGTAGTAGTATTATTAAAACGTTAATTGAAAGAGAATGGATTAGAGTCGTGGGTCATCGAGATGTTCCGGGTCGTCCGGCTTTGTATGCAACAACAAAACAATTTTTAGATTATTTTGATATGACTAGCTTACAAGAACTACCAACACTTGCAGAAATAAAAGATTTAGATGATTTAAATCCTGAACTCGATTTACCTAATCCTGATGATGAAGTTAGCAGGGTAAACAGTAAGATTGTTGAGCAAGATGCTTCAGAAGATATTGTAGAGGATAGCTTAGAGCAAGCGACAGAAGAAGAATCAATAGACGATAAAAATGATGAGGGGTTTTATTCCGACCCAGAGTTGGAAACAGATAATGCTGAACAAGTCGATGTAACGCACGAGACTTTAACCGAAGAGCAATTAACAACAAACAAATGACAGTAGATCAGGCGCACCTGAACTAGTATCAACAGTTTAAAGAACTGAAATATCGAAACCATATTGAGTTAAATAAACAAAGCAAAGAGCTATTACATGTCAAACGAAAAATTACTTAGTGAAAAAATACAAAAAATCATGGCGAATGCGGGTGTTGCCTCGCGTCGTGAGTCTGAAAAATGGATTGAAGCAGATAGGGTGAGCGTTAACGGGAAAATTGCCGTTTTGGGCGACCGTGCAACACTCAACGATACCATTCGCGTTGATGGAAAAGCCTTAAAGTTGACTAAACCAGAAGACTTTCAAAGAAAAATGATTGTCTATCATAAACCTGAAGGTGAAATTTCAACTAAAAAAGATCCTGAAGGTCGTCCGACTATTTTTGATACCTTACCTAAAATACGAAACTCAAGATGGTTAAGTGTTGGCCGTTTAGATTTTAATACCAGCGGTTTAATCTTTTTTACTAATGATGGCCACCTTGCAAATCAATTAATGCATCCCTCACTCGAAGTCATTCGTAAATATGCTGTTAGAGTAAGAGGTCAAGTGACCGACGATATGCTCAAACAATTACAACAAGGCGTTGAACTTGACGATGGTGAGGCTCATTTTGAAAGCATTGAAGAAGCTGGAGGAGATCGCAGTAATCATTGGTATCATGTCACTTTAAAAGAAGGCAGAAATCGTGAAGTAAGACGTTTGTGGGAAGCCTTTGACATTCAAGTATCTCGCTTACACCGTATTCAGTATGGTCCGTTTGAATTGCCAAGAGCGTTAAAACGAGGTCGATGGAGAGAATTAACACCTAGTGAACTTGCTGAATTTGAAAAAATAGCAGGACTAAAAAGTGCTAGAGGTAATAAAATCATCAGGCAAGATCAAAGAAAACAACGCCAAAACAAACGACTTAAAGCTAGAAAAGTTTTTAAAAAATGAAGATGATTGAAACCATAAAAAAACTTAATATTATTATATTAAGTTTAATTATTTCAAGTTGTGGTGATTTTCCTGATTATTATTTTGACCAATCAGATGAACACTGTTCGATGAGTTTTCCATTTGCTGGTGGTATTATTGGTAGGCAGTATATTGGTTATTTTAGGATGATTTCTAGCTTACAATATCTTGATGATGACCCAAGTTATAAAATAATAATCACTGGACCTTCACATATTATTCTTGAAGTTGGCAGTGTTCAAAAAGTTATAATTGCCGATAAAATATTTATTCCTAAATTCGCGGCATCGCATCTTGAAGCTGAATTTCAATTATTAGGTACGGCGTTTATTTTTGATGCTGAGCAATCAAATGAGATGTATCAGCTTATTTCTGAAGGTTATAATATTAATATTGTT
This sequence comes from uncultured Kangiella sp., assembly GCA_964476655.1. GTDB lineage: Bacteria > Pseudomonadota > Gammaproteobacteria > Enterobacterales > Kangiellaceae. The sequence goes on along the minus strand of CAYZBK010000001.1, from coordinate 88,847 downwards.
GGCCGAATAGAAGTTGGGCATCAGTACGATACAGACATTTATAATTTCTTTTTTAATTCCAAAAATGAGCCTCTAAAAAACTGTGTTAACAGATTGTTGGATGATGAAGATTTACTTTTATTAAAAAAATAAAACACTACATATAATGCCTCAGTAAGATTTGCAATAGTTTTAGTTGAAAAGTATAAACGGGTCACTTTTACTAAAAACAAACATGTTAGTATTAAATAATGTTTTACCTTTATTAGTTATTCATAAGAGAAAATATCATGAAAAATATAAATTCGATATTGTTATTAGTGGCAATTATCGCCACACTTTTAACCTCTGGTTGCGCAACAATGTCAGGTGATACACCGGCACAAAAAAAGCAATCGATCTTAACAATGAAAGATGAGGTACTCACTGAATTATTTAAATTAAAACCGGATGTTCGCTCTCAAATTAATAAAGCGCCAGGATATGCTGTCTTTAGTAACGTTAATGTGAATATTATTTTTGCCAGTTTTGGTGGTGGTTATGGGCTAACCAAAAAAAAATCAACAGGCAAGTATACTTATATGAAAATGGGTGAAGTTGGCATTGGTCTTGGAGCAGGAGTAAAAGATTTTAGAATTGTCATGATCTTTCACACTGCATCGGCACTTAATAATTTTATAGATAAAGGGTGGTCTTTTGGTGGACAAGCCGATGCGGCTGCAAAAGCTAGTGATAAAGGTGGAGCATTAGGTGCAGAGGCAATTATAAATGATGCAACGGTTTATCAACTTACTCAAAGTGGGTTATCTTTACAAGCGACCTTAAAAGGGACAAAGTATTGGAAGGATTCAGAATTAAACTAAAGAGACAGTTGTTTTGCTTTTTTTGGAGTAAATAATATTAAATAGTTGATAAGTAGCAAGGCTTATTGCCTTGTCCTAAATACTAAGTATTGAACAAGCTTTTTAGCTAAAAGTGCTAAATGATACATTGACTATTAATAGATATAAGTTGTTCACATTTTAGATATTTTAAGCTAAGTATCTTTTATTAATAGCCTAATTAACTGTATAATTCGTCCCATCTCAACTATTCTATTTAAAAGTCTCAATAGCAAAGTTTAGAGGCTGTTCTCTTAGAACATAAAGTAAACAATTTGCAAAGAACTAATCACAGTGAGGATCTCTATCGTGTTACAAGATTACCGAATTCATGTTGAAGAAAGAGCCAAACAAGGCATTGTCCCTCAACCAATTTCTCCAGAACAAATGACAGAGCTGGTTGAGTTACTTAAGAACCCACCAGCAGGTGAAGAGGATTTTATTCTCGATTTAATTACTAACAGAGTTCCTGCAGGCGTAGATCAAGCGGCATATGTAAAAGCGGGTTTCTTATCTGCTTTGGTAAAGGGTGAAGCGAATTCACCAATTATTGATAAATTTCGCGCTGTAGAACTATTAGGTACAATGCTAGGTGGTTACAATATTGAAACTTTAGTTTCATTACTTGATGATTCTGACTTGGCCGAGTTAGCTGGCGAACAATTGAAGCATACCTTATTAATGTTTGATGCTTTTCACGATGTGGTTGAAAAAGAAAAAGCGGGCAACAAGGTTGCCGCTTCAGTTATAAAAAGTTGGGCTGATGCTGAATGGTTTACCAAGCGAGATGCGCTGGCTGAAAAGATTACTTTAACTGTGTTTATGGTCCCTGGTGAAACAAATACTGATGATCTATCTCCTGCGCAAGATGCTTGGTCAAGACCTGATATTCCTTTACATGCTTTAGCCATGCTTAAAAATGAAAGAGAAGGCTTAGAAGGCAATGCTTTAGAAGTTATAGAGCAATTAAAAGAAAAAGGCCATCCAGTTGTTTATGTTGGTGATGTTGTTGGAACGGGTTCTTCACGTAAATCTGCAACGAATTCCGTATTGTGGTTAATGGGTGATGATATTCCTCATATTCCAAATAAACGTGCTGGTGGTTTTTGCTTAGGCAGTAAAATAGCACCTATATTTTTTAATACCATGGAAGATGCCGGCGCGTTACCGGTTGAAGTAGATGTTTCAAAACTAGAAATGGGTGATGTAATTGATCTTTACCCATATGCTGGAAAAATTGAAAAAGCAGGCGAATTGATTTCTGAATTTGAATTAAAAACGGATGTGATTTTAGATGAAGTTCAAGCCGGTGGACGTATCCCTTTAATCATTGGTCGTGGTTTAACTGCACGAGCTAGAGAACATTTATCTCTTGATGCAAGTGATTTATTCCGCCAACCAGATCCCGTCAAACCGTCGGACAAAGGTTTTACTCTTGCACAAAAAATGGTCGGAAAAGCTTGCGGTATTGAAGGTGTTAGAGCGGGGCAGTACTGTGAACCTAAAATGACTACAGTAGGCTCACAAGACACAACGGGGCCAATGACTCGTGATGAATTAAAAGATTTAGCTTGTTTAGGTTTTTCTGCAGATTTAACAATGCAATCATTTTGTCATACAGCGGCTTATCCAAAACCCATTGATATTGATACTCAACACACATTGCCTGATTTTATAATGACTCGTGGAGGAGTTTCTTTACGACCTGGCGACGGAATCATTCATAGTTGGTTAAATCGTATGTTATTGCCTGATACTGTTGGTACAGGAGGTGATTCTCATACACGTTTTCCTATTGGGATCTCTTTTCCTGCTGGCTCTGGTTTAGTTGCTTTTGCCGCAGCCACAGGGGTTATGCCTTTGGACATGCCTGAATCTGTTTTGGTGAGATTTAAAGGTGATATGCAAAAGGGCATTACTTTGCGTGATTTGGTTAATGCAATCCCTTATGCGGCAATTCAAGATGGTTTATTAACGGTTGAGAAAGAAGGCAAAAAGAATATCTTCTCTGGACGAATTCTTGAAATTGAAGGTTTACCTGAACTAAAAGTGGAGCAGGCATTCGAATTATCTGATTCTGCTGCAGAAAGAAGTGCCGCAGGTTGTTCAATTAAATTAGATAAAGCGCCGATTATTGAATATTTAAACTCTAATATTGTTATGTTGAAATGGATGATCAAAGAAGGTTATGGTGATGCTCGAACAATTAGTCGCCGCATAGAAAATATGCAGGAATGGTTAGCTAACCCTGAATTATTATCAGCCGATCCAGATGCCGAATATGCCGCTATTATCGAAATCGATTTGAATGAAATTAAAGAACCTATTTTAGCTTGTCCTAACGATCCTGATGACGTTAAATTGTTGTCAGATGTACAAGGAACTAAAATTGATGAAGTCTTTATTGGTAGCTGTATGACTAATATTGGGCATTACAGAGCGGCTGGAAAATTATTAGAAAAAACTAGTTCTATACCAACTCGTTTGTGGATTGCTCCACCAACAAAAATGGATGAACATCAATTAATGCAAGAAGGTTATTATAATATTTTTGCTTCAGCAGGTGCGCGAACAGAAATGCCTGGTTGTTCATTATGTATGGGTAATCAAGCAAGAGTTGCTGCCAATTCGACGGTGGTTTCTACTTCAACCCGTAACTTTCCTAATCGCTTAGGTGATGGCGCGAATGTTTACTTGTCTTCTGCAGAATTAGCCGCTGTTGCTGCAATTGTTGGACAGTTACCGACTGTAGAGCAATATATGAGTTATGCCGCTGATTTAGACACTATGAGTGAAGAAATTTACCGATACCTTAACTTCCATGAAATTGAAGATTTTAAGAAATCAGCTTCATTAGTGACTATTCCAGTACAAAACAAAGTTTATGTTGGTTAATTAGAAAACCTATCTCGATCTGAACAAAAAAAAGCGCCAATTGGCGCTTTTTTTATTTAACGCGAGTCGATCTTTGGAAGAATTGATGAAAAAACTGTTTGTAAATAACGAAATACAAAAACATGGCGATTAAATGTAATGACAGGTCACTGCAGGATTGGCTAACTTATATCGAATCATTTCATCCTAACGACATTGAGTTAGGTTTAGAACGAATTACCAAAGTTGCCATAGCGTTGCAGTTGCTAGAAACATCGGCAAAAGTCATTCTTGTTGGTGGAACTAATGGTAAGGGTAGTTGTGTGGCGACTCTTGAATCATTAGCATTGAATTCTGAATTAAACATTGGTTGCTACACATCGCCGCACTTATTAGAGTTTAACGAAAGAATAAGAATTAATGGTCGAAACATTTCAGATCAAGCACTTGTTAAAGCATTTGAAATGGTTAACGTTGCAAAACAAGCCATACCATTAACCTTTTTTGAATTTACCACATTATCGGCTTTATGGTTTTTTAAACAGCAATCATTAGATTTGATTGTTTTAGAAGTTGGTTTGGGTGGTCGATTAGATGCAGTGAATATTGTTGAACCCGATGCGGCTATTATTACGACGATTGATTATGATCACCAGTCTTGGTTAGGTGATGATTTAAAACAAATAGCTTATGAAAAATCAGGGATATATCGTGTTCAAAGTATTAATTTAATTGGAGATGAAAGCAGTTACCAATTAATCAAATCAGTTCGCCCTGAATTGAAAAAGCATTTATCTCAAATAAAGAGCAAAGTGAAAGAACCATTATTTACTCAACTTGAAACACTAATGTCTGATACGCAAATCAATCCTCAACGGTTATTATTTCAAAATATTCAACTTGCATTTGCGCTTTTTGAACAATTATATCCTCAGTATTTAAATGTCATTAATCCAAAAAAAGTCATAAAAGCTATAAAAATCAATGCTCGATTTCAACAAATTTCTCAACAGCCAAATATTATTGTTGATGTTGCTCACAATGCGCAAGCGGCTGTGAATTTAAAGATTCAAATTAGCTCATTACAACAAAGTAATAAAAATATCGCTATTTGTGGTTTATTGGCAGATAAAGCGATTGATGAATTTATTTCTAACTTAGAAGAGGTTATTGATCTTTGGATTTTTGTTGATTTACCAGTAGCACGTGCAGCAAAATCAAAAGATCTACAACATCAGCATCAAAAACTCTTTCCTCATAAACAATGCGAGACTGCTAGTAGTGTGAAATTAGCTTATCAATTAATTTTAGAAAAATATAGGAAGATTGATGAACCGCAAATATTTGTCATTGGATCTTTTTATACCGTTGCAGAAATGATGATATACCAACGTTTAGCCGCAGAATAAATATTGAACGTTTTTTGAACTAGTCGATTCTCATTTTGCGTGCTTTAGCTATAAAATATCACTAGCATAAATCGATAGTAGAGGTGGTGACTATACAAAACATTTTCTTAGAAATTGCTTTAAGTATATTAAGCAAGATTTGGCTCTATTTTTGCTGCGCTGAGTCATAAATGGCAATAAATTGTAAATTAAAGCTTATCGACTTCATTATTAGCGCCAAAATTGTTAATCTAGCTTCTTACATTATTTTACGACAGAGATCTTCTTGTGGATAACCGTTTAAAGCAGCGTATTATTGGCGCTATTGTATTAATTGCATTGGCGATTATTTTTTTACCGGCAATATTAAAAGAAAAGGTTGATAATGGTCCTTTTATTAGCAAAATACCTGCTAAGCCAATTGCGTTAAGTGAATACAAAATTGATACAGCAAAAATTGATAAGGTTATCGATGAAACCAATTTTGAATCCGTATCGTCTGCACTGGCACAACAATCTAACGAAATAACAACTCAGGTTAATAGCAAATCAAGTTCAAAAAAAATGCCTACGGTTGATTCAAAAAAACATAAATCAATAAAGCTATCAGTAGAAAAAGATAAAATAAAAAAAGCAAAAAAACTTGAAAAACCGGAAAAAAAGACAATCGATAAAAGTTATCGAGGAGCTGCTTGGGTTATTCAAGTCGCAAGTTTTTCGAAAAAAAGTAATGCTCAAAAAATGATCGATAAACTAAAAGCGAAAAACTTTAAAGCCTACCGCAGAAAAATTATTTCAAGCAATAATCAGCTTTATCGAGTTTATGTTGGCCCTTATATTGAAAAAATGACTGCATCAAAGGCACTTCCAAAAATCAATCATGTGAGTAAAACTCAGTCGATGCTCAAAGTCTTTGACCCTATTGAGCATTAAATATGATCTTCTTTAGCCATCAAAATAAACTCTTAAGAAATGATTGCAAGCTTAAGGCATAAATAGGTTACCAACACTGGGCTTATTTGTTAAAATTCGCATCACAAACCTAAATGATAGAACATTATTCTTATGCAGTGGATAGATTGGGCTATATTAATAATTATTGCAATATCTGCAGGCATTAGCTTGCTGCGAGGTTTTGTTCGTGAAGCCTTGTCTTTAGCAGGCTGGATACTTGCCTTTTTTGTGGCAAAAAGCTTTTATCTAGAATTTTCTTCCTTACTTAATTCATATATCGATACGCCAAGTTTAAGGTACGCGGTATCCTGGGCATTACTTTTTGTTATTACGCTAACTATCAGCGGCTTAATTAACTACATTCTTAGTCAGTTAATCGAAAGAGCCGGGCTAAGTGGAATGGATCGAATTATGGGGATGGCATTTGGGGCTCTAAGAGGTGTTTTAATCATTTCTGTTGTGGTCTTATTGTTACGTCAATTTACCCACGTTGAACAAGATAAATGGTGGAGTACATCTCAATTAATCCCCCATGTCGAAATATTAGGAAATTGGTTTTATGATCAGGTGGATGAAGTTTTACCTAACGTTACATCCCATTTGCCGTTGATTAAATGATTGGCATTTGGTTTAGCAATTGGAGCAAACAATGGTTTCAACAAGGATTATTATAAAGACAGTATTGTTATAGAAATAATATTGTTATTTAGAAAGAAAAATTGAGTTTTACAAAGATAATTTAATTGTAGTTTTGCAATTATTTATATGATTTATTTTTAAATAAGGTTTTCATATCATGTGTGGCATTGTCGGTATTTATAGTTCTTCTCCAGTTAATCAAAGTTTATATGATGCATTGACTGTTTTGCAACATAGAGGACAAGATGCTGCAGGCATCGTTACCCTAAAAGATGGGAAAATGTTTTTACGTAAGGCCAATGGCTTAGTTAAAGATGTATTTCATACTCGTGATATGCGTCGTTTACAAGGAAATATTGGTGTTGGACATGTACGTTATCCTACCGCCGGATGTTCAAGCTCTGCAGAAGCACAGCCTCTGTACGTAAACTCTCCTTATGGTATTGTTCTCGCACATAATGGTAATTTAACCAACAAAAATGAATTAAAAAAAGAATTATGGGAAACTGATAGACGACATATTAATACCAGTTCTGATTCCGAAGTTTTACTTAATATTTTTGCACACGAGTTACAGCAAAATCAATCTGACAATCTTTCTCCTGATGTACTTTTTAAAGCCATTGAAAAAGTTTATAAACGATGCAAAGGCGCTTATGCAGCCGTCGCATTAATAGCTGGCTACGGCATGGTTTGTTTTCGTGATGCCTATGGAATTAGACCGGCAGTCTTTGGTAAAAAAATGGTCAATGGTGTCAATGAATATATGGTCGCTTCAGAAAGTGTTGCGCTTGATGCTTTAGGATTTACTCTTGTAAGAGATGTAAAACCAGGCGAAGCCATTTTTATTGACTCAAAAGGTCAGCTACATAGCCAGCAATGTTCAGAAGTTGTCGAGCAAGCTCCTTGTATATTTGAGCATGTGTATTTAGCCCGACCAGATTCTTTTATGGATGACATTTCTGTTTATCGATCACGTTTAAGAATGGGTGAAAAATTAGCCGATAAAATAAATAACGAATGGTCAGATCATGATATTGATGTTGTCATTCCAATTCCTGATACATCAACGACTAGTGCAATGCAGTTAGCGCATAAATTAAATATTAAATTACGACATGGTTTTGTCAAAAACAGATATATTGGTAGAACATTTATTATGCCAGGGCAGGAAATTCGAAAAAAATCTGTACGACAAAAATTAAATGCGATTGGTTTAGAGTTTAAAGGAAAAAACGTTTTGTTAGTTGATGATTCAATTGTTCGAGGAACGACTAGTCAACAAATTGTAGAAATGGCGAGAGATGCTGGTGCCAATAAAGTTTATTTTGCATCAGCAGCTCCTCCAGTACGTTATCCTAATGTGTATGGTATTGATATGGCATCAGCGAAAGAATTAATTGCACATAATCGAACGAATGATCAAGTAGCAGAATTGATTGGTGCTGATCGATTGATTTACCAAGACTTACAAGACTTGATTGATACCTGCCGTGAAGGTAACCCTAATATTACTCGTTATGATACATCTGTATTTAATGGTGAATATGTGACCGGTGATATTGATCAGGCTTATTTACAGCGCTTAGATGATGAACGAAATGATTTAGCTAAAACACCAAAAAATCTTGAAAATATAAAAGATGATCTTGATGACGGTAAAGATTTTGAAAGTAGTATTGAATTGCATAATGTTGGTGGTTCGTAATATTGGCTAAAATAGCTCTCTTGTTACTTAAGCTATTTGGTTGGCAAATAGTCGGTGAGTTGCCAAAAGAAAAAAAATACGTTGTTATATTTGCTCCTCATACGTCTAACTGGGATTTTGTAATATTTTTACTTGTAAAAATAGTGTTTAAATTAAAGTTAGTCTTTATTGGTAAACACACTCTATTTATTGGCCCACTTGGTTGGTTATTACGTAAGCTGGGTGGTTTACCTATAGAGAGGTCAAGCCGACATGATATGGTCGATTTTATTGTTAGCGAATTTAAACAAAGCGATGAAATGATTTTTGGTTTATCACCGGAAGGAACTAGAAAATATTTAGATCATTGGAAAAGCGGATTTTATCATATTGCTTATAAAGCCAACATTCCTGTTTTATGTGCATTCTTAGATCACAGCAAAAAACAATCAGGATTTGGTCCATTATTTTATTTATCTAAGGATAAATATTTCGACTTAGAAAAAATATCAAAGTTTTATTCAGACAAAATAGGAATGAAACCAGAAAACTTTAGCAAGAGCGTTTTTAAATAATAAAATTAACTCACGTTGTTATTCACTAGAGATTTTAACTTTGAGAAAGCCGCTAGCCAAATATTTTCCAATCCTTCTAGCATTAAATTTTTTGGCGTGCATGAATGTTTACTCCAATCAACAAGATTATCGATATCAAAAAGAATTTAAAGTACAACGTTTGTCTATTGAAGAAGGTTTGTCTCAAAGTGTTGTAAGTGAAATTATTCAAGACAGTAATGGTTATATCTGGTTAGCAACCGAAGATGGGCTAAATCGCTTTGATAGTTATGAATTTAAAATATTTAGACACGATCATAAAATCAATAGTTCCCTCCATGAAAACTGGGTTATAAGTTTAGTTGAAGAGACCGATTATGGCATATGGATTGGTACGGTTTCTGGTTTAAGTTTTTACAATCCAAAAAATGAAAAGTTCACTAATTATGCATTAATAAATCCAGAATTAAAAAATATTATTCATGATTTGGTTTATTCAAAAAACTCAATCGTTTGGATTGCTTCTAATGATGGCTTGTTCTATTTTAATAGAAATGATGATAAGAAAATATTACCTTATAGATCTCCGACCGGTGAAATTATTGATTCAACAATAAAATCTATTGCTGAATCAAATAATTATATTTATGCAGCAGGGAAAAACTGTATCTATAAAATAAAAAAGTCTAATTGGGAACTCTCAAACTTATGTGAAAAAAACGCTTTTGAAAAAATAAAAAATATACCGATATCTAACATTAAAATCGACAAAAATATTCTTTGGATAGGTAGTAAAAAAGGCTTAATTAAATATAATATAACTTCTAATGAAGTGAGTTATTTTTCTCATCAAAAGAACGATCAACAATCACTTAGTAATAATTCCATTCAAGATTTAGTGGTTGATAAAAATGGTTTCTTATGGGTGGCTACAGCGAATGGACTCAATAAGTTCAATAAAAACAAGAACAAGTTTGAACGTTATATAGAAAAAAGTTTTTCAAAAGAAGGATTGTCCGGCAATGATATTTATTCACTTTTTGTTGATGATCAAAATCTTATTTGGTTAGGGACTTATGGTGCAGGCGTTAACCTTTTAGATCCTAATCAACATCAATTTGAACATCTACTTTCAAGAACCGATACAATTTCTATTGGCAGTAACAATACAATTCATGGTATAGAAAAAGATAGGTTTCAAAATTTGTGGTTAGCAAGTTATGGTGGAGGTTTAATTAATTATAATTTGTTAACAGGAAAGATTTCTAGACCACTTAATGAACATAATATTACTTATGGTGAAACAGTATACAGCTTATTAATTGATCTTGATGAACGACTTTGGATTGCCAGTTTATCTGAATTGAACCTTGTTAATACAATAGATAAAAAAATAATCAATACAGTATTTTATATTGACAATCAAAAGGTTGATAAAATAGAGGATGTTAATAAAATTCATGAAGATCATAATGGCACTATTTGGTTATGTACAGATAAAGGGCTACTGAAAGTAATCAGTATCAACAAGAACAATGAAGAGTTGACTGTTAAACTCACTGATTTCACACATAAATTCCCCCACGGTTTTAAAGCGATTAGTACTAATGTTTCTACAATTATAGATGATCAAAACGGAGATTTTTGGATTGGTGGTTATGCGGGATTACTTTTATATAAAGTTAAACTAGATGAGTGGCATCATTTTCAATATGATCAAAATAACTCACAAAGTATTTCCAATAATATTGTACAAGTTATTTATGAAGATAGTTTAGGTTTTTTATGGATTGGGACTGCTGATGGTCTAAATCGATTAAACCGTGCATCAATTAACAATAATAATTTTCATTTTAAACGTATAACAACTTATGAAGGCTTGCCAAATAATTCTATTTACGGAATTTTGGAAGATAAGAATAATGACTTGTGGTTTAGTACAACACTTGGTTTAGTGAAGTTTTCTAAAAATAAAGAAGCAATGGAGTTGTTTAGAAGAGTTGATGGGTTGTCAAGTGATGAATTTAATACTGGAGCCTATTTCTCTGATAGTACGGGAAGATTATATTTTGGAAGTATTAACGGCATAACAATTGTTAATGATGTAAAAGACCTTCCCGCTAATCAAGATAGATCAATTCTTTTTACAAATGTAAGATCAGGCTCTAGAGAAATTAGTGTCTACCAGCTTAATCATTCTGACAGTCCTACAATTATTCAAGAAGATGATGAGCCATCAATAGATATCACTTTTATCTACATTAATTATGAAAAACTAGGGACTCAATTGTATCGTTCAAGAATTGTTGAGATTAATCAAGATTGGAATTATTTAGGTACTAGGAATAACTTGATTGTTGCAGGGCTTTCCGAAGGGAGTTATGTTCTAGAAATAGAATCTAAGCGCTCTGGTGGTAACTGGCTAGGTGTTGCAAAAAATCTTAATATTATTGTTAAAACTAATTTTTGGAATAGTTCTAATGCTTATTATTTATTAAGTATTATTATGGTAATGTTTTTTATTTTTATTTTATTTTACTCAGCATTTCATTATAAACGGAAGATTAATAAAGTAGATAAAAAAATGAATATTGAACGTTTAAGGTTGAAAAAGTTAAGGTTTGATAACGATGCATTAAAAGTCGAATTAACGCTTCATGAAAATGAAATGTCAGACTTAAGTGAAAAAATAAAGTTAAATGAACAATTATTAGATGTAGAAAAATATCGTGATCCTGTTACTGGCTTCTATCGATTAAATTATTTAAGTAACATTGAAGATGAGTCTATAACAAGTTTTAACGGAATAGCTGGTTTAACTAATTACTCTTATTATAAAATGGTAGCGGTTATTGAACTAAATGATTATATCAACAATTATACAAATTTTGGCCCGCTAGCAGCCGCAGAGTTGTCAGCAAAAGTCTCTATTTACATCAGGCAAAAAGTGAGTTCCGACAATCAAATATTTTGCGTGCAAAATGGCATGTTTTTGATTTTAAGTAATGAAGAAAATGAAAATTTATTTCGAGATAGCATTATTAATTTAAGGCATAAAATTATTAGAAGTCAATTTGAAGTGTCTAACGGTTTGTTTACTAAAACGAAGGTCTCTTTGACAATGATAGATATTACTAAATCGGATATTACTAAAAAAGATGAGTTACTTAAAATAACAGATTTAATTACTCAGCTTCATCATCAAAATACAAAAGATAAAAAACAATCAAGCATAGAAATTTCTTTGAATGTACCTATTTCGACAATTAGTAATATAGAATATGATTTTTTTGAAATGCAAAAAAACGGTCAATTACATATAGTTGAGATGATAACTTAGTCACCTTATTAGTGGAGCTGTTATGAAAAAAGATAAGCTATTTATTAATAAAATTAACTTTGTCAAATTGTTAATTTTATTACCTTTTTTTCTCTGTCCTTATGCATTGCCAATTGAAAATAAAGCAATATTAAGCTTTCCATCCACAGTACAACCAATGGTGGCCACTAAGGGCATGGTTGCGACCCAAGAATCACGCGCTACTGAGGTCGGACTCGAAGCGCTTAATCTTGGCGGAAATGCTGTTGATGCGGCTGTTGCTATTGGTTTTGCTCTTGCCGTCACACTGCCAAGAGCCGGTAACTTAGGAGGAGGAGGTTTTATGATGATTTATGATCAAAAAAATCATCAAATAAAAGCTTTAGATTATAGAGAAAAAGCACCTAAAAAATCGACGAGGGACATGTATTTAAACTGGCGATCAGATGTTGATAATAATAAATCAAGATATTCTGTTTTATCGGCAGGTGTTCCTGGTACTGTTGCTGGTTTGTTAGAAGCGCATGAAAAATATGGCAAATTGCCGCTTTCACAAGTTATGCAACCTGCAATTAATTTAGCCAAAAATTTATCTATGACATTTTCTATGGCAGAATCGCTTAATAGAAAACGTGATTACTTATCAAAATCTGAAGCGTCAATAGCAACCTACTTTAAATCTGATGGCAGTGATTGGACAATCAATGATTCAATTAAACAGTTGGAGTTAGCAGAAGTATTAAAATCTATTTCACTTTCAAAAGGGAAATCTTTTTATCAGGGAAAAATAGCAAAAAAAATTATTGATTTCATTCAATCACAACAAGGTATTATGACGCTAGCTGATTTAAAGAGTTATAAGACGGTTTGGAGAAAACCCGTAGAAACTAATTTTGCCGGTTCATCTATTTATTCTATGCCTCCTCCTAGTTCTGGAGGCATACATTTGATACAACTTTTAAATATACTTAAACATTTTGATATAAAGACGAGTGGCGTTAATACTGCAGACTCCACTCATATTATTACTGAAGCAATGAAGTTTGCTTACGCTGATCGCAGTCGTTATTTAGGTGATCCTGATTTTGTTAATATACCAGTTAAAAAATTACTTTCTCCCGCTTATGCAAAAATCATTGCGACAAAGATTTCTAAAAAACGTGTTCTCAATTCAAAAGAAATTTCTCCAGGAAGGTACCTATCGCAAGAAAGTCCACAAACGACACATTTTTCAGTAATTGATAAAGACGGTAATATGGTTTCAAATACTTATACTCTTAACTTTAGTTTTGGCTCTGGTATTACTGTGCCAGGTACAGGCATATTACTTAATAATGAAATGGATGATTTTTCTTCTAAACCGGGTGTACCAAATGGTTATGGTTTGTTGGGAGGGGAGGCTAACTCAATTGAATCAGAAAAACGTCCGCTTAGCTCTATGACTCCTGTTATCGTTCTTAACAAATCAATGCCTTGGTTAGCGACAGGTAGTCCTGGAGGAAGCCGTATTATTACCATAGTACTTAATTTTTTATTGAATAAAATGGTTCACGGAATGAACATTGCGAGTGCAACATTAACCCCGAGATTTCATCACCAATGGTATCCCGAAACCTTAATGTTAGAAAAAGGTTTTCCTATTGATAGTGCTAACATTTTGAAAGCGAAAGGGCATAATATTAAATTTTATAACCCTTGGGGTAGTTTACAAACTGTTGAATATCATAATGGACTTTTTTATGGCTTTTCAGACAGTCGACGTCCTGGCGCTTTGGCTAAAGGAAATAACTAAATTTATTTTGAGTTTAATTTCCTTATTCAGTATTTTTGATAAGGTGTATTAATTAAACCTTGGTATGTTTCTTCTTGTCGATATAATTCTATCTCTAAATTATTTATTTTGAATTGAATAGACTTTGAGTTTCTTTGTAAATCTTTTATTTGAGCGAGTATTTCACGTCGTTGATATTGTCCATTTGTATTGATAATTTCTTCTTCTTTTAAATGAATATCATTTTCAATTTGTTGTAATTGTTGATTAAGCTGGTTAAGATTATTTTCAACTTGGTTTATATTAGTTTGTATAGCATAAATATGACTTCCTTGATTAAAGCCTCTATTGAATTCTTTAAATATGTTTGGTGGACAAACACCATTGTTCTTGCTCCCTTGTTTACCTTGCTGATAGCCATTTTCTGCAGTACAAAATTGTTGCACGCCTACTTTATGCCCTTTTAAATACTGAGTTAAATTTGGAGCAATATGATGCTTTACACATGCCTTACGATGATGGCCTATATAATTCGATTTTCTACCTTTGCTGCCGTCCTCTAGACCAATAATTTCCCAATTGGCCGCAGTACATTCAGACTTATCCATTGATGCGCAAGCAGCTAAATTAATTAAAAATAGTAAACTAACGAGTGAAAAAAAATATTTAAAAAGTTGATTTTTCATAAAATTAATTTCCTATATTTGTATTCAGTTTAAATTTATTGCGGACAGCAAAACCAATATGAAATTAGAATGATTTAGTTAAAACTAAATCAACTATTATAAATCACTCAAAAAACAGGTGTAAAATAGAAGTGACCAATAAAGCGAAAAAAATTCCCAATAGCTCCCATCGTTCTGGTAAGAATGATTTTATTTTGTTTTTAACCGGATGTTGATGAGAATGATCTAAGCTTGTATGCATACAACCATCAGCATAGGGCTTATGTAGGATGACATGCAATAATGAGCCACTTATAAGCGCTTGCAATGCAACAAAAAAATCATTAGAGAAATAATCCTTTAATTCCATGCTAAGAAAATAACCTCCCGTAGTCGCCAACGCCATAGCAAGCAATGTAGATAAGGCGTAACGTTCGCCTAAAAGCGGTTTGAGTAACCACCAAATAGTTAAACCTACGGGTAAACGATGAAGAATAATTGCTACAGATAAGTTTTCGTATTGAATTGCAGAATCACTTGGATACAAAGCCGCACCGTCAATAGTTGCATGTAAAACAAGCCCTAAAAGCCCCAATACAATCGTTAATAAATGTGTTTTAGTTGCCAACTTTTTAAATTGTTTTTCTATTAACGTTGGTCCATAAAAACCAATAAAAACCAAGATGAATGCAAGGTAGCCAATTAAGCTAAATGTTTCGGGTAATACTTCTAAAAATAGTGTGATTAATATAAAGGCTAAAATAAATCCGCTAACAATTTTATCCGTTCGTCGTAGTGGGCCAAAAGTTTGATAGATTAAAGGTCCTATACCTAAGGCGAAAATACTAGCGAATAATGCAATCATAAAAAACCTATAAATTTGTTGTAATTATTGAGCTGGTATTTGCTATTAGTTTACCAGGGTTCATAATATTATTTGGATCGAAACCGTGTTTTATGGCTTTCATTAATTCAATTTCAAGTACGCTACGGCTAAACATAAGGTAATCTTTTTTCACTAAGCCGATCCCATGTTCTGCTGATATGCTGCCTTTGAGGGATTTGAGTATTGAATAAATAGATTGATTGGCTATTTCACACTGTTGTTTAAATTTCTCTATAGATAGCTTTGATGGTTTGAGGATATTTAGATGTAAATTTCCATCACCTATGTGACCAAACCAAATAATTTCAAAGTTAGGATAATTATTTTTAATAAATTGGTCAACCTTTATTAAAAACACTTCTATTTTGGATGGCACTACGGCAATATCATATTTGTAAGGTGTAAAATGATTAATTGCTTCAGAAATTCCTTCACGGTACTGCCAAATGTCTTTTACTTGTTGTTGACTTTGACTAATAACACCATCAATTAACCAATGTTCATCAAGTGCCGCTTGAAAAAGTGATAATATTTTTTCAAGAGTAGAATGATTAATTACTTCAAATTCTATAAGGAGATAAAAGAGGCCTTTTTTTTCTAAAGGTTTTTTTAATGAATAATATTCTACAACTTTTTCTAACGCCTTATGTGAAAAGAACTCAAAAGCTAGCAATTCGAAGTGAGATTGAAAATGTTTTAAAAGGTGTGAAATGTCTGCAAGTTCTTTTATTGCCAATAACATGACTGTGGGGTTGATTGGCGCGCTGGTCAATTTCATTGTTGCTTTGGTGATTATTCCTAAAGTGCCTTCACTTCCTATCATCAAATGCCTTAAATCGAAACCTGTCGCATTTTTAACTAAACCCTGATTAAGTTCTAATACTTCACCTAAAGGTGTTACCACAGTTAAACCTGCAACCCAATTACGCGTCAAACCATATTTTATGACTTTGATGCCACCTGCATTTGTGGCTATATTACCTCCAATTTGGCTAGAACCAGAAGATGCAAAATCAATAGGGTAAAACAAGCTCTGTTGTTCAGCAAATTTTTGTAATTGTTGGGTGATAACACCAGCATCACAATCTACCGTTTTATCTATGGCGTTATAATTTGTTATCTTGTTTAAACGTTCTAATGAGATGACTATTTCATTATTTATGGCGACAGCTCCGCCGCTGAGCCCTGTTCGTCCACCAGAAGGAATAACTGCGATCTGGTGTTTATTCGCTAGAGAAACAATTTGAGCGATTTGGTCTGTATTGGCAGGTTTAACGATTAGTCTTGGATAAGGAGTAAATAAGTTACTACTGTCGTTACCATAATAACTTAGGTCATCAGGTTCTGTTAATACATAGTTTTGACCGACAATCGCTGTAATGTCTGAATCAAAAGTTGACATGTATTTCCTAGATTAGCCTTTGTTTTGTTGGTAATAGGCAATTAAGCTACTGGTAGAGTTATCGTGCGCTGAATGATTTTTAGATGTGCCATCAAGCTCAGATAAAATAGTTGTTGCTAATTGTTTACCTAATTCAACGCCCCATTGATCAAAAGAATTAATATTCCAAATAATTCCTTGAACAAATATTTTATGTTCGTAAAGAGCAATTAAAGAACCCAATGTTTTTGGATCAAGTTTGTTAAACAAAATAGTATTGCTTGGTCTGTTTCCAGGAAATACTTTATGAGGCGTTAATGATTCAATTTGAGCATCAGTAAATTTTGAGTTTCGCAATTCTTCAATGACTTCTTGTTTGTTTTTGCCGCGCATTAACGCTTCGGTTTGAGCAAAAACATTTGACATAAGTGCATCTTGGTGTTTATTTTCTTCACTAATATTTGTGATTGCAGCCAATACATCAATCGGAACAAATTTAGTACCTTGATGAAGTAATTGATAAAAAGCATGTTGCCCTGGATTGCCTAGTTCACCAAATAAAACAGGACCGGTGGAATAATGTATAGATTGCCCATCTATCGATACTGACTTCCCATTACTTTCCATATCGGCTTGTTGCAAATAGGCAGGGAAGCGATGTAAATGTTGCGCATAAGGTAAAATACCAATCGACTGAGCTGAATAAAAATTGTTATACCAAATACCTAATAACCCCATTAATACGGGGATATTTTTTTCAAAAGAGGCATTTTGAAAATGTTCGTCAGTTTCATAAGCGCCTTCTAATAATTGTTCGAAATTTTCAGCGCCAATAGCAACCATAATTGAAACACCAATAGCTGACCATAATGAGTAACGCCCGCCGACCCAATCCCACATGGTAAAGATGTTTTCTTCTTCAATACCAAAGTTGAGGACCATTTCTTTATTGGTAGAAACGGCAACAAAATGTTTGCATAGTTGAGATTGATCATTAAATTTACTTAAAAACCAAGAGCGCGCCGTTGCCGCATTTAACATTGTTTCTTGTGTTGTAAATGTTTTGGAGCAAACAATAAATAATGTTGTTTCAGGGCTTAGATTTTTTAGAATATCATCGATTTGATTTTCATCAATATTGCCAACAAAATGCATCTTGAGATTAGCTGTAATAAACGGTTTTAGTGCTTCAGTAACCATTTGTGGACCTAAATGTGAGCCACCGATACCAATGTTAACAACATCAGTTATAATTTTACCGGTTGTACCCAGCCATTGCTTATTTCTAAGTTTGTTACTGAAAGATTTTATTTTTTCCAGCTCATTAGAAACTTCTTCGCGGATATTGCTGCCGTCTATTTCTAAAGCTTGAGTACCTTGATATCTTAATGCTGTGTGTAATACAGCACGATGTTCGGTGCCATTTATTTTTTCACCGGAGAACATGGATTGAATTTTATTAGGTAAATCACAAGCCTTGGCTAAATTGATAAGCAGTTCTATTGTTTTTTCATCAATTCTATTTTTTGAATAATCAAATAGAATTTCATTTAATGACAGTGAAAAGGTATTAAAGCGATTTTCATCATCAGCAAATTGATCGCGCATATGTCGAGTATTTGTTTGTTGATAATGCTCTTGCAATGCTTGCCATTCAGGCATGGATTCAAGATTTCTTGTTTCGTTATTCACTATAAAACTGCCTTACGATTACTGTTATATATTATTTTATGTTAATTAAACAAGCGTACAATTATAATTGGCTGGCTTGTTTTGCTAGCTGAGTAATGCCATCCCAATCTTGTGCCTTAATTAATTCTTTATCTAACATCCATGTTCCACCAACACATGCTACGTTAGGTAGAGCTAAATATTCATTGGCATTCGCTAAAGAAATTCCACCCGTTGGGCAAAAGGTTACTTGTGGAAGAGGACCACCGATCGATTTCAACATGTTGACTCCACCGGCAGCGGCTGCAGGAAAAAATTTCATCGTATCAAAACCATGGTGTAATAAGTTCATAACCTCTGAAGGGGTCGCTGCGCCAGGTAATAGTGGTGCTGAGTTTTGTTTTGCCGCTTCAAGGAGTTCGGAATTTGTGCCGGGGCTTACAATGAAGTCAACACCAGCATCAAGTGAAGCTTGTAGCGTTGCGGCATCAATCACTGTGCCACTTCCAACAATACTATTTGGTAGAGCCTGTTTCATTGCTTTAATTGCATCTATTGCTACCGGTGTACGCAATGTGATCTCTAAGACATTAAGACCACCATTTACTAAAGCTGTTGCTAAAGGTACTGCATCTTCGATACGATCAATGACCACAACTGGAATAACTCGTGATTGTTGTAAAATATTTTTGATAGCGGATGACAAAATATTATTCCTCTTTTGTATTTTAATATTGAGTGACTATTTATAAAAGTTGGTCACTATTGGTTTGTCTTTAATGAGACACTGCTAATGATTATTTATTCAGCCCAAAAAATCTTAACGGCTGTTTTTTGTTGGTTTAATATTCCACTAACAGGCAAAACTTTAGGGTCGTTAGTGATCATGGCTTTTTCAATAACCGATAATTTTTCAGAGCCAGTGACCAATAATATAATTAATTCACTTTTTACAATAGCGGATAAAGTTAAACTCATTCGATGCGGGAAATCACCAGCAACTTTACATCCTTCAGCATCAATGGCAATGCAAGTATTTTCATTATTGAGTGAAAGTGCTTGATCAATTGTTTTTGAATTAGGAAACAAAGAGGCAATATGCCCGTCTAATCCCATGCCTAACATGGTGACACTAAATGGAGCAATTGCGGCGTAATCACTATTACACTGTGATTCGCCGGCAAAAGGATCAGGTGCTGAATTTTTCATAGCAACATACTTTGCAGATTTTGCATTGTCAATAAGTAATGTTTTTTGTGTTAAGCCTTGATTGCTTTGTTCATGATCGGCATCTACCCATCGTTCGTCAGATTGGCCAATAGTAATATTTTTCCAATCAATATCTGCGATGGCTAGCTGAGCAAAACTCGGAGCAGGAGTCGTACCACCAGGAATAATAAAACTGGCTTTATTTTTTTCTTTAAGCACTTTTTCTAGTTGAGAGCGGCATGCGTTTGCGACCGCAGAAAATAATTCCTCTCGACTATCAAATTTATTAATTTGAATATTACTCATTATTAATTACCATTTATTTTTTTTGTGAAATTTTATTTTTCTATATCAAACCATTCACGGCCATCATTGCGTAGCAATTGATCTGCTTGCTCAGGCCCCCAAGTTCCAGCAGGGTACAAGAACGGAGCAACTTTATTATCTTTCCAATAATTTAAAATAGGATCAACCCACGCCCAAGCCGCACTACCTTCATCACGATGAATAAATAGTGATGCATTTCCAGAAATTGCATCAAGCAATAATCGTTTGTAACCAAAACTTTTGAATCCTTTTGAAGACTCTGTGAAGTTAAGATCCAATTTAACCGGTTTTAGAACGGTTTTTAATTGGGTCATGTCTTTTGCCATTAATAATAATTGCATTCGCTCTTGTGGTTGTAATTGAATGATTAAACGGTTAGGTATTAAACTTCCTGCATCGCTATCAAATGCATTGTGCGATACATCTTTAAATTGAATAACTATTTCAGCGCTACGTCGTTTTAAACATTTACCAGTTCGAATATAAAAAGGAACATTTGCCCATCGCCAATTATCAATATTTGCTTTTATTGCAACATAAGTTTCTGTTTGACTTTCATTTGAACCTAGCTCTTCGAGATAACTTGCTTGTTCTTTTTCGTCAATTGTTCCTGTGGTGTACTGACCGCGTATGGCGTACTTTTGAACGTTGTCTTCAGTGATTGGTCTTAAGGCTTGCAGAACTTTTATTTTTTCATTTCGGATATTATTGGCACCCATTTTATTAGGTGATTCCATTGCAATTAATCCAAGAAGTTGTAATAAATGGTTTTGTACCATATCACGTACCGCTCCGGCTCCATCATAAAAACCAGCTCGACCTTCAAGGCCAACTTGTTCGTTAATACTGATTTGAATATGGTCAATCGATTTCGCATCCCAGAACTGTTCAAATAATGAATTACTAAATCTTAAAGCAATCAAGTTTTGTACGGTTTCTTTTCCAAGATAGTGATCAATTCGATAAATTTGATCTTCGGCAAAGTATTTTGCAATTTGTTCATTGATTTCTTCCGCTGAATCTTGATCGTACCCAATTGGTTTTTCAACAACAATTCTTGAATCTTCAGTGACTAAGTTTGAACGGCCTAAATTTTGACAACATACACCATAAATACTAGGAATGATGGCAAGATAAAAGATTCTTGAAACATCCTCACGGCCTTCAAAAATAGTTTTAAATTTTTCCCAACCATTATCATAATTTGCAACATCAACCAAGGCGGGTTGTACAAATTTTAAAAATTGTTTAAACGAGTCTTCGTTATATTCATCTTCAGGCATGAATTTTTTGAATGCGTTTTCAATAATATTATCATTATCGTCAAAGTATTCTTGCTTCCTTGAGCAAACTAAAATACGAGAGCCTTCAGGTATTTCACCTTCAATAAATGTACGATACATCGATGGAAGTAACTTGCGTAAAGATAAATCGCCAGTACCGCCAAATAATACTAAATCAAATGGTTTTTTTAATATCTTATCCAAAATAAATAACTCTCTTTAATAAGTTTTTAAAATTAAATTTTATTTATCGCCTTGTGTATCAATTAGTCAATTAACTGATGCTTGAAGCGCCTCTTTCTGCGTCTATCGCATTTTTTCTAAAATTGTTAAATAATTCTCTACCTAAGCCTGATTGATCTTCTATTGATGTTTTAATTGAAGGCGTTCGTTTAGATAATACTTCATCAGAAACTAACAATTCTAGTTGTCCTGTTGTTGCATCTAAACGAATCATATCACCATTTTCAACTCGAGCAATATTTCCACCGGCTAAAGCTTCAGGAACTAAATGAATCGCTGCAGGCACTTTACCCGATGCGCCTGACATACGGCCATCTGTAACAAGAGCAACTTTATGACCGGCATCTTGCAATGAAGCAAGAATAGGGGTTAATTTATGCAGTTCAGGCATACCATTCGATTGAGGGCCTTGGAAGCGAATAACTGCAATGAAATCCTTATTGAGTTCACCTTTTTCAAACATTGGCGCTAAGTCATTTTGATCTTCAATGACAATTGCTGGAGCTTCAATAATTAAACGCTCATCAGAAACTGCTGAGGTTTTAATGACACAGCGTCCTAAGTTGCCTTTTAATAATTCTAAACCGCCATGAGAATTAAATGCTTTGTCAGCAGTACTTAATACACTAGTATCAAGGCTATCTTGAGGGCCTTTTTTCCATTCAATGACTTTTTTCGATTGCTCAATATCACTTTCTTGGCGATAAATGTCCGCTTGCGAGTTTTCTACCAAATGCGGTTCATTAAAGTAAGGTTCTAAACCTTTACCTAATATAGTGGTGACATCTTGATGCAAATATCCCGCTTGGCTAAGTTCTCTCATTAAAAAGGACATTCCACCGGCTGCCTGAAAATGGTTAATGTCTGCACTTCCATTAGGATAAATACGACATAATAATGGAATGGCACTTGAAATATCTGACATATCTTGCCAATCGACAATAATTCCAGCCGCTCTAGCAATTGCAATGATGTGAATTGCATGGTTAGTAGAACCACCAGTAGCCAGTAAACCAACCATGCCGTTAACAATAGTTTTTTCAGTAATGATTTCGGCTAATGGGGTAATGTCTTTTTGGTTCATGTTTTCTATTAACTGTTCAACCGCATTGCTTGTTAGCGCATTTCTTAAATCGGTGTATGGAGGTACAAAAGAACTGCCGGGTAAATGAAGCCCCATAATTTCCATCAACATTTGGTTACTATTGGCGGTTCCATAAAAGGTACAAGTGCCAGCACCGTGATAGGAGGCACTTTCTGATTTAAGTAATTCTTTACGTCCCACTTTGCCTTCTGCATAAGCTTGTCTTATTTTTGCTTTAGCATCATTACTTTGCCCAGTACTCATGGGGCCAGCAGGCAGAAAAATGGTTGGTAAGTGGCCAAAACTTAACGCACCAATTAGCAGTCCAGGAACTATTTTGTCACAAACTCCTAAACAAAGAACGCCATCAAACATGTCATGTGAAAGAGATACGGCAGTTGCCATAGCAATTAAATCTCGACTAAACAAAGACAATTCCATTCCAGGTTGCCCTTGTGTTACGCCATCACACATTGCTGGTACTGCTCCAGCCACCTGAGCTGTAACGCCTGAACGTGCAGCGGTTTTTTTAATTAAATCAGGATATTCTTGATAAGGTTGGTGAGCTGATAACATGTCATTATAAGCGGTTACAATGCCGATATTTGCGGCTTGCTCTTCGGCAATAATTGTTTTGTCAGCAGGGCTACAAGTTGCCATGCCGTGTGCTAAATTACCACAGCTTAGACTCGCTCTGGTTCGGGTGTTTTTTTGAGCCGCGGCTATTTTTGCTAGATACTGGCTACGAGTTGGTTTGCTTTTTTCAATAATTCGTTGGGTAATTTTGTCGATGTCTATGGATAATTTCATCTAAATGCCTATGTATTGATGTTCAATTAATTGGTGAATTATTGCAATTTTCGGATAATAGTAAATATAGTCTATTTAATGATTGTTTGCGGGCTCTATTTTACTCGAATTGTTAAACTTGGGTCAAACAAACTAAGGCTTATTTTTTATAGTTTAAAAACGAAAAAAGCCCGTAAACCATTGGAATACGGGCTTTCTAAACATGGTGGGCGCTAGTGGGCTCGAACCACTGACCCTCGCCTTGTAAGGGCGATGCTCTCCCAGCTGAGCTAAGCGCCCATGTTTTCCTGAGTATCAATTTTGTCTTTCTATTGTCTCTCAAGAGGGGCGCATTCTAGAGTTAATTTTTGATAGGGTCAACCCTTAATTTAAATATTTTTTCTTCGAATGTTTTGTTAGAATAACTTACATTGAATCAATATCTAGTTAAATCTAGATTTAACCTATAACAAGTGAAATATTAATGTCAGTTAAAACAAGATTTGCACCATCTCCAACCGGCTATCTGCATGTTGGAGGCGCCCGAACAGCGCTTTATTCATGGCTGCATGCTCAAGCAAACAATGGGCAATTTGTCCTTCGTATAGAAGATACCGATCTTGAACGCTCTACGCCTGAAGCAGTAGAAGCTATAATGGACGGCATGAAATGGTTAAATTTAGCCTGGGATGAAGGTCCAATATTTCAAACTAAACGATTTGATCGTTATAAAAAAGTTATTAACCAATTATTGGCTGAAGGTAAGGCTTACCCTTGTTTTTGTTCTAAAGAGCGTATTGATGCGCTCAGAGAAACACAAATGAGTAACAAACAAAAACCACGTTATGATGGAAAATGTCGTGATTTGTTGGTATCAAAGCAAGATCACTCTTTACCGCATGTTATTCGCTTTAAAAATCCAAAAGAGGGCGCGGTAACATTTACTGATGTGGTTAAAGGTGAAATAACCTTCGAAAACAAAGAGCTAGATGATTTAATCATTGCTCGAACAGATGGCTCACCGACTTATAATTTTACCGTTGTTGTCGATGATATGGATATGGGAATTTCACAGGTGATTAGAGGCGATGATCATTTAAACAATACACCACGACAAATAAATATTTTTAGCGCGCTTGGCGCAACAGCACCCGAATACGGTCATGTGCCAATGATATTAGGCGATGATGGTAAAAAATTATCGAAGCGTCATGGTGCAGTTAGCGTTATGCAATATAGGGATGATGGTTATTTACCAGAAGCTTTACTGAATTATTTAGTGCGTTTAGGCTGGTCACATGGCGATCAAGAGATTTTTTCTGTGGATGAAATGAAATCATTATTTAATATTAATGATATTAATAAAGCGCCATCGGCATTTAATACCGATAAATTAAAATGGCTTAATCAGCAATACATTAAATCGACACCTTTTGACCAATTACTGCCTCATCTTCAGTGGCACTTAGATCACCAAAGCATTGATTTATCTAATGGTCCTAACCTTAAAACGTTAATTCCTGAGTTTGCAGAACGCGCTCAAACGCTTAAGGAATTAACTCAAATGATATCAACATATTATAAGGACTTTGATGAATTTGAGCCAAAGGCCGCAAAAAAACATTTAAGACCGGTTGCTAAAGTGGCGTTAGAAACGATTAAATCAAAATTATTAGCAATCAATGATTGGAGTGCGTCTGTGATTCAATCATGTGTTGATGAAACAGCCAGTGAGCTAGATATTGGAATGGGGAAAGTGGGAATGCCATTACGTGTAGCGGTTACCGGTGGAGGTATGTCACCGGCAATTGACTTAACCCTTGAGTGGGTAGGGCAGCAACGAACAATTTCTCGAATTGATATGGCGTTGAGTTTTATTGAAAAAAGAGAGTCTCAAGCTTAACAGCTTGAAAAAACGTATGATAAAATATTTTCTATTCTCAAGGACTGGTTATGAATTGCAATAATATAAAAAATGGTGGCAACAAAGCGTTTAATAAAATATTTTTTCAAATTGTGATTATCGTTTTATTTCTTTATGGCGGTTTAATTGATGCTAAACCACCCGTTGTTCAGATTTTTACCAAACAACCTCAACAAGGTAGCATGGTTGTTGGACGAATTTTGGTTGATGGTGATATATTTTTAGCTGAAAAACCCTTGTCGTTATCTGAAACGGGTGAATTTGTTTTTGGAGTTGGCCGTGAGGAAAACTCTTCAGTGGTTTTAAAAGTCCATTCAAATAATGAGGTTATAGATTTTCCAATAGCGATTAAAAAACGTGAGTGGAAAATTGAAAAGATTAATGGTTTAGATAAAAACAAAGTTAATCCAAAATCTAAACAAACATTAAAAAGAATTAAAAGTGAGACAATTAAAGTTAAACAAGCTAGAAACATTTTTTCTGAACAAATGGCGTTTTTAATGCCGTTTGTTTCACCCGCTAAAGGTCGAATTTCAGGCGTTTATGGTAGTCAAAGGATTTTAAATGGTGAGAAGAAACGACCACATTACGGTCTAGATATTGCTAATAAAGTCGGTACAACAGTTATTTCTCCCGCAGATGGTATTGTTACTTTTGCAGAAAAAGATTTATTTTATTCCGGTGGAACAATCATTATTGATCACGGTTTTGGAATTAATACCACCTACATTCATTTAGAAAAGCTTAAGGTGAAAGTAGGACAAAAGATTATTCAAGGCGAAAAAATAGCGACTATGGGTTCAACAGGAAGAGCAACAGGGCCTCATTTGGACTGGCGATTAAATTGGTTTTCGACTCGGCTCGATCCGCAACTTCTTCTTGGCGACTAATAGCAGGAAATATATAGGAAATATATAGGAAATATAATTATTTGAAATTAATAACAAAAAATATCGATTTATTATTGGTAATCAGTTTTTTTATATTATTTTCTTTTAATTTTAAAAGCTTTGAAGAGTTTACCTATAATCTTGTTCCCACCAAAATATATTCTTTTAAATTAAACGTTTCTTATCAATCTGACGACCGAGATATTGTCATTCATACTTACCTACCTGAAGAAAATGAAAGGCAAAAAATACTTAGCGAACAAATAATAAATAATGGTTTAGAACTGATAGTAAGTAATGATCCTAGTGGAAAAATTGTGCATTGGTCGGGGGTTAGTTCTGCGCAGCAAGTAGCATATCGTTATGTTCTTTCTTTACAAACAATTAAATATGTTATTAGTTCAGAGCTATTAATACCTAAAATATATTCTGAAGCGTTATTGCCTTACTTGCAACCTACGAACAATATACAGTTTAGACATCCAGAAATAATATCTTTATGGAAAGAACTTGGAATAAATAATCAACACAATATGCTTAACACATTAAACAGAATATATAATTATACCTATAACAAAATAGAGTCAGCGCCCTTCAAAGGTGTGACTGACGCTGTTACAGCATTACGTTTAAAAACGGCAAGTTGCAATGGTAAGAGTCGATTGTTTATTGCGTTGGCACGTCTTAGTAACATTCCAGCACGTTTGGTTGGTGGAGTAATTTTAAATGGCATATCAAAAAAAACATCACATCAATGGTTAGAGGTGTATATAGAAAATCAATGGATACCTTTTGGACCAACTAATGGAAACTTCGCACAATTGCCAGAGAATTATTTAGAATTATATCGAGGAGATAAAAACCTGTTTAAACATTCTGTTGATATTAATTTTGATTATCAGTTTTCCTCAAGTCATAGTTTGGTTGCACCCGCAATCTATAATCATATAAGTAAAAACAACATAGATAATATTGATATTACAGGGTTGTTATTATCAATGGGGTTAGCACCAGAAACAATTAGTTTGTTTTTATTGTTTCCTATTTGCACATTATTAATAACTTTTTTGCGGAATATTGTAGGTATTAAAACCTTTGGTATCTTTTTGCCGATGTTAATTGCTGCAGCGTGTGTTTTTATAGGATATACAAAAGGAATTGCAGGTTTTTCGTTTATTCTTTTAACTAGTTTTATTGCTTATCATTATCTAGAAAAATTGAAATTATTAAAAATCCCTCGTTTGGCCGCTATCATTACAATTAATACCATGGTGTTTGTCTTAGCTTTATTGCTTATTGATCCGAATGAACGACTCGAATTTGGAATGTTATCATTATTTCCAGTGATAATTATTAGTTTTATCGCAGAAAAAATTCATCGATTAACTGAGGAAAATGATTGGAAGGAACTATTTTTTAGAGTTGTAGGTACCTTGGCTGCAATTACTGGATGCTATTTTTTATTGATGTCATTCATGTTGCAAGGGATGTTTTCTCATCATCCCGAATTCTTTTTATTGATCCTTGCTGGACAAATATATATTGGTCAATGGACAGGTATTCGTTTAAGTGAAAGCTTTCGTTTTAAAAAAATTTTAGGCGATAGAGCTAAACCAGTGCTGGGCATTAATAGCCGTAATCAAGAATTTATTTATCAATTGAATAGCAAGGCGCTTCTGGATTTAGCTGCAGATAAGCTTGAAACTA
The DNA here is from genome assembly GCA_964476655.1 of uncultured Kangiella sp. Taxonomy (GTDB): domain Bacteria; phylum Pseudomonadota; class Gammaproteobacteria; order Enterobacterales; family Kangiellaceae. Next base: position 60,742 of record CAYZBK010000001.1, on the reverse strand, counting down.
AAAGTATATTATTAACTTATGATATTCCCATTCCTGAAACGGTTTTTGTGGTTAAAGAACTCTCAGACTTAGAGCAGATCCCCTTCGCTGTATTACAACAAGAAGGCTTTGCTTTAAAACCCAATAATGGTTCGCAAGGCAATGGGATTAAAATAATTACATGTTATGAAAATGGATTCTTTTATAGAGGTAATGACGAAAAAATGGATATTTTAGATCTGCAAAAACACTGTGTAGAAATTCTTTCGGGTAGTTATTCGCAAAATGGTGAGAGTGATGTTGCTTATTTTGAGCCTTTAATTATACAGCATGAATTGTTACAACAAATTTCACCTTTTGGGCTTTGTGATGTGCGAGTGATATTATGTAAAAATAAAGTTATTAGTGCGATGTTAAGGATCCCAACATCAAAATCTTCCGGTAAGGCAAATTTGCATCAAGGTGCTGTCGGCGTAGGTATTGATATTGAAACAGGCATGACAATAACAGCAAAGCTAAACAAAAAAGACATAACGATTCATCCTGACAGCAAAAAAGAATTAATAAATTTTGAGGTGCCTGGCTGGGAAAAAATACTGAGCATCTCAAAACAGTGTCAAAAAGCTATCCCGTTAGGATATATAGGCATTGATATTTGCTTAACCAAAGATCAAGGGCCGCTAGTCTTAGAGGTGAATGGTCGACCGGGCATTGAAATACAAAATATCCAAGAGCGAGGGTTTTATAATGAACTCAGCCAAGAATAAAGCAACAGCGTCCAAAGAATACGAAGCGCATCTTACAAATAAACAACCTCAAAATAAAATAAGATTGGGCAATGCGTACCCTAGCAGTTTTGTTTTTATTATACTTATTATTCTAGCCGTCTATTATGAAGCCTATTTAGAGTCGTCATTTAATCATCGCGTTGATGTTCAATTACTTTCTAATAATAAAGAAAGTAAGGAAATTGAAATGTCAGAAATCTCTAAATTTGAGGAGCCTATAATTCGTCAAGTGGGGGGCGTAATTTATCAAACTGTAATGTCCGCTTCTGCATTTAATCGCAATAAGATTTCGCTACTAAATCGTTTACCTTCTGATCAGCAATTGAAGTCCATGTTGTTTGCAATTAAAAAATTAAAAAATGAAAAGCATTATCGTAAAGCATTAAATATTGTTAATAGTCTATCTAAGATAGAGTTAATGAAAAACGATCTATTATTTTATAAAGCGAGTTTGCTTTCAAAAATAGGCGATAAAGAAGAGGCGGTTGAGCATTATGAAAAATTTATTAGTGTTTCTCCATTAAGCCAAGCAGGCTTAATTAATTTAGGGCTGCTTTACTTAGAACAAAAAGAATTTAATAAAGCAGAGGTGATTTTTAAAAAAGCTATCAAGCTTACATCTTCGGACAAAAAAGCTAAAAGTTACTCAGGGTTAGGTGAGTCACTCTATCAGCAAAAAAAATACGATATAGCATTGAAAAACTTTAAAAAGTCGATTGAATATAGACCTAAAAGTGTTTTAACTTGGAGGAATATTGCTAAAACATCACAAAAGTTAGGGGAGCATCTTTTAACAATTGATGCTTTCACTAAAGCTGTATCTCTTGAAAAAAACAATTTCCGGACAAGAGTTGAGTATGCAAATTATTTAATTAGCCGAATGGATTATTTGCCAGCAATTCAGCAACTAAATACAGCCAAAAGCATAAAAAATAGTAATTTTGATGTGCGATTAAAACTGTCATTTTCATATATGATGTTGAATAAATATATTAATGCAAAAAAACAATTAGATTTTGCTAAAAAGAATATTCAAAAAAAGTCAGAACGTCGATTAAGTGATGCAGTTTTAAAGCTGTTATCAAATAATCATACTGAGTCCATCAAGTTATTTAAAAAGAATATAAAAAGAAAAAAAATAGAAGGTTTAGCTTTTTTGATGCTAGCATTGAATTATGACAAGTTAAAACGACCTAAAACAGCATTAAAATACTTGCTACAAGTTAAACCTGATTTTTTATATTACCTACAGTCCCAACAAAAAATAGCGGATATTTATATTGAATTAAAACGGTTTAATGATGCTGTAACTATTTACAAGAAATTGTTTCCATTTATCAAAGAAAATCCTGAGTTATTATATAAGGCCTCTCTTTCTGAAGAAAAAGCAAATCATTATAATGAGTCTATGCGTTTAATTTCCTTAGCTTTAAAAATCAAACAAAAGAAGCGTTGGACTCTACAAAAAGTGAAACTTTATTGGTTGTTAGAGGAGCAGGATAAGGCGATTTTAGAATTGAAAGCTTTGTTAGCTAAATATCCTCGATATACACGAGCACGTTATTTCATGGCAAATTACTTGAATAAATTGGGTGAGCTGGAGCAATCTATATCTCAATATACTGAACTGTTGTCAATATCATCAAGCTATGGTGATGCCCAATATCAACTTGCTCTATTATATTTTAATAACAAAGAGATTGAACAAGCACAGTTATTATTAAAAGATTACTTATATGTCAAAGCAGACTCTAAAAGAGGGCGTACTTTATATGCTCGTACGTTTTGTGAAGCGGATCAATTTCAACAATGCCGAGAAGAGTTAGAATTGGTGCTCAAATTAGATCCCAACTATAAAGCGGCGCTGGACATATATAACACATTAAAATAAACTGCTTGAGAAAAGTATGAAAGCTACTTAAATAAGGCATTTTTCTGTCCATGCAATTAAAGATGAAAGTAGTAATGTCGAAATATCCAAGGTTAATTCTATAATGATTAAAAATTTACAGGCTAAGATGTTTTATGCTTAAAAATAGCTTTTGGTTAGTAGTTGGGGTGCTGTCGCCGTCATTGGCTATCGCTTCGAGTAATGAAGCAATCAATGCGACTGTGTTATATGGTGTTGATAGTAACCCTCATCAATTGTCTTCTAATTTATTGGTCACTGAACAAAATTATGCCGAAGTAGAATTCAAAGCACGCAAAAGCTTTTTTAAGACCGTCTACCTTAGCGCCAAAGCCAATAAAACCCAGTACATTGATGATCGTAGGGGAGACCAATATAATTTATCAGCTAATATTTCACTTAAATCATCTTTTAAAATTAAAGGTGAAAAGTTTAAATATAAATTTTCAGTTAATGCTCGTAACAAAGATAAAACTTATGTCAGTAAATCGTCAGGTTTAGTGGCGACATTTGGTGGACAATCCATCGCTGATCGTTATGATTCAAATCAAACCAATAGTTTAGTGCAGCTTTCATATTTGCCTTATAAAAATCTAACATTCGACTTTATTTATCGAGGACGAGACAAGAGTTATCAGCAATATAATATTGCAGGTTTAAGTAATTTAGATTACCAACAGCAAAAAATTCAGTTGGGAATGTTGTATAAGGCATCAGAAGTCGGGCGGTTTTATGTTAATGGTACACATACAGAGCGTAGTTTTGTTGATAAAAGAATTAAAGATCTTGATGGCATTGATCTATTAAATACCGATTTGGCTTATACTTATCAAGCCTTTAATATTGGATATATTTACCATCCAGAATCCGGAGTCCGTTGGAAATACAGTTTTAATTTAGAAAATAGAGAAGATAATGGTTCAGGTTATTACAATGCACTAAGTGGCTATTTAGCTATTTCGGGAAAACATCAATTTGGTGTACATCATTATTTTAATACTCGAATTAGGTATTCAAATTTTATCTTAGTCAATCAAATAGAGCCAGGTTTAACAGTCAGTGATGAAGAAACTAGTGGAAAACAAGGCATTTCCATATCAGTCGGTTATGAATGGGTCATTGCAACCTTATTTGAAACTAACTTTGCCTTATATTTAGATCTTGAACACGCAAATTATACCAATGCAAATGATATTTATACTTATGATCGAAACAAACTCTCTCTTGGGATCCGCTGGTCAGCCTTTTAATCGTTAGATAATAACAGTCACCTCAATTTATGCGCTTGTAGCTCACTTGGATAGAGCGGCCCCCTCCTAAGGGGCAGGTAGCAAGTTCGACTCTTGCCAAGCGCGCCATTTTTCAGTAAACTTTCTTCTATTGGACTCAAAACTATTGCTTTAAAATAGATATTTAACTTGGTAGGAGTATATGTTTCAAACTTGCAATGGTTAGAAAGAGACAAAATATATAATGAATATTGACCTGATGTTAATTTATTGAAAAATATTATTTCTTTTGCGAATTCTGAAATTTTAATATACAATTTGAAGGGCTAAATTTGTCACATTAAGAAAATGAAATTAATTAATTAATAGATTATTAAAGAGGTGTTTGTGAAGTTATTTATATTTGGAGTGTTGATCTCGGTAATTTCAGGTCATTTATCGGCTAGTGATTTGGATGCGGAACGGCGGGGCTGGATGGTCGGCGCTGGATTAGGAAGTACAAATTTGTCTATTAACCCAAAAAATCAACCTTATCTTCAATCAAATACCGAAACTGTACGATTACTAACTGTTTTTAGTGGGTATAAATTTACAGATTGGTTTAGCATTGAATTTGATATTTCAAATTCGGAAAAATTTAAGGACATAAATACAAACCTTGATGCGTCTATTTTTGGCTCTTCTTTCACACCTAAATTTACGTATATTTTTAATCAAAATACAGCGGTATACTTTAAAGCGGGTCTTCAATATATTGCGTATAAACAGAGTGTTAACTCCTTTTATGATTATGAAATCACATGGAATAGTATAGAACCCACTATAGGAACAGGGGTTCAGTATAGTTTTAATTCTGGAGTAAAAGCTCGCATAGATTACAAATACGCAAAATTAAATCTTGAAAGAAGTGAAAATTCTATCTACGGTTTTAACCTATATGATGAAGAAATTGATTTAACGTTTAGCGCCATTACATTATCAGTACACTACCAATTCTAAAAAAGGAATGTCATAAAATACAATGAGTGTGAGTGTGAGTAACGATGACGGAACTCTGTAGCTTTTAGTAAATATAAACAACAATATTGCAGGCATTAGACGAATATAAAAAACTAAGATTTTCAAATTCATTTGTTATTATAGTCAATGGCGCTCTCATTACGGCGATTACTGTTAGATATTTACTATTTTCTACCTCACTTTTGCTGGTTGTATAGCGAAAGCCGTAATAATAAATTATGTCCAACAACGTCGTGCCAATTAAAGTTATTTCTTAAAACAACTACTGCAGTTTTCGTAGTAGGTTCGAAGCCAATGTAACAATTAAAACCAGCAATCATGCCGTGGTAAAAGTAGAAATTGAGTCCATATTTTGGCAAATACTCAACATACCAGCCCATAGTTAAATAATGTTCTCTATCTTTCCCCACAATGATATGTGATTTTTGTAATATAATATCTAATTTGGTATTCGATTTCCCCATATGTGCTTTTAAATAATTTATAAGGTCTGGAGCCGTTGAATATACACCTCCAGTACCAAGCATAATAGAGCTGAATTTCCAATTGTCTAATGGTGTGTTCCAAGGTATAAATAGGGGTTGATCGCCTGCATAGCCGGTTGCTAACCTCTTTATATCATCGTTTTTTAACTGAACAACGGTATGCTTCATCTGTAATGGTGAAAAAATGTATTTGGATAGCAGTGATTCAAGGTCTCGGTTTGTTTTTAGAGTCAAAAAGTGAGCTAAAAGACCAATACCAATATTAGAATAACTTGGTGAGCCTTCTTTTTTCTTTTTAAGTTCATAATTTGCAAGGAAGTCGTACACTGTTTCCTTAGTAAGGTGGCTGTATAAGTTGTTTCCAGTAAAAAAATAACCCAGCAAGGAGGCTAAAGTATCAAGACTAAGCGGCTCCCTTGGCAGACCTGAAGTGTGGCTTGCAAGCTGTGCAAAAGTAATATCACGAATATGAGGATCTTTTAGAAGCATCTGAGACGGTAAAAACTCACTAATGGTATCATTGATAGAAATAATACCTTCAGCATCTAAGGCTAACATTAAGGAGACCACAAGTGACTTTGTCGTGGAACCAATTCCAAATAGAGTGTTAACTGTCATTGGCACATTTTCACCAGCATTTTTATTGCCAAATGGAAAAATAGAAACAGTGTTCTTAGAATCTAATACCGCGACAACGGCTCCAATATTATCTCTATTTTTAATAAGAGGTTTTACTAACAAATTAACTTCGTGCTGTAAACTCCCGCCGTTTTTAAGGCGAGACAGACTATCCGTTGGATCTAGAAGTTGTCGACTTGAGCAGCCTGTGATAAATATAGCAATCAAGAGCAAATATAACTTAAATGCATAGAGTTTAAATATTAACAATTGATTTGGTTTGACAGTCATTGATTTAGAGATCTATGTGATTTAATGTGAGGTTGCCGTAAATAAATTAAAAACAGCTCTTACAATGGATTTTAACAGTGGAAATCTTTTGTTACTACCGTTGATTGAATATTTTCTAGTGTTGTAAAAATTGAAGCTAAGACTAGCTCTTGCTAATGTTGAAATTTACCGTTAAGTCACGTAACATAGCGCCGCCAGAGAAATCGAAAAATGATGTTGCGGCGAGATTTGTTGGGTTCTTATGCACTTTTTTGGCAATTAGCTGTAACATATTGATATACTAGGATTTTTGCATGTCAAATAATATTGATTTGTCGATTGAAAAATGGTGCGCTTGGGCGCCTGGAGTAGAAAAAAGGCAGGACTGGGAAGCTTGGGCTCGTGGAGAGTGCAATATCATGGAGCAAGGTACTCCAGATGTTACATTTGTTGCTCCAATGTTGCGCCGTAGACTCAGTCAATTAAGTCGTATGGCGCTTTATGTAGCAAATGGATGTTTGGAACCGCAACAGTCTGTAGCAACAGTCTTTTGCTCGCGACACGGGGAATTGCATCGTACAGTTGAATTGTTGCAATCCATTGCTGAGCAAGAGCTTCTTTCACCAATGGGATTTAGTCTTTCAGTTCCCAATACAGGTTCTGGGCTTTACTCTATTTCAAGAAAAGATACGTCAGTTTCGACGGTTTTATCTGCCGGAATAGATAGTTTTGAACAATCATTTTTAGAGGCTGCAGCAGTCATTAAAAATGAAGAAGAAAAAAAAGTTTTATTAGTTTGCTGTGATATGCCGTTGCCAAGTATTTTTTCGAGATTTAAAGATAAAACAGAATGCCTGTATGGATTAGCTATATTGTTGAGTGGTACTGGTAGCGGAGATAAATTTAATTTGAGTTTTAGTGGGAATAATGGCAATGCAGTTACTTCAGGTATGCGCCCATTGCTCTTTTTAAAGTACTTACTGAGTAGCAATAAATATTTAGCAATGCACTCTAATCGATTGAGTTGGCAATTTAAACGTTATGTTGATTAACTCCGTGAGCACTATTAATTATTTTTGGCGAGTAATTGCAACAGGAATATCTTTTATTACGTTTGGAATTGGGGGGTTAGTAATTAGTCAAATGGTTTTCCCTATCATTTGCTTAACAACAACAAATAAAAATAAAAGACATCAACGAGCGCAAAAATTAATACATGTCTCGTTTAGATGTCATATAGCATTTACAAAATTGCTGGGAGTAATGTCGACCGAGGTTGTAGGCAAAGAAAAACTTACAAGCAACAAAGTTCAACTTTTCTTAGCAAATCATCCGACGCTATTAGATGTTGTTCTTATTATGTCACTGGTTCCGAGATCGAATTGTATTGTTAAAGGTGCTTTATTTCGCAATCCTTTTTTACGAGGAGTTGTATTGGCCGCTGGTTATGTTAATAATGGTTCAGCACCTCAGCAATTAATAAATGATTGCGTGTTGTCTCTTGAACGAGAAAATAGTTTGATTATTTTTCCTGAAGGAACCCGTTCACCTTCTGGAAAAAGAATGAAATTTCAACGAGCTCCCGCGAGAATAGCTATTGAAAAAGATATAGATATAACACCTATAGTAATAACATGTACTCCAAGTGCTTTAACTAAAGGTCTAAAGTGGTATCAAATTCCAAAAAGACGTTTTCATCTACGGTTAGAGGTTGGAGAATTGATAAAAGTTAAAACAATTATTAGTGCAGAAGATGTTCCAAGTTTATCGGTTAGAAAATTAACACGGTATTTAGAGAATTATTTTGAAAAGGAAATACTCCGTTATGAGCAGTCTTGAGATTGAATTGAAAGAAATTATTATTGATGTATTGGATTTAGAAGATGTCGAAGTGAAAGATATTGATAGCCATGAAGCGCTTTTTGTAGAAGGTTTAGGTTTAGATTCTATTGACGCATTAGAACTTGGTGTCGCATTGCAAAAAAAGTATCAAGTTAAGATGGATTCTAACTCGGAAGCTAATAAAGAACATTTTGCTTCTATCGCAAATCTAACAAAATTTATTGAAAAAGAACGTTCTAATTAGGAAAGAAAAATGCAAAGTAAAGAAGAAGTTTTTAAAGAAGTAAAACGAGTATTGATTGAATTATTTGAAATTGATGCAGAGGATATTACAATGCAAGCTAAGTTGTATGAGGATTTAGATTTGGACAGTATCGACGCTGTTGATCTTGTTGTTAAGTTACAAGAATTAACAGGAACAAAAATCAAACCCGAAGAATTTAAGTTGGTGCGCAATGTTGAAGATATTGTTAATAATGTGTATGAAATAACTGCGGCATAAACTAACTACCTAAAAATGAAACGGCTGCTAAATATCTTGGTTTCTATATTGGTAATCGCATACCCGCTATCGGTGTATTTTGGATTAAATTATATGCAACCGAAGATGATGGGATTAGGTTTGGTTGGTTTGATGATGTTGCGTTTTTTAGTTCAGGCTAAACATATTCTTCAACTTTCGTCGCAATTTCTACCAATCATTTTATTGGGGTGTACTCTTGGTATAGCGGTCTATTTTTCTAATTCGCAATTATTATTAAGATTATATCCAAGCTTGATTAGTTTTAGCTTACTTTTAGTGTTTGTATCTTCCTTGTGGCAGTCGCAATCTGCTGTAGAACGTATTGCTCGAATTACCGAGCCCGAGCTTTCCGTTGCTGGAGTTAGATATACACGAAAAGTAACTTATGTATGGTGTGTATTTTTCTTAATTAACATGAGCATATCCCTTTATACTTGTTTTTATTCAAGCTTGAAGGTTTGGACATTTTACAATGGTTTGTTGTCATATTTATTAATTGGTTGCTTATTTTCTATTGAATACTGTGTACGAATTGTATTGCGACGGAATGAAAAAATATGAGCCAATATATACCTTTGTACGAATTAGCGAAAAAACGTGAAGCAAATACAATTGTTGCATATTTTGATGAAAAAATTATCTATTGGGAAGAGTTTTCTTATCATATATCGTTAGTAATGAAGTATTTGGGAAAGAAAGAAAGTTGGGTTTTAGTTTGTGATGATAGCTATTGGTTTTCTGTGGGTTTTTTTGCAATATTACATTCAAATAAAAAAATAATATTACCTGCCAACGGTCTGCCAAAAACGTTAACAGCGTTACCAGAAAAAGATTTTGGCTTGATAACTGATTGTCAAAATTTAGAGTCTTTCTATACAGTCCACATACCATCAATTATTAATAAAAAAACTAATCTTTTATGTGACGCAACTAATCAAATTGTTTTTGAAGCTCTAGAGCCAGACACAGTTTGCATTGAGATTTTTACCTCAGGTACAACAGGTGACCCCAAAAAAATACTTAAAAATATTAATAATTTATCTTCTGAAATTGAAGGGTTAGAATTTTTGTGGGGAAAGATAGTCGATAAGTGTATAACTCTCGCAACAGTGTCCCATCAACATATTTACGGACTTTTATTTCGATTATTATGGCCACTGTGTTCTGGTAGAGCAATTGTTAACCTACAGTTTGAGTATCCTGAGACCTTATTGGCATACGTACAGCGATTAAATGACCTAGGGCTGTCATCATTATTAGTTTCCAGTCCAGCACATTTAAAAAGAATGATTCAACTTATTAATATTTCAACACTTAAACCTGGTGTGAAAAAAATATTTTCTTCTGGGGGGCCGCTTTCTTGGCAAACAGCGTTATATTTTAGACAAGAATTTGAGCAGGCGCCAATTGAAGTTTTTGGTAGTACAGAAACTGGTGGTGTTGCTTATAGGCAACAAATAAAAGAACTTCAGCGCTGGGTAACATTTGATAACGTTAATATTCACTTACGAGACATTGATAGTGCTTTATTGGTAAAATCTCCCTATTTACTTGATGACGATTGGTTCGTCATGGGAGACCGGATCGAACTTTTTGACGACAAGACTTTTTTGTTAAATGGACGTATAGATAGGATTGTTAAAATAGAAGAAAAACGTTTGTCATTATCCGAAATGGAATTGCGATTGAAAAAGCATGTTTGGATTGATGATGTTAAATTATTAGTTTTAACGGGCTCTAGAGATCAACTTGTTGGTGTTATAATTCTTTCGAAAGAAGGTCAATTGGCATTCAAAAAAAGTGGGCGAAGAATTATGGCCTTAAAATTAAGAGAACTATTGTCTGCATATTATGAAAAAATCATTCTTCCTAGAAAATGGCGATACGTCTCTGATTTTCCTCGAGATTCACTAGGGAAGGTGACACAGGAAAAATTGAAATGCTTGTTTAATAAGAAGGAAATTTCATGAACAAACCTTGTGTTTTGTCCCAGAGCATAGAAGGTAATCAAGTAACCTTGGAACTCAGAATTCTACCATCAATTAGGTTTTTTGAAGGACATTTTCCTGATCATCCAGTGTTACCTGGTGTCGCTCAAATTTATTGGGCTGAATCTTTTGCTCGGCATTACTTTTCTGATCTTGGTGAATTTACTCGTTTAGAAAATATAAAATTCCACTCGATTATTGTGCCAAATACACAAATATTTTTACTACTAAATTATCAGCCAGAAAAAAGAAAAATTACGTTTACTTATTCCACTAACGAAAAAAAATATTCGTCCGGTCGGTTGTTGTTGGATCGCTAACATGAATTATTCACCTTGTGCAATTATACCAATCTATAATCATGGAAAGACGATAGAAGCTGTTGTGGATGCTATGCATTTACAGGATTTAAAATGCTTTATAATTGACGATGGGAGTGATGCTTCTACTCAAGAATCATTACAGCAACTGATAAAAAAATACCCTGATGTAACTTTATTGAGGTTACCTACAAATAGTGGTAAAGGTGTTGCCGTAACATTAGCTTTTGAAAAAGCATTTGAAGCTGGTTACAGTCATGGATTACAAATTGATGCGGATGGACAACATTCATGCGACGATGTTGATAAATTATTAAATTTATCAACATCGAAACCAATGTCGTTGATTTCTGGCTCTCCTATTTACGATGATTCTATTCCAAAAGCACGTTTGTATGGTCGCTATATAACTCATTTTTGGGTGTGGATTGAAACATTATCTTTTAAAATTAAAGATTCAATGTGCGGCTTTAGAGTTTATCCATTAGAGGCATGTTGTAATCTAATGAAAAAAACTCATATAGGTTCCCATATGGATTTTGATACAGAAATTATAGTAAAACTATTTTGGCAGGGAGTATCTGTAGAATTTATACCAACTCGTGTTATTTATCCGCAAGATGGAATTTCAAATTTTAGAGCTTTGAAAGATAATATAGCGATTACTAAAATGCATAGTCGTTTATTCTTAGGAATGTTATTGCGTTTACCTAGGTTGTTAGGTCGTAAGTTTTCTTCAAATCATTCATTGGAAATAACAAATAAATTAACCACTGAAAAAAAATTAGATACACATTGGTCTAGCCAGCAAGAGCGAGGAAATCATTTCGGCTTATCTTTGATCCTTGCTGCTTATCGTTTATTTGGCCGTCGTTCTTTTATAATAATGTTGTATCCTATTATAGGGTATTTTTTCTTGACGGGGAAAACCGCCAGAGGTTATTCTCAACAGTTTTTACGTAGGGTGTATATAAGAGATAAACAGTCGTTTGCAAAGGCCCCAAATTGGTTAGACAGTTTTAGACATTTTATGAGCTTTGGCAGAGCTGGTATTGACAAGCTTTCTTCTTGGATGGGAGATATTGCGCCAGAGAGCATTAAGTTTGTTGATCGTCAAGAATTTGATAAACTTGTGCAATCTAAGAAAGGGGCTGTATTTATTGGATCACATTTAGGAAATTTAGAGCTTGGACGAGCCCTATCCAAATATGAATCTAATTTAGTAATTAATGCTATTGTTTTTAGCAACAATGCGCAAAAATTTAGCGCTCAATTAAAGCGAGCTAATCCAGAATATGATGTGAATTTAATTCAAATTTCAAACTTGGGGCCTGATATGGCCATGCGTTTAAAAGAGAAGGTGGATAAGGGTGAGGTTTTAGTTATCGTTGGGGATAGAACTTCAACTAGTGTTGCTGGTCGAGTAAATTATGTACCTTTTTTAGGTGATTTGGCACCTTTTCCACAAGGGCCATTTATAATAGCAAGCTTAATGGATTGTCCTGTTTATTTAATGTTTTGCCTGCAGGACGGAAATCAACACAAAATTTATTTTGAGAAGTTTTCATCTAAAGGGATCAGTTTACCGCGAAAACAGCGACAAAAAATATTGCAACAAATTATTGAACGTTATGCATTACGTTTAGAACATTATGCATTGAGATTTCCTTTTCAATGGTTTAATTTTTTTGATTTTTGGAATAGTGATAAAGTGCAGAGAGAGCAAAAGCATTCTTTATCCTCTAACGAGTAATTTTAAATGAAACAATTAGTGGTATTTGGTGATAGTCATATAACAATTGAAGATATTGTGGCAATTGCTTTTGGCAAGAAAGGTGTGCAGCTGAATCAAAGTGATAATTATATTGCACTGATTAGGCGTGGAGCCAGCTTTCTGGAAAAACTATTAAAAGAGGATGGTGTTATTTATGGTGTTACCACTGGTTATGGTGATTCTTGTACCGTTTTTGTACCTCCTCACCTTGTTCATGAATTACCACTTCATCTAAGCCGTTTTCATGGATGTGGCCTTGGGCGACACTTTGATGAGCATCACGCTGTTGCAATACTCGCAACTCGGTTAGCGTCTTTAGGGCAAGGGTTTTCGGGAGTAAGATATAGGTTATTGCAGCAACTCGAATTGATGATTAATCACAGAGCTACCCCCATAATTCCAGAAGAAGGTTCTGTTGGTGCTAGCGGCGATCTAACGCCTTTATCTTATGTTGCAGCTGCAATGGTTGGCGAACGAGACTTACGATACAAGGGAGAAAAAAGACCAGCAATAGATGTATTAAATGAACTAGGAATGGAACCTGTTGGTTTGCTACCTAAAGAAGGCTTAGCTATTATGAACGGGACAGCCGTCATGACGGCGTTAGCAGCTTTAGCATGGTCGCGTGCAGAATATTTATCGCAGCTTACGACTCGAATTACAGCCTTGGCATCAATCGCGTTAATGGGGAACAGCGGACACTTTGACGAAAAACTATTTAGCGTTAAACCTCATCAAGGTCAACAAGATGTGGCTCGCTGGATCCGTAGTGACTTAAATCATCATGAGCAGCCTCGAAATTCTTCTCGTTTGCAAGACCGTTACTCAATTAGATGTGCGCCACACATTATAGGGGTGTTACGAGATGCATTACCATGGATGAAACGAGACATAGAGAATGAATTAAACAGCGCAAATGATAATCCAATCATCGATGGAGAAGGGGAACATGTACTTCATGGAGGACATTTTTATGGCGGTCACATTGCCTTTGTTATGGATTCAATGAAAAATTGTGTTGCAAACCTTGCAGATCTAATGGATCGTCAGATGGCATTATTAATGGATACTAAATTTAATCATGGTTTACCCGCTAATTTATCAGGTAGTGAAGAAAGTCGTAGAACGATCAATCATGGATTTAAAGCCGTACAAATTGGCGTGTCTGCATGGACAGCCGAAGCTCTAAAGCAAACAATGCCAGCCAGTGTTTTTTCTCGCTCCACAGAGTGCCACAATCAAGATAAGGTGAGTATGGGAACTATTGCTGCTAGGGATTGTTTGCGTATTCTAGACCTTACAGAGCAAGTGGCTGCGGCTAGTTTAATGGTTGCTTGCCAAGGTGTAGAGATTCGATGTCGCCAAGGCGATATTCAGAATAACGAGCTTGCGGAAAGCATACGTAATACTTGTAGTCGGTTATTCGAGCAATCTGACTTTTTACAGGAAGACCGTGTTTTAGAAAATGAGTTGCGTAATTTAGTTACTTTAATACAGACTAAACACTGGGCATTGTACGATTAAATGGAACCCTTTGTAATTACAGCTAAGGTTGAAGTTAAAATTCCTTTTCATGATATTGATATGATGGCTGTAGCATGGCACGGACATTATCTTAAATATTTCGAAATCGCGCGCTGCGCACTGCTCGATAAAATCAATTATAACTATCCGCAAATGAGAGATTCAGGGTTTTTGTGGCCGGTAATAGACGTTCGAATTCGTTATGTTAAACCTGCTCGTTTTGGACAACGAATTATTGTTTCTGCTACGTTAGTTGAGTACGAAAATCGTCTTAAAATAGATTACTTAATTAGAGACTCTAATAATCAAACTAAACTGAGTAAAGGCTATACCATTCAAGTTGCTGTAAATAAAAAAACGGAAGAAATGTTATTTGCATCACCTAAAGTTTTATTTCAAAAATTGGGGTTAGAGTCATGATTGCTTTAGTTATCCGATTTATTGTAATAGTATCGTTGTTAAATTCAGGCATTCTCTTCGCCGCAGAAAAAACACCTCTAAAAAGCTTCAAAGAATACTTATCTTACGATATATTCAAATCAGAGCCCGTACTTAATTCTGAGTCTGCATTAACAAAAATTGCTTTAAACTTAAAGAACAATAGAATTACAGAATCACACTTTGAGCAAAAGAAAAAAATTTCTGCATTAACAAGACCCTTAGTCTCTAAAGGTTATATGTTTTACGCGGAAGGTTTTGGTCTTTTTTGGAAAATCGAATCCCCGTTTTTATCTTATTTGAGGTTAACAAAAAATAAAATGGAACAAAAGTCAGACAATGAAAATTGGCATGCAATTGCCGAGGGAGCTCCAGAGGTAGGTAATGTTACGAGTATTTTTTTGGCACTACTAAGGGCTGATATTAATTTGTTATCTAATCATTTTGTGATTTATTTTCAAAAACAGAAGAACTTTTGGCTAATCGGTTTAGAGCCTAAATCAGAATTATTAAAAAAGATGATGACTAAAGTGTTACTAAAAGGTAATGATTTTGTTCAAGAAATAACTTATTGGGAAAGTAATGGTGATTATAATTTTATTCGTTTTTTAAATCCTAATGGTCGTTCTTCAAAATTAACGCTTGCAGAGAAAAAGCATTTCATAGATGAATAAAAAAATGCGTATAGTTACATGGTTTTTGATTATCATCGGCTTAGCCATGTTGTTGTCGGTTCAGCTCCAACGAGATCGACTTTTCACTAGTAACATTTTAGATTTGCTTCCCAATACAGAAAACGATCCGATTGTTCAGGATGCTATTGACGTCTTTAGTATCAAAGTGGGGCACAAATACAGTTTTCTTATTGGTTCAAAAGTTCATGACGAGGCAAAAAAAGCGGCAAGAATATTTTATGAGTCTCTTAACAAAAGTAAAATATTTGAACGGTTAATTTTTCATGTTGATGAATCGAAACAGAACAAAATGTTTACGCGTTATTTTCCTTTTCGGTATCATTTGTTAAGTACGGAGCAATTAGAATCACTTCGTTTAAAAAAGAATGAGCAGATAATCAATCAAGCATTACAAAAAATTTATAGTCCGTTTGGTGGAAGTAATTCAGCACTGTTAAAAAAAGATCCATTATTGTTATTTCCTTCGTTTATGGCAGATATACCTCGTATTTCAGGAAATCTTAAACTAGTCGATCAATTGTTAACAGTTAAGGATAATGGAACCTATTATATATTTTTAGCTGGATTTTCTTCATTAAATGCATTTGTTAAGCAGGATCAAGAGCTTTATTTTGAGGCTTTTGATGTGGCGAGCAAAGCGAGCATTACGGAATATCCCAATATAAAAATTCTTTCTGCAGGCATTGTTAAACACGCGTATGCAGGCAGGCGTCAAGCGGAAAAAGAAATATCTACAATTGGATTTGGCTCTATACTGGGGATTATTTTTTTAGTTGGAATGATTTTCCGCTCAGTAACACCACTGATCTTAAGTTGTGTAGCAATTGGTTGTGGAATTTTAAGTGCAGTAGCAATTAGTTTGTTGGTATTTAAACAATTGCATGTGCTGACATTAGTGTTTGGTGCTAGCTTAATAGGTGTTTCTATAGACTATTCCTTCCATTATTTTTCAGATCGTTTGATGAGTGATCATACTTGGACACCCAATAAATGCCTTACTAGAATTATGCCTGGTATTAGTCTTGGACTTGCGACCAGTATTTTGGGCTATCTTGGTTTGTTGGTTGCACCTTTCCCAGGATTGCAACAAATGGCTATTTTTTCTAGTGTCGGTCTAGTGGCAGCTTTTCTAACAGTTATTTGTTGGTTTCCTTGGTTAAGTGAAAAACCAACAAATACAGTTAGTCCATGGTTAGTAAAACCTATTTTAACTTATCTCAACTTCTGGAATGGTTTTAATTGGACTAATAAAAATCGTATCTTTTTAGTATTTTGTTTTATAGCTATTGGGTGGGGAATCTTTAGTTTAAAACCAAACGATGACATTCGACTATTGCAACAATCTAATCCAAATATAATAGCGGAAGATCAAGCGATTCAAAAATTGACTCAACAAGGGAGAGCAAGTCAGTTTTTTTTGGTTGAAGGTCATAATCTTCAACAGCTACTTGAAAACGAGGAGCAATTAATTCAACAGTTGGATGCTTTAGTTAATAACCATACAATTACAGGCTATCAGGCAATTTCTTCAACACTTCCTTCCGACAGTATTCAAGCTGAGAGTTATCAATTGATAAAAAAACAACTTTTTGATAATCGTAAAATTAACCAATATATGGAGCAGCTAGGTTTTTCAGAATTGGCTATTAGTACTGTTGTTGATGAGTTTTACACTAGTAATCACCAATATTTAACCTTTGCAGATTGGCAACAAACTCCTATCGCAGAAGGGCTATCCCATTTATGGCTAGGAGAAACGCCTAGAGGGGTTGCTTCAATCGTATTATTGTCGGGCGTGAAGAATACGAATTTATTGAAAAATAGATATATAAATAATGAACAAATAACTTTAATTGATGTTGCTGGAGATGTTTCAAATGTTTTTAAACGGTATCGAAAGATTATAGCTATTATGGTTTTTATTTCCTATTTGCTAATCTTCTTTCTATTATGCTGGCGATATGGTTACAAAAGAGCTTGGGTGGTTATTTTTCCACCTGTTATAGCAGCCTTAACTTGCTTAGCATGGTTTGGTTTGAGTGGGCAACTTTTTAATTTGTTTAATGTATTGGCACTGCTTATTGTTTTGGCAATTGGTATTGATTACACATTATTTTTAGAAGAGGGAAAAAATCATCAACAATCGACTATGTTAGCGATACTATTGTCAGCCCTAACTACCTTATTATCATTTGGCTTACTTGCTCTTAGTGAGACTCCTGTAATTAGTTCCTTTGGTCAAACTATGGTGGTGGGAATCATTGTTGCATTTTTGTTATCTCCTTTTGTCTTTTCTATTAAAAATAATTTATCAGTCCGAACTAAAAAGGTTTAAATTGTGGTTACAATAAAATATAAAATAGAATTTTGCTATTTTCAGTTTCTTGCAATATTAATGCTAATTATTTCTCTGACCAGCTGCCAAACTTTTATAAAATCATCGACGGTTAGCTTAGAGCCTCTATTGCAATTGTCGACTGAAGAGCTTGCTAGAAACGTTTCAGTAGTACAGCAGATCAGTGCCAACTATCAAGGACAAAAACAGACATTTATAGCGCAATTACAAATCACTAAAAAAGAGCTGATTATGGTAGGGTTAACTAATTTTGGAGCGAAACTTTTTACCTTACGTTATGATAACCAAAATATAAATTATCAGCCAAGCTCATTATTAAAAATATCGATCAATCCCGCTTTTATGTTGTCAGATTTGCAGTTGATTTATTGGCCTAAAACTTCGATAAATAATGCTTTAAAAAGCCATGAAGAATTACGACAAAATAATTTAGGGGCTTTTTCTCGGCAATTGTTTGTTGGTAATGAAGAAGCTATTTTAATTCGTTATAGCCATGATAGCGTTTGGCAGGGTAATGTTTTATTTATTCAAAAGCAGCATAATTATGAATTGAGCATTAAAACTTTGGAAATTGGAAGCTTATGAATAGTCAAAAATCAATTCACTATCTTAATGCGCTCGGAATTATTAATGCATTAGGTCGTGGTAAACAACAAGTAGCAGATAATTTGTTCAGTGGAACGCAGTCTGGGATTGTTAAGCGAGAAGATTTAGTGGCAGGAAGGAGTGTATATGTGGGGCAAGTGAACCAATCATTACCACCAATACCATCTTATTTATCTAACTATGATTGTCGCAATAATCAACTGTTGTTAGCTGCCTATGAACAAATAAAAGAGCCTGTACAAAATGCTATTAAGCGCTTTGGCAAAGACCGTATAGCCGTTGTTTTAGGCTCCAGTACTTCGGGAATTGCCGAAGGCGAACGAGCGGTCAAACACCTTTTAGAAGAAGGTGAATTACCGTTAGGTTATCATTATCAAAAACAAGAAATAGGTACTTGTGCGGAGTTTTTTTCGCAATATTTAGAGTTAGATAATCTAGCCTACTGCATAACTACAGCGTGTTCATCTAGTGCTAAAGCTTTTTCTTCGGCTCGTCGATTGTTGGAGCGAAATTTGTGCGATGCGGTGATCGTGGGTGGTGTTGATACCTTATGTCAGCTCACGTTAAATGGATTTAGTGCATTAGAATCTGTTGCTGAAAAAGTATGCAACCCATTTAGTATTAATCGAAACGGCATTACTATTGGGGAGGGGGCTGCGCTGTTTTTAATGAGCCGTATTCCAAGTGAAATAGCTCTTTTTGGTGTTGGTTGTTCTGCAGATGCATATCATATTTCTTCGCCTGAACCTGAAGGTCTAGGAGCTGAAGCCGCTATTCTAGCAGCGTTAAATGATGCAGGACTGGAACCCGCGGATATCGATTATATTAATTTGCATGGTACAGCTACTCGTAAAAATGATGAAATGGAAAGTAAGGCAATTAACCGAGTCTTCGGCGATGGTGTTTTTTGTAGTTCTACGAAAGGGCAGATAGGACACACTTTAGGAGCTGCAGGGGCAAATGAGATCGCTTTATGTTGGTTAACATTGTCTGGTTATAATACGAAACAAAAATTACCTCCGCACTTGTGGGATGGAAATGTTGATCCATCTTTAAGTAAGATCAATTTTGTTACTTCTGACACTGTTTTAGAAGTTCAACAGCATTATTTTCTCAGTAACTCTTTTGCTTTTGGTGGTAGTAATGCATCTGTGATAATAGGAAATATTTTAAAATGAAACCCGACCTACATGAAGTGGCATTAGCGGATCTTCTCCCACACGCATCACCTATGATTTTAATAACGAATTTAATAGAAGCTCAGGATGAATATGTTGATTGTGAAGTAACGATCAACGAGCAGTCCTTGTTTTATGATAATAAAGCATGTGGAGTACCTGCATGGGTGGGCATCGAATATATGGCTCAGTCAATAGGTGTTCATGCTGGGGTTCAAGCAATGTTAGCAAGTGAACCGATAAAAATTGGCCTGCTACTCGGATGTCGTCGCTTTGAGTCAGAGGTAGTTAATTTTAATTTAGGCCAGTCTTTAAGAATAAGAGCTCAAAAATTGTATCTTGAAGAAAGCGGTTTGGCGGGGTACGATTGTAATATTTATTGTCAAAACAAGCTTCTTTGCTCAGCTAAGTTGAATGTGTTTTCACCTCAATCTGAAACAGATTTTTTTTCTTAGTAGAATCCTAAACTGTTTATAAGTTAGCTCTCAGATATGATTTTTTGATAGAATGTGTTTTGATGTTAAGAAAATAATACAAATTTAATGGTCGCTAGATCTTTTAAGGTGCAGTTTTATGAGTAAACGAGTATTAATTACCGGTTCAAGTCGCGGTATTGGTCGTTCAATAGCAATGCAATTAGCCAAAGACGGGTTTAGCGTGATTATTCATTGCCACAAAAACCTAACAGCTGCAGAGGCTGTTAAAGATGAGTGTGTTAAATTAGGAGGGACAAAGGTTAACGTTTTACAGTTTGACATTGGTGACCGTGATGAATGTCGAGAGGTATTAGAGTCCGATATCTCTACCAATGGAGTCTATTATGGTGTTGTCTGTAATGCAGGAATTACTAAAGATAATGCTTTTCCTTCAATAGAAAGTGAAGATTGGGATACTGTTATCCGCACTAATTTGGATGGCTTTTACAACGTATTACATCCCGTAATTATGCCTATGGTACGAGAAAAACAGGGTGGCCGTATAGTCACATTATCCTCTGTTTCTGGCCTTGTCGGCAATCGCGGTCAAGTAAATTACAGCGCAGCTAAGGCTGGGATTATTGGAGCAACAAAATCATTGGCTCTAGAATTAGCTAAGCGTAAAATCACTGTGAATTGCGTTGCTCCAGGTTTAATTGAAACGGACATGATTAATGAATTACCTTTATCCGAGATAAAGAAGATGATCCCAGCAAGGCGATTAGGAAAACCTGAAGAAATAGCTGGATGTGTTAGCTATTTATTTTCTGATTTAGCCGCATATGTCACTAGACAAGTAATTTCTGTAAATGGTGGGTTAGTTTAATGAAGCGTGTAGTAGTGACTGGCATGGCAGGCTTGACCTCTATAGGACAAGACTGGAAATCTGTATTAGTTAGCCTCAAAGATAAACGTAGCGGTATTTGTAGAATGGCTGATTGGGAGCGTTATGAGGCGTTGAATACGAGATTAGCAGGACCTATATTAAATTTTGAAAAACCAAAACATTATACTAGAAAGAAAATTAGAGGAATGGGTAGAGTTGCATTGTTAGCAACTCGCGCATCAGAACTTGCATTAAAAAATGCTGGTTTACTTGATGATCCAATTATTAAAAATGGAAATATGGGAATTGCATATGGTTCTTGTGGAGGGAGTTCTGAGCCAGTTAAAGTCTTTGGGAATATGCTTCAAACTGGCTCGATGTCAGGAATGACGGCAACTTCATATATTGAAATGATGTCCCATACAGCGCCTGTTAATATAGCTCTTTTTTTTGGAATAAAGGGGAGGGTTATTACAACTAGTAGTGCGTGTACATCCGGTAGCCAAGGAATAGGCTACGCTTATGAATCAATTAAATTTGGAAAGCAAATTATGATGATAGCTGGCGGAGCAGAAGGGTTGTGCCCAACTCAATCAGCTGTATTTGATACCTTATTTGCCACTAGCACAAAAAATGATACGCCGAATCTAACGCCTCGACCATTTGATAGAGAGCGTGATGGGTTAGTTATTGGGGAAGGTGCAGGCACGCTTATTTTGGAGGAGCTAGAACATGCTATTGCCCGAGGGGCAAAAATTCATGCTGAAATAGTAGGATTTGGGTGTAATTCTGACGGTAACCATATTACTCAGCCTGATGCTGAAACTATGTCTGTTGCTATGGAATTGGCCTTAAAAGATGCGAATGTTTCTTCAAACGCCATCGGCTATGTTAATGCACATGGTACAGCTACTGAACGTGGAGATATTGCGGAAACTAAAGGAACTGAAAGTGTTTTTGGTTCTGATATGCCAATAAGCTCGTTAAAAAGCTATATAGGGCACACTCTAGGGGCTTGTGGAGCTATTGAGAGCTGGATGACAATTGAAATGATGAATAATGATTGGTACGCACCTACGATTAATTTGACGAATGTTGATGAACAATGTGGTGATTTAGATTACATTGTAGACAAAGGGCGCGTCATGAAAAATGAATATGTCATGAGTAATAATTTTGCGTTTGGTGGAATTAATACGTCACTTATTTTTAAACGATGGTAGGTAAAAATATTAGCGTTGACAAATTTCAAAGCCGAGCCTTTTTTAGAAGTTTAATGATCTTCTGAGGAAGGCTTATCCGACTTTGTTATTTTGTACTCACCGGGTTTTAAATCGCTAACACTCCAAGGACCTATAGACATTCTAATAAGTCGTAGTGTTGGGTAACCGGTCGCGGCGGTCATTCGTCTTACTTGTCTATTTTTGCCTTCTTTAATGCTTAGCTCTACCCAACTGGTTGCTATATTCTTTCGAAAACGTACAGGCGGATCTCTTTTCCATAGTTGTGGATGCTGTTTGTCAATGTCTATTTTTTTTGCTTTTGCCTGTTTTGTTCTGCCATCTTTTAATTTAACACCTTTTTGAAGCTCTTCTATCGCTTGATCTGATATTTCTCCCTCGACTTGAACCCAATAAGTTTTTTCCATTTTGTGTTGAGGGTGGCTTATTTTATTTTGTAATTTTCCATTGTTGGTGAGTAAGAGTAACCCTTCTGAATCTTTATCTAATCGACCTGCCGGATAGATGTCTTTTATCTTGATAAAGTTTGCCAGTGTTAAATCTTGCTCTTCACCGGTGAATTGACACAACGTGTTAAATGGTTTGTTAAATAAACAAAGAATCGTTTTGTTATTTGATGGTTGTGCCCGTTTTTTATTTTTGAATGTTTTTTTATGTCTTTGTGTAGGTGTGCGAGGTGGATAAGATGTTTTATTAATAGGCATAAGTTTTATCTTGATTTGACTGAAAAAAATATTTTGCGCGAGATTAGAAATAATTCTATGAATTTAATACTAAACTAAAGAATCACCGTTATATAGTTATTTTGCAGTTACAGTAAATTTGTCATAAGTTAATGACTTTTATCAGTATATTGGCTTAAATAAATGCAGTATAATCTCGTCCAATTGGAATTAACCCCAGCTCAGCAATAAAGCTTTAATTTAGGAAAAAACAATGACTCAATCTAAAATTATTTATACGATCACTGACGAAGCACCAGCTTTAGCGACATATTCATTATTACCAATTGTAAAAGCATTTTCTAAGTCCGCTGATGTTGATGTAGAAACTAGAGATATTTCTCTAGCCGCTCGTATTCTATCTAATTTTCCAGATTATTTAAGCGATGAACAAAAAGTGTTCGATTCGTTATCAGAGTTAGGTGCTTTAGCGAAGACTCCTGAAGCAAATATCATAAAGTTACCTAATGTTAGTGCGTCTATTCCACAATTAATTGAAGCCGTTAAAGAATTGCAATCTAAAGGTTATGCAATACCAGACTTCCCAAGCAATCCTGAAACAGAAGAACAAAAGAAAATCAGTGGGCAATATGCGAAGGTATTAGGAAGTGCGGTTAATCCTGTCTTACGCGAGGGTAATTCAGATCGAAGAGCTCCTGCATCAGTCAAGCAATATGCACGAAACAATCCTCATTTTATGGGCAAGTGGAGTAGTGATTCTAAATCTCATGTTTCCAATATGAGTAATGGCGATTTTTACCACAGTGAACAGTCTTGTACGCTTTCTCAAAATGATGACTTAACGATATCCTTAGTTAGTTCGCAAGGTGATAGCACTATATTAAAGGCATCCACGCCTGTTTTGGCCGGAGAGATAATTGATACGGCTTGTATGAGCCAAAAGGCATTAAGGGTGTTTTTAGAAGAGCAAATGCAAGATGCAAAAGAGAAAGGGGTATTATTTTCAATTCATTTAAAAGCGACAATGATGAAAGTATCAGATCCAATTATGTTTGGACATGCTGTTTCCGTATTTTTTAAAGACGCTTTCGAAAAGCACGCATCGACGTTTGAAAAAATCGGCGTTAATCCTGATAATGGTTTAGCCGCATTGTTTGCAAAAATTGCGGAACTACCTAATGAGCAACAACTAGAAATAGAAGCGGACATTCAAGCTTGTTATGAAAATAGGCCAGCTATTGCAATGGTTGATTCTGATAAAGGGATTACTAATTTACATATGCCAAATGATGTCATTATTGATGCATCAATGCCTGCATATATTCGTTCTTCTGGAAAAATGTGGGGTGCGGATGGACAGTTGCACGATACTAAATTTGTCATTCCTGATACCTGTTACTCAGAGTTTTACCAAAAAGTCATTGAAGATTGTCAAGCCAATGGTGCTTATGATCCCGTTACTATGGGAAGTGTTTCAAATGTTGGTTTAATGGCTCAAAAAGCAGAGGAGTATGGTTCGCACGATAAAACATTCAAAATTCCTGCTGACGGAAAAGTTCAAGTGACTAATAGCGCTGGGGATGTTTTGTTAGAAACAGCGGTTGAACTAGGTGATATTTGGAGAATGTGTCAGGCTAAAGATGCGCCAATAAAAGATTGGGTAAAATTAGCGGTAAATAGGGCGAGAGCAACAGGCGACCCTGCAATTTTTTGGCTTGATGAAAACCGTCAACACGATTCTCAATTAATCAAAAAAGTAAATATCTATTTACAAGATCACGATACCAACGGCTTAGATATTCAAATTATGAAACCCGTAGACGCGGTTGAATATTCTATTAAACGGATCAGAAATGGTAACGATACCGTTTCAGTAACAGGTAACGTTTTAAGAGATTATTTAACGGATTTATTTCCAATTTTAGAAGTTGGCACTAGTGCAAAAATGCTCTCAATTGTTCCTCTGATGAATGGTGGAGGTTTGTTTGAAACTGGAGCGGGAGGCTCTGCGCCTAAGCATGTTCAGCAGTTTGTTGATGAAGGCCATTTACGTTGGGATTCATTGGGTGAGTTTTTAGCTTTAGCGGCTTCTTTAGAGCATTTGGCAACAGTTAACGATAATCCGAAGGCTTTAATACTTGCTGAATGTTTGGATAAAGCGACTGGAGAATTTTTACTTAAAAATAAATCACCGTCTCGTAAAGTTGGCGAGTTAGATAATAGAGGAAGCCACTATTATTTAACGGCTTTTTGGGCAAAAGCGTTAAGCGAGCAGTCTAAAGATAGTAAACTAGCTAATGCTTTTACTGTTATAGCTAAAGAACTTGCTGATAATGAAGAAAAAATCATCAGTGAACTGAATGGAGCTCAAGGAAGTGCTGTTGATATTGATGGTTATTACTTACCAAGTCGTGTCAAAACAGCTTCTGCTATGTGTCCTAGTGAAACTTTAAATCAAATTATTAATCAGCATAGTTAGATGACTTATTTTAACCAACGGATTAAAAACTACTATGAGTCATCTATGAATCTTTTTAGTGCTTGAGTTTGTTGAAAAGGGTGGCTATTAGACTTTTAACGCAGAAAGTTTTTAGCCAAACCTGAACGCTTTGACTAAAGAGATGAAGTGATTACTGTCTTTTGGTTGTTAAAATCATAGACAATAAAAAACACTTAACTAGACTCAGATTAGAAAATAGTCCGATTTTTTAAACAGTCACTTCAATATAGCTAGTTGAAAAATGTAACAAGCTGAAAATAGGGTGTACTATTCTTTCTCAGTTTTTACATCAATGGCACTAATTTCTTGAGCATGTAAACCCTTAGGCCCTTCAAAAGTGCCAAAAGAAACTTCTTGCCCAGCTTTTAGGCTTTTGTATCCATCCATCTCTATCGTGGAGTAGTGTGCAAAAATATCATCACCACCATCGTCGGGTCGAATAAATCCATACCCTTTAGCATTGTTAAACCACTTTACGGTTCCCGTTGTCATATACTGCTCCTGCATTTTCTTTTATTAGAAACATCTATTAAAAAACTAATAGCTTAGTTATAGAAATAAGTTAATAATAACTGCGCATAACCTATAAGCGGATGTATGAATCTCATAATTAAATAATAATGTCAAGTTATCACATGCTGTTAATAGCCTTTAAAAGTTAAAGTGTTAACCAATAGTGCTTTTTATTCCATTTTTACAGGTTGAAATCCAATTGATATGACCAAATATAAGGTTATGCAAGACGAAAAACATTGATGAAATATTTAGTTGATAAGGTGCTTATAATAGTGAAAAAATATTAGGAATCTGGTCTAAATATTTTGCAAATTAATAAAAAAAACACACAACAATTCAATTGGTTGACTAAAATAAACTATGAGTACTGAAAAAAATCATGATTCCGAAATTGGTGTATCTGTTGCAGAACGGCAACCAGAAGTTAGGCAGCCTTCTATGTATAAGGTTTTATTACTGAATGATGATTACACTCCGATGGATTTTGTTGTTGCTGTATTAAAACAGTTTTTTCACAAAACTGCAGAACAGGCCTCCAAAGTCATGTTACAAGTTCATTATGATGGCGCAGGAGTTGCAGGGATCTTTACTGCAGAGATTGCTGAAACAAAAGTTTCACTAGTTAATGAGTATTCACGAGCTTCAGAGCATCCTTTAATGTGTATTATGGAAGTGAATGATTAGGGTGTCTTTAGGTTTTTTGTTGTAAGTCGTTTTTGGAGAAGGTATAGAACATGCTTAGTAGAGACTTAGAATTGACTTTAAATCTTGCATTTACGGATGCAAGAGAAAGGCGTCATGAATTTATGACGGTAGAACACTTGTTATTGGCTTTACTTGATAATGCTTTGGGTATTAGCGTATTAAGATCTTGTGGTACAGATATCCCCAAATTACAGCTCCAACTACGTGATTTTATTGATGAAACTAGCCAAACCTTACCCATGGAAGCTGGTGATATAGAAACGCAACCAACATTAGGTTTTCAGCGTGTTTTGCAAAGAGCTGTTTTCCATGTTCAGTCTTCTGGAAAAAAAGAAGTTAATGGCGCTAATATTTTAGTGGCTATTTTTAGTGAGCAAGAGAGCCAAGCGGTTTACTTTTTACAACAACAAGATATTTCTCGTTTAGATATTGTTAATTATATTTCTCATGGTATTTCTAAGGTTGATAGTGAGCAATCAGCAGATGATTCCACAGGGCAACCAACTACTGAGACAGAAAACGGCACTCAAAAGCAAAAAACGGCACTTGAGTCGTATACGGCTAATTTAAATGAATTAGCAAAAAGCGGAAAAATTGATCCATTAATTGGTCGAGGTAGCGAGTTAGAACGCACGATTCAAATATTATCGCGCCGCCGTAAAAATAATCCATTGCTTATTGGCGAAGCGGGAGTCGGTAAAACGGCAATAGCAGAAGGTTTGGCAAAGCGAATAGTTGATAAGGAAGTTCCTGAGGTAATTTTAAATGCCGAAATCTTTTCATTAGATTTAGGTGCGCTGTTAGCCGGAACTAAATATAGAGGCGATTTTGAAAAACGTTTGAAAGCCGTCTTACATGAGTTAGGCGAAAAGGAAGATTCGGTTTTATTTATTGACGAAATTCATACCATTATTGGTGCCGGCTCAGCATCAGGTGGGGTGATGGATGCATCCAATTTAATTAAACCGATGTTAGCTAATGGCCAATTAAAGTGCATGGGATCGACAACGTTTCAAGAATATCGTGGAATTTTTGAAAAAGACCGAGCGCTTGCAAGGCGTTTTCAAAAAGTAGATATCGATGAACCAAGTATTTCAGATACGATTGATATATTAAGAGGTTTAAAAGGTCGCTATGAAGAGCATCATCAAGTTGAATATTCTGATGCGGCACTTCGATCGGCAGCAAATTTATCGGCTCGTTATGTCAACGACCGTCAATTGCCCGATAAAGCGATTGATGTTATTGATGAAGCAGGAGCAAATAGACAGCTTCAAGATAAAGCCTCTCGTCATAAAGAAATCAGTGTAGAAGACATAGAGAGCATTGTTGCGAAAATGGCAAAAATCCCAGCTAAAACCGTTTCAAGTTCCGACAAGAAAACCTTAAAACATTTAGAACGCAATTTAAAGTTAGTGGTTTTTGGACAAGATAAAGCGATTGAAACGTTATCCAATTCAATAAAACTTTCTCGTTCAGGGTTAGGTATAGAAGATAAACCTGTTGGATCATTCTTATTAGCTGGACCTACAGGTGTAGGTAAAACGGAAGCAACCAAACAACTGGCTAACATTTTAGGTGTGGAATTTAGCCGTTTTGATATGTCTGAATATATGGAAGCTCACACGGTATCGCGTTTAATTGGTGCTCCTCCAGGTTACGTCGGTTTTGATCAAGGCGGATTATTGACTGAAGCGGTGACTAAACACCCTTATTCTGTGGTGTTGCTCGATGAAATCGAAAAGGCACATACCGATGTTTATAATTTACTACTCCAAGTTATGGATCATGGATCGTTAACCGATAATAATGGACGAAAAGCTGATTTTAGGAATGTTATTTTAGTTTTAACAACCAATGCCGGTGCGTCTGATCTGCAAAAATCGAGTATTGGCTTTCAAAAACAATCCAACAAGACTGATTATATGCAAGCCATTAAAAAAACATTCTCACCCGAGTTTAGAAATCGTCTTGATGCGGTACTGTGGTTTAATCCGCTTGATAAAGAAATTGTCTGCTCTGTTGTGGATAAATTTATTGCTGAATTACAAAGCCAATTAGATGAAAAGGGGGTATCGTTAGAAGTCACACATCCAGCTAGAAATTGGCTAGCAGAGATTGGTTTTGACGAGCAAATGGGCGCGCGTCCTATGGCTAGAATTATACGTGAAAAGATTAAACAACAGTTAGCTGAAGAATTATTGTTTGGTCGTTTATCTCATGGAGGCCAGGTGGTAGTTGGTTTTGATGAAAAGAAACAGCAGTTAATATTTGATATAGCGACTAAAAAAGAAATAGCAATTAAGCAATAGGCTAAAATTTTCTCTATTGAAGTTTCTTAAGCTTTAAAAGAGAAAAATAGAACAAAAAAAAGGTCAGTATTAAACTGACCTTTTTGAATTCTATTGGTAACTATCGTGCTCTAAATGTAATGCGACCTTTAGATAAATCATAAGGTGTCATTTCAACTGTGACCTTATCTCCGGTTAAAATTCGAATATAATGTTTGCGCATTTTTCCAGAAATATGAGCGATAACCACATGTCCGTTTTCAAGTTCAACTTTAAACATGGTATTCGGAAGCGTTTCTTGTACAACGCCTTCCATTTCTATACATTCTTCTTTAGCCATACTATATTTGATTAATCCGTATTGTTAAAACCGCGGGTATAATGCCTGATTTTAATCTAATAAGCAAAAGTTTTATCTTAAGGTTAATTGTGCAAATATTTGTTAATGACAACGGGGTGATTAGCTCAAATCTACCCAACGATCTTGTACAAAACATTGGATAGGTCGGTATTCACCTTTATATGACATTTTTTGACATTCTTTAATCCAATAACCTAAATAGACATAATCTAAAGCTAGTTGAGAACTTAGTTCTATTAGATTCAAAATAGATAATCGACCAAGACTAAATTTAGAGTAATTGGTATCATAAAAAGTGTAAACGGCAGATAAACCGCTCTTTAATTGATCAAAAACACAACAGGCAACTAATTGGCCATTGGTCGGTTCAATAAAATCAAGAAAGTGAGTGTTCATTGAGTGGCTAAGTAAAAACTCTTCATATTTCTTTTGAGACGTTGGATGCATATCACCATCCGCATGGCGGTTAGTAATGTAATCTTCAAACAGTTGGTAGTGAGTCGTATCAAATTTTGCAGGATGAATTTTTGTTGTAAAACGTTTGCCTTTTTTTAAACAGCGTTTTTGTTGTTTATTAGGTTTGAATTTTTCATTCGGGATCCTTACTGAAATGCAGGCTTGACAGTGAGCACATTGTGGACGATAAATATGCTCGCCACTACGTCTAAACCCCTTAGCAATTAACCAGTCATATATCTGCTCGTCAGGAATTAATTCAGGTGTTAAAAATAGCGTTTTTGATTGTTTTTTATTAACGTAAGGACAATCGTGTTCAGGTGTGATGTAAAATTCAAGCTTTTGGCTTTGGTTATTGCTATTTTTGTCCATAGTTAAGTTAACGCTGAGTAGTCAATAATAATTTAGAATGAAGTGTTTTAGCAGACCAAAATGCCTTATCAACGGAGTGATTGATGGTTTTATTTAGGATGCTCAAATAGTCATTGCGTTTAATTGTTGTAGCGCCAAGACTTATTAAGTGAGGGTTTTTTATTTGACAATCAATAATAGGAAATCCTTTTTCACGAAGATAGCTAATTAAGTAGGCTAAGGCAACTTTTGAACCATTTGATATTTCACTAAACATGGACTCACCACAAAATAAATAACCAATAGCAACACCATAAATGCCACCAATTAACTGATCATTTTGCCACACTTCGACTGAGTGAGCTTTTCCTGATAAATGAAGATTTAAGTAGGCCTGTTTTATATCATCATTGATCCAAGTACCGTTTTGTTCTTTTCTAGGCTCAGAGCAACGTTGAACAACTTGTTCAAAAGCATTATTGAGGGTGACAGTTAATGATGTGTTTTTAATAAATTTTAACAAACTTCTTGATGGTTTGAATTGCTCAAGTATAAAGACAGTTCTTGGATTGGGAGACCACCATAAAATAGGTTCATTGTTATTAAACCAAGGAAATATCCCATTAGAATATGCATTAATTAAACGTTCAGGTGATAAGTCTGCTCCAGAGGCTAATAAACCATTAGGCTCAGCTAACGCTTGATTAATATTTGGGAAGGGGCTGTTAATATCAAGGTGAGGAATCATTAGCTATTTTATTAAAATTAATGGGCTGGTTTTACTCATGGATTAAAACATTCCCAAATGGTTAAGTTTCTAGGTTTAAGTTGTTCTTTTAGGTGAAAAAACATGACTATATGGGCGTCTTCAAAAATTCAAATTATTAATAGCTTACAATAGCACCCTTATCAACACCTTCATAAGCTTTCACCTTAAATTCTGATTTCGGCTGTTTTTGTTTTAAGTATCGCGCTAAAAAATCGGCTATTAATTCAACAGTCGTATCCGTTTCAATTAAAAAACAACGGTGTTTTGGTATGGTTAATTGAAATAATCCTTGGTTAGCATGGTATTCAAAATTTAAGTATTCATGATTATCAATCACAGTCGTTGATTTGATATCTTCTTTTGTCGCAAGATAAATATCTTGCCAGAGTTTAGCGATGTTTAATGTGTGGCTTTCAGAAAAAACACCATTTTCCCAAATTTCGATTTTAGACCGATGTCCATGTGCAATTCGTTGGCAATCACCAAAATGTTTTTTTAATCCGTGGCTGTAATGATAATAATGACCATCAATTTTTTCAGATCGAAGATTGATATTTAGCTTGCTAACATTGTCAGGTAATATTTTTTTTATTTGTTGCTGAATAACTTGCGCGATGCTTTCTGGAGTAACTTCTTTCGCTTCAATTAAAAAAACCGCTTGATGAGGGCTTGTGTGAATGTATGTTTCATTATTTTCAGTTTTTAGTGTTAACTGAAGTTGTTGAGGGCTCTGTATTATTTCAATGTTTTCTTGCTGCTGAGCAATTAATAGCTTGTGATCAACTAAAGTATCTACACATGATTTGATACGCTTTTTTACAAATGAAAAATCAAATAACATTCCTTCATCGTTCAGCTCACCAAAGAGCTCAACATCTAATATAAGACTTTCTCCCACAATGCCTCGTTTTGCATGAAAGTAAGAAAAATCTATAACCGTCAGGTTATCTACGAAGAGTGATTGCATAAATTAACAGTATGATTGCAGGTAGGCAGTATTTTAACATTCTCTATTAACAAAGATACAGAATCACGGAATAAAGATGGCATTTATTTTGATATTTGTAACAGAAGTTTGGATAAATAATGAGAATAAATAAGGACTAGGTCTTTAAATAGAAATTAATGATTAATTAGAGTTATTTACAATTGTGTTATTTCAACGTGAGCATTGATCGGTTAAAATTGAATATATAGCTTCACTATATTTGGAATAACTGATGAATAAAAAATATCATATATATGGAATGGGTAATGCGCTGGTTGATTTTGAAATCGAAACAACCGTAGAGCAATTAAATCGGTTAAGTATAGAAAAAGGAGTCATGACTTTAATTGATGAACAACGGCAGGATGATTTATTCAAGGAGTTTAAAAATAATAGACATTCTCGCGCTTGTGGTGGCTCCGCGGCAAATACCATTATTGCGGCGCAAAGCTTAGGTAGTCATTGTTTTTATTCTTGTAAAGTGGCATCCGATGAAACAGGTATCTTTTATAAAGATGATTTAATTAACCAAGGCGTTGAAACGAATTTAACCACTGAGCAGCTTCAGCAGGGTATAACAGGTAAATGTTTAGTCTTAGTAACGGATGATGCAGACCGTACTATGAATACTTTTTTAGGTATTACCGGTGATATTAGCTACGAGCAAATCAATGAAACAGTCTTAAAAGATTCTCACTATTTGTATATTGAAGGTTATCTTGCAAGCTCTCCTGTCGCGTTATCTGCAGCTATTAAAGCAATGGACTTTGCAAAAAATAATGGCGTAAAAACAGTGTTTTCTTTATCGGATCCTAATATGGTGCGATTTTGTAGAGAAGGCCTTGATGGAATTATTGGTGATGGTGTTGATTTACTTTTTTGTAATTTAGATGAGGCGATGGCCTTTTCTAATAGTACAACGTTAGATGAGGCGGTTTTGTACTTGTCAAAAATATCCAAAAGTCTGGTTATCACATTAGGTGCTAAAGGAGCTCTATTAGTGCAGGCTGGAAAGCGTATAACCATTGCAGGGCACGAGGTTGAGGCTGTTGATACTAATGGCGCAGGTGATTTATTTGCGGGAAGTTTTTTAAATGCTCTAGCATCTGAATATTCATTTGAACAAGCCGGTCAATTAGCTAGTTTTGCTTCGGCACAGTTAGTGACTCAATTTGGGCCTCGTTTAAACGATGAAAACCAAACCGTTGTAGTTGAATACATGAATAAGTTAAAAACATCATTATGATTAAATCACTTTGGGTTATGCGTCACGGGCTTGCAGTTGATTATTTTGAGAGCGATTTTTCTAGAGCTTTATCGGCGGAAGGTGAAAGGCAGGTTGAAACAGTTATTGAACAATTATTAAATGATTCCCCTTTATTACCAAAGCACATGTTGAGTAGCCCACTTTCTCGAACGGTATCAACCGCTAAAATAGTGCAAAAAAAATTAGGTTTTTCACAAACTATTGAAACCGAAAATTTGTTAATTCACTCTGCTGATCACAAATTACTCGCGGATTTTTTATTAACGACGAATTATGAACAATTATTAATTGTTAGTCATATGCCAATAGTCTCCTATTTGTGCCAATATTTAGCGCCTGGGTGTGAATTATATTCTTTTGAGACTGCTCAGTGTATTCGAATGGATTTTTTTACAGATAGCAACAATATTAGAGTCGGTAAGGTTAATAAAATATATCTACCAGTTGATTAAGCTCACTATTAAAAACCACATAAAAAGAGGAAGTATGGGTAAACAAAACGCGGGCAAGATCCAATTTTATTGGATTAGCTTTATGACGGGCTTATTTACACTTTGGGCATGTATCAATATGATATTGAGTTCTTATTTACTCAGTAATTCACGTTTATATATTGACCGTGTTTTGAGTGTTTGGGCAAATCGTTTACTTAACTTAATCAAGCTAACAATTGAAGTCAAAGGTATTTCTAATCTAGAAAAGTTTGAGGATAAGCCGATTATCATCATGTCCAATCATAGTAGTTTGTATGATATTCCTATTGCGGTGAAGGCTCTTAATTTTAGTGTAAGATTTATGGCAAAAAAAGAGCTCTACAAAATTCCAATATTTGGTTCAGCTCTTAAAAGAGCAGAATTTATATCGATTGATAGACAAAATCATGACGAGGCACTTAAAAATTTACAAAAAGCAAAAGAACTTATGTTAGGTGGTATAACATTGTGGGTATCACCAGAAGGAACACGTTCTAAAAATGGTAAACTTAGCCGTTTTAAAAGAGGCGGCTTTCACCTTGCAATTGATACCTCTGCTATGATTGTTCCTATTGCCGTTAAAGGTATTCACAACGTACAAGCTGGCAAAGAGCTTAAAATTTGTTTAAATCAAAAAATTGAGGTTGAAATATGTCAGCCCGTTGATGCTTCGCAATATACAACATCTAATAAAAATGAATTAGTAGAAGAGGTCAGGGATCGTATGTTGACTGCTTTACACCAGAAAGATTGATATTGAAATAAATAGTTGAGATTATAACAATGAGTAAAAATAATACCGTTCAGCTTTCTACTAAAGATTTGGATTACGCCGTATTGGAATTAGAATCCATTCGTGATTTTATTCGTTGGGCGTACAGTTGTTTTGAAAAAGAACCATTGTTTTACGGCCATGGCACTGATAATGCCTGGGATGAAGCCGTTACATTAGTCTTGCAAAGCCTCAGCTTACCCGATGATACCCCCGATCTTATTTTACAATCAAAATTAATAACACCTGAGAAAAAACTTTTGGTTGATAGAGTTCAACGTAGAATTAGAGATAAAACTCCAGTTGCTTATTTAACCAATAAAGCGATGTTCTGCGGTAATGAATATTATGTCGATAACCGTGTCTTAATCCCCCGATCCCCAATAGCAGAATTGATAGAGGATAACTTTAAGCCTTGGGTTGATCCAAGCAAGGTGCATAATATTCTTGATTTATGTACTGGTAGTGGTTGTATTGCTATTGCATGTTCTCAGCATTTTCCTAATGCTATTGTAGATGCAGGCGACATTTCGTTGGACTGTATTGAAGTTGCTGAAATAAATAAAAAGCGTTTTGATTTAGACAATGTCGCATTTTATGAATCGAATTTATTTGAGCAATTCACAAATAAAAAATACGACATCATCGTTTCAAATCCTCCCTATGTGGATGCCGAAGATTTTGATAGCATCCCGCAAGAATACTTGTCTGAACCTAAGTTAGGCCTAACGTCAGGAGATGATGGTTTAGAGCTTACGCGACAAATACTAAAACAAGCTGCAGATTATTTAAATGACGATGGGATCCTTATTGTTGAAGTCGGTAATAGTGCTTATGCTTTAGAGGAGACTTACCCCAATATTGAATTTACCTGGTTAGAATTTGAAAGGGGTGGGCATGGTGTCTTTCTATTAACAAAACATCAGTTATCCGGTCAATAGTCTTAATCATACACAAAATGTATTTATGGCCATCTTTTTTTAACACTGTGAGCTGCGCACAGAACCTGGTTAATAATTAAGCTACTATAATTGCAACAGGATGTTAATTATTGTAGTCTTGTTCGTTCACTGCACTCTCGTGTTGACGTTTTTGAGAGCTCTTGAGAACAATAATTACAATAAATCACTTCAAGGCATTGATACTATTAACATTCTTAACTATTTAGGCATTACTGTGAATAAGATATTAATCTTAGTTGTTTCCGGATACCTCTCTCTAACTTCTCTTTGTTCGGCCGAAGCCGTTGTCGGGATCGATCTCGATGAAGTTGTCACACTTTCTACTGGCGGTGCTGAGCTTCGTTTAAAGGGAGCAGTTATTAAATCAAATGCAAGACAAGCTGTTTATGTTGGAGGGCTTTATTTGCAAAATGGCGCTGGCTCTGTTGATGAAATTATTGATAATGTTGGTGAGAAACGCTTTTTAATCCGTACAAACCAATCGATAAAGGCTGATGCATTAATTCGAGGCATTAATCTTGGTATTACAGTGAATCATAGTGAAGAAGAGCTTATTCAACTTAAGCCCTTTGTTGAACAATTTAATGAAATTTGGCGAACAAAAATAAAACAAGGTGATGAAATTTGTATTGATTATGACCCTAAAAAAGGCACGGTGGTGAGTGTCAATGGTGAACAAAAAGGCGTTATATCAGGTCAACTCTTTTATTCTGCATTTTTAAAAACATGGATAGGCGAACGGCCACTCAATGCAACCATTAAAAAGCAACTTTTAGGTAAAAAATAGCAGTCGGCAAAAGATAATTATTCAGTAAAAATAAATGTTAGTAAAAAAAATTAGTCTCAGAGCAATTTTTTCACCATGAAATTGTATTTCCATTTTGATAGATCAGTTTACCTTCTAGTAAGTTCACGTTAAAATAATCTTTTAGATATATTTAATAATGGTAATGCATGTCCGTAGGCCCTCTTTTTCTAGATATTTCAGGTACTCAATTAACCGAAGAAGATAAATCTTGCATCGCGGATCCTAACTGTGGCGGTTTAATTTTATTTACCCGTAATTTTGAGTCGGCAGAGCAACTATTTCAGCTAACAAAATCGATTAAGCAAATTAACTCGAATATTTTAATTGCCGTTGACCAAGAAGGAGGACGTGTTCAGCGGTTTAAAAATGAGTTCACTGAGTTACCTTTTTTATCCGTTTTAGGTGATCTATATATTAAGGAGCCAGAAAAAGCGCTCAAACATTCGTTTCAGTTTGCACAGTTAATGGCATTAGAGGTGTTATCGGTTGGTTGTGATTTTAGTTTTACGCCAGTATTAGATCTTGGCTTAAAGGAAAGTAAAGTGATAGGAAAACGTGCATTTTCAGACAAAATTGAAAATATAATTCCACTGGCAGCAGCCTTTTTGGATGGAATGAAAATGACCGGAATGGCTTCAACGGGAAAACACTTCCCAGGCCATGGAAGCGTTACTGAAGATTCGCATTTAACCATCCCTTATGATGATAGAGATATAAAAACTATAGAAAACAATGATATGAAGTCGTTTATTAAACTAAAATCTCAGTTGTCCGCGATGATGCCTGCACATATTATTTATCCAAAAATTGATCATTTACCTGCGGGTTTTTCTAAAATTTGGATAACCGATTATTTAAGAAAAAAATTACAGTTTGATAAGGTTATTATTTCGGACGATTTATCAATGAAAGGGGCTGAGATTGTTGGAAATTACACTCAACGCATGGACAAAGCTTTGACTGCTGGTTGTGATTTAGTACTGCTTTGTAACAACCGTGAGCAGGCTATTAAAATGCAATATCACTTAAAAGATTACCGATCTTCTAATGAATCACAATGCCGAATAAAACGAATGAAAGCTGATCCAAAACTGGCTATTGGTCTAAAAAAATTAAAACAAACACAACGCTGGAAAGAATTAAATCGAGCGGTATTAACTTTATCATAATTCACTTCAACTATTATTGAGATCTTAATGACACTGATGCAATTAGAACTGTGGCTGCAAGCCAGTTTGACCGAAAATACCTACATTTATCATGTATTTCTAGCCGTATTTGTTACCTTATTAATTAATTTTGTGTGGAGAAGGATCAGCAAACGTTTAACTGAACGCTTATATGAAACAAAGAATGTTTGGGATGATGCCATTATTCTGGCTTTAATCATGCCTGTGACTTTGTTTATTTGGGGAATTGGTGCTTGGATTATATTTCAGTATTTATTGGGAATTGACATTAAACAAGCGTTTCGGGATGTCTTTATTGTTGTTGTTGTTTCATGGGCTTTAGTTCGGTTTATTCAACAATCAGAGAAAAATCTTGTTATTAGCAATTTAAATCGAAGTGATGAAAAAAAATTAGATAAGTCAACTATTGAAGCCGTTAGTAAATTGCTCCGAGTTTCTGTGACAATCACGACGGTCTTGCTTATTCTCCAAAACCTTGGGGTTAGCATTAGTGCTGTTTTAGCGTTTGGTGGTATCGGCGGGATAGCAATTGGTTTTGCAGCCAAGGATTTATTGGCCAATTTTTTTGGTGGTCTAATTATCTATTTAGATCGTCCTTTTTCTATTGGTGATTGGATCCGTTCAAGTGATAGAGAAATAGAAGGAACTGTGGAATATATTGGTTGGCGGCAAACTCGCATTAAAACGTTTGATAAAAGGCCGTTGTATGTCCCTAATGCCGTATTTAATAGCATTACTGTTGAAAATCCGTCTCGAATGACCAACCGAAGAATTTATGAAACGTTTGGTATTCGTTATGACGATATTTCGCAGGCTGAAAATATTGTTCATCAAGTGAAAGAGATGCTAAAACAGCATTCAGAAATAGATGCTCAACAAACACTAATCGTTAATCTTAATGCTTTCTCAGCATCATCCGTTGATTTTTTTGTGTATACCTTTACTAAAACGACTGATTGGGTGAAGTATCATGCAATCAAGCAAAATATTCTTTTAAACATCGCTAAAGTTATAGAAGACAATAATGCTGAAATGGCTTATCCGACTCAACGACTACAGCTTGAAGATCTGAGGGCTAATAGTGAAAAGGATATTCAAAGTCACTAGCTTCTGTGAATAACAGAATGTAGCACCGTCTCATTTTCAAAATAAACGGTGAAAGCTTGGTACACCCATTTAGTGATAGCAGGATCGCCTACCGAACCTGCTCTTTGCAGGGGTTCACCATATTGGCTTTCAACATCCTGCATTTTTTGTCCATTGCTTGGAGCGCTAACAGACGGATTACCTTGCTCTGCAACTGAAATAGCAATATTTTCAGCTAATAACGACGAGCTAAAAGCCATAATAAGGTTTAATACGCATGCAATAGTTAAATTTTTCATGATTTGACTCCATCATTAGATTAGCACTTAATATACTCTGCTAAGATGCTGATTTAAAGCAAATTTTTGATACTTTTTTAAAGAGTAGTAATTTTTGAAAGCTAGTTCGCACTTTTTTCTTTTTGATTTCTTAAATGCTTAGACTCAGCTTCAAATACATGTCTAATTATAGCATCTCTATCTGGCTCACTAATTTGGCTAAATGAAACTGCTACTTGGTAATTGTTGTTATTTGTTTTTGTACAATCAACAATTAGACCGTAAGCAACAATGTTGCAAAACTCAGGTAATAAGACGATATCCATTTTTAACGCTTGTTCTAGCTGAAGAGCTTTGTCGGAGATAAACCTTAGTCCACCACCACTTAAGTCTACTTGCAAAAGTTCTTTATAATCAATATCTAAATGTGAAGTAATCAATTCAGTTAATGATTCAAACTCCTTATTTTGTTGCTTTAAATGCAGAGTCGTTAGATTATCATCGGAGCTAGACTTCTCAAGTAATTGAAGGTTTTTTTGTTTTAAGTGGTATATCTTTTTTAAAATATGAAAAGAATCTGGGGACTCATCTTTAACATTTGCTGATGCATCAAACTCTTCGTTTTCTTCAATAGGCTGAAAGTTCATTAGTAATGAATGCTTAATTCGAAAGTATTGTCGTCGCTCAGCAGTTTGTTCAGGGACTTGAGGGTTCACAAAAATGTCCTATTTTGGATTGATGATCTATTTATAGCATAAATTTTTAAATTAAATACAGAGACAATTGTCTTTATTCTCTATTTTCAACGACAACTAACGACTGTTAGTCATTAATATATTCTGATTAAATTGAATAATCCTTAAAAAAGCCTGTTTACTGAATCATTGTATTGATAGAATTAAACTTTAGTCCGTAAAATCTTTAACACATCAACTTTTGGGTCTTTATGAAAAAATCAGTCGCTTTAATGATTGGGTTACGATATACCCGAGCTAAAAAAGACAATCATTTTATCTCCTTTATTTCTTTAGTCAGCATGTTAGGCATTGCGTTAGGTATTATTGTATTAATTACTGTCATGTCGGTCATGAATGGTTTTGAAGCAGAATTAAGAGAACGAATTTTAGGCATGGTTCCTCATATAGTTGTTGGAGATCGAGGGAATGGATTCGAAGACTGGAAAAGCTTGGAAGCCGAAGTATTAAAAAATGATCAAGTTGTGGCTGCTGCGCCCTTTATTGATGCGCAGGCGATGTTTCGACATCGTAGTTATACGAAGTACGGATTAATTCAAGGCATCCTGCCAGAGAAAGAAAAAGCGGTCTCAATTGTTAATGATTATATGATTTCTGGCGAGCTTGATTCTTTAAAACCAGGTGACTTTGGTATTATTTTAGGGATCGGCATGGCAAGCAGTTTAGGCGTTAGCATTGGCGATAAAGTGACTGTTTTGTTAGCTGATGGCGCAACTGTGTCACCTGCAGGCATTTCTCCTCGATACAAACGCTTTAAAGTGGTTGGTTTATTTGAAGTTAAGTCAGAACTTGATGGCATGTTTGCCATGATTCACATTAAAGATGCTGCGGTATTAATGCGTAAAGGCAATAAAGTATCAAATTTACGAGTAACGACTAAAAATGTTTTAGATGCGCCATACACCGCTTATCAATTGCGAGAGACAATTAGTGATGAATTTTATGTTTCCGACTGGAATTATACTCATGGAAGTTTATTTAAAGCGGTAAAAATGGAAAAGAAAATGATGTTTATTTTATTAATTTTTATTATTTTTGTTGCCGCTTTTAATATAGTGAGTACTTTGGTGATGGTAGTAACGGATAAACAATCTGACATTGCTATATTAAGAACATTAGGTGCTTCTCCTGCGACTATTATGAAAATATTTATTGTTCAAGGTAGTCTGAACGGAATTTTTGGAACCATTTTTGGCGTTGTTGGCGGAGTCACTTTAGCAACAAATTTACAACAAGTTGTGGCGTATATTGAAAATTTATTTGGTGTTCAAGTGTTGCCTGGAGATGTATACTTTATTGGGTTTTTACCTTCGGTTCTTGATTGGTCAGATGTTATTACCATTGCTATTTCAGCATTAGTTATGAGCACGTTAGCCACCTTATATCCCGCTTGGAAAGCATCTAAAACTAAGCCAGCAGAGGCTCTAAGATATGAATAATTCAAATTCGATTTTATCTGGAAAAGCAATTCGTAAAACATTCCAAGATGGAAAAAAGTACGTTGAAGTTTTAAAAGGTGTTGATATAGAGGTTAACAAGGCCGATATGGTTGCCATTATTGGTACCTCCGGTTCGGGAAAAAGCACCTTGCTTCACGTATTAGGCGGGCTTGATTCGCCAGATCAGGGG
Source organism: uncultured Kangiella sp. (assembly GCA_964476655.1). Lineage (GTDB taxonomy): Bacteria > Pseudomonadota > Gammaproteobacteria > Enterobacterales > Kangiellaceae. The sequence goes on along the minus strand of CAYZBK010000001.1, from coordinate 19,817 downwards.
GAGGTGCTTATTGCAGGACAAAACATTCATCAATTGTCCATTAAAAAGCAAGGTGAATTACGAAATAAAAAGCTGGGTTTCGTTTATCAATTTCATCATTTGTTAGGCGAGTTTACCGCACTTGAAAATGTGACTATCCCGCTTATTATTGGTGGCGTATCAGAAAAAAAGGCGCGTATAAGGGCGTCGGAGATTATTAGTAAAGTTGGCTTGGTAGATAGACAATCACACACGCCAGCAGAATTAAGCGGGGGAGAGCGGCAACGCATCGCTATAGCACGAGCCATTGTCACTCGGCCAGAATGCATTTTAGCTGATGAACCAACTGGTAATCTTGATAGTTTAACCGCTCAAACGGTTAATGATCTGATGTTTGAATTAAATAGAGATGAAGAGACTAGTTTTTTAATTGTGACTCATGATCTTAGGCTCGCTTCTTCTATGCAAAAACAGTTTCAATTGGTAAATGGAAGGCTAAATATGGATGAAAAAGCATTAAATTGATAAGAATTTAAAAAAAACTAAAATAGCTTTTGACAAGCCACTCGAGTGACTATAGAATGGCGCGCTCTTGAGGTGAGCAAGTTTTTAAAAACGAATTTTTCTCAAGTTAAAGTCTTAAGTCCCCTTCGTCTAGAGGCCTAGGACACCGCCCTTTCACGGCGGTAACAGGGGTTCGAACCCCCTAGGGGACGCCAAATCAAAAAGCCGGTCTTATGACCGGCTTTTTTGTGTCTACAAGGTACTTAAACACATTCAGATTAAACCCTTTTTTTCATATATAATGTATATACCCATCTTAAATGGCTATGGTTATAGTTATGCTGGATGGTTGCTCTTATCCCGAGCTGAGGTTAAATAGTAAATCTAAATTTGATTGCATGGAGAATTAGCAAATGACCGTCATTAAGCAACAAGATTTTATTGATAGTGTTGAAAGTGCTTTACAGTATATTTCTTATTATCATCCTAAAGATTTTATCGACGCAATGCATCAAGCTTACCTTAAAGAGCAAAATCCTGCCGCTAAAGATGCAATCGCTCAAATATTAATTAATTCTAGGATGTGCGCTGAAGGTAAACGTCCAGTTTGCCAAGATACAGGCATTGTAACTAGCTTTGTAAAAATAGGTATGGATGTACAATGGCAAAGTGATTTAACCGTGCAAGAATTAGTGGATGAAGGGGTTCGTCGAGCTTACCTGAATCCTGATAACCCATTAAGAGCATCAATCGTTAAAAATCCTATTGGTCCAAGAGTCAATACAAAAGACAATACACCTTCAGTGGTCCATGTCGAAATGGTGGCTGGAGACACAGTTGAAGTGACTGTAGCGGCTAAAGGAGGCGGTTCAGAAAACAAAAGTAAATTTGTAATGCTAAATCCCAATGACTCGATTGTTGATTGGGTACTAAAAACAGTACCTACAATGGGAGCAGGGTGGTGCCCTCCAGGGATGTTAGGTTTAGGCATTGGTGGAACAGCAGAAAAAGCAATGCTGATGGCTAAAGAATCTTTAATGGATCCTATAAATATACAAGAATTAGAGGAAAAAGGCGCGGAGACATCGGTCGAAAAATTAAGACTTGAACTGATGGAAAAAGTGAATCAACTAGGAATTGGCGCTCAAGGCCTAGGAGGCTTGACCACCGTACTAGATATTAAAATTAAAGACTGCCCAACACATGCCGCTTCTTTACCTGTTGCCATGATCCCAAATTGCGCAGCGACTCGTCATGCTCATTTTACCTTAAACGGAAGTGGACCAAGTTATATTTCTCCACCCAGTTTAACTGAGTGGCCAGAAATTCAACAAACCGATCAAAGCAAAATAAAACAAGTGAATTTAGATAACATTAGCCAGCAAGAAATAGACAGTTGGCAACCAGGTGATTCTTTATTACTCAGTGGAAAAATTCTTACTGGCAGAGATGCCGCCCATAAAAAAATTAAAGATCTCATTGATAATGGAAAATCTTTACCTGAAGGGGTCGATTTTGAAGGTCGTTTTATTTATTACGTTGGGCCCGTTGATCCTGTTGGCGATGAAGTCGTTGGACCTGCTGGGCCAACAACCTCAACACGAATGGACAAATATTCGGATCTAATGTTAACGGATAAATCAGAAGGTGGTATGGGTTTAATGGGAATGATTGGTAAATCCGAACGTGGAGATATTGCTTTAAAATCAATTGCTAAAAATAAGGCGGTTTATTTAATGGCTGTTGGCGGCGCGGCTTATTTAGTTTCTAAAGCAATAAAAGAGTCAAGGGTTGTTGCTTTTGAAGAGCTCGGTATGGAAGCTATTTATGAGTTTACTGTTGAGAATATGCCTGTTACTGTTGCCGTAGACACAAAGGGGGATTCAGTGCATAAAACTGGACCTGCGATATGGAAAATTAAAATTCAACAAGCGAATGAATAATTTATTATTGCCACGCTAAATTAATTTTAAGCTATACTTTTAATGTTGAATGATAAGTTAATGATCGTTAACCCGTTTTTATGGAAATCCTGATTTTTAGGGTTGTCAGCTTTATAGCGTTAATAGGAAATTAAGAGAGCAAGCATTGCAAATACTATCATCCCTTCAAAAATGGTTTTTTCGTGCCACATTGATACTTGTAGTTCTAACAATCGGGCTTTTCGCTTGGTATAACTACGGTATGAATAACTCCTTTGTACTTGATGCAGACTCTGATTTTAAAATGGATACAGTTGATGACAGGCCTATGGGCGGAGCCAGTGTAGCGTCTTTTTCACACAGTAGTGATGGAATAACGCTTAATTGTGAACTGAAAGATAAATATCAATGGCCTTTTTGTGAAATATACATGGTGTTTAAAAAAGCACCAGAAGGGATCGATTTCACTAAGTACACTCATTTGAGCTTAAATATTTCTATCGAAGGTCCTGGTGATAATGCGATTAGAATTTATTTGCGCCATTTTGATAATAGTTATTCCATTGTTGATGATACTCAAACTTACAAAGTGAATGAGTTTTCATACAATCCTAATGATGAAGACAAACCTTACCTAATTCCTTTAACCGCTTTTAAAGTAGCTAACTGGTGGGTTAATGAAAATAAAATTGATCCGCAACGAGCTTCTCGTGATTTAACTAATGTTTCTTACATAGAACTTTCTACTGGCGGAACAACGCCAAATGGCTTTCATACAATTAAGATCCATGATTTAACTTTTGTTGGTAAAAAAATTACTGAAACAACATTTTATTTAATTATAATATTTGGTTGGTTTAGTATGGCAATACTGTATTTATTGGTTTATGTTATTTCAACTCGGCGTGCCATAGCAGAATTTCAACTTAGAGAGCGAAAAATCTCACAAATAAATATTGCTCTAGAGTTAGAAAAAAGAGAATTAAAAGAATTAGCGCATCAAGATTTTTTAACGAATACTTATAATAGACTAGGTCTAAGAAACCATATTTACGAACTAACGTCTAATGCCCAAAGACATAAAACTGACTTTTCGATTATTTTTATGGATTTAGATAAATTTAAATTAATTAACGATAAATTTGGTCATGATGTTGGTGATGAAATACTGATCGCTTTTGCCGATCTTGTGAGAGAAAATACCCGAAGTGATGATGTTTTTGGACGATGGGGAGGTGAAGAATTTATCTTGTTGTGTCCCCATACATCTTTAGAAGAGGCTCAGCAAGTCGCAGAAAAAATAAGAAAACGTATTGTTGATATGGGGTGGACAAAAGACGTTAAACTAAGTTGTTCTTTTGGTATTGCGAAATTAATGAAGAACGAAAATATAACAGAGTTATTTAAAAGAGCCGACTCAGCATTATATTCATCTAAAAAAATGGGTCGTAATCGTGTGACCGTGAGTTCTCGAAGATAAAAGAGATTAGCTACAACGATTATTTTTGTGGGTTTTTAATAATAAAGTTAACAGCATCAAGAATTTTTTGTTTGTGAAACAAAAAATTCCAACGACTTCCTCCGGATTGACGCCATAAAAAAGCACTTCTCATGGCACATAACAAAGCCGCTCTTACTTTTATTTGATTTTTATTTTCTTTAAGATATTTTGGCTCACCTTTTACCTGAATACGGGTAGGCAGTTTAGAAACTGTTTGTTGATAAATATCGGAACAGTCAATGAGTAATTGCTCAAAAGTACTATCATCTTGTTCATAATCCTTATTTTCATATTGTGTCGATAATTGCGATATTTTTTTTGTTAATAACGCCATGATAGTATTATTTTTACTCAATTGTTTTTGTAAACTCAAAACATTAATTAACAAGCCAACAAATTCAGTATCTTTTCCGTTACTGTTTGCATCAAGTTGTTGCTTAATCAAGCGCAAACCACTACTTAATTCAAAGCTACTGTTATAAACGGATGCAGCAGACTTAGCATTAATTTGTAACAAACTTAAAAGAACAGATTTTAAATCATTTGTATTTGTATCACCTTTCCAAGCGATATTTTGCACCGCTCGAATAGATTGAGAGATACCTGCGAG
>CAYZBK010000001.1:0-15201 GCA_964476655.1 uncultured Kangiella sp. | reverse complement strand
ATTCATATTCATTATTTTGCTTTTAATTAAAATTAATTATTGTCCGTTTGTCAGTTATATAAGAAATGCTTGAATACTATATTGCTACTGCAAAATAGTATCAATGATACCGCCTCCAAGACAATATTCATTTTGATATAACACGATAGATTGCCCCGGTGTTACTGCTCTTTGTTTTTCATCGAATGTCACTTTCCAATTTTCGTTATCCATCTTTTCTACACGGCATTTAAAATCTTTTTGTCGATAACGAGATTTTGCTGTGCAAGAAAAAGAATTAGAAATGTTTTTTTCATTGACCCAGTGCCATTGAGAAGCAATTAACCCATAACTTTGCATGAGTGGATGTTCATGACCTTGACCCACAATTAAAACATTACGTTCAAGATCTTTGGCAACCACATACCAAGGTTGTTCAGATGAATCGGATAAGCCTCCAATACCAATACCTTTCCTTTGTCCTAGAGTGTGATACATTAAGCCAGAATGTTGACCAATGATTTTACCTTCATCATTTTCTATATTTCCAGGTTGTGCGGGGATATATTGTTGAAGAAAATTTTTAAATTTTCTTTCGCCGATAAAACAAATTCCCGTACTATCTTTTTTGTTGGCGGTTATAAAACCTTGTTGCTCGGCAATTTTTCTCACCTCAGATTTTTCTAATTCTCCAATGGGAAAGAGCGAGCGTGATAGTTGTTGCTGATTAAGTGTATATAAAAAATAACTTTGATCCTTATTTGCATCAATGCCACGCAACATCAATGAAGTATCTTGAGTTCTTTCTGCTCTAACATAGTGGCCAGTAGCAATATATTCGGCACCTAAATGTGTTGCGTAATCAAGAAAAGCCTTAAATTTAATTTCTTTATTACACATAATATCTGGATTGGGTGTACGACCAGAGCGATATTCCTGCAAAAAATATTCGAATACATTGTCCCAATATTCAGCAGAAAAATTAATCGTTTTAAAAGGGATATTTAATTTGTCCGCTATTGATTTTGCGTCGGCCATGTCTTCAGCGGCAGAACAGTAATCATCGGTATCATCTTCTTCCCAATTTTTCATGAAAACACCAATCACTTGGTAACCTTGCTGCTTTAATAAATAAGCGGCAACAGAAGAATCAACACCGCCGGACATACCAACAACAACTTTTATATTGCTGACGTCGTTGTTTTTTTCAATCATATTATTATTTGCTTTTATCATAGTCTATGAGATGTTTTCTGATGTATATAAAGACAACGCTTTGAATTTGCCAGCATGAAAATCACGATAATTGACGGTAACAGTGATCAGCAAGTTGATGTTCATCACTACAAAAGTTTATAGAACTTAAAGGCTGTCGCTTACCGTTTATATAATCGGTTAAGCATTGTAGTACCAAAGCACTACGAAGTTCTGTACGCTTCATATCCGTAATTTGTTTAATCGTAAACCAGCAATTATCTAATATGTCAGGATCCTGAGGGCTTGGTTGTTGCTCAGCAGGAACTTCACCAGTAAAGCAAAAGCGCAGATAAGTTTTTCCATTAGTTGCAGGGCTTAATAGATAGGTGCCGACCAGTTCAGAAGGTTTAAATGTTAAGCCTGTTTCTTCTTTAACTTCTCGAATAATCGCATCCAATAGAGATTCTTTAAGTTCAACATGCCCAGCAGGTTGATTAAAAACGATTGCTCCTGAACTCGCTCGTTCTTTTACTAACAAATATTCATCGTTTCGCTTTATAATAGCTGCCACAGTCACATGAATATGATCCATTGATTAACCCTTTATAAGAAGACTTCGAAATTATGAACCATTTTACCCATTTAAATGACAAAGGCGAAGCACAAATGGTCGATGTTGGAGAAAAACTGACAACTTCTCGTATTGCAAAAGCTTCTGCAACGGTCAAAATGTCTAAAAATACGCTGCAAATGATTGTTGATGGAGAGCACAAAAAAGGTGATGTATTAGCTGTTGCACGTATAGCAGCAATCCAAGCCGCAAAAAAAACAGCGGACTTAATTCCTTTGTGTCACTCACTTCTATTGACCTCAATCAAAGTTGATTTGGAGCCAGACTGGGATAATGATTCAATTCAGATCAAGACACTTTGCAAGGTTTCAGGTCAAACGGGTGTCGAAATGGAGGCTTTAACCGCCGCATCTATTGCCGGCTTAACAATTTATGATATGTGTAAAGCTGTTGACAAAGAGATGGTTATTTCTAATATACAATTAGAAACAAAATCAGGTGGAAAATCGGGTGATTGGAAAAGAGAGAACAACTAATATTTTAATGGAAATTAAATGATTAATATTAAAGTACTATTTTTTGCTAGCTTTAAAGAGCGGTTAAATTGTGACAAATTACAACTTTCTGTTGAAGACAGTTCTAATTTAACCAGTATTTGTTCGTTATTAGCTAGCAAAGGAGATGAATGGCAAACAATCTTTGTTGAGGCTAATAAAAGTGTCAAAATAGCATGTAATCAACAAATGATTGATTTTTCCTATCAACTAAAAGAGGGTGATGAGATTGCCTTTTTTCCACCAGTAACTGGTGGGTAATACAATGAACGTTTCTGCTAAAGATAGTCATTCGGATCAGTTTTCAATTTTAGTCTCAGAAGAGCCTTTGGACATACCATTACTTAATTGTTCTATTCAAAGCAATCAAGGTGAAAGCGGTGCTTCAGTTATCTTTACGGGTAATGTTAGAGTATCGCATGAGGAACAAAACTTAACAGGGATGACGCTAGAACATTATCCAGGAATGACCGAATCGTTATTAACTGAAATTGCTTGCCAAGCAATTAAACGTTGGCAATTAAATAAAGTCATTGTTGCTCATCGAGTTGGTTATTTGTCAGTTGGTGATCCCATCGTTTTTGTTGGAGCTTGTGCCTTGCATCGCCTGCAAGCTTTTAAGGCCGCCGAATATATTATGGATTACCTTAAACACAAAGCGACCTTTTGGAAGAAAGAGCACTACAATATCAATGGTAATGGCAAAACGAAAAATGTATGGGTTGAAGCAAAGCAAAGCGATATTGATTCATTAAAACGATGGAAAACGACTTAGTGACTGTAGATTAGATAAATGCGTTTAGATAAGCACATTGCCAAATCATTAGCATGCACTCGTTCTAGTGCAAAGAAAAAAATAACCTCAGGTTGCGTCTCTGTTAACCAACAAATTCAAAAAAAAGCCGGTTATATTGTTAATGCTGAACAACAAGTTTGTTTTAATGGCGTAGTATTAACTGAGATTTCTCCTGTCTATATTTTGTTAAATAAGCCAAAAGGTTATGTTTGCTCTACAAGAGATGAAAACTATCCTAGCGCTTTAAATTTAATCACTCACATTACTTCGAGTTCCCTGCATTTTGCAGGGCGTTTAGATCAAGATACCACAGGCCTTGTTTTAATTAGTGATGATGGTCAATGGACTCACCGAATAACATCACCCAAGCACAAACAAAATAAAACATATTTAGTAACAACGAGTGAAAAATTGTCTGCTGAAAATATACAGCGATTAGAAAATGGTCTAATGTTAACCGGAGAGGATAAACCAACTAAACCGGCTAAAGTTTCAATCTTTGAGCATAATATGATAACTTTGACAATAACAGAAGGGCGCTATCATCAGGTTAAAAGAATGATAGCGGCTGTAGGCTCTTCGGTGACAAAACTACATCGACTGTCAATTGGAAAACTCTCTCTTAGTAAAAATTTAAAGCCAGATAATGATTTACAACCAGGAGAGTGGAGATTTTTAGAAAAACAAGAAATCAATTATTTTTGATTTTTAAATGGAACCTGAATTTTAGGAGTGTTATATGACTGTAAAAAGAATTCTGTTAACCCTTGTATGGATCTTTGTTAGCGCTTGTAACAATGATAAAGCACTTGAAGATACAAGTGATCATATTATTAAGGAGCAAAAAAACACGGTAAAAAATATAATGGTTGAAGATAAAACAAAGCTCAATCCTTTTTTACAACCTTATACAACAGAATTTCAACTCGCACCATTTAATAAGATTAAAGATAAACATTTTTTGCCCGCATTTGAACAAGCAATAAAAGAATCTAAAAAAGAGCTTTTGTTGATTGCAAACAATACTGAACAAGCATCTTTTGACAACACCATTGCGGCACTTGAATACAGTGGACAATTGTTAAACAAAGTCTCTAATGTGTTTTTTAATCTGACGAGTTCTAATACGAATGATAAGCTAAAAAAAATAGCCAAAAACATATCGCCAAGACTGACTAATTTAAAGGATGATATATATCTAAATATTAAATTGTTTGAACGTGTTTCTGAGTTATATAATAAAATTGAAACGTTAAATTTAAGAAGTGATGAAAAAAAATTACTTGAGGATTATTATAAAGAATTTATTCGAGGTGGTGCGGCTTTAAACCAACAAGATAAACAAAAATTAAGAGAGTTTAATGAAACATTATCTAAATTAAGTTTAGAGTTTGCAGATAATGTTTTAGCTGAAACAAATGATTTTGAATTAGTGATTGACAATAAAGATGACTTAGCAGGTTTACCTGACTACCTTATAGAGCAAGGAGCAAAAGAAGCCGCTGCTCGTAATTATAAAGATCAATGGGTTTTTACTACTCACCGGCCAAGTAAAACACCTTTTTTAATGTATTCAAAAAAACGTCACTTACGAGAAAAAATGTGGAAAGCCTATACGAATCGCGGTGATAATAACAATGCCAACGACAATAAAATGATTGTTGCAAAAATGGCATCACTACGCGTTCAAAAAGCGAAGTTGCTAGGTTATCAATCGTATGCACATTTAGTTTTGGAAAATAATACCGCAAAATCTCCAGAGAACGCTTACAAATTACTGAATAAAATTTGGCCTGCAAGTTTAAAACAGGCAAAAAAAGAATTGTCACTTTTACAACAAATAGTTAATAAAGAAGCTAAGCCTTACGAGGTAAAAGCTTGGGACTGGCGTTACTTGTCTGAAAGGATAAGAAAAGAAAAATATAACATCACAGAAGAAGAAACCAAACCCTATTTTTCTTTTCAGGACACTCTAAAAGGTGTTTTTTATACCGTCAATAAACTTTATGGTATGACATTTAAAGAGCGTAATGATCTTGCTATGTATCATAAAGATGTTAGAGCTTTTGAAGTTTATTACAAAAATGGCGAATTAATTGGACTGTATTTAATTGACCCCTATGTTCGCGAATCTAAAAGAGGTGGGGCGTGGATGAACGGGTTTAGAAATCAATCGATTTCTAAAGATGGAACATTTATTAAACCTATTATTGTTAATGTTTTAAATTTTCCTTTGCCTAATAAAGAACAAGTCACCTTGCTAACATTTGATCAAGCGAAAACACTTTTTCATGAGTTTGGTCATTCAGTGCACGGATTTTTATCAAATGTTACTTACCCATCCCAAACTGGAACTTCAGTTCCAAGAGATTTTGTTGAGTTTCCATCACAAGTTTTAGAAAACTGGATGTTTGAACCAAGCGTATTAAAATATTTTGCTCGTCATTATAAAACTGGAAAAACTATACCTCAGTCATTGATTAATAAAATTCAAAAGGCTGCACAGTTTGGACAGGGGTTTGCAACAACAGAATACATGGCGGCTACTTTATTAGATTTAGCCTGGCATACAGAGACGGATCCGACAATAAAAAATACTGAACAATTCGAGAAGTCATTTTTGAAAGAAATCGGTTTGATCAATCAAATCGCGCCTCGTTATCGTTCAACCTATTTTTCCCATATTTTCCAAGGAGGCTATTCTGCAGGTTATTATGGTTATATTTGGTCTGAAATTTTAGCCGCAGATGCCTTTAATGTTTTTAAACAAAAAGGACTTTTTGATCAAGCAACTGCCAATTCATTTAGAGAAAATATTTTATCGAAGGGCGGTACAGAAGAGGCTATGTCAATGTATTTGAAATTTAGAGGCCAGCAGCCTGATGTAAAATACTTGTTAAATAGTCGTGGATTATTAACTAAATAATTATTTGTTTTTAACATCCTATTTCTTAAAAGAGGCAAGGCAATTAAATGTACGATTTAGAAATTTTAGCCATAATTTGGGCGACTGTTTTTATTGCCTCCTTCATGGCACACAAGACTCGTTTAACGCCTGTACTTTGGTATTTGTTTTTTGGAGCAATACTGGTTAATTTAAATATTATTCCTACAAAACTTCCCACATTTATTGAGGGGTTTTCTGAATTAGGTATTATTATAATTATGTTTGCCCTCGGTTTTGAAGAGGATGCCAGTAACTTTATAAAAAGTGTAAAACGAAGCTGGGGGATCGCTTTTTTTGGTGCCATTGTGCCTTTTGCAGTCGCTTATAGCACGGCTTGGTTCTACTGGCATGATAGTAATATTGCGTTATTATCTGGCTTAGCGATGACGGCCACTGCAGTTTCATTAACAATGGTTTCACTTAAAACAGAAGGCTTAAATAAAAGTCCGGCTGCCACAGGTATTATGACTTCTGCAGTTTTGGATGATATTGCCTCACTTGTTTTTGTTGCTATATTAGTACCGGTTGCAACCGGTGAGGCTTCAATTAGCTTAGATGGCGCTCTATTAATTGTAGGAAAAGCGGTTGCATTTTTTATTATTGTTACCATGGTTGGCGCTTGGTTGTTTCCATCTAAAAAAAGTTTCTTTAGATTTTTACCACTTATTGGCAGGTTAAATCTACGTAAAATATTATCAATGGCAAAAGGTGAGTATACTATTTTGTCATTGCTATTAATTGCTGTTTCTATGGGGTTACTCGCACATGTTTTTGGTTTTCATCCTGCGGTTGGAGCTTATATGGCAGGGCTTATCGTTCATAGAAGCTACTTTGATTTTCATCAAGATAAGCAAGTTGATTTTTATAATCAAGCCAGATTAATGATCGACAATATAGCCTTTTCTTGGATAGGGCCTGTTTTTTTTGTTGCTCTGGGTAGTAAATTACTTTTTGAGTTTGATTTATTTATGGCTGTATTACCGGGAGCGTTGATACTATTTGTTGCCCTGTTTATTGGTCAGGTTAGCTCAGCAAGTCTTGCTGCTCGTTATACCGGTAATTTTAATTGGTCACAAAGTTTAATGATTGGTTTTGGAATGTTAGGTAGAGCAGAATTAGCTTTTGTTGTATTAAATATTGCTTATGTTCAAAATAATATATTATCTACAGAAGCTTTTTATACATTAATGATAACCATTTTTTTACTCAATATTTCTGTGCCGCTAAGCATTAGATGGTGGAAAATAAAGTTTGGCGAAGCCAATAAATAGTTTTCTGTAAACGGTTATTATTAAAAGTGTCTCAGACCAAATATGTTTAACTGATAGTTATCATCTATATCATTACCTTGAGGGAATGCCAGATCAATATGTACAACAATATTTTTAGAAAATTTACTTGGCGAAATTCTTAAACCCACTCCTGCACTTTGTAATGCCGTTTTTTGTTTAGAAAATATATCAGAGTTTTCTAGTGATATTTGACCAATATCATAAAAAGCTACAGCCGCCACATTAAAAATCTCAAAAATATTGGCTAAGTTGAACCATCGTTTTTCGATGTTTAAAGCTATCATCGAGTCACCAAGTCGATAACCATAAGGGAAGCCTCTAATAGGAAATTCTTCATCCATGGAAATGAAATTTTCTGGATTAGGGTTTTGCAATTTTTTGTATTTGATTTTTGCATTCCAACTTTGCTGATAATCCTCATCAAAATAATTGTATTCAAAATGGCTTGAGATCTTAGATTGATTTAAATAGTTAGAGAAGCTTTTGTGGGAATAATTAATCTCTGTAATCAATACGGTATAAGGATTATAAACGGTTGTTTTAGAGAGCGATGCAGAAAGTTTTGGGGACCAGTTCTCATTTAATTGGTCATAAATAGCGCCAAATGAAAATGCTAAATTAACACCCTGATTATAGTCTTCAAATTGATTCATATTTCGTATGTTTTTTACTTCAATAAAATCCGTATCAAACAATTCTAACGATGCAGAAAATTCGACTAAGTGCCTATCCATTAAAGCAAGTGAATCGTATTCTGCTTGTTCATCTTTTATGTTAAAAGATATTCTAGACCGCTCATAATGCAATAAAGATTTGGTTAAAAATGCATAACTTAAAGATGTTGTATCTTTTGAATAATTCGATTGAAAAGCTATTTCAGTATTATTATATAATTCCAAATTGCTATCATATAGATTAACGTATGAGTCAAAAGAGGCCGTTGAGTCTAAATGGTGGAAAGGTTTTGCAAACCTAAATTGAATTTGTTTACCGTCACTATTGTCAGAATATAGACCTTTAAAAAAGTAGTGTCTTTTTGCAAAGTTTGGATTGATATATTCAATAATTTTTTCTTCCCTCAACTTATTATTTTTAACTTCAATTTGCAGACTTGTACCGCTTCCAAACAGATTTTTATTGATTAAGCCAAAAGATGTACTGTTGGCGCCATTCTTTCGTGTGAAGGCTAGTTTAGGGCGAAAAGGGAATGTGTCATGAACCGTGATATTGATAGATGCAGTGCAATCATTTTTTATGGTCAATTGATAGGTTGAATCCCAAATGAATTTTGCGGCTCTTAACTTACGTATGGTTTCTTTTATTTTTTTAATATTGACTTTACTGCCCAGCTTAAAGGTCAAATATTGCTCAATAGTTTCTTGTTTGGTTGGTGTGTAAAATATTTTAAGCCAAGATGATTCGTTTTTTTCAATCAGCTGATGTGGAGCTTTAACGATATAGTTAATCTTTGTTATAATGGCATTATTAATTTCACAATCATCATCATTCTCAGCGTTTGCATCTAGAGAACAAAGTAGTGAAGATAAAAAATAGAATAAAATGATAAACTGAAATTTCAAAAAGTAAAACTCCTGTAATATTTGTGCTTTGTATCATTTTAGCTGTTATTTTTCCTAATTTAAATGGTTGAATGTAAACCAGAGGGGGAATTATTAAGCCAAATGGAACAGCAGGTAAGGTGGTGAATGATTTGATATAAAATATACTGAAGTTTCAACTTTTAAAATGGGTTTAGTAATTTAACGATTTCTTAATGATTAAATAAAAACAGCAGGCTTAATAATATGCTTTCAACGAACCAAAACAATACAAAAGCCAAGAAATCTTTAGGTTTATTAGAGCTTATTGCCATTGCATTAGGCGGGATGGTCGGTGGTGGAATATTTACCGTTCTTGGTATTTCTGTTTCAATGATTGGTGTGTACACGCCGTTAGCCATATTTATTGGTGGTTTAATTGCTGCATTAGCAGCTTATTCCTATATAAAATTAGGTGTTTATTACAAGGATGAAGGAGCCAGCTATTCTTTTTATAAAAAAACATTTCCAGCATCTCCTTTTGCCGCATCATTAATTGGCTGGTGGGTTATCTTTGGTTATATTAGTACGCTGGCGCTTTATGCCTTTACCTTCGCTTCTTACGCTATAAGTGGTTTTGAATTTGCTGATTCGATCTGGGCTAGAAAAACGGTTGCCGGTGCAATATTGTTGATTTTTACATTAATTAATATTTGGAGTGTTAAAGGAATGGGAAAAATAGAAGATATAATGGTTTATAGCAAGCTTATTATTTTGCTTATTATTTCTTTTGTTTTAATTAATAATAGCCAAACAACTTTACCCATTTTAATAGAGAACAATACCGATTCAACATTTTTATCCATTCTTATTGTTGCCTCATTAACCTTTGTTGCTTATGAAGGTTTTCAGCTAGTGATTAATGCGGTAAATGAAATGGAAAAACCAGAAATAAATACACCTAGAGCTATTTACATGGCGATTATTTTAGCAGTAATTATTTATGTTGTTATTTCTCTTGGTGCAATACTGGCGATTCCTTTTGAAGAAATCACCAGAAATAAAGAATACGCTTTGGCTTCTGGAGCGGGTAATGTCTTAGGTCATTTTGGAACTGATTTAGTTATTTTAGGCGCAATGTTAGCATCAAGTAGTGCAATTAGTGGCACCTTGTTTGGAGCATCAAGACAAATGGCGGTAATAGCTCAAGATGGATATATGCCAAAAATTATAAGTAAACGCATTAGAAATATTCCAATGTTTGCAATTATAACAATGTCTTCTTTAGCTTTTATTTTAGTATTAGTGGCAGATCTTAGAGTCATTCTTGAATTTGGTAGTGTCACTTTCTTATTAGTCTCGTTGTTAATGGCTTATGCTAATTATAAAATTCGATTGTTAACTCATTCATCGTTAGTGCTAACGTTATTAGCGATCTTTGTTTTAGTGTTGGGAACAAGTCTTATTCTTTATTATGAATGGATAAATCAAATAGAGCAGATTGTTTTTATTGGCGGTATATTTTCATTGCTCTCTTTAACCGCATGGTTTTATTCTAAAAATAACAAGTCCAGCGGCAAGCGTCCTATTGATTCTTATTAGCAAGTGTTTTTATATTGCTTCGACATTTTTACCTCTTAAGATCGTTAGTAGAGTAGAGTTAATTTAAGTTAAGTTAAGTTAAGCAGAATAAAATATACTGTGGGATTTATATATTGATATTGAAATATACTTCCTTGAAATATATTTTTTATTGATATTGTATTAAAAGAGAGTTTTATGCTGATTTTTTGGGGAACAAAAGAAATTAAAAAGAAAATTGGTTTTGTTACCGATTTTTGTACTACATGCAGCAAAATTGAAGCTTTTATTATTCACAAACATTCATTAAGATCTCATATCTATTATTTACCTTTTGGTAAACATAAAGAAGAGCACCATATAAAATGTTGTCAAAGGTGTGGAAGTATATCATTGTCGGAATTATCCATTTACAGTTCAATAATAAACACTCGAAAATTAAAATTAACAACTAATGAACTTATTAGTAAAACATTTCCAAATATCAAAGAATTCTATAGGGAGAGATTAGAGCTAGAAAGTAAAATAAGCAAAGGGCCTAATGCGGTTGGTTTGAAAAATTGGCATTTTTTACTGCGAGAACCTTTCGAAATATTCGAAGAAAAAGTAAGGCTATTTAATTCCCAGTCGCAGTTAGATTTTATCGCGGTGACATTTATTCTTATCGCATTATCACTGCCTATTGCGACCGCTATAATTCTTGAAGATTATACTTTTAGTTTTGAATTTAAAACAGGGCTAGTTATTAGTTCTTTTATTGTTGGGATGATTCTTGCTGTTGTTCAATACATTGGTGTTACTAAAAGGTATATTTTACGAAAGTTATATCCTGAATTAGCACGAACTTTGTTAAAGTTTAATAACTATCAATATGAAATAAAACAAGTTTTTGAAGCGCTTAAATCTGAAGGTTATAAAATAACGATAAAAGGGGATTATCAAGCATTGTTCAACCAGATCCAAAAAATTAATCAATCAAATAGAATTTAGATGCTCGGCTAGAGGTCGTATATGAGAGGTTTGGTACTAGATTTAGATATTAAAGGTTTTGAATCTTGGTTTATGCTTAAGTTTCCACAAACCAAGATTTATAAAATAGTCGTTAGTTTAACTTATATCACCGACGGCTAATATTTGTAGAGAATTTGTTCCGCCCAATTTCCCCATATGAGCGCCTTTAGTCAACAGCACTAAATCACCGTCATTTAAGGTAATGAACTTTTTAATTTCTTCAATAGCTAAACGATTAACATCATTAACATCTAGAGTAGTCGGATCAAAATGGATCGCCTCAACTCCCCGGTAAAGAGCCATTTTCCGTTGCGTTCTTGCTAATCGAGTTAACGCAAAAATAGGCATACCACTACGAATTCTAGACATGACTAATGGAGTGGAACCCGACTCAGTTAAACAAGCAATCGCTTTAATACCTTCTAAATGATTTGCAGCATACATAGCGGCCAAGGCGATAGTATCATCAACATTTTCCCATTTCATTTGAACACGGTGACGAGATATTTTATTGGTTTTTTCTTTTTCTGCGCCTAAACAAACTCGTGATACAGCTTCAACCACTCGAATAGGGTGGTCGCCCATTGCTGTTTCGCCAGAAAGCATTACCGCGTCAGTACCATCTAATACCGCGTTGGCAACATCAAAGACTTCTGCACGAGTCGGAATAGCGTTAGTAATCATTGATTCCATCATTTGAGTCGCTGTAATGACGGCGCGATCTAAAGCTCGTGCGCGGCGAATAATTTTCTTTTGAACTCCAATCAGTTCTGCATCACCTATTTCGACACCTAAATCGCCTCGGGCTACCATTACAGCATCAGAAGCAATAATGATATCATCTAATATTTGGTCATCGGCAACGGTTTCAGCACGTTCAATTTTTGCAATCATTCCACATTGACAGCCAGCTTCCTTTGCAAGCTTTTTAGCAAGATTCATATCATCAGCCGTTCTTGGAAAAGAGACAGCTAAATAATCAACATCCATTAATGCAGCCGTTTTAATATCTTGAATGTCTTTTTCAGTTAATGCAGGAGCAGAAAGACCACCGCCTTTGCGGTTAATGCCTTTATTGTTAGATAGAGCACCGCCAATGCAAACTTTAGTAATTATTCGATTGCCATCAATTTTTGTGATTTCTAATTCAACACGACCATCATCTAATAACAAAATATCACCAACCTCACAATCTTGAGGCAATTCCTTATAATCTATACCTACTTGATGTTCGGTACCCGCATTAACATCTAAATCGGCATCTAATACAAATTCTTGGCCATTTTCTAAATTGATTTTGTCATTTTGAAAGCGAGATATTCTAATTTTTGGTCCTTGTAAGTCACCTAAAATGGCAACATTCACACCAATCTTTTTAGCGGCCTCTCGAACGACTTGGGCTCTGTTAATATGATCTTGAGCCGAACCATGAGAAAAATTCATTCTTACCACATTAGCGCCTGCTCTAAAAAGCGCTTCTAAAGATTCAGCATCATTAGTGGATGGTCCAAGAGTTGTAACTATTTTTGTTCTGCGTAGCAAAGGAAAGCTCCAATTTTGTGTATATAAGTAGTTTTTTAATGGTTTTTAATCAAGCATTTGAAGTTGTTTAGATTAAAGGTAACCTGACATGCTGTAATTATATGTCATTTTTGCAATAAGGTAATGAATATTAGAAAGAATTATTTGATTTAGAGCTTGAAATCATTCCGATAGACCCCAATTAATCAATAATCAAAAGAACAACCTTTATAAAACCGATATTTTTAGTATTTTATTGCCAGGAGAAACACGATGACAGAAGTCGCCAATAAAGAAACTCATGCCTTTCAAACCGAAGTAAAACAGCTTTTAAACTTAATGGTGCATTCTTTATACAGTAATAAAGAAATATTCTTGCGTGAATTAGTTTCAAATGCGGCAGATGCAGCTGACAAACTTCGCTTTGAAGCATTATCTCATGATGATTATTATGGCAGTGACAGTGATTTAAAAATTCGCATTACAGCAGATAAAGAGGCGGGCACACTCACCATTAGTGATAATGGTATTGGTATGACCAAAGAAGAAGTCATGAACAACCTTGGAACCATTGCTCGCTCTGGTACTTCTGAATTTATTAAACAAATGTCTAAAGAAGACAAATCAGACAGTAACTTAATTGGACAGTTTGGTGTAGGTTTTTATTCGTCATTTATTGTTGCAGATGAAGTAGAAGTTATAACCCGACATGCCGCCGCAAAAGCTGATGAAGCGGTTAGTTGGATTTCAAAAGGCGATGGTGAGTTTTCTATAGAAACAGTCGAAAAGTCAGATCGCGGAACCGACATCATCTTAAAACTTAAAGACGATGAAAAAGAATTTCTTGAAAGTTACCGTGTTCGCTCGGTAATTAATAAATATTCAGATCATATTTCATTACCCGTTGAAATGGAAAAAATTGATATGGGCATGCCAAGCGAAGATGGCGATGATAAAAAAGAAGAGGATGAAATTGTTGTTCCAGAATTTGAAGTCATCAATAAGGCGACTGCATTATGGACCCGCCCAAAATCGGATGTAAAAAAAGAAGAATACAAAGAATTTTACAAGCATATATCACATGATTTTAACGAACCATTAACTTGGGCTCATAATAAAGTTGAAGGAAAATTAGAATATACCAGTTTATTATACTTGCCTAAAAAAGCACCAATGGACTTATGGAACCGTGACAAACCTCGTGGTGTAAAACTTTACGTTCAACGTGTATTTATTATGGATGATGCGGAACAGTTTTTACCCGTTTATTTAAGAATGGTACGTGGCGTACTTGATTCTAATGATCTTCCTTTAAATGTTTCTCGTGAAATTTTACAAGATAAAGGTGCAACTCAGAGTTTAAGAAATGCCTGTGTAAAACGAGCTTTAGGCATGTTAGAAAAACTAGCTAAAAGCAAAAAAGATGATTACCAAGGGTTTTGGGATGAATTTGGATCAGTATTAAAAGAAGGATTAGCAGAAGACTTTGCCAATAAAGATAAAGTTGCCGGATTAATGCGTTTTGCATCAACTCACAATAATGATGACAAACAAACCGTTTCATTAGCTGATTACATTGACAGAATGAAACCAGAGCAAGATAAAATTTACTTCTTAGTTGCCGACAACTATGCGACAGCTAAAAGCAGCCCACATTTAGAAGTGTATAAGAAAAAAGGGATTGAAGTATTATTATTAACCGATCGCATCGACGAATGGGCAATGGGACATTTAACAGAGTTTGGAGATAAAAAACTTCAAGCAATTACTCAAGGTGATTTAGATTTAGGTGGTTTAGAAAGTGAAGAAGAAAAAAAAGCCGCTGAAAAAGCTAACGAAGATAACTCTGATTTAATTAAAAAAATCAAAGAACTTTTATCTGACAAAGTAGAAGACGTTAAAGTTTCAAGTCGTTTAGAAGAATCACCTGCATGTGTTGTTTCAAACGATGGTGGAATGAGTTTACAAATGGCTCGAATGATGAAAGCCGCTGGTCAACCTGTTCCAGAAATGAAACCAATTTTTGAAATTAATATTGAACATAAATTAGTTCAACAATTATCAGGTGATTTATCTGATAGTGAATTTAATGATTGGGTTGAATTGTTGTTTGATCAAGCGGTACTTTCTGATAGTGGTCAGCTGGATGATCCAGCTGCGTTTACTCAGCGATTGAATCGTTTGTTAATGAAGTAACTTTATAAGAACAAACGA